>NZ_BMAY01000115.1 GCF_018327645.1 Lactobacillus corticis | reverse complement strand
TTTTGTATGGGAAGTAACTTGTACTTTTGAAGCTAGTTGGTAACTTGCTGCACAACGCTGCTTTTGGGTAAAACCGAAAGCAGTGTTGTTTTTGTTTTGCCAAATTGACAAAATTGTTTCTGATTAATATTATAAAAATAAGTTAAACGTAAATTGCAATAATAAATTGAACATTTATACTGCTTGATAGATATGATCTAATTCTTTCTCAAAGATTTCATCTGGAGTATGATATGCCAAGATCTTTCTTGGTAGCGAATTGCACCAGGTTTCAATATTAATGATATCTTGAAGAGAATAGTTATTGATGTAATCACCTTTGGGAATAAATCTGCGAATAAGGCCATTGTGTCTTTCAACAGTGCCTTTATCACAAGAAGTATATGGATGAGCATAGTAAACCAGGGTTTTTGAAACTGTCTCCAGATTGGATAAATCCGCAAACTCTGATCCATTATCAGTTGTAATTGTCTTAAAGATGTCATTCCAATGTTCACTATACTGTTTGCGCAGAGCCTGAAAAGCAGTCATCACACTGGCGGCTGTCTTATCAGGAATACGCAAGATTAAAAATTCACGGCTCATTCGTTCAGACAAAGTTAGCAGTACTTGATCATCCTTAGTTTTATGTCCTAAGACTAAATCGCATTCCCAGTGGCCAAATTCCTTACGATCATTGATCTCCTTGGGACGTTCTTCAATACTTCGGCCAAGCTTTTTCTTATTTTTACGAATGCGATGTATTTTAGTATTGCGCTTTAACTTTTCTGGCAAATCAGAATTTCTCATACCCATTAAGCATTGATCTACATAGTTGTACAAGGTTCTAGTGCAAACTACCTGATCACGAGAAAATTCTCCTAAAGCTAAGCAGCGATTGGCACATACATCAAGAGACCAGCCATCTTCGCAGAAATGCTTATTAACGTATTTGATAAAGTCAGATTTCTTTAAGAAATCTGATTTACGACCGCAATTCTTACGATGTATTTGGTAAGCTTTATCACCTTGTTGTGCCTTATAGCGTTTTTGCTTACCATGATAAAGCAAAACAGTACCACGTTTAACCTCATAACTGATAGTAGAAGGAGAGCAATCAAGCTCACGAGCAATAGCCCTAAGAGAGAAACCGTCTTTAATACGGGTCTGAATAACAACCCGTTGCTCAAATGATAAATGCTTTCCCTTTTGGTGCTTAGGCATGATAGAATGTAAAGAGTCCATTTGTGACCTCCAATAGATGTTTTTGTGGTCATTAACATTCTATCAAACAGGTCCAAATGGACTTTTTTATTTTTCTAAAGTGTTCAATTTGATTTTACAATCGGCGAAAATAAGTTAAATTAAGTTTAAGCAAAAAATTATTAAAACAGGAGCGACAATTATGCAGCTAAACGGTAAAAATTCTCACCTAGCTAAAGCTTTACACACCAAATTAAGTCAACTTCGAGCTGGTCACGGTGCTGCTTGTGCTGCAGCAGTAGTTTATCAAAATGACTTGCTAGCCGAGTGTGCAGTTGGTA
>NZ_BMAY01000114.1 GCF_018327645.1 Lactobacillus corticis | reverse complement strand
TGGCTCTTTGTCAAATCCTGTTGATAAGGGTTGATATGAGCTTGAATTGAAGATCCGTATAGTATTAGTTTAGATACTATATGGATCTTTTTCTGTTACCACATTTTCTTCAAGATGAATTCTTTTAAGCAGATTGACGAAGTTTCTGCAGCCGAAGGCAGTCCTTTCAATCTGTTTTATCTTACGGTTAAGTCCTTCAAGACAACCGTTAGAATATTCAAGGTCAATACCGTTAATCACTCCTCGGTAATTACGTTTAAAAGTAAGCAGGGTTGTATGCATTTGCTTGCCAACAATGTTTTTAGAATAAATGATTTCTTTAATAGCCTGCACATCGTGTTTTTGCATAGCCTGAGAAAAGTTTTGCATGGCTTCATAGGTATTCCTTAAAACACCGTTATCGTCTACATCTAAACCCTCGTTAACTATCTGTTCCTGGGTCAGGCTGTCTTTGATTCGCCACTGATATTTTGGCTTTGTCTTTTCAAGTTTGTCATACCGCATTAAATAAAGCTTCCAATAGCCTTTAAGCAGCTTATACTGACGAGATGTTCTGTCTAATTGGCGCATCACACTGACTCTCAGAGAATTAAAGGAGCGGTTGAGCATCTGAATCATATGAAATCTGTCAATAACCACCTTGGCATTAGGAAAACAGGCCCGAACAGCATCTGGATAATAGCAGTTAAGATCCATAGTGACAGTCTCAACGCTTTCTCTGGCTTGAGGTGAATATTTGCCAAAGTATTTTAAAATTGATTTTTTAAAGCGGTTTTGAATAATCTTGATTACCTTGTGCTTTTCGCCATCAATACAGATAAAGTGCAGCTTTCGGCCTACACCCCTGAATTCATCGAAAGCCAGGTGTTTAGGCAGGCTGTCCCAATCACTGTGAAAGTTATGCGAACAAGAAGCTAAAACTCTCTGTACAGTGTTCACGGAAACATTGTGTTCTCTGGCAATA
Source organism: Lactobacillus corticis (assembly GCF_018327645.1). Classification (GTDB taxonomy): domain Bacteria; phylum Bacillota; class Bacilli; order Lactobacillales; family Lactobacillaceae; genus Lactobacillus; species Lactobacillus corticis. The sequence goes on along the minus strand of NZ_BMAY01000114.1, from coordinate 594 downwards.
CTGGTCATGGAACGATCTTCAGTTAAAGCTGAAATAATTTTACGTTTGGAAATGTTCGAGATACAGCAGTATTTATTAATTAAGTCGGATTTTGCCATTGACCGCTCGCCGCAATCATTACAGAGAACCCTTTGTTTACTGAGCCTGATTATTACCGGCTGTGAAGCATTGGCTGTTATGTAGCGGATATTAGAAATGTAGTGACCATTGTGTTTTATGTCAACGGAACCGCAATGAGGGCAAGCAGGCTGAATCAGTTCCGCGTTGAATACCTTTGCTTTTTTACCCTTGATGAACTTATAGAAATAATCATCAGAAAAAAGGATATTTTTATCTTTAACATCCAGCATAAATTTAATAAAATTATTGTTAGAGGTCATAGCAGTCACAACTTTCTTATATAAAATGTTTGAGTGGTATTGGATTTTTTATTGAGAAATAGAGGCTATGGCCTCTTTTTCTTGCGCAATAAAAAATCCTGTTAACAGGATATCATATAGATAAACCATCAACAGGAAAAATTATAGAGCCATAAAAATTAGACTTTAAGCATCTGCCATTTAGGCAGGTGCTTTTTATTTAGTGCCCCGGCCC
>NZ_BMAY01000113.1 GCF_018327645.1 Lactobacillus corticis | reverse complement strand
CCCCCATTCGGACATCTCCGGATCTCTGATTACTTACATCTCCCCGAAGCTTTTCGTAGTTCGTCACGTCCTTCATCGGCTGCTAGTGCCTAGGCATTCACCGTGCGCCCTTCTCTGCTTGACCTATTCCAAGTCTCTCTCTCGGTCGCTCTCACAATCTGTTCTTTACGATTGTCTCGGTTTTCTTTTGCTTTCGGTATTCAGTTTTCAACGTACTAGCTCTGAGGTTTTGCCCTCAAAACTAAACAAGATTCGCTCGGTGTGCTTCCGTTTCGCTTCGGTTGCTTCTTCTAGTACTCTCATACTCTCCGCTTCCGCTGCTTTCCTTAGAAAGGAGGTGATCCAGCCGCAGGTTCTCCTACGGCTACCTTGTTACGACTTCACCCTAATCATCTGTCCCACCTTAGACGGCTGGCTCCTTACGGTTACCCCACCGGCTTTGGGTGTTACAGACTCTCATGGTGTGACGGGCGGTGTGTACAAGGCCCGGGAACGTATTCACCGCGGCGTGCTGATCCGCGATTACTAGCGATTCCAGCTTCGTGCAGGCGAGTTGCAGCCTGCAGTCCGAACTGAGAACAGCTTTCAGAGATTTGCTTGCCTTCACAGGCTCGCTGCTCGTTGTACTGCCCATTGTAGCACGTGTGTAGCCCAGGTCATAAGGGGCATGATGACTTGACGTCGTCCCCACCTTCCTCCGGTTTGTCACCGGCAGTCTCATTAGAGTGCCCAACTTAATGCTGGCAACTAATAACAAGGGTTGCGCTCGTTGCGGGACTTAACCCAACATCTCACGACACGAGCTGACGACAGCCATGCACCACCTGTCTCTTTGTCCCCGAAGGGAATTTCCAATCTCTTGGCTTTGCAAAGGATGTCAAGACCTGGTAAGGTTCTTCGCGTTGCTTCGAATTAAACCACATGCTCCACCGCTTGTGCGGGCCCCCGTCAATTCCTTTGAGTTTCAACCTTGCGGTCGTACTCCCCAGGCGGAGTGCTTAATGCGTTAGCTGCAGCACTGAGAGGCGGAAACCTCCCAACACTTAGCACTCATCGTTTACGGCATGGACTACCAGGGTATCTAATCCTGTTCGCTACCCATGCTTTCGAGCCTCAGCGTCAGTTACAGACCAGAGAGCCGCCTTCGCCACTGGTGTTCTTCCATATATCTACGCATTCCACCGCTACACATGGAGTTCCACTCTCCTCTTCTGCACTCAAGAAAAACAGTTTCCGATGACCTTCCCCGGTTAAGCCGGGGGCTTTCACATCAGACTTATTCTTCCGCCTGCGCTCGCTTTACGCCCAATAAATCCGGACAACGCTTGCCACCTACGTATTACCGCGGCTGCTGGCACGTAGTTAGCCGTGACTTTCTGGTTGATTACCGTCAAATAAAGGCCAGTTACTACCTCTATCCTTCTTCACCAACAACAGAGCTTTACGATCCGAAAACCTTCTTCACTCACGCGGCGTTGCTCCATCAGACTTGCGTCCATTGTGGAAGATTCCCTACTGCTGCCTCCCGTAGGAGTTTGGGCCGTGTCTCAGTCCCAATGTGGCCGATCAGTCTCTCAACTCGGCTATGCATCGTCGCCTTGGTAAGCCTTTACCTTACCAACTAGCTAATGCACCGCGGGCCCATCCTTTAGCGACAGCTTGCGCCGCCTTTTAAACACTCGCCATGCAGCTTGTGTTTTTATCCGGTATTAGCACCTGTTTCCAAGTGGTATCCCAGTCTTAAGGGCAGGTTGCCCACGTGTTACTCACCCATCCGCCGCTCGCTTGTATCTTTGTCCATTCCGAAGAACTTCTAAAGGCAAGCTCGCTCGACTTGCATGTATTAGGCACGCCGCCAGCGTTCGTCCTGAGCCAGGATCAAACTCTCATTTTTATCATGATGTTTGAATGATTGCTCATTCCTTTATTGCTTGCGAATTGACTTCGCTCTTTGCTTGGGTTATCTCTAACCCGCACACTTTGCGATTTCTTGTTCAGTTTTCAAGGTACTACCTCGCTGTCTTTTGATTCTAGACAGCTGTTTTAGTTTAGCAGATTGTTTTGGCTCTTGTCAAGCAAAACTTTTATCTGCGTTTTTCGTTTGCGTTGCTTTTGACTCGCAACAGTTAAATATGTTACCAACTTCTTTTGAACTTTGCAAGCTATTTTTTCAACTTTTTCAAAATTCATTTTTTCATTGGCGCCGCTCAAATTTGCGACTTAATTAGAATACCCTTATTTGCTTTTTGATGCAAGAGCTTTTTTTGTTTCAGCAAAATAATTCAGCCTAAACAAAAAACGACTCTGCTTAAGTGAACAGAATCGTTATAATTTACTAGGTATATTACCCTAATTAAGGTTTATCGATCTTAGAAATAAAAAAAGGAGGAGGCCCGCGGCCTCCTCACTTCTTCATTCTTCATCCTTACTCCGGCTGTCAGACTCGAACTGACGACATCGTGATTAACAGTCACGCGCTCTACCAACTGAGCTAAGCCGGAATATTAAAAAAAGCGCGGCGACTTCCTACCCTCGCAGGCAGTTGCCCACCAACTACTCTCGGCGTTAAGAAGCTTAACTTCTGTGTTCGGCATGGGTACAGGTGTTTCCTTCTTGCTTTCGTTACCGCACTTTTCCTTTTCTTTGAGCTTGCACGCTCAAAACTGAATACCTTCCGCTTCTCGAAAACCTCGCTTTTGGTCAAGTCCTCGA
>NZ_BMAY01000112.1 GCF_018327645.1 Lactobacillus corticis | reverse complement strand
TTTGGCCCCTTTGTGGTTTAAATCTTTAATTGACTTAACTTTGCTTGAATCTTTAACTAGCAATGACTGACCAGCGTTGAAATATGGTTTTGAGAAATTCACTACTTTTTTACGTTCATCAGTAATTGTCATAACAGCAATGACCGCATCAATCGCATTGTTATTCAGCAAGGGAATTTTAGTCTTAGCGGTGGTAATCGTAAATTCTGCCTTGCCCTTTTTGCCTAAAATTTTCTTAGTCAAGGCTTTCGCCAGATCTGTTTCAAAGCCTTCAACCTTACCAGTTTTAATATTGGTTATTCCAAATAAACGCGTATCGTTTTTGATTCCCCAAACAATGGTATTGGTATCTTTAACTCTTTGATAGGTACTGGTTTGATCGCTGGCTTTAGTACAACCAGCTAGCAAAAATAAACTAAAGAATGCTAGCAGTATTTTAAAATGTCTTTTCAACCTAACCAGCCTCCTATAAAGTAATTATCTTGCTCAAGAACTCCTGTGCCCGTTCTGACTTCGGATGTTCGAAGAAAGCTTCTGGATCGTTAGAATCTTCCAGCACTTCTCCTTGATTGAAAAAGATTACCCGGTCTGACACTTCTCTGGCAAAACCCATTTCGTGCGTTACCACCAGCATGGTGATGCCTGACTCGGCAACTTTTTTCATGACGTCCAAAACATCTTGAATCATTTCGGGATCCAAAGCACTGGTTGGTTCGTCAAAAAGGATTACCTTCGGCTTCATGGCTAGCGACCGCGCAATCGCCACCCGCTGCTGCTGACCACCGGATAATTGCTTGGGATAGCGGTCGCCTTTGTCTGACAAGCCGACCATTTCCAGCAGTTTTTCGGCTTCTTGGCGATTTTCGGTTTCGTCGCGGTGCAGGACGATCCGCGGAGCCAGCATAATGTTTTCTAAGACCGTTTTGTTTTGGTAGAGGTTAAAATGCTGGAAAACCATGCCAACGTTTTTCCGAATTTTGTTAATGTCGGTTTTCTTATCGGCCAAATCATAGCCAGTAACTTCCAACTTGCCTGATTGAATTGGCTCCAAGCCATTGATGGTTCTGATCAGAGTTGACTTTCCGGAACCGGAAGATCCGATGATCGTTACAACTTGGCCCTCTTCAATTTCCAAATTAATGTCCTTCAAGGCATGAAGCTTGCCATAGTATTTATTAACGTGATCAAATTTTATAATCGCACTCATTGGTTATACACCCTTCCTTCAATTTATTAATTTAGGCACTACAAAAAGGCTATAGAATCCACCATAGCCTACCCAAGAAATACCTATTTATACCCAGAAATGTTAATACTTAAAAAATACTTGTTTTCAGTATAACTATCTACTAAGGTATTGTCAAGTTTTTGAGCTAGCAACAGCATTATTCAATTGATTTATTGTGAATTTTAAAGTTGAAAAGAAACTATAGTGACTGTTTTAAGCAAATAAATTCGGCTTTAGCAAAAAGAAAGCTGACTGTTGGTCAACTTTCTCCTTCATTTTCTCTTTTATGACGCATAACGCTTTGACAAGTATGAAGCCAGCTTCGACAAGGCAAAACAGATGATGAAGTACATCACCGCAATTATCAAATACATTGGAATCATGTAAGTCGAATTCTGGCTGTAGATGATCTGTGCCCGGTACAATAATTCCGGCAGCAGGATGATCGTAGCCAGCGACGTGTCCTTGACCAGCGATACGAACTGCGACAGCAGCGCCGGTATCATGTTGTGCACCGCCTGCGGCACGATGATGTGGTACATGGCCTGCACGTACGTCATCCCGTTGCTTCGTGCACCTTCCATCTGTCCGTAGTCGATCGATTCGATCCCGGCGCGCACGATCTCGCTGATCATCGCGCTTTCGAATACTACCAGCGCCGTAATCGAGGCACTCACCGATCCCACTCGGATGCCGATGGCCGGCAGACCGAAGTAGGTAAAGAACAGGATCAATAGCAGCGGCAGATTCCGGATCACGTCGATGATGAACCCGACGATCCCCGATACCCATTTGATCCGACTGTAGCGGATGATCCCCAGGATCAATCCGATGATGAAGCTCAATACGATCGACACGGCCGATACGCCCAAGGTTACCAGGAAGCCTTGGAACAAGTAGCGCATGTTGATCAGGCTGTATGCTCCTGCAAAATTCATTGTTCAGCTCCCCTTTCCTTATTGCTTCATTGTCTTTTCCAAATGCTTCATGTAGTAGCTCAGCGGCATCGTCAGAATCAGGTAGAAGATTCCCGTGATGATATAGGTCGGGATTACCTGATACGTGGAAAAGGCCACCGTGTCGGCTTGGTACATCAGGTCAAAGCCTGCTACGAACGACAAGACCGACGAGTTCTTGATCAGGTTGATGAACTGGTTCCCCAGCGGCGGCAGCGCTGCTTTGAAGGCCTGCGGCAGAATCACGTATCTCATGGCCTGCACGTAGGTCATCCCGTTGCTTCGTGCGCCTTCCATTTGTCCGTCGCCGACGGAATTGATCCCTGCTCTGATCGTTTCCGCAATGAAGGCCGACGTGTAGAGCGACAAGCCGATCGTCCCGGCCGTAAAGCCGTCGATTTTTACCACGTACATCGGCACTACCAGATAGAAGACCATCGTTACCACCAAAAGCGGAATGTTCCGAAAGATTTCGATGTAGACCGAGGCGATGATTCGCAGCGGCTTGTTTTCCGATACTTCCAATAACGCAAAGATCGTGCCCAGTGCCAAACTGGCTGCTAGCGCAATGATGCTGGACAGAATCGTGTGGCCGAACCCGGTCAGAAAGGTCGACCAGTTGCTTTGTAATAGTTCAAACATCTTAGCCTACCTCCTGTAAATTCAAACCTTTAATTCCGCCAAACCATTTTTGTACCAATCGCTGGTAGGTCCCATCAGCCTTTACTGCGGTTAGTGCTTGGTTAATTGCCTTAACCATGCGGGTATTGCCCTTTTTAACGGCAATTCCGTATGGTTCGTTGGTAAAGGTGCCGCCAACCAGTTTGTAGCCCTTGTTTTCATCGGCTAAACCAGCCAAAATCCCGTTGTCAGTTGTCATGGCATCGCCTTGGCCTGCCTTCAAAGCTGATAAAGCCTGGCCATAATCGTCATATTCAAGAACCGATGCCTTTGGCGCATATTTATGAACATTGGCCACGGCCGTAGTCCCTTTAACAGCTAAAACTTTGGCCCCTTTGTGGTTTAAATCTTTAATTGACTTAACTTTGCTTGAATCTTTAACTAGCAATGACTGACCAGCGTTGAAATATGGTTTTGAGAAATTCACTACTTTTTT
>NZ_BMAY01000111.1 GCF_018327645.1 Lactobacillus corticis | reverse complement strand
CCTTACTCCGGCTGTCAGACTCGAACTGACGACATCGTGATTAACAGTCACGCGCTCTACCAACTGAGCTAAGCCGGAATATTAAAAAAAGCGCGGCGACTTCCTACCCTCGCAGGCAGTTGCCCACCAACTACTCTCGGCGTTAAGAAGCTTAACTTCTGTGTTCGGCATGGGTACAGGTGTTTCCTTCTTGCTTTCGTTACCGCACTTTTCCTTTTCTTTGAGCTTGCACGCTCAAAACTGAATACCTTCCGCTTCTCGAAAACCTCGCTTTTGGTCAAGTCCTCGACTGATTAGTACTGGTCCGCTCCAAGCCTCGCGGCTCTTCCACTCCCAGCCTATCTACCTCATCGTCTCTGAGGTGTCTTACTGCTTTCGCATGGGAAATCTCATCTTGAGGGGGGCTTCGCACTTAGATGCTTTCAGCGCTTATCCCTTCCGCACTTAGCTACCCAGCTGTGCTCTTGGCAGAACAACTGGTACACCAGCGGTGCGTCCATCCCGGTCCTCTCGTACTAAGGACAGCTCCTCTCAAATTTCCTGCGCCCACGACGGATAGGGACCGAACTGTCTCACGACGTTCTGAACCCAGCTCGCGTGCCGCTTTAATGGGCGAACAGCCCAACCCTTGGGACCGACTTCAGCCCCAGGATGCGACGAGCCGACATCGAGGTGCCAAACCTCCCCGTCGATGTGAACTCTTGGGGGAGATAAGCCTGTTATCCCCAGGGTAGCTTTTATCCGTTGAGTGATGGCCTTTCCATTCAGTACCACCAGATCACTAAGCCCGACTTTCGTCCCTGCTCGAGTTGTCTCTCTCGCAGTCAAGCTCCCTTATACCTTTACACTCTGCGAATGATTTCCAACCATTCTGAGGGAACCTTTGGGCGCCTCCGTTACACTTTAGGAGGCGACCGCCCCAGTCAAACTGCCCACCTGACACTGTCCCTGACGCCGCTTCCGCGTCTAGGTTAGAGCATCCTTCAAACAAGGGTAGTATCCCAACAGCGCCTCCGGCTATACTAGCGTACTGCCTTCTTCGGCTCCTACCTATCCTGTACATGTTTAAAAGATACTCAATATCAAGCTACAGTGAAGCTCCATGGGGTCTTTCCGTCCTGTCGCGGGTAACCCGCATCTTCACGGGTATTATAATTTCACCGAGTCTCTCGTTGAGACAGTGCCCAAATCATTTCACCTTTCGTGCAGGTCGGAACTTACCCGACAAGGAATTTCGCTACCTTAGGACCGTTATAGTTACGGCCGCCGTTTACTGGGGCTTCAATTCGAACCTTCGCTTGCGCTAAGCTCTCCTCTTAACCTTCCAGCACCGGGCAGGTGTCAGCACCTATACGTCATCTTACGATTTTGCAGATACCTGTGTTTTTGATAAACAGTTGTTTGGGCCTATTCTCTGCGGCTGATCTCTCAATCAGCACCCCTTCTCCCGAAGTTACGGGGTCATTTTGCCGAGTTCCTTAACGAGAGTTCTCTCGCTCGCCTTAGTGTTCTCCACTCGACTACCTGTGTCGGTTTGCGGTACGGGTACGTTATCTCTGGCTAGAAGCTTTTCTTGGCAGTGTGACTCTGCACCTTCGCTACTCTAATTTCGCTCCTCATCACGCCTCAGAATTATCAAAAGCAAGCATTTCACTCGCTTTCTCCCTTGACGCTTAAACATGGTTCCAGCCCCATGCGTGCTTTGCCTCCTGCGTCCCTCCTTCGCTCATCGCGATTTAACGCAGTACAGGAATCTCTACCTGTTATCCATCGACTACGCCTCTCGGCCTTGCCTTAGGTCCCGACTTACCCTGGGCGGACGAGCCTGCCCCAGGAAACCTTAGTCTTTCGGCGGATAGGATTCTCACCTATCTTTCGCTACTCATACCGGCATTCTCACTTCTAACTGCTCCACATGTCCTCTCGATCATGCTTCTCCGCCGTTAGAACGCTCTCCTACCACGCATCTTGCGATGCATCCACAGTTTCGGTACTATGCTTAGCCCCGGTAAATCTTCGGCGCAGCGCCACTCGACTAGTGAGCTATTACGCACTCTTTGAATGATGGCTGCTTCTGAGCCAACGTCCTAGTTGTCTACGCAACTCCACATCCTTTTCCACTTAGCATAGATTTGGGGACCTTAACTGGTGATCTGGGCTGTTTCCCTTTCGACTACGGATCTTATCACTCGCAGTCTGACTCCCGAGCACGCTTCAATGGTATTCGCAGTTTATCTGGATTCAGTAACCCCTGACGGGCCCCTAGTCCAAACAGCGCTCTACCTCCATTGACCTTCGCTCGAGGCTAGCCCTAAAGCTATTTCGGAGAGAACCAGCTATCTCCAAGTTCGTTTGGAATTTCACCGCTACCCACAGCTCATCCCCGCAATTTTCAACTTACGTGGGTTCGGTCCTCCAGTGCGTTTTACCGCACCTTCAACCTGGCCATGGGTAGGTCACTTGGTTTCGGGTCTACATCATACAACTCTTCGCCCTCTTCAGACTCGCTTTCGCTCCGGCTCCGGCTTTTCTGCCTTAACCTCGCTATATAACGTAACTCGCCGGTTCATTCTACAAAAGGCACGCCATCACCCCTTAACGGGCTCTGACTACTTGTAGGCACACGGTTTCAGGTTCTCTTTCACTCCCCTCCCGGGGTTCTTTTCACCTTTCCCTCACGGTACTGGTTCACTATCGGTCACTTGCTAGTATTTAGCCTTACGAGATGGTCCTCGTTGCTTCAAACGGAATTCCTCGTGTTCCGCCCTACTCAGGATCCTGCTCGGCTTCCTTCCGATTTCGATTACGGGGCTCTCACCCTCTCTGGCTGAACTTCCCAGTTCATTCGTCTATCTTCCGGTCCCCTTCTTGCAGTCCTACAACCCCCAAGGATAAATCCTCAGGTTTAGGCTCTTTCCTGTTCGCTCGCCGCTACTTGGGAAATCGATTTTTCTTTCTCTTCCTGCAGCTACTTAGATGTTTCAGTTCACTGCGTATTCCCTCTGAAATTTCTTCCAGATAGCCTCTCGGCTGGGTTCCCCCATTCGGACATCTCCGGATCTCTGATTACTTACATCTCCCCGAAGCTTTTCGTAGTTCGTCACGTCCTTCATCGGCTGCTAGTGCCTAGGCATTCACCGTGCGCCCTTCTCTGCTTGACCTATTCCAAGTCTCTCTCTCGGTCGCTCTCACAATCTGTTCTTTACGATTGTCTCGGTTTTCTTTTGCTTTCGGTATTCAGTTTTCAACGTACTAGCTCTGAGGTTTTGCCCTCAAAACTAAACAAGATTCGCTCGGTGTGCTTCCGTTTCGCTTCGGTTGCTTCT
>NZ_BMAY01000110.1 GCF_018327645.1 Lactobacillus corticis | reverse complement strand
CTTTAGAAAAATAAAAAAGTCCATTTGGACCTGTTTGATAGAATGTTAATGACCACAAAAACATCTATTGGAGGTCACAAATGGACTCTTTACATTCTATCATGCCTAAGCACCAAAAGGGAAAGCATTTATCATTTGAGCAACGGGTTGTTATTCAGACCCGTATTAAAGACGGTTTCTCTCTTAGGGCTATTGCTCGT
>NZ_BMAY01000109.1 GCF_018327645.1 Lactobacillus corticis | reverse complement strand
TAGGTCGGGATTACCTGATACGTGGAAAAGGCCACCGTGTCGGCTTGGTACATCAGGTCAAAGCCTGCTACGAACGACAAGACCGACGAGTTCTTGATCAGGTTGATGAACTGGTTCCCCAGCGGCGGCAGCGCTGCTTTGAAGGCCTGCGGCAGAATCACGTATCTCATGGCCTGCACGTAGGTCATCCCGTTGCTTCG
>NZ_BMAY01000108.1 GCF_018327645.1 Lactobacillus corticis | reverse complement strand
TGCTCTCCTTCTACTATCAGTTATGAGGTTAAACGTGGTACTGTTTTGCTTTATCATGGTAAGCAAAAACGCTATAAGGCACAACAAGGTGATAAAGCTTACCAAATACATCGTAAGAATTGCGGTCGTAAATCAGATTTCTTAAAGAAATCTGACTTTATCAAATACGTTAATAAGCATTTCTGCGAAGATGGCTGGTC
>NZ_BMAY01000107.1 GCF_018327645.1 Lactobacillus corticis | reverse complement strand
AACGTAAATTGCAATAATAAATTGAACATTTATACTGCTTGATAGATATGATCTAATTCTTTCTCAAAGATTTCATCTGGAGTATGATATGCCAAGATCTTTCTTGGTAGCGAATTGCACCAGGTTTCAATATTAATGATATCTTGAAGAGAATAGTTATTGATGTAATCACCTTTGGGAATAAATCTGCGAATAAGGCC
>NZ_BMAY01000106.1 GCF_018327645.1 Lactobacillus corticis | reverse complement strand
TACGTAAATTGCAATAATAAATTGAACATTTATACTGCTTGATAGATATGATCTAATTCTTTCTCAAAGATTTCATCTGGAGTATGATATGCCAAGATCTTTCTTGGTAGCGAATTGCACCAGGTTTCAATATTAATGATATCTTGAAGAGAATAGTTATTGATGTAATCACCTTTGGGAATAAATCTGCGAATAAGGCC
>NZ_BMAY01000105.1 GCF_018327645.1 Lactobacillus corticis | reverse complement strand
GTAGCCAGCGACGTGTCCTTGACCAGCGATACGAACTGCGACAGCAGCGCCGGTATCATGTTGTGCACCGCCTGCGGCACGATGATGTGGTACATGGCCTGCACGTACGTCATCCCGTTGCTTCGTGCACCTTCCATCTGTCCGTAGTCGATCGATTCGATCCCGGCGCGCACGATCTCGCTGATCATCGCGCTTTCGAA
>NZ_BMAY01000104.1 GCF_018327645.1 Lactobacillus corticis | reverse complement strand
TAAACGTAAATTGCAATAATAAATTGAACATTTATACTGCTTGATAGATATGATCTAATTCTTTCTCAAAGATTTCATCTGGAGTATGATATGCCAAGATCTTTCTTGGTAGCGAATTGCACCAGGTTTCAATATTAATGATATCTTGAAGAGAATAGTTATTGATGTAATCACCTTTGGGAATAAATCTGCGAATAAGG
>NZ_BMAY01000103.1 GCF_018327645.1 Lactobacillus corticis | reverse complement strand
ATTACGTAAATTGCAATAATAAATTGAACATTTATACTGCTTGATAGATATGATCTAATTCTTTCTCAAAGATTTCATCTGGAGTATGATATGCCAAGATCTTTCTTGGTAGCGAATTGCACCAGGTTTCAATATTAATGATATCTTGAAGAGAATAGTTATTGATGTAATCACCTTTGGGAATAAATCTGCGAATAAGG
>NZ_BMAY01000102.1 GCF_018327645.1 Lactobacillus corticis | reverse complement strand
TCGTAAATTGCAATAATAAATTGAACATTTATACTGCTTGATAGATATGATCTAATTCTTTCTCAAAGATTTCATCTGGAGTATGATATGCCAAGATCTTTCTTGGTAGCGAATTGCACCAGGTTTCAATATTAATGATATCTTGAAGAGAATAGTTATTGATGTAATCACCTTTGGGAATAAATCTGCGAATAAGGCAA
>NZ_BMAY01000101.1 GCF_018327645.1 Lactobacillus corticis | reverse complement strand
AACGTAAATTGCAATAATAAATTGAACATTTATACTGCTTGATAGATATGATCTAATTCTTTCTCAAAGATTTCATCTGGAGTATGATATGCCAAGATCTTTCTTGGTAGCGAATTGCACCAGGTTTCAATATTAATGATATCTTGAAGAGAATAGTTATTGATGTAATCACCTTTGGGAATAAATCTGCGAATAAGGCA
>NZ_BMAY01000100.1 GCF_018327645.1 Lactobacillus corticis | reverse complement strand
TCTTGCTCAAGAACTCCTGTGCCCGTTCTGACTTCGGATGTTCGAAGAAAGCTTCTGGATCGTTAGAATCTTCCAGCACTTCTCCTTGATTGAAAAAGATTACCCGGTCTGACACTTCTCTGGCAAAACCCATTTCGTGCGTTACCACCAGCATGGTGATGCCTGACTCGGCAACTTTTTTCATGACGTCCAAAACATCTT
>NZ_BMAY01000099.1 GCF_018327645.1 Lactobacillus corticis | reverse complement strand
CCAGCGATACGAACTGCGACAGCAGCGCCGGTATCATGTTGTGCACCGCCTGCGGCACGATGATGTGGTACATGGCCTGCACGTACGTCATCCCGTTGCTTCGTGCACCTTCCATCTGTCCGTAGTCGATCGATTCGATCCCGGCGCGCACGATCTCGCTGATCATCGCGCTTTCGAATACTACCAGCGCCGTAATCGAGG
>NZ_BMAY01000098.1 GCF_018327645.1 Lactobacillus corticis | reverse complement strand
TTTTCTTATCGGCCAAATCATAGCCAGTAACTTCCAACTTGCCTGATTGAATTGGCTCCAAGCCATTGATGGTTCTGATCAGAGTTGACTTTCCGGAACCGGAAGATCCGATGATCGTTACAACTTGGCCCTCTTCAATTTCCAAATTAATGTCCTTCAAGGCATGAAGCTTGCCATAGTATTTATTAACGTGATCAAATT
>NZ_BMAY01000097.1 GCF_018327645.1 Lactobacillus corticis | reverse complement strand
TGATTGCTCTCCTTCTACTATCAGTTATGAGGTTAAACGTGGTACTGTTTTGCTTTATCATGGTAAGCAAAAACGCTATAAGGCACAACAAGGTGATAAAGCTTACCAAATACATCGTAAGAATTGCGGTCGTAAATCAGATTTCTTAAAGAAATCTGACTTTATCAAATACGTTAATAAGCATTTCTGCGAAGATGGCTG
>NZ_BMAY01000096.1 GCF_018327645.1 Lactobacillus corticis | reverse complement strand
TTATCGGCCAAATCATAGCCAGTAACTTCCAACTTGCCTGATTGAATTGGCTCCAAGCCATTGATGGTTCTGATCAGAGTTGACTTTCCGGAACCGGAAGATCCGATGATCGTTACAACTTGGCCCTCTTCAATTTCCAAATTAATGTCCTTCAAGGCATGAAGCTTGCCATAGTATTTATTAACGTGATCAAATTTTATA
>NZ_BMAY01000095.1 GCF_018327645.1 Lactobacillus corticis | reverse complement strand
CGATACGAACTGCGACAGCAGCGCCGGTATCATGTTGTGCACCGCCTGCGGCACGATGATGTGGTACATGGCCTGCACGTACGTCATCCCGTTGCTTCGTGCACCTTCCATCTGTCCGTAGTCGATCGATTCGATCCCGGCGCGCACGATCTCGCTGATCATCGCGCTTTCGAATACTACCAGCGCCGTAATCGAGGCACT
>NZ_BMAY01000094.1 GCF_018327645.1 Lactobacillus corticis | reverse complement strand
TTAATACGGGTCTGAATAACAACCCGTTGCTCAAATGATAAATGCTTTCCCTTTTGGTGCTTAGGCATGATAGAATGTAAAGAGTCCATTTGTGACCTCCAATAGATGTTTTTGTGGTCATTAACATTCTATCAAACAGGTCCAAATGGACTTTTTTATTTTTCTAAAGTGTTCAATTTGATTTTACAATCGGCGAAAATA
>NZ_BMAY01000093.1 GCF_018327645.1 Lactobacillus corticis | reverse complement strand
AGCACCGTGCTGAAAGCGCATATTGCCAGTCGGCTTTCTCTGCTACTAGAATATTACGTACTTTTCTTTCACTAGGACGCAGTTTTTTGTTGTCCATAATTAGAGATTCGTCATACATATCATTCCATAAAGCCAGCCCTTGGTTCCAACAATAGCGACGATAGTCGCATAGTTCATCGAGATGCTTTTTCATCATCTGAT
>NZ_BMAY01000092.1 GCF_018327645.1 Lactobacillus corticis | reverse complement strand
CTTCCATATATCTACGCATTCCACCGCTACACATGGAGTTCCACTCTCCTCTTCTGCACTCAAGAAAAACAGTTTCCGATGACCTTCCCCGGTTAAGCCGGGGGCTTTCACATCAGACTTATTCTTCCGCCTGCGCTCGCTTTACGCCCAATAAATCCGGACAACGCTTGCCACCTACGTATTACCGCGGCTGCTGGCACG
>NZ_BMAY01000091.1 GCF_018327645.1 Lactobacillus corticis | reverse complement strand
AAGTAATTATCTTGCTCAAGAACTCCTGTGCCCGTTCTGACTTCGGATGTTCGAAGAAAGCTTCTGGATCGTTAGAATCTTCCAGCACTTCTCCTTGATTGAAAAAGATTACCCGGTCTGACACTTCTCTGGCAAAACCCATTTCGTGCGTTACCACCAGCATGGTGATGCCTGACTCGGCAACTTTTTTCATGACGTCCA
>NZ_BMAY01000090.1 GCF_018327645.1 Lactobacillus corticis | reverse complement strand
ATTATCTTGCTCAAGAACTCCTGTGCCCGTTCTGACTTCGGATGTTCGAAGAAAGCTTCTGGATCGTTAGAATCTTCCAGCACTTCTCCTTGATTGAAAAAGATTACCCGGTCTGACACTTCTCTGGCAAAACCCATTTCGTGCGTTACCACCAGCATGGTGATGCCTGACTCGGCAACTTTTTTCATGACGTCCAAAACA
>NZ_BMAY01000089.1 GCF_018327645.1 Lactobacillus corticis | reverse complement strand
CTTCCATATATCTACGCATTCCACCGCTACACATGGAGTTCCACTCTCCTCTTCTGCACTCAAGAAAAACAGTTTCCGATGACCTTCCCCGGTTAAGCCGAGGGCTTTCACATCAGACTTATTCTTCCGCCTGCGCTCGCTTTACGCCCAATAAATCCGGACAACGCTTGCCACCTACGTATTACCGCGGCTGCTGGCACG
>NZ_BMAY01000088.1 GCF_018327645.1 Lactobacillus corticis | reverse complement strand
GACGTGTCCTTGACCAGCGATACGAACTGCGACAGCAGCGCCGGTATCATGTTGTGCACCGCCTGCGGCACGATGATGTGGTACATGGCCTGCACGTACGTCATCCCGTTGCTTCGTGCACCTTCCATCTGTCCGTAGTCGATCGATTCGATCCCGGCGCGCACGATCTCGCTGATCATCGCGCTTTCGAATACTACCAGCG
>NZ_BMAY01000087.1 GCF_018327645.1 Lactobacillus corticis | reverse complement strand
TCGTGAGCTTGATTGCTCTCCTTCTACTATCAGTTATGAGGTTAAACGTGGTACTGTTTTGCTTTATCATGGTAAGCAAAAACGCTATAAGGCACAACAAGGTGATAAAGCTTACCAAATACATCGTAAGAATTGCGGTCGTAAATCAGATTTCTTAAAGAAATCTGACTTTATCAAATACGTTAATAAGCATTTCTGCGAA
>NZ_BMAY01000086.1 GCF_018327645.1 Lactobacillus corticis | reverse complement strand
ACCTGATACGTGGAAAAGGCCACCGTGTCGGCTTGGTACATCAGGTCAAAGCCTGCTACGAACGACAAGACCGACGAGTTCTTGATCAGGTTGATGAACTGGTTCCCCAGCGGCGGCAGCGCTGCTTTGAAGGCCTGCGGCAGAATCACGTATCTCATGGCCTGCACGTAGGTCATCCCGTTGCTTCGTGCGCCTTCCATTT
>NZ_BMAY01000085.1 GCF_018327645.1 Lactobacillus corticis | reverse complement strand
CTTTAACATCCAGCATAAATTTAATAAAATTATTGTTAGAGGTCATAGCAGTCACAACTTTCTTATATAAAATGTTTGAGTGGTATTGGATTTTTTATTGAGAAATAGAGGCTATGGCCTCTTTTTCTTGCGCAATAAAAAATCCTGTTAACAGGATATCATATAGATAAACCATCAACAGGAAAAATTATAGAGCCATAAA
>NZ_BMAY01000084.1 GCF_018327645.1 Lactobacillus corticis | reverse complement strand
GCCGATTGTAAAATCAAATTGAACACTTTAGAAAAATAAAAAAGTCCATTTGGACCTGTTTGATAGAATGTTAATGACCACAAAAACATCTATTGGAGGTCACAAATGGACTCTTTACATTCTATCATGCCTAAGCACCAAAAGGGAAAGCATTTATCATTTGAGCAACGGGTTGTTATTCAGACCCGTATTAAAGACGGTT
>NZ_BMAY01000083.1 GCF_018327645.1 Lactobacillus corticis | reverse complement strand
TCTTCCTTACTCCGGCTGTCAGACTCGAACTGACGACATCGTGATTAACAGTCACGCGCTCTACCAACTGAGCTAAGCCGGAATATTAAAAAAAGCGCGGCGACTTCCTACCCTCGCAGGCAGTTGCCCACCAACTACTCTCGGCGTTAAGAAGCTTAACTTCTGTGTTCGGCATGGGTACAGGTGTTTCCTTCTTGCTTTC
>NZ_BMAY01000082.1 GCF_018327645.1 Lactobacillus corticis | reverse complement strand
CCAGCGACGTGTCCTTGACCAGCGATACGAACTGCGACAGCAGCGCCGGTATCATGTTGTGCACCGCCTGCGGCACGATGATGTGGTACATGGCCTGCACGTACGTCATCCCGTTGCTTCGTGCACCTTCCATCTGTCCGTAGTCGATCGATTCGATCCCGGCGCGCACGATCTCGCTGATCATCGCGCTTTCGAATACTAC
>NZ_BMAY01000080.1 GCF_018327645.1 Lactobacillus corticis | reverse complement strand
AACCCGACGATCCCCGATACCCATTTGATCCGACTGTAGCGGATGATCCCCAGGATCAATCCGATGATGAAGCTCAATACGATCGACACGGCCGATACGCCCAAGGTTACCAGGAAGCCTTGGAACAAGTAGCGCATGTTGATCAGGCTGTATGCTCCTGCAAAATTCATTGTTCAGCTCCCCTTTCCTTATTGCTTCATTG
>NZ_BMAY01000079.1 GCF_018327645.1 Lactobacillus corticis | reverse complement strand
CCTTACTCCGGCTGTCAGACTCGAACTGACGACATCGTGATTAACAGTCACGCGCTCTACCAACTGAGCTAAGCCGGAATATTAAAAAAAGCGCGGCGACTTCCTACCCTCGCAGGCAGTTGCCCACCAACTACTCTCGGCGTTAAGAAGCTTAACTTCTGTGTTCGGCATGGGTACAGGTGTTTCCTTCTTGCTTTCGCTA
>NZ_BMAY01000077.1 GCF_018327645.1 Lactobacillus corticis | reverse complement strand
TTTTTTTCGTAAATTGCAATAATAAATTGAACATTTATACTGCTTGATAGATATGATCTAATTCTTTCTCAAAGATTTCATCTGGAGTATGATATGCCAAGATCTTTCTTGGTAGCGAATTGCACCAGGTTTCAATATTAATGATATCTTGAAGAGAATAGTTATTGATGTAATCACCTTTGGGAATAAATCTGCGAATAAG
>NZ_BMAY01000076.1 GCF_018327645.1 Lactobacillus corticis | reverse complement strand
GCGAGTCCGAGTCACAATCAATTTCTGAGAGTGCATCAGAGTCCGAATCACAATCAATTTCTGAGAGCGAGTCCGAATCAGAATCACAATCGATTTCAGAAAGTGAATCAGAGTCCGAGTCACAATCGATTTCTGAGAGCCAGTCCGAATCAGAATCACAATCGATTTCAGAAAGTGAATCAGAGTCCGAGTCACAATCGATT
>NZ_BMAY01000075.1 GCF_018327645.1 Lactobacillus corticis | reverse complement strand
ATTATCTTGCTCAAGAACTCCTGTGCCCGTTCTGACTTCGGATGTTCGAAGAAAGCTTCTGGATCGTTAGAATCTTCCAGCACTTCTCCTTGATTGAAAAAGATTACCCGGTCTGACACTTCTCTGGCAAAACCCATTTCGTGCGTTACCACCAGCATGGTGATGCCTGACTCGGCAACTTTTTTCATGACGTCCAAACCATC
>NZ_BMAY01000074.1 GCF_018327645.1 Lactobacillus corticis | reverse complement strand
CTATCTTTCGCTACTCATACCGGCATTCTCACTTCTAACTGCTCCACATGTCCTCTCGATCATGCTTCTCCGCCGTTAGAACGCTCTCCTACCACGCATCTTGCGATGCATCCACAGTTTCGGTACTATGCTTAGCCCCGGTAAATCTTCGGCGCAGCGCCACTCGACTAGTGAGCTATTACGCACTCTTTGAATGATGGCTGC
>NZ_BMAY01000073.1 GCF_018327645.1 Lactobacillus corticis | reverse complement strand
ATACGAACTGCGACAGCAGCGCCGGTATCATGTTGTGCACCGCCTGCGGCACGATGATGTGGTACATGGCCTGCACGTACGTCATCCCGTTGCTTCGTGCACCTTCCATCTGTCCGTAGTCGATCGATTCGATCCCGGCGCGCACGATCTCGCTGATCATCGCGCTTTCGAATACTACCAGCGCCGTAATCGAGGCCCTCACCG
>NZ_BMAY01000072.1 GCF_018327645.1 Lactobacillus corticis | reverse complement strand
CTATCTTTCGCTACTCATACCGGCATTCTCACTTCTAACTGCTCCACATGTCCTCTCGATCATGCTTCTCCGCCGTTAGAACGCTCTCCTACCACGCATCCTATGATGCATCCACAGTTTCGGTACTATGCTTAGCCCCGGTAAATCTTCGGCGCAGCGCCACTCGACTAGTGAGCTATTACGCACTCTTTGAATGATGGCTGC
>NZ_BMAY01000071.1 GCF_018327645.1 Lactobacillus corticis | reverse complement strand
CCTTACTCCGGCTGTCAGACTCGAACTGACGACATCGTGATTAACAGTCACGCGCTCTACCAACTGAGCTAAGCCGGAATATTAAAAAAAGCGCGGCGACTTCCTACCCTCGCAGGCAGTTGCCCACCAACTACTCTCGGCGTTAAGAAGCTTAACTTCTGTGTTCGGCATGGGTACAGGTGTTTCCTTCTTGCTTTCGTTACCG
>NZ_BMAY01000070.1 GCF_018327645.1 Lactobacillus corticis | reverse complement strand
GTAAAATCAAATTGAACACTTTAGAAAAATAAAAAAGTCCATTTGGACCTGTTTGATAGAATGTTAATGACCACAAAAACATCTATTGGAGGTCACAAATGGACTCTTTACATTCTATCATGCCTAAGCACCAAAAGGGAAAGCATTTATCATTTGAGCAACGGGTTGTTATTCAGACCCGTATTAAAGACGGTTTCTCTCTTAG
>NZ_BMAY01000069.1 GCF_018327645.1 Lactobacillus corticis | reverse complement strand
GTCCTTGACCAGCGATACGAACTGCGACAGCAGCGCCGGTATCATGTTGTGCACCGCCTGCGGCACGATGATGTGGTACATGGCCTGCACGTACGTCATCCCGTTGCTTCGTGCACCTTCCATCTGTCCGTAGTCGATCGATTCGATCCCGGCGCGCACGATCTCGCTGATCATCGCGCTTTCGAATACTACCAGCGCCGTAATC
>NZ_BMAY01000068.1 GCF_018327645.1 Lactobacillus corticis | reverse complement strand
GTCGGGATTACCTGATACGTGGAAAAGGCCACCGTGTCGGCTTGGTACATCAGGTCAAAGCCTGCTACGAACGACAAGACCGACGAGTTCTTGATCAGGTTGATGAACTGGTTCCCCAGCGGCGGCAGCGCTGCTTTGAAGGCCTGCGGCAGAATCACGTATCTCATGGCCTGCACGTAGGTCATCCCGTTGCTTCGTGCGCCTTC
>NZ_BMAY01000067.1 GCF_018327645.1 Lactobacillus corticis | reverse complement strand
AAATTGAACACTTTAGAAAAATAAAAAAGTCCATTTGGACCTGTTTGATAGAATGTTAATGACCACAAAAACATCTATTGGAGGTCACAAATGGACTCTTTACATTCTATCATGCCTAAGCACCAAAAGGGAAAGCATTTATCATTTGAGCAACGGGTTGTTATTCAGACCCGTATTAAAGACGGTTTCTCTCTTAGGGCTATTGCT
>NZ_BMAY01000066.1 GCF_018327645.1 Lactobacillus corticis | reverse complement strand
ACGAACTGCGACAGCAGCGCCGGTATCATGTTGTGCACCGCCTGCGGCACGATGATGTGGTACATGGCCTGCACGTACGTCATCCCGTTGCTTCGTGCACCTTCCATCTGTCCGTAGTCGATCGATTCGATCCCGGCGCGCACGATCTCGCTGATCATCGCGCTTTCGAATACTACCAGCGCCGTAATCGAGGCACTCACCGATCCCA
>NZ_BMAY01000065.1 GCF_018327645.1 Lactobacillus corticis | reverse complement strand
GTTGGGACTACTGGCGTTTCTGTATCATCCTTTGGTTGTTCCTGATCAGTATTATCCGTTGGAGCTTCTGGAGTGTCGGTATCATCCTTTGGTTGTTCCTGATCAGTGTTATCTGTTGGAGTATCTGAAGTTTCAGTATCATCCTTCGGCTGATTTTTGTCAGTGTTATCTGTCGGGACTACTGGCGTTTCTGTATCATCCTTCGGCT
>NZ_BMAY01000064.1 GCF_018327645.1 Lactobacillus corticis | reverse complement strand
TCTTTACATTCTATCATGCCTAAGCACCAAAAGGGAAAGCATTTATCATTTGAGCAACGGGTTGTTATTCAGACCCGTATTAAAGACGGTTTCTCTCTTAGGGCTATTGCTCTCCTTCTACTATCAGTTATGAGGTTAAACGTGGTACTGTTTTGCTTTATCATGGTAAGCAAAAACGCTATAAGGCACAACAAGGTGATAAAGCTTA
>NZ_BMAY01000063.1 GCF_018327645.1 Lactobacillus corticis | reverse complement strand
TGTTAATGTCTGTTTTCTTATCGGCCAAATCATAGCCAGTAACTTCCAACTTGCCTGATTGAATTGGCTCCAAGCCATTGATGGTTCTGATCAGAGTTGACTTTCCGGAACCGGAAGATCCGATGATCGTTACAACTTGGCCCTCTTCAATTTCCAAATTAATGTCCTTCAAGGCATGAAGCTTGCCATAGTATTTATTAACGTGATCA
>NZ_BMAY01000062.1 GCF_018327645.1 Lactobacillus corticis | reverse complement strand
ACGAACTGCGACAGCAGCGCCGGTATCATGTTGTGCACCGCCTGCGGCACGATGATGTGGTACATGGCCTGCACGTACGTCATCCCGTTGCTTCGTGCACCTTCCATCTGTCCGTAGTCGATCGATTCGATCCCGGCGCGCACGATCTCGCTGATCATCGCGCTTTCGAATACTACCAGCGCCGTAATCGAGGCACTCCCCGATCCCAC
>NZ_BMAY01000061.1 GCF_018327645.1 Lactobacillus corticis | reverse complement strand
TCAATTCCTTTGAGTTTCAACCTTGCGGTCGTACTCCCCAGGCGGAGTGCTTAATGCGTTAGCTGCAGCACTGAGAGGCGGAAACCTCCCAACACTTAGCACTCATCGTTTACGGCATGGACTACCAGGGTATCTAATCCTGTTCGCTACCCATGCTTTCGAGCCTCAGCGTCAGTTACAGACCAGAGAGCCGCCTTCGCCACTGGTGTT
>NZ_BMAY01000060.1 GCF_018327645.1 Lactobacillus corticis | reverse complement strand
GATGCAGCTTGTTGCCATCAAGACCAACTTTATCTGCGCCAGTCTTGATAAAGCCGCATTGAGAACACCGTTGGGTGCTAGGATAGAATCGATCTGCCAATCGCAATTCTTTGCCATACCATTGGCATTTATAAGTTAAAACCTGTCTGAAATAACCAAACAACGACCGTTGTAAACCTTTAGACGCAACATGGCTCATCTGCATTTGTTTCA
>NZ_BMAY01000059.1 GCF_018327645.1 Lactobacillus corticis | reverse complement strand
TTACATTCTATCATGCCTAAGCACCAAAAGGGAAAGCATTTATCATTTGAGCAACGGGTTGTTATTCAGACCCGTATTAAAGACGGTTTCTCTCTTAGGGCTATTGCTCGTGAGCTTGATTGCTCTCCTTCTACTATCAGTTATGAGGTTAAACGTGGTACTGTTTTGCTTTATCATGGTAAGCAAAAACGCTATAAGGCACAACAAGGTGATA
>NZ_BMAY01000058.1 GCF_018327645.1 Lactobacillus corticis | reverse complement strand
GGCCAAATCATAGCCAGTAACTTCCAACTTGCCTGATTGAATTGGCTCCAAGCCATTGATGGTTCTGATCAGAGTTGACTTTCCGGAACCGGAAGATCCGATGATCGTTACAACTTGGCCCTCTTCAATTTCCAAATTAATGTCCTTCAAGGCATGAAGCTTGCCATAGTATTTATTAACGTGATCAAATTTTATAATAGCACTCATTGGTTATA
>NZ_BMAY01000057.1 GCF_018327645.1 Lactobacillus corticis | reverse complement strand
TACCTTACCAACTAGCTAATGCACCGCGGGCCCATCCTTTAGCGACAGCTTGCGCCGCCTTTTAAACACTCGCCATGCAGCTTGTGTTTTTATCCGGTATTAGCACCTGTTTCCAAGTGGTATCCCAGTCTTAAGGGCAGGTTGCCCACGTGTTACTCACCCATCCGCCGCTCGCTTGTATCTTTGTCCATTCCGAAGCACTTCTAAAGGCAAGCT
>NZ_BMAY01000056.1 GCF_018327645.1 Lactobacillus corticis | reverse complement strand
GTCGGGATTACCTGATACGTGGAAAAGGCCACCGTGTCGGCTTGGTACATCAGGTCAAAGCCTGCTACGAACGACAAGACCGACGAGTTCTTGATCAGGTTGATGAACTGGTTCCCCAGCGGCGGCAGCGCTGCTTTGAAGGCCTGCGGCAGAATCACGTATCTCATGGCCTGCACGTAGGTCATCCCGTTGCTTCGTTCGCCTTCCATTTGTCCGTCGCCG
>NZ_BMAY01000055.1 GCF_018327645.1 Lactobacillus corticis | reverse complement strand
AATCTATTTCCGAGAGTGCATCCGAGTCGCAATCTATTTCAGAGAGCGAGTCCGAGTCACAATCAATTTCTGAGAGTGCATCAGAGTCCGAATCACAATCAATTTCTGAGAGCGAGTCCGAATCAGAATCACAATCGATTTCAGAAAGTGAATCAGAGTCCGAGTCACAATCGATTTCTGAGAGCCAGTCCGAATCAGAATCACAATCGATTTCAGAAAGTGA
>NZ_BMAY01000054.1 GCF_018327645.1 Lactobacillus corticis | reverse complement strand
TTACTAGCGATTCCAGCTTCGTGCAGGCGAGTTGCAGCCTGCAGTCCGAACTGAGAACAGCTTTCAGAGATTTGCTTGCCTTCACAGGCTCGCTGCTCGTTGTACTGCCCATTGTAGCACGTGTGTAGCCCAGGTCATAAGGGGCATGATGACTTGACGTCGTCCCCACCTTCCTCCGGTTTGTCACCGGCAGTCTCATTAGAGTGCCCAACTTAATGCTGGCAAC
>NZ_BMAY01000053.1 GCF_018327645.1 Lactobacillus corticis | reverse complement strand
CTACCCTCGCAGGCAGTTGCCCACCAACTACTCTCGGCGTTAAGAAGCTTAACTTCTGTGTTCGGCATGGGTACAGGTGTTTCCTTCTTGCTTTCGCTACCGCACTTCTTTTCCTTTTTCTGAGCTTCCACGCTCAAAACTGAATACCTTCCGCTTCTCGAAAACCTCGCTTTTGGTCAAGTCCTCGACTGATTAGTACTGGTCCGCTCCAAGCCTCGCGGCTCTTCC
>NZ_BMAY01000052.1 GCF_018327645.1 Lactobacillus corticis | reverse complement strand
GTAAATTGCAATAATAAATTGAACATTTATACTGCTTGATAGATATGATCTAATTCTTTCTCAAAGATTTCATCTGGAGTATGATATGCCAAGATCTTTCTTGGTAGCGAATTGCACCAGGTTTCAATATTAATGATATCTTGAAGAGAATAGTTATTGATGTAATCACCTTTGGGAATAAATCTGCGAATAAGGCAATTGTGTCTTTCAACAGTGCCTTTATCACAAGAAG
>NZ_BMAY01000051.1 GCF_018327645.1 Lactobacillus corticis | reverse complement strand
ACTTTGCGATTTCTTGTTCAGTTTTCAAGGTACTACCTCGCTGTCTTTTGATTCTAGACAGCTGTTTTAGTTTAGCAGATTGTTTTGGCTCTTGTCAAGCAAAACTTTTATCTGCGTTTTTCGTTTGCGTTGCTTTTGACTCGCAACAGTTAAATATGTTACCAACTTCTTTTGAACTTTGCAAGCTATTTTTTCAACTTTTTCAAAATTCATTTTTTCATTGGCGCCGCTCA
>NZ_BMAY01000050.1 GCF_018327645.1 Lactobacillus corticis | reverse complement strand
CAAATCATAGCCAGTAACTTCCAACTTGCCTGATTGAATTGGCTCCAAGCCATTGATGGTTCTGATCAGAGTTGACTTTCCGGAACCGGAAGATCCGATGATCGTTACAACTTGGCCCTCTTCAATTTCCAAATTAATGTCCTTCAAGGCATGAAGCTTGCCATAGTATTTATTAACGTGATCAAATTTTATAATCGCCCTCATTGGTTATACACCCTTCCTTCAATTTATTA
>NZ_BMAY01000049.1 GCF_018327645.1 Lactobacillus corticis | reverse complement strand
CTCAAGAACTCCTGTGCCCGTTCTGACTTCGGATGTTCGAAGAAAGCTTCTGGATCGTTAGAATCTTCCAGCACTTCTCCTTGATTGAAAAAGATTACCCGGTCTGACACTTCTCTGGCAAAACCCATTTCGTGCGTTACCACCAGCATGGTGATGCCTGACTCGGCAACTTTTTTCATGACGTCCAAAACATCTTGACTCATTTCGGGATCCAAAGCACTGGTTGGTTCGTCA
>NZ_BMAY01000048.1 GCF_018327645.1 Lactobacillus corticis | reverse complement strand
TACCTTACCAACTAGCTAATGCACCGCGGGCCCATCCTTTAGCGACAGCTTGCGCCGCCTTTTAAACACTCGCCATGCAGCTTGTGTTTTTATCCGGTATTAGCACCTGTTTCCAAGTGGTATCCCAGTCTTAAGGGCAGGTTGCCCACGTGTTACTCACCCATCCGCCGCTCGCTTGTATCTTTGTCCATTCCGAAGAACTTCTAAAGGCAAGCTCGCTCGACTTGCATGTATTAGG
>NZ_BMAY01000047.1 GCF_018327645.1 Lactobacillus corticis | reverse complement strand
GTTAATAAAAACACACCATCATATTACAATAAAAAAAAAAAACGCCGATTGTAAAATCAAATTGAACACTTTAGAAAAATAAAAAAGTCCATTTGGACCTGTTTGATAGAATGTTAATGACCACAAAAACATCTATTGGAGGTCACAAATGGACTCTTTACATTCTATCATGCCTAAGCACCAAAAGGGAAAGCATTTATCATTTGAGCAACGGGTTGTTATTCAGACCCGTATTAAAGA
>NZ_BMAY01000046.1 GCF_018327645.1 Lactobacillus corticis | reverse complement strand
CTCGCTGTCTTTTGATTCTAGACAGCTGTTTTAGTTTAGCAGATTGTTTTGGCTCTTGTCAAGCAAAACTTTTATCTGCGTTTTTCGTTTGCGTTGCTTTTGACTCGCAACAGTTAAATATGTTACCAACTTCTTTTGAACTTTGCAAGCTATTTTTTCAACTTTTTCAAAATTCATTTTTTCATTGGCGCCGCTCAAATTTGCGACTTAATTAGAATACCCTTATTTGCTTTTTGATGCAAG
>NZ_BMAY01000045.1 GCF_018327645.1 Lactobacillus corticis | reverse complement strand
CAGACACTGAAGATCCACATGAAAAGACCAAGGATGAATTAACCGTCAAGGTTAACAACCCTGATCCAGTAAAGGATGGCGAGGAAGTTCCATCAACTAAGGTAGTAGTACCAAGCATTCCAGACTCAACCATTACCTCAACTCCAGTAGATGGCGTATCTGTTGATAAGGATGGCAACTTGACTGGTACTCCAAAGGTAGATGACTGGACTGACAAGGCTGGCGATGATACTCGCGAAATCG
>NZ_BMAY01000044.1 GCF_018327645.1 Lactobacillus corticis | reverse complement strand
TTCCCTACTGCTGCCTCCCGTAGGAGTTTGGGCCGTGTCTCAGTCCCAATGTGGCCGATCAGTCTCTCAACTCGGCTATGCATCGTCGCCTTGGTAAGCCTTTACCTTACCAACTAGCTAATGCACCGCGGGCCCATCCTTTAGCGACAGCTTGCGCCGCCTTTTAAACACTCGCCATGCAGCTTGTGTTTTTATCCGGTATTAGCACCTGTTTCCAAGTGGTATCCCAGTCTTAAGGGCAGGTTGC
>NZ_BMAY01000043.1 GCF_018327645.1 Lactobacillus corticis | reverse complement strand
TTCCCTACTGCTGCCTCCCGTAGGAGTTTGGGCCGTGTCTCAGTCCCAATGTGGCCGATCAGTCTCTCAACTCGGCTATGCATCGTCGCCTTGGTAAGCCGTTACCTTACCAACTAGCTAATGCACCGCGGGCCCATCCTTTAGCGACAGCTTGCGCCGCCTTTTAAACACTCGCCATGCAGCTTGTGTTTTTATCCGGTATTAGCACCTGTTTCCAAGTGGTATCCCAGTCTTAAGGGCAGGTTGC
>NZ_BMAY01000042.1 GCF_018327645.1 Lactobacillus corticis | reverse complement strand
GCGACAGCTTGCGCCGCCTTTTAAACACTCGCCATGCAGCTTGTGTTTTTATCCGGTATTAGCACCTGTTTCCAAGTGGTATCCCAGTCTTAAGGGCAGGTTGCCCACGTGTTACTCACCCATCCGCCGCTCGCTTGTATCTTTGTCCATTCCGAAGAACTTCTAAAGGCAAGCTCGCTCGACTTGCATGTATTAGGCACGCCGCCAGCGTTCGTCCTGAGCCAGGATCAAACTCTCATTTTTATCATG
>NZ_BMAY01000041.1 GCF_018327645.1 Lactobacillus corticis | reverse complement strand
ACCTGATACGTGGAAAAGGCCACCGTGTCGGCTTGGTACATCAGGTCAAAGCCTGCTACGAACGACAAGACCGACGAGTTCTTGATCAGGTTGATGAACTGGTTCCCCAGCGGCGGCAGCGCTGCTTTGAAGGCCTGCGGCAGAATCACGTATCTCATGGCCTGCACGTAGGTCATCCCGTTGCTTCGTGCGCCTTCCCTTTGTCCGTCGCCGACGGAATTGATCCCTGCTCTGATCGTTTCCGCAATGAAG
>NZ_BMAY01000040.1 GCF_018327645.1 Lactobacillus corticis | reverse complement strand
AGGTTACCAGGAAGCCTTGGAACAAGTAGCGCATGTTGATCAGGCTGTATGCTCCTGCAAAATTCATTGTTCAGCTCCCCTTTCCTTATTGCTTCATTGTCTTTTCCAAATGCTTCATGTAGTAGCTCAGCGGCATCGTCAGAATCAGGTAGAAGATTCCCGTGATGATATAGGTCGGGATTACCTGATACGTGGAAAAGGCCACCGTGTCGGCTTGGTACATCAGGTCAAAGCCTGCTACGAACGACAAGACCGACGAGTTCTTGATC
>NZ_BMAY01000039.1 GCF_018327645.1 Lactobacillus corticis | reverse complement strand
CCGGATCTCTGATTACTTACATCTCCCCGAAGCTTTTCGTAGTTCGTCACGTCCTTCATCGGCTGCTAGTGCCTAGGCATTCACCGTGCGCCCTTCTCTGCTTGACCTATTCCAAGTCTCTCTCTCGGTCGCTCTCACAATCTGTTCTTTACGATTGTCTCGGTTTTCTTTTGCTTTCGGTATTCAGTTTTCAACGTACTAGCTCTGAGGTTTTGCCCTCAAAACTAAACAAGATTCGCTCGGTGTGCTTCCGTTTCGCTTCGGTTGCTTCT
>NZ_BMAY01000038.1 GCF_018327645.1 Lactobacillus corticis | reverse complement strand
TCACTATCGGTCACTTGCTAGTATTTAGCCTTACGAGATGGTCCTCGTTGCTTCAAACGGAATTCCTCGTGTTCCGCCCTACTCAGGATCCTGCTCGGCTTCCTTCCGATTTCGATTACGGGGCTCTCACCCTCTCTGGCTGAACTTCCCAGTTCATTCGTCTATCTTCCGGTCCCCTTCTTGCAGTCCTACAACCCCCAAGGATAAATCCTCAGGTTTAGGCTCTTTCCTGTTCGCTCGCCGCTACTTGGGAAATCGATTTTTCTTTCTCTTCCTGCAGCT
>NZ_BMAY01000037.1 GCF_018327645.1 Lactobacillus corticis | reverse complement strand
TCACTATCGGTCACTTGCTAGTATTTAGCCTTACGAGATGGTCCTCGTTGCTTCAAACGGAATTCCTCGTGTTCCGCCCTACTCAGGATCCTGCTCGGCTCCCTTCCGATTTCGATTACGGGGCTCTCACCCTCTCTGGCTGAACTTCCCAGTTCATTCGTCTATCTTCCGTTCGCCTTATCGCAGTCCTACAACCCCCAAGGATAAATCCTCAGGTTTAGGCTCTTTCCTGTTCGCTCGCCGCTACTTGGGAAATCGATTTTTCTTTCTCTTCCTGCAGCT
>NZ_BMAY01000036.1 GCF_018327645.1 Lactobacillus corticis | reverse complement strand
TTCGTGCACCTTCCATCTGTCCGTAGTCGATCGATTCGATCCCGGCGCGCACGATCTCGCTGATCATCGCGCTTTCGAATACTACCAGCGCCGTAATCGAGGCACTCACCGATCCCACTCGGATGCCGATGGCCGGCAGACCGAAGTAGGTAAAGAACAGGATCAATAGCAGCGGCAGATTCCGGATCACGTCGATGATGAACCCGACGATCCCCGATACCCATTTGATCCGACTGTAGCGGATGATCCCCAGGATCAATCCGATGATGAAGCTCAATACGATCGACACGGCCGATACGCC
>NZ_BMAY01000035.1 GCF_018327645.1 Lactobacillus corticis | reverse complement strand
TTCGTGCACCTTCCATCTGTCCGTAGTCGATCGATTCGATCCCGGCGCGCACGATCTCGCTGATCATCGCGCTTTCGAATACTACCAGCGCCGTAATCGAGGCACTCACCGATCCCACCCGGATGCCGATGGCCGGCAGACCGAAGTAGGTAAAGAACAGGATCAACAGCAGCGGCAGATTCCGGATCACGTCGATGATGAAACCGACGATCCCCGATACCCATTTGATCCGACTGTAGCGGATGATCCCCAGGATCAATCCGATGATGAAGCTCAATACGATCGACACGGCCGATACGCCCA
>NZ_BMAY01000034.1 GCF_018327645.1 Lactobacillus corticis | reverse complement strand
CCCACGTGTTACTCACCCATCCGCCGCTCGCTTGTATCTTTGTCCATTCCGAAGAACTTCTAAAGGCAAGCTCGCTCGACTTGCATGTATTAGGCACGCCGCCAGCGTTCGTCCTGAGCCAGGATCAAACTCTCATTTTTATCATGACGTTTGAATGATTGCTCATTCCTTTATTGCTTGCGAATTGACTTCGCTCTTTGCTTGGGTTATCTCTAACCCGCACACTTTGCGATTTCTTGTTCAGTTTTCAAGGTACTACCTCGCTGCTCCCTCTCGAGCAGCAACGTTTTATATCTTACTAGCTGTT
>NZ_BMAY01000033.1 GCF_018327645.1 Lactobacillus corticis | reverse complement strand
CCCACGTGTTACTCACCCATCCGCCGCTCGCTTGTATCTTTGTCCATTCCGAAGAACTTCTAAAGGCAAGCTCGCTCGACTTGCATGTATTAGGCACGCCGCCAGCGTTCGTCCTGAGCCAGGATCAAACTCTCATTTTTATCATGATGTTTGAATGATTGCTCATTCCTTTATTGCTTGCGAATTGACTTCGCTCTTTGCTTGGGTTATCTCTAACCCGCACACTTTGCGATTTCTTGTTCAGTTTTCAAGGTACTACCTCGCTGTCTTTTGATTCTAGACAGCTGTTTTAGTTTAGCAGATTGTTTTGGCTCTTGTCAAG
>NZ_BMAY01000032.1 GCF_018327645.1 Lactobacillus corticis | reverse complement strand
ACAATCTGTTCTTTACGATTGTCTCGGTTTTCTTTTGCTTTCGGTATTCAGTTTTCAACGTACTAGCTCTGAGGTTTTGCCCTCAAAACTAAACAAGATTCGCTCGGTGTGCTTCCGTTTCGCTTCGGTTGCTTCTTTTAGTACTCTCATACTCTCCGCTTCCGCTGCTTTCCTTAGAAAGGAGGTGATCCAGCCGCAGGTTCTCCTACGGCTACCTTGTTACGACTTCACCCTAATCATCTGTCCCACCTTAGACGGCTGGCTCCTTGCGGTTACCCCACCGGCTTTGGGTGTTACAGACTCTCATGGTGTGACGGGCGGTGTGTACAAGGCCCGGGAACGTATTCACCGCGGCGTGCTGATCCGCGA
>NZ_BMAY01000031.1 GCF_018327645.1 Lactobacillus corticis | reverse complement strand
AGACTCAACCATTACCTCAACTCCAGTAGATGGCGTATCTGTTGATAAGGATGGCAACTTGACTGGTACTCCAAAGGTAGATGACTGGACTGACAAGGCTGGCGATGATACTCGCGAAATCGAGATCCCAGTAACAGTAACTAAAGGTGACCAAAAGGTTGAAACTACTGTTCCAGTAACGATCTTGCGCGACACCGATGGTGATGGCACGCCAGACAACAAGGATACTGACGATGACAACGATGGTATCCCAGACACTGAAGATCCACATGAAAAGACCAAGGATGAATTAACCGTCAAGGTTAACAACCCTGATCCAGTAAAGGATGGCGAGGAAGTTCCATCAACTAAGGTAGTAGTACCAAGCATTCCA
>NZ_BMAY01000030.1 GCF_018327645.1 Lactobacillus corticis | reverse complement strand
CTCGCAACAGTTAAATATGTTACCAACTTCTTTTGAACTTTGCAAGCTATTTTTTCAACTTTTTCAAAATTCATTTTTTCATTGGCGCCGCTCAAATTTGCGACTTAATTAGAATACCCTTATTTGCTTTTTGATGCAAGAGCTTTTTTTGTTTCAGCAAAATAATTCAGCCTAAACAAAAAACGACTCTGCTTAAGTGAACAGAATCGTTATAATTTACTAGGTATATTACCCTAATTAAGGTTTATCGATCTTAGAAATAAAAAAAGGAGGAGGCCCGCGGCCTCCTCACTTCTTCATTCTTCATCCTTACTCCGGCTGTCAGACTCGAACTGACGACATCGTGATTAACAGTCACGCGCTCTACCAACTGAGCTAAGCCGGAATATTAAAAAAAGCGCGGCGACT
>NZ_BMAY01000029.1 GCF_018327645.1 Lactobacillus corticis | reverse complement strand
GCTTGACCTATTCCAAGTCTCTCTCTCGGTCGCTCTCACAATCTGTTCTTTACGATTGTCTCGGTTTTCTTTTGCTTTCGGTATTCAGTTTTCAACGTACAAGCCATGGATCATTTCTGATCCAATGGAGGCTAACGGGTTCGAACCGATGACCTCCTGCGTGCAAAGCAGGTGCTCTCCCAACTGAGCTAAGCCCCCGTGTTTTTTTCTTTTTTCGCCGGACATAACTATATCTCATCGGTAAAGCTATGTCAATGGGCCTAAATGGACTTGAACCATCGACCTCACGCTTATCAGGCGTGCGCTCTAACCAGCTGAGCTATAGGCCCGACTTACGCTTGGCGTATTCTTTTTTTGAGGTATTGCCCTCAAAACTAAACAAGATTCGCTCGGTGTGCTTCCGTTTCGCTTCGGTTGCTTCTTCTAGTACTCTCATACTCTCCGCTTCCGCTGCTTTCCTTA
>NZ_BMAY01000028.1 GCF_018327645.1 Lactobacillus corticis | reverse complement strand
ACCCGGTCTGACACTTCTCTGGCAAAACCCATTTCGTGCGTTACCACCAGCATGGTGATGCCTGACTCGGCAACTTTTTTCATGACGTCCAAAACATCTTGAATCATTTCGGGATCCAAAGCACTGGTTGGTTCGTCAAAAAGGATTACCTTCGGCTTCATGGCTAGCGACCGCGCAATCGCCACCCGCTGCTGCTGACCACCGGATAATTGCTTGGGATAGCGGTCGCCTTTGTCTGACAAGCCGACCATTTCCAGCAGTTTTTCGGCTTCTTGGCGATTTTCGGTTTCGTCGCGGTGCAGGACGATCCGCGGAGCCAGCATAATGTTTTCTAAGACCGTTTTGTTTTGGTAGAGGTTAAAATGCTGGAAAACCATGCCAACGTTTTTCCGAATTTTGTTAATGTCGGTTTTCTTATCGGCCAAATCATAGCCAGTAACTTCCAACTTGCCTGATTGAATTGGCTCCAAGCCATTGATGGTTCTGATCAGAGTTGACTTTCCGGAACC
>NZ_BMAY01000027.1 GCF_018327645.1 Lactobacillus corticis | reverse complement strand
CTTCTGAGCCAACGTCCTAGTTGTCTACGCAACTCCACATCCTTTTCCACTTAGCATAGATTTGGGGACCTTAACTGGTGATCTGGGCTGTTTCCCTTTCGACTACGGATCTTATCACTCGCAGTCTGACTCCCGAGCACGCTTCAATGGTATTCGCAGTTTATCTGGATTCAGTAACCCCTGACGGGCCCCTAGTCCAAACAGCGCTCTACCTCCATTGACCTTCGCTCGAGGCTAGCCCTAAAGCTATTTCGGAGAGAACCAGCTATCTCCAAGTTCGTTTGGAATTTCACCGCTACCCACAGCTCATCCCCGCAATTTTCAACTTACGTGGGTTCGGTCCTCCAGTGCGTTTTACCGCACCTTCAACCTGGCCATGGGTAGGTCACTTGGTTTCGGGTCTACATCATACAACTCTTCGCCCTCTTCAGACTCGCTTTCGCTCCGGCTCCGGCTTTTCTGCCTTAACCTCGCTATATAACGTAACTCGCCGGTTCATTCTACAAAAGGCACGCCATCACCCCTTAACGGGCTCTGACTACTTGTAGGCACACGGTTTCAGGTTCTCTTTCACTCCCCTCCCGGGGTTCTTTTCACCTTTCCCTCACGGTACTGGT
>NZ_BMAY01000026.1 GCF_018327645.1 Lactobacillus corticis | reverse complement strand
GATCCGATGATCGTTACAACTTGGCCCTCTTCAATTTCCAAATTAATGTCCTTCAAGGCATGAAGCTTGCCATAGTATTTATTAACGTGATCAAATTTTATAATCGCACTCATTGGTTATACACCCTTCCTTCAATTTATTAATTTAGGCACTACAAAAAGGCTATAGAATCCACCATAGCCTACCCAAGAAATACCTATTTATACCCAGAAATGTTAATACTTAAAAAATACTTGTTTTCAGTATAACTATCTACTAAGGTATTGTCAAGTTTTTGAGCTAGCAACAGCATTATTCAATTGATTTATTGTGAATTTTAAAGTTGAAAAGAAACTATAGTGACTGTTTTAAGCAAATAAATTCGGCTTTAGCAAAAAGAAAGCTGACTGTTGGTCAACTTTCTCCTTCATTTTCTCTTTTATGACGCATAACGCTTTGACAAGTATGAAGCCAGCTTCGACAAGGCAAAACAGATGATGAAGTACATCACCGCAATTATCAAATACATTGGAATCATGTAAGTCGAATTCTGGCTGTAGATGATCTGTGCCCGGTACAATAATTCCGGCAGCAGGATGATCGTAGCCAGCGACGTGTCCTTGACCAGCGATACGAACTGCGACAGCAGCGCCGGTATCATGTTGTGCACCGCCTGCGGCACGATGATGTGGTACATGGCCTGCACGTACGTCATCCCGTT
>NZ_BMAY01000025.1 GCF_018327645.1 Lactobacillus corticis | reverse complement strand
ACCAAATACATCGTAAGAATTGCGGTCGTAAATCAGATTTCTTAAAGAAATCTGACTTTATCAAATACGTTAATAAGCATTTCTGCGAAGATGGCTGGTCTCTTGATGTATGTGCCAATCGCTGCTTAGCTTTAGGAGAATTTTCTCGTGATCAGGTAGTTTGCACTAGAACCTTGTACAACTATGTAGATCAATGCTTAATGGGTATGAGAAATTCTGATTTGCCAGAAAAGTTAAAGCGCAATACTAAAATACATCGCATTCGTAAAAATAAGAAAAAGCTTGGCCGAAGTATTGAAGAACGTCCCAAGGAGATCAATGATCGTAAGGAATTTGGCCACTGGGAATGCGATTTAGTCTTAGGACATAAAACTAAGGATGATCAAGTACTGCTAACTTTGTCTGAACGAATGAGCCGTGAATTTTTAATCTTGCGTATTCCTGATAAGACAGCCGCCAGTGTGATGACTGCTTTTCAGGCTCTGCGCAAACAGTATAGTGAACATTGGAATGACATCTTTAAGACAATTACAACTGATAATGGATCAGAGTTTGCGGATTTATCCAATCTGGAGACAGTTTCAAAAACCCTGGTTTACTATGCTCATCCATATACTTCTTGTGATAAAGGCACTGTTGAAAGACACAATGGCCTTATTCGCAGATTTATTCCCAAAGGTGATTACATCAATAACTATTCTCTTCAAGATATCATTAATATTGAAACCTGGTGCAATTCGCTACCAAG
>NZ_BMAY01000024.1 GCF_018327645.1 Lactobacillus corticis | reverse complement strand
CGGAAGATCCGATGATCGTTACAACTTGGCCCTCTTCAATTTCCAAATTAATGTCCTTCAAGGCATGAAGCTTGCCATAGTATTTATTAACGTGATCAAATTTAATAATCGCTGTCATTTTTCATCTTCCTTTCCGAATTTTAGTGACCTTCTAAGTTTTAGTTTTCTTCAAACTTGCCCTGCTTTTCACGCACAATTTGATTGAACATTTCACTCCATTCTGTCATCAAATCAGACAATTGATTCATCTTGTCGACCCCCATGCGATCAGCAACCTCTAATTCAATCTCGATTAAAGGCAGGATCTTTTTTCGAGCATAATTTCTTCCAGCTGGCGTCAAATAGCAGTGGCGAACTCGGTTATCAGTATCATCATGTCTTATCTCAAGATATTGCTGATCCAGTAGTTTATGCATGCCTTTACTGATTGATTGCTTAGGAATATTAGTCGATTTGATAATCTCGCGTTGGGTCATGGTTTTATGGATATATAAAACATATAAAATTGAAGTTATATAAAAGGGTAAGCCATTCTTCTTATCCCAAAGTTCATAACTTTTACTCGCTTTGACAATTGCAAGATTTAAATCTTCAGCTTCTTTTCGTCCCATTAAGCATCTCCTAAAAGTCTACATGAATACTATGTATATATATTAGTATCCACAAAGACTTTTGTCAAATTTTATTTCTTATTTTTCTTTATTAGTTAATGCAATTTGCCTTAATTTAATCTTTAGTCCCTAATAATTATCTATTATTGTAAGCCATATTCGTCATTCAATCGTTTGTATGATATTTAAATACGAAAAAAGCCCATGAACGCTGATTTAACAACATTCATGAGCTTTAAATTACGGAGTGTGAGGGATTTGAACCCTCGATACAGGTATAAGCCCGTACACATGATTTCCAATCATGCTCCTTAAGCCACTCGGACAACACTCCATACTCCGGCTGTCAGACTCGAACTGACGACATCGTGATTAACAGTCACGCGCTCTACCAACTGAGCTAAGCCGGAATATTAAAAAAAGCGCGGCGACTTC
>NZ_BMAY01000023.1 GCF_018327645.1 Lactobacillus corticis | reverse complement strand
CATTTTCTTCAAGATGAATTCTTTTAAGCAGATTGACGAAGTTTCTGCAGCCGAAGGCAGTCCTTTCAATCTGTTTTATCTTACGGTTAAGTCCTTCAAGACAACCGTTAGAATATTCAAGGTCAATACCGTTAATCACTCCTCGGTAATTACGTTTAAAAGTAAGCAGGGTTGTATGCATTTGCTTGCCAACAATGTTTTTAGAATAAATGATTTCTTTAATAGCCTGCACATCGTGTTTTTGCATAGCCTGAGAAAAGTTTTGCATGGCTTCATAGGTATTCCTTAAAACACCGTTATCGTCTACATCTAAACCCTCGTTAACTATCTGTTCCTGGGTCAGGCTGTCTTTGATTCGCCACTGATATTTTGGCTTTGTCTTTTCAAGTTTGTCATACCGCATTAAATAAAGCTTCCAATAGCCTTTAAGCAGCTTATACTGACGAGATGTTCTGTCTAATTGGCGCATCACACTGACTCTCAGAGAATTAAAGGAGCGGTTGAGCATCTGAATCATATGAAATCTGTCAATAACCACCTTGGCATTAGGAAAACAGGCCCGAACAGCATCTGGATAATAGCAGTTAAGATCCATAGTGACAGTCTCAACGCTTTCTCTGGCTTGAGGTGAATATTTGCCAAAGTATTTTAAAATTGATTTTTTAAAGCGGTTTTGAATAATCTTGATTACCTTGTGCTTTTCGCCATCAATACAGATAAAGTGCAGCTTTCGGCCTACACCCCTGAATTCATCGAAAGCCAGGTGTTTAGGCAGGCTGTCCCAATCACTGTGAAAGTTATGCGAACAAGAAGCTAAAACTCTCTGTACAGTGTTCACGGAAACATTGTGTTCTCTGGCAATACTGGTCATGGAACGATCTTCAGTTAAAGCTGAAATAATTTTACGTTTGGAAATGTTCGAGATACAGCAGTATTTATTAATTAAGTCGGATTTTGCCATTGACCGCTCGCCGCAATCATTACAGAGAACCCTTTGTTTACTGAGCCTGATTATTACCGGCTGTGAAGCATTGGCTGTTATGTAGCGGATATTAGAAATGTAGTGACCATTGTGTTTTATGTCAACGGAACCGCAATGAGGGCAAGCAGGCTGAATCAGTTCCGCGTTGAATACCTTTGCTTTTTTACCCTTGATGAACTTATAGAAATAATCATCAGAAAAAAGGATATTTTTATCTTTAACATCCAGCATAAATTTAATAAAATTATTGTTAGAGGTCATAGCAGTCACAACTTTCTTATATAAAATGTTTGAGTGGTATTGGATTTTTTA
>NZ_BMAY01000022.1 GCF_018327645.1 Lactobacillus corticis | reverse complement strand
GAACTGGTTCCCCAGCGGCGGCAGCGCTGCTTTGAAGGCCTGCGGCAGAATCACGTATCTCATGGCCTGCACGTAGGTCATCCCGTTGCTTCGTGCGCCTTCCATTTGTCCGTCGCCGACGGAATTGATCCCTGCTCTGATCGTTTCCGCAATGAAGGCCGACGTGTAGAGCGACAAGCCGATCGTCCCGGCCGTAAAGCCGTCGATTTTTACCACGTACATCGGCACTACCAGATAGAAGACCATCGTTACCACCAAAAGCGGAATGTTCCGAAAGATTTCGATGTAGACCGAGGCGATGATTCGCAGCGGCTTGTTTTCCGATACTTCCAATAACGCAAAGATCGTGCCCAGTGCCAAACTGGCTGCTAGCGCAATGATGCTGGACAGAATCGTGTGGCCGAACCCGGTCAGAAAGGTCGACCAGTTGCTTTGTAATAGTTCAAACATCTTAGCCTACCTCCTGTAAATTCAAACCTTTAATTCCGCCAAACCATTTTTGTACCAATCGCTGGTAGGTCCCATCAGCCTTTACTGCGGTTAGTGCTTGGTTAATTGCCTTAACCATGCGGGTATTGCCCTTTTTAACGGCAATTCCGTATGGTTCGTTGGTAAAGGTGCCGCCAACCAGTTTGTAGCCCTTGTTTTCATCGGCTAAACCAGCCAAAATCCCGTTGTCAGTTGTCATGGCATCGCCTTGGCCTGCCTTCAAAGCTGATAAAGCCTGGCCATAATCGTCATATTCAAGAACCGATGCCTTTGGCGCATATTTATGAACATTGGCCACGGCCGTAGTCCCTTTAACAGCTAAAACTTTGGCCCCTTTGTGGTTTAAATCTTTAATTGACTTAACTTTGCTTGAATCTTTAACTAGCAATGACTGACCAGCGTTGAAATATGGTTTTGAGAAATTCACTACTTTTTTACGTTCATCAGTAATTGTCATAACAGCAATGACCGCATCAATCGCATTGTTATTCAGCAAGGGAATTTTAGTCTTAGCGGTGGTAATCGTAAATTCTGCCTTGCCCTTTTTGCCTAAAATTTTCTTAGTCAAGGCTTTCGCCAGATCTGTTTCAAAGCCTTCAACCTTACCAGTTTTAATATTGGTTATTCCAAATAAACGCGTATCGTTTTTGATTCCCCAAACAATGGTATTGGTATCTTTAACTCTTTGATAGGTACTGGTTTGATCGCTGGCTTTAGTACAACCAGCTAGCAAAAATAAACTAAAGAATGCTAGCAGTATTTTAAAATGTCTTTTCAACCTAACCAGCCTCCTATAAAGTAATTATCTTGCTCAAGAACTCCTGTGCCCGTTCTGACTTCGGATGTTCGAAGAAAGCTTCTGGATCGTTAGAATCTTCCAGCACTTCTCCTTGATTGAAA
>NZ_BMAY01000021.1 GCF_018327645.1 Lactobacillus corticis | reverse complement strand
ACTCCCAGCCTATCTACCTCATCGTCTCTGAGGTGTCTTACTGCTTTCGCATGGGAAATCTCATCTTGAGGGGGGCTTCGCACTTAGATGCTTTCAGCGCTTATCCCTTCCGCACTTAGCTACCCAGCTGTGCTCTTGGCAGAACAACTGGTACACCAGCGGTGCGTCCATCCCGGTCCTCTCGTACTAAGGACAGCTCCTCTCAAATTTCCTGCGCCCACGACGGATAGGGACCGAACTGTCTCACGACGTTCTGAACCCAGCTCGCGTGCCGCTTTAATGGGCGAACAGCCCAACCCTTGGGACCGACTTCAGCCCCAGGATGCGACGAGCCGACATCGAGGTGCCAAACCTCCCCGTCGATGTGAACTCTTGGGGGAGATAAGCCTGTTATCCCCAGGGTAGCTTTTATCCGTTGAGTGATGGCCTTTCCATTCAGTACCACCAGATCACTAAGCCCGACTTTCGTCCCTGCTCGAGTTGTCTCTCTCGCAGTCAAGCTCCCTTATACCTTTACACTCTGCGAATGATTTCCAACCATTCTGAGGGAACCTTTGGGCGCCTCCGTTACACTTTAGGAGGCGACCGCCCCAGTCAAACTGCCCACCTGACACTGTCCCTGACGCCGCTTCCGCGTCTAGGTTAGAGCATCCTTCAAACAAGGGTAGTATCCCAACAGCGCCTCCGGCTATACTAGCGTACTGCCTTCTTCGGCTCCTACCTATCCTGTACATGTTTAAAAGATACTCAATATCAAGCTACAGTGAAGCTCCATGGGGTCTTTCCGTCCTGTCGCGGGTAACCCGCATCTTCACGGGTATTATAATTTCACCGAGTCTCTCGTTGAGACAGTGCCCAAATCATTTCACCTTTCGTGCAGGTCGGAACTTACCCGACAAGGAATTTCGCTACCTTAGGACCGTTATAGTTACGGCCGCCGTTTACTGGGGCTTCAATTCGAACCTTCGCTTGCGCTAAGCTCTCCTCTTAACCTTCCAGCACCGGGCAGGTGTCAGCACCTATACGTCATCTTACGATTTTGCAGATACCTGTGTTTTTGATAAACAGTTGTTTGGGCCTATTCTCTGCGGCTGATCTCTCAATCAGCACCCCTTCTCCCGAAGTTACGGGGTCATTTTGCCGAGTTCCTTAACGAGAGTTCTCTCGCTCGCCTTAGTGTTCTCCACTCGACTACCTGTGTCGGTTTGCGGTACGGGTACGTTATCTCTGGCTAGAAGCTTTTCTTGGCAGTGTGACTCTGCACCTTCGCTACTCTAATTTCGCTCCTCATCACGCCTCAGAATTATCAAAAGCAAGCATTTCACTCGCTTTCTCCCTTGACGCTTAAACATGGTTCCAGCCCCATGCGTGCTTTGCCTCCTGCGTCCCTCCTTCGCTCATCGCGATTTAACGCAGTACAGGAATCTCTACCTGTTATCCATCGACTACGCCTCTCGGCCTTGCCTTAGGTCCCGACTTACCCTGGGCGGACGAGCCTGCCCCAGGAAACCTTAGTCTTTCGGCGGATAGGATTCTCAC
>NZ_BMAY01000020.1 GCF_018327645.1 Lactobacillus corticis | reverse complement strand
GTGGTAACAGAAAAAGATCCATATAGTATCTAAACTAATACTATACGGATCTTCAATTCAAGCTCATATCAACCCTTATCAACAGGATTTGACAAAGAGCCATTTTTATAAGCCTGGGGACCAGAGCAAAATCATTTCAACTTTTGAGGATTAACAAGCTTCTAAAACAGCTAAAATCAACAAAAGCACCGTCAATGATGTTTCAACTTTTGAGGATTAACAAGCTTCTAAAACGCTTTCTTCCCAGTCTAAAAACACCCAGCGGTTTCAACTTTTGAGGATTAACAAGCTTCTAAAACGCAAATTTGGAGCAGTAAGGGTGGAAAAGCAGTTTCAACTTTTGAGGATTAACAAGCTTCTAAAACTGTCCAGCCTTAACGTAATATTTGCCTTTTGTTTCAACTTTTGAGGATTAACAAGCTTCTAAAACTGTCCAGCCTTAACGTAATATTTGCCTTTTGTTTCAACTTTTGAGGATTAACAAGCTTCTAAAACGTCGGGGAAGAGTTTTCCTACGATTAAGACGTTTCAACTTTTGAGGATTAACAAGCTTCTAAAACGCTATTTTGCAGATTGCAGAGTGCTCACAAGTTTCAACTTTTGAGGATTAACAAGCTTCTAAAACTCGGCTTGTTCCAAAATACGGCGGATCACAGTTTCAACTTTTGAGGATTAACAAGCTTCTAAAACTGATTATTCTTAATTAATCTATCAGTTTCAGTAGAAATCCACTAAATCTTTGTCAATATAATAAAAATTAGTCATATCTTTATTACAATTCCAACTTTTATCATTGTACTCAAGAGTAATGATTCCTTGACCTGTTTCCTCAACCAATTTTTTTAGTTCTAGAATTTGTGTATTATCAAGATAATGCGAAAGATTACAGAAAACTAAAATTGTTTCTAAATTTAAGCATTGATGTATCTTGATAACATTTTCAATTATACCATATGGCTTACATGGGGCAGAATTTACTAGCTTTAAATCTGAAAATTTGAAAAGCTTTTTTAGATCTAGGTCGGGTGCCACTTCTAACGGTAAATCCGACATAAATAGTTCTTCTTGAACCAAAGTTTTGAGTTCATCCCATTTATGAAAAATCTTAGTTCGCTGCGCATCAGTTAAGTCTGAAACCATTTTTGTATATATCTTGGTCATATATTTTTCATTTATGTGGCTATTTAAAATTGGATCCTCTAGCCAGTCAATAATTTTATTTGCTTCTAGTCTCTTGAAATCATCAGAGATATATTCGATGCTATCTGAATTTCCTTGAAAACTGCTAATGAACTCGTAAAAGACAATTGGACTACTCGTACAAATTATATTCAATTTTTTAGGGTCTATATCCATGGTTTTATGTGCTAAATAAGAAATTTTCACAGTATCACCGTCCTATCTGATGAGTTACGAATATCATCTATAGGTTCGCCCAACAAAAAATGCATATCATTATATTGTTTTTCAGTTAACATCAATGACTGAACGACTCCGCTGCTAGGAAGATAATTTCTTATCCTTTTTTCTAATAAGCGTGCCGTTGTGGAATTAGAACATACTCTTACATAAACTGAGTATTGTATCATTACAAAACCTTCGTTTATGAGTTCCTTTCTAAAATGTCTATATTCTTTTCTTTCTTCGGCGGTTTCAGTTGGTAAGTCAAATATTATCATCAATCGCATTATTCGGTACCTCATCGACTAAGCTCATCTCGATCCTAACTTCTTCAGTTTTTCCATTTAAAAAGTCCAAACATTTATGAACATGTTCATTTACGGCTTCTGATAAATGCATTTTCCGTCCATTGTATTTGATAATTAAACTTTGTACCTCAACTAGGCCATATTTAATATCGGGGGTTAAATTTCCCAGACGCTTATGTCCCGCAACCCAATAATCAATGAATGGACGAAAGGGTTCCATCAGATCGGAGCCTAAATTCATTTCTAACCGACGAGTGATGAATCCCCATATACGTTTGACATCCCTCTAAAACTATTTTCCGATTAACAGCAGAAAGGAGTATTGAATAGCCATAATTGAGTGCTCCATTTATTACTTCTTTTTCATTTCTTCTTTTAAACTTTTGCCCAAAGAGATCTGAAAAGTATTTTCGAGCGGCTGAGGCTTCTTTGTTTGTGTAATCATTAAATTCCAACTTGTTCAACTCAGCTTGAACATCACAATATTCTTTATCATAGTTTTTTAGAACCAAAATTTGATTTGTTATCTTGGCAGCTACAATTTTGGTCCACAATATTTGTTTTCGATGTTCATCCCAATTTAACTGATTAATTAGAGTCTGGTAATTACAATTATTTGCATAATAATTGACTGTTTCACTAATTGGCTCTTTTTTCTCATCTACAAAAATTATTTTCACTCCTTGCTTTGCTAGTTCACTAATCAAGGCGGATGAAATCATAGCTTGTGTTGTAGAAACTAATAATATATTTATATCAGATACAGGTATTTGGTAGGTACCTAAAGAAGTTTGCGCAACCATATTGTTGCAAGAATATGACAATTTAGAAAAGCCTGTAATTATAACGTTTCTCCATCCCATAGCATATCTTCCTTTCTTTTATACGTATACAAAAAAGCAAAAGGAAAGAATCCTTTTGCTTTTGCTTATAAATCTGAGATTTTAACTCTTCGTTCAAATAAACCTGTAGGTGATTGGTAAACTAAAATTGCATTTTCCGATAAGTTTATGCCTGAGTTATTTTGAACAATCCCAAATCTCGCTAAATTTAATCCCTTCGGACAATTCTTGGATTTTTTAGAATATTTCAAGCTTGATAAAATAAATTTTATGGCAAGTTCCTTGTCTGAAACTCCTAGACTTAAAAAGTTATTTCTTTGACTCTCTAATTTTTCTATGTTCCTACCGTTTTTATAAAAAGAGTTGTAAGTTTTTACATTATTTAAAATTTCATCAAAGAGGTTATCCAGGCGCTGACTAGCTGACTTTCCTTCGTCCACGTACTTATGTTTTTGATACTTAGGGTCATCAACCAAATCCGCTAAGGTTTTTATGCCTGTTTTTGAAAGTACCACCTGTGATTTGCTGGCACGATAAACAGAACTTTTTAGTAAAAACCTTTCATTGCCATCAATAATAAACTGTTTTTTTGGTACTCTACCAACAATGATCTTAACTTCCTTTACTCCTTTCCCCTTTAAACTCGGAGCTATCAATTCCTCTACTTTCCTTCTATACTTTTCAGAATCTTTCTCAGCTTGTAAAGTTGACAAGTATCGAACAGGAACTCCAACTACTTTATACGTTACAGATTTATTTGTAACAATTTTGGCAATAGCTAAATGAGCATACTTTTTGCCACTGTATCCGCCATAAATATCTGTAGGTCGATTTTTAGCTCTTGGAATATATGATTTTGTATTTTCTTTCAACCTATCAAGTCTTGGATATAAGGTCTCATCAAACAATTTGCCAGTTTCATACTCAACTTTACGTACTACGTTCATATACTTGAAATTATACGCACGTTTTAATTTATGAATGATATCACTCTTACTAAAGACTTTATTAGTAGTACCTGACACGCAAATATCATCCTTTTCCGAAGTCGTTAAACCATACAAGAAGTTAAACTTGTGAATTTCTTTCTTGGTATCCTTATCAGGATTATTCTTTAATTTCATGAACTGGCCATAGACAAAGTAACGACGCATCCGAGGATAAACTTGATATAAATAATTACCAACAACTGTTGTCAAATAGGCATCAATTGCATGGTGATAATCATTCAGTTCTCGACTCTTGTATAAATCAAACTGTTTTCTCAAAACAGAGTTATATTTTGCCTTTACTTCAATAATTTCACTGCTAGGATATTCTGCTTGCAGAATATTAGCAACCAATTTGATCACTTGGCTGGTCTCGACTAATTGACGATTGATAAACCCTTCAGCTGCATATTTAGATATTTTTTCTGGGTCAGTAACTAAATTATTAAATTTTTTCTTAGTAATTAAGCCTGAATCTAACCAGCGTTTCCACATCTGGCGAATGGTACAGTCTAAACCTTTCGCCTTATTATTTCCAAAAAGTTTTACCGGTACAGCATCAGATTTGCCGTTATTAACTGCACGACTGACCAGAACCCGATTATCAAGTGAATCATCTACAATAAAAGATTGGGGCATTATATGATCGATATCATAGTCGTTTAACCGATCGACATTAATTGCTTCACCGGTATACGCATCCCTACCTGCTTGCAAGAAGTATAAGAACAATTTATCTTTTAATGACTTAGCATCATTAATCTGAGCCACTAAATCCTTCTTGCTTTCGGACGTGATTATATCATCAGCAACATTGTCATAGATTTTTAGCAGCTGTGACTTACGTGTTTTGGTCAAATCACTAGAATTACTCTCTTCTCTAGCGAACTCAATAGCAATTTGAGCTGGCTTTTGGCCTCCCATTGCCCTGGTAATGTCATCAACCACTTTAACTACTTGACGGATTGCCTTTTTATTTTGAGGTGAAGTATAAGCCTCGCTCAAAATATCTTCCATATCGTAATCTTTCACGTAAGCCTGATTAGCTTCTTCGATCTTAGCCTTAAAGTCAGGAGAAGAAATAATCTGATTAAAGTTTTGTGTGCCATTCCGCAAAGCCATCAAAAGATTTTGTCCATTTTCATCAACAATCTCCGTCAACAGCTTATGTGAAAGTCGACCCCAACCTTGATATCTAAGATTTGCAACTTTTTTCTTTTCATCTTCAGAAAGCCAACTTATTTCATTTAACTTTCGTTTGACTATATTTTTATCTTCGAAAATTGTCGACCATTCAATAATCTTTTCAAAATCGCTGTGATACTTCTTATCATCAACTTTATCCGAAAATATCTTCTTTAAGTCGATATATGTCGAATACGTACTAGTAAATTTCTTATCTGCCATTCCAGACAAAGATGGGCTAGTTTGGAATTTGGTCCTCAGCCAATTCTTCAATTCCCTTTCAGAAACAGTCTTCTTTTTCTTAAATAAGGTATCGAAAATTTCTTGTTTTTCCGCTCCACTCAGTGGTCTGTTATTTACTCGTAAATTTGACAATTCATTAAAGACTGTGAATTCTTGATACTCTAAACTAAATCTAGGCAATACATCTTCAGCTAACAAATACGTATCCTTAGTGGTCATACGTCTAATGAAGTTTTCGGCTGACTTATCAATATTTACTTTTTCACTAAAATTCCACGGAGTAATAGCCTCTGTATCATTTGAGTTTTTCCTTACCATCCAGGCAAAACTGGTATTTTCTTTACTTATCTTAGAATTATGCGAATCAACCATTGGTCCAATATAGTAAGGAACTCTAAACGAAATCAATTCGTCTAATTTATACTTTTCTTTAATTAAAAATGGATAATATTTCCCCTGTTTCTCTAGAATCTTATCTAGTTCAATCTGATGCAATTGATAAGGGATTATACCATTTTTATTAGTTCTTTGCTTTGGTAAGAATTTACCCTCTTTAATTTTTGCCAAAATAGTTTGACTTGCCGAACTATCATCCAAATTTTTCTTTCGTAAATTGCAATAATAAATTGAACATTTATACTGCTTGATAGATATGATCTAATTCTTTCTCAAAGATTTCATCTGGAGTATGATATGCCAAGATCTT
>NZ_BMAY01000019.1 GCF_018327645.1 Lactobacillus corticis | reverse complement strand
AAGATCTTGGCATATCATACTCCAGATGAAATCTTTGAGAAAGAATTAGATCATATCTATCAAGCAGTATAAATGTTCAATTTATTATTGCAATTTACGTAATTATTAATTTTAAAAATCATTTTTCTCTCATATACTAATTGCATAAACCACCAAGAGAAGAGGGAAAAACATGAAATACTGGAAGAAAATTGTTACTTTTTTAGGCCTAGGGTTATTACTAGTGCTCTTTACTTCAGCTTGCTCCAGAACTACTGGTTCAAAGTCAGCATCTAAGCCCAATACACCTGCTAAGGTAAGTAAAGGAAATAAGAATAGTAAAACTTTAATTTTATATTTCTCGCTTTCTGGGACTACCAAGGGAGCAGCAGAATACATTCACAAGCAAACGGGTGCCGATATGATTCGCCTGCACCCGAAAACACCGTACAAGGGATACGATAATGCAGCTAGCCGGGGTGACCGTGAACGGCGGCGGAATATTCACCCGGCCTTGGCTACTAAGATCCCTAACTTTTCAAAATATACTACGGTTTTAATTGGCTACCCAACTTGGTGGCAAAGACCGCCAATGCTGATTCACACCCTGTTTGACGATTACAACTTCAAGGGTAAGACGGTAATTCCATTTACTACTAGCATGAGTACGCCAATTTCGGCTTCGGAAAAAGTAATTAAGCAATTAGCTCAAGAAGATGGTGCTAAATTCAAGAATGGAATTCGTTATGACGACAACGACAGCCAAGTAAAGAAGTGGCTCCAAAATTTGGGCTTAACGGAATAAGGTGATCCGATGAAAAAACGGAAGCGAGGCCCGGTATTATTTGCAATTTTGGCTGCAGTCATCCTTTCGGGATGCGGCAATAACCAGACAAGCAGTAATGACAATAAGCAAACTAAGCTAATCGTGAAAAATTCTGATTCAAGTCGCACCGAGACTATAAATTATCAAACAACTTATCACAACCGCAAATATAATAAACAAGCGATAGTTTATCTCCCGAAAAATTACCACGCTAAGAAAAAACATAATGTGCTTTACCTATTGCATGGCTCAACTGAAGTGAGAAATGGCCGCTCAACTTTTTACAATGACGGCAATTTCAAACGGGTGCTGGATAACTTAAGCGATCAAAATAAGCTGAAAGATACAATTGTGGTATTTCCAACTTATTATCCGAGCAGCCAGCAGGTCTCTAGCAATTACTATGATGATAATCCCCTGAATCGTAGATTCGCAAAAATAGAGCTAATGAATGACTTAGTGCCGGCAGTTGAGAAGCGTTACCGGACTTATGCAGAAAATA
This sequence comes from Lactobacillus corticis, assembly GCF_018327645.1. Taxonomy (GTDB): domain Bacteria; phylum Bacillota; class Bacilli; order Lactobacillales; family Lactobacillaceae; genus Lactobacillus; species Lactobacillus corticis. Next base: position 6,215 of record NZ_BMAY01000019.1, on the reverse strand, counting down.
CTAGCCAAGCTGCATTAGAAAAATCGCGTAATCACCGGGCTTTTGGCGGTTTCTCAATGGGGTCGATTACCAGCTGGTATGTTTTCCAGTATGACTTGCCATATTTTAGATATTATTTGCCGATGGCAGGCGATTCCTGGACAGTGACTTCAGATGGCGGGGCCAGCGAACCAAGAAAAACAGCTCAGGTTTTAGCTGATGAAGTTAAGAAATATCCCAAGCTGAAATTTAAAATTATGGCTGGGGTAGGTTCTGGGGATGGAACTAGTGGGTCGATGACGCCACAAATTAATGCCATGTGGAAGCTGTCTGAATTTAATCGCACTAACCTGCAATATTACACTCAGCCAGGTGGAAATCATGATGCACCGACGATGGCTAGAATTGTTGCCCATTATGCAGACCAGCTCTTTAGCTAAAAGCAGAATGCTGCATTTGACTAAACTGACTAAAGCCGAAGCGAAAAAATAGGTATATTAAAACCTCGCTTTCGTCATGCTATTATGTCATAGCTAACGAAAACGAGGCTTTTTTAGCATCCTATCGTGAAAAATACGACGAAAATGCTGCAGCTTACCAGCAGCAAAACAGCCAATTGTACCAGTGACAGCTTTAATAGCAAGGTGTCTTGCTGGTTGCGGGCAGCAAAGACAAAAATTAGCGGAATAATCGCGATCAAAGCATAAAATAGCAACATAACTATTTTCCCCCGTAGTTAATAAATAAATGCAATAACAGTTACAACAGTTGCCAATACTAGCTGCAAAGCAGATGACCAGAGAGCTAGTTTATTGTGGTTGCGACTAGCAATAATCAGACAAACGATGTAAAGAATCGCTAAAATCGGTGCGATGTAGTAAAGCATATTTTTTCCCCTTAGTTTCTATTTTGCTGGTGAGAACCAACCTGTTTATCCTATTACTGTTCATACTATCACAGAAAAAAATGCAATCAATAGGTGAGTGTGTTCAAAAAAGAAAACTACCCAATTGCTTTTAAGGCGCCTGGGTAGTTTTTGCGTTAATTTTCGTCTAGTTTCTTATCTAATTTTCGGCCGACTTTCTTCATTGCTTCTTTTTCATCGATCAAACCGTCAGCTTCTTTTTGAACAATGTGACGGTCAATTTTACCGGGGTTGAGTTCCACCAATTTAGCGCTTTGCCGGTAAATAACCCATTCAGCTAAGTTAACAATGTGGTCGCCGATCCGTTCCAGCAAACGTGCTACGTTTAAGTAGCTGGCATTGGCAACTGCAGTATCTGTTTGGCGTTCCATGACACCTACAATCAGTTTGTGAGCTTTGTAGTAGAGGACGTCTACTTCCAAGTCCATTTGGGCAGCTTCCTTAGCAGTGTCTGCGTTGTCCTTGGAATATGCATCTAGTACCGTTTCCATCATGCTCCGAACCTTATTGGTCATTTCGCCTAGCAGCTCTTCAATTTCAGGAACCCGTTCGTTGCCTTTAACTTCAATTGTTTCGCGCGCAATCGTGGCTGCGTGGTCGCCGATTCGTTCTAGGTCGCTGCTGGCTTTAAGGGCAGAGATGATTAACCGAAAGTCTTTTGCCAGGGGCTGCTTGAGTGCCATGATTTGCAGCGCACGGTTTTCCAGCTCAGTTTCTTCTTCGTTGATCTTTTCATCGCCGTCGATAACTTGTTGAGCAAGTTTTTTATCGTGGTCAATGTATGATTTGGTTGCACGGTAAATTTGTTCGCTTACGTTAACCCCCATCTCCACGAATTCGAGGTTAAGCTTTGACATTTCGTCACTAAAAAGTCCGATCATAATTTGCCTCCTTATCCAAAGTTGCCGTTAATGTAATCGTTTGTGATTTGTTCCTTCGGGTTGATAAAAATTTGTGCGGTATCGCCATATTCTACTACCTTACCGTTCATGAAGAAAGCTGTTTTGTCACTAATCCGGGAAGCTTGCTGCATATTATGGGTAACCGTCACAATCGTGTAGTCCTTGGCTAATTCTACCATTGTTTCTTCAATCTGGCTGGAAGAAATCGGGTCAAGCGCACTGGTTGGCTCGTCCATGAGGATAACGTCAGGTTTGGTAGCAAGAACGCGGGCGATGCAGACCCGTTGTTGCTGACCGCCGGATAGCTGCTGGGCATTTTTGTTAAGGTCATCTTTGACTACGTCCCAAATTGCCGCTTGGCGGAGGGCTTTTTCAACGCGTTCATCTAACGTCTGCTTGTCTTTGATCCCAGCTAGGCGCAGACCAAAAGCAACATTGTCATAAATGGAAAAACTGAAAGGGTTGGGCTGTTGGAAAACCATGCCGACCTGTTGGCGCAGTTTAACTGTGTCAGTCTTAGGAGAATAGATATTATGCCCCCGAAACTTAACGGTTCCAGTAATTGTGACGGTGTCGATCAAGTCGTTCATCCGGTTCAAGCAGCGGAGAAAAGTGGACTTGCCGCAGCCAGAAGGACCAATCAGAGCAGTTATCTTCTTCTCTTCGATGTCTAAGTTGATGCCATGCAGTGCTTCTTTTTTGCCATAGTAGAGTCGCAAACCGTCAGTACTAATAATGCTATCTGCCATCTTAATTCCCTTCTAGCCGAAACGGCCTTCAACATAATCTTGCGTCAATTTAACTTGCGGATTAGTAAAGACATTAACTGTCTTGTCGTATTCGTAGACCTTACCCAGTTGGAAAAAGGCGGTGTAGTCGCTGACCCGCGTAGCTTGCTGCATGTTGTGGGTAACCATGATCATGGTGTAGTTTTTCTTTAATTCAACTAGCGTTTCTTCAAGCACGCCAGTCGAAATTGGGTCAAGGGCACTGGCAGGTTCGTCAAGCAGCAGGATTGACGGCTTCATCGCAATTGCCCGGGCAATGCAAAGTCGCTGCTGCTGACCACCAGACAAGGCTAGGGCACTCTTATTCAAATCGTCCTTAACTTCGTTCCACAAAGCCGCCTGGCGCAAACTTTTTTCGACAATTTCGTCAAGTTGGCGCTTGTCCTTGATTCCATGGTAACGAGGCGCATAGGCGATATTTTCATAAATTGTTTTCGCAAAAGGATTTGGTCTCTGGAAAACCATGCCGATATGTTTACGTAATTCAAAGACGTTTATTTTTGGCTGATTAACATCGACATTTTCAAATAAAATTTGCCCTTCAACCGTTGCGATTTTGTCATTCATCCGGTTCAAACTTCTTAGGTAAGTTGATTTACCAGAACCGGAAGCGCCGATCAGGGCTGTAATTTGATGGCGGGGAAAGGCCAAGGTTGTAGGGTGCAAGGCCAACTTGTCACCGTATTTGACGCTTAAGTCTTTGGTAGAAATTCTAATTTCTTCTTTTGGAGTAACGATGTTGTAGTCTTTCATTATTTGCCTCCAGTCAACTTGCGTTCCAGCTTATTTCCAAGGTAGTGAGCCAGGATGTTGAAAAGCAGAACAACCAGAATCAAAACGGCACTTGCTGCTGCTGAAACTATATCAGCGTCGATGGTTAAGCCTTCAGTATTTAATTTCCAGATGTGGACTGCTAACGTTTCTGCCGGACGCATAACGTTTAATGGGCTTTCTGGAGAAAGCGGGTTCCAGTTGAGGTAATTCAAAGCTGGTGCGCTTTGACCGGAAGTGTAGATCAGGGCAGCTGCTTCACCAAAGATCCGTCCGCTGCTGAGGACCACCCCAGTAATAATTTCAGGTACCGTTCGCGGAAGCAGGATCCCTTTGATTGTTTGCCAGCGGGAGAGGCCTAGAGCTAAACCGCCCTCGCGTTGTTCATCAGAAACGCTGCGCAAGGCATTTTCAATATTGCTGGTTAAAAGTGGCAGGTTAAAGACAGTAAGGGTCAATGCCCCAGATAAGATTGAAAATCCCATGTTGAAGCGAATTACTAATACTAAGTAGCCAAACAAACCGACTACGATTGAAGGCAAAGAGCTAAGAATTTCAATTAAAGTTTGGATAAAATGGGTAAGCTTATTATCTGGCGCATATTCAGCTAAGTAAATTCCTGCGCCCAAAGACAAGGGGATCGAAATTAACAAAGCTAAAATCAGCAAATAAATGGAGTTCCACAATTGGTCTCTGATACCTCCGCCCGCCTTTACGGCTTGGGATGGCTTGAACAAGAAGTCGATTGATTCTTGTGGCAGGCCGGTTACCAAAATATATCCAATAATTAATACTAACAGTACAGCAACGATTCCGACCATGACCTGGATGATTCGTTTAGCCAGGTGGTCAACTTTTTTAACGTCCATTCATTTTCCCCTTCTTGGTAATAAATCTTACTAACACATTGAAGAACAATGACATTAAAAGCAAGATGAGTGCTAATGACCAAAGAGCATCATTTTGTACGCTGCCCATGATCGTATTTCCAATTTGACTAGTTAATTGACTAGTTAAAGTTGAGGTTGGAGAAACTAAGTTTTCTGGCATCAGAATTGAGTTACCGATAACCATTTGTACGGCTAAGGCTTCACCGAAGGCTCTGGACATGCCGAAGATAATGGCAGTGAAAATTCCAGGCAAAGCTGCTCTGAAAACAATTTTGTAAATTGATTGCCATTTGGTTGCGCCTAGGGCTAAGGCTGCTTGACGAAAACTTACGGGAACAGCCTTTAGGGCGTCGACGGTCATTGAAGTGATGGTCGGGAGGATCATGAAAAATAGGACCAAGATAGCAGGCAAGATCCCAAAACCGGTTCCGCCAAAGGTATTCCGCATTAATGGAACGAGAATAGTTAGGCCTAAGAAGCCGTAAACCACTGATGGAATACCAGTAAACAATTCAATCATGGGACGAAGAATTTGGCGCTGCCGCTTGGAGGCATATTCGGTCATGTAGACCCCAATTGCCAAAGCAAAAGGCGTAGCAATCACCGCCGAAAGCAGCGTTACTAAGATCGAAGTGACAATCATCGGGGCAGCACCGGCAATTGGGTGGCCATGACTATCAACTTCTCCAGGATTCCAAGCAGTCCCAGTGAGGAACTCCCAAATATTGACGTTGTCTTTATAGAAGGTTCTAAGACCTAAATTTGCGATAAAGACAATAATTGCAAAGGTTAACACAATGATGAAGGCAGCTGTTATAAAAGTTACAGTTTTTCCTCTTCTTTCCTGCTTTGTAGCCTTTGATGGCGAGAGCAGGCGCTTTTTGATATCAGCATCCATATATATCCTCCTTACTTGGCGGTAACCTGACCCTTAGAATCTTGCTTGACTTTCATTTCTTGCATACTGATGTAACCAAGTTCTTTGATGGCAGTTTGTTGGACCTTTTTTGATTCGATGTAACGCAAAAATGCTTCAGTGGCCTTGGTTTTATGTTTTTTATTGACATACATATGTTCGTAAGACCAAATTTTCCATCTGTTAGTAGTTACATTTGCGCCGGTCGGCTTAACGTGATCAATTTCCAATTTAAGCAGATCTTTTTTCTGCGCATAGGCAAATGCTAGGTAACTGATTGCGCCTGGAGTTGATGCTACGATCTTTTGGACCGAGCCGTTAGAGTCTTGTTCTTGGCCAGCTGCCACCTTGGTTTTGCCCATAATTTTTGCTTCAAATGTAAAGCGGGTCCCGCTTCCTTGAGAGCGGTGGATTAAGACGATTTTTTGATCTTTGCCGCCAACCTGTTTCCAGTTGGTTATCTTGCCGGCAAAGATATCGCGTAACTGACTGGCAGATAAGTTCTTAACGCCGATATCTTGATTAGCCACCACGGCTATCCCGACAACCGCTACTTTGTGATCTTCCAGCTTGCTGGCATCAATTCCGTCTTTTTGATCAGCAAACAAGTCAGAGTTGCCGATTTGCACGGCGCCTTCTGAAACCTGACTTAAACCAGTACCGCTACCGCCCCCTTGGACATTAATTGTAGTACCGGTTTGCGTTTGGTAATGATAACCAACTTCTTCAACCAATGGCTGCAGGGCCGTCGATCCAACAGCAGTTACTGACTTATTATTACGACTGCAGGCGGCGGTAAATAGGCTTAAAGCTAAAAGCGCCCCCAAGAATAATTTATTTCTTTTTTTCATCTTTCTTACCTCTTTGCTGCTTTCATTTTTAGAGTAAACTATCAATGTAATGCGATATTCGAACTTATGTAAATTTTTGGTAAATTATTTATTCGTAAATTGCAATAATAAATTGAACATTTATACTGCTTGATAGATATGATCTAATTCTTTCTCAAAGATTTCATCTGGAGTATGATATGCCAAGATCTTT
>NZ_BMAY01000018.1 GCF_018327645.1 Lactobacillus corticis | reverse complement strand
CAAAACTTTTATCTGCGTTTTTCGTTTGCGTTGCTTTTGACTCGCAACAGTTAAATATGTTACCAACTTCTTTTGAACTTTGCAAGCTATTTTTTCAACTACTTTTTGTTCGCTTTATCAAGACAAAATAATTCTTTTAATAAAGATGAGTTGAATTTTGAGCGTAAAAAAAGACCATTATTCATCATTTATTGAATAATGATCATTTATTTACGAACTTTTGTGTTCGCTTAGCTAAAAAACTTTTTCTTTTTTAAATTAAAATCCCGTCACAGTGATCGATTTCGTGCTGAATAACTTCAGCCGTAAATTCAGTAAACCGCTGAGTATGCGTCTTCAACCTCATGTCTTGATACATAACAGTAATTTCGTGATAGCGTTGCGTATTCCGCTCGCCCAACAGTGATAAACAACCTTCGCGTGCTTGATATTCTCCTTGTTTAGCTACAATTTTGGGGTTGAGCATAACTACTGGCAGCTGCCCAAGGTAAAAAGCAATGATTCGCTTATTTTGCTTAATCATGTTTGCAGCTAACCCTGCAGCCAGACTTTTATTAGCCATTAATGTGTCGCGCAAATCGTCTGCAACTACTAAATCATTGCTCGTTGCTGCAGCCGCTTTGCGACTTAAAAAATTAGTGTCGCGCGTTATCTTACGTACTGTCATTATTATCGTACTTTCTATAATTGCTTTGTAAATCCAAAATAATTATATTGGCTTTTGTAAAAAAATCTGGCTTTTTTTACAAATGTTGCAAAAACTTAATCATTCTGATTAATCGTTTTAATATTGATAAATTAATATAGTAGTATAAAGTTAATCAGTAGATAAATATGTTTCGTAAAGTCAAATTATTTTTAGTTGCTACGATGTTGGCAACTCCTTTTGTGTCAACGGTTCATCCACAACAATCAGTTCAAGCTGCAACTAGCAGTCAAAAACAAATGAATAGCTATGTAAGAAAAGTAATGTCGCAATACCACCTGCGGGGTGCCATTTTAACTGTAAAAAATGGTCAGGTTGTCTCATCAAGTTTAGGCTATGGCTGGTACGGTCGGCGCATCGGAGCGGGCAACAGCAAAGTCCTCTATCCGGCTGCCTCACTTCAAAAACTTGTTACTGGAGCCATGATTGTACAATTAATAAATGAAAAATGGCACACTAAACAACGCTTTACGCAAAACACCAAAATTTCACGTTGGTATCCTCACCTCAAGGGAGCTAAAAAAATTACGGTAGGCGAGCTGTTAACTCACACCTCCGGAATTTTATCCTATGGTTCGGAAACTAATCGCTGGAGTTATCCGAGTGAAAGCCAAGCAATCGATTGGACTATTAATCAAGTCAACAGCCACGCATTAGGAAAACGCGGAGTCTTTTACTACACTAATGAAAATTATGTACTGCTAGCTGGAATTATTAGAAAGCTTACCGGAAAGAGCTACCTTAGCAATTTTAATACTAGGATCGTCAATAAGCTGCGTTTAAAGCACACCTATATTTATAGTTCCATCCCTCGCAGCAAGTTTGTGGCAATTTCGTACGCTTATTACCATAAGCATAATTATCAAAAAGCTGAATCATTGGCCAAATCCGTTCCCTACCAAATCCCCGGAGCAGGAAATATGGTTACAACGCCAAGCGACTATTACAAGATTTTACTCGCGACGGCCAATGGCAAAATTTTGAATTCTGCTGATTTCCACTACCTCACTCATCTAAAGAGCCGCGTAACAACTTACTCTGGCGGTGTCTATGTCAAACGAGGCGGCAGCGTAATGACTGCTTACGGCCACTTATCCAACACCCACTTAACCAATTGGATGCAGTTTACCAGCGATCGCAAGAACGGCATCATCATGTTCCTTAACCAGACAACCGATAATAAGGAAAAAGTAAAAGCGGCCGGCTACAAGATTTTAAACCACATCAAAGCTAATACTTTCTCGGCTGAATAAAACAGCAAAAGATACGCAAGAAAATTCCTGCGTATCTTTTTAGTCTGCAAATAACAGCTCATACATCTCATTGGTAAGCGGCGTCTGCAAAAGCAAGTCCATCCCTACTGCTGGTCGTTTCTTTTTGCCAAGCAGCTCTTCTTTGGCACTACCCGGTACAACTTGCGCCGTACCCAGATAATAGAAATCTTTTTTGCTGGCATCGCTGCGTTTAACAAATACTTCCAGTCGCATATCGGGTTTCAGCAGCCGTTTTACTTCATCAGAATCTAAATGGCGTGGCGAGCGCGTATACCAGCGCAAACTGCGACCATCAGCTAATTGATTATTGTAGATAGCATTGCGTTTTTGGGTATCCTGCTTTTTATAGGTGATAAAAATAGGACACACGTCATCCCCCACCCGGTAGCCATACATTGGCGCACTGACATCTAAGGGCCAATTAAGCAGGCGGCAGACATCTTCGCGATCATATTTCCGGTACAAAGTAAATTGCCGACTCTGATCATAATCCCGGCTCAGTGCTAGGCCAGTGGCAAGTACATCATCAAATAACGTTTTAAAGTCGTGATCCTGCAGACTGGCAGTCAAAGACGCCGCTAATTGATATTGACCGGCATGAAATTCGATTAAGCGCTTATCGCCATATTGGGCTCGGCGGGTAGTTTTCCCGGTTTTTACCTCAAAAAAGCTTAAACCTAAAATCCAGTCGACTGATTGCAAAACGTCCTCGTTGCAATATGCCCCGTGCTTTTCTAAGGCAATTTTGTATTCAGCTTGCGAAACTGCTCCCTGCTCTAGCATTTTTAGCAGCAGCAATTCGTGTAGCCGTTTACCTTTAAGCAACTCCTTGGTCATAAAAGTCAAAACCTGATCTTCATAAGCTGTCAGCTGAAGCGGTTCGCCCATTTTTTGTAAAAAATGACCATAATTTGGCAGCTTCAAATCAGCAAACACTTGTGGCGCCACTGAGCCAAACCGGTTGAAATCAGCTAATAGCGGCATCCGTCCTAACTGCTGATGCAATTGGCGATAAGCTGCCCGCAGATTAGCTAAACTATCTAGCTTGACTTTTTCTAGCGAACCCAGAATCCGCTCACTGGCAACCTTGGTGAAATTGATGGTCGAAAGTCCCGCAAAAGTCGGCAACTTTGTTTCCCTTTCGGCCTGGTCCCGATCACGGCTGTTGTCTTGATTTAAAGCCAGCGGAATCAAATAGTTATTCTTATAGTTGCCGATAAAATCAATCACGGTTAGATATTCTTTACCGGGATATTTACGCAAGCCCCGCCCTAACTGCTGGGTGAAAACAATGTTTGATTGGGTATTGCGCAGCATAACTACTTGGTTGAGGCTGGGAACATCGATCCCTTCGTTAAACAAATCAACCGTGACCAGATATTCCAATTTTCCCTGTTCCAAATCAGCCACTGCCGTTTGCCGGACAGCCTCGCTATCGGTGTTGGTTAAAGCTTGGGCAGGGTGATGACGCTGGGTAAAAGCAGCTGCTAATTTTCGCGCTTCCTCCTGTCGGCTGCAGTATACCAGCCCGCGCGGTCGCTTGCCGCACCAGCCGTAATAATCCAATTCCTTTAGGATATAATCAACTCGCTGATCGGTTGTCAAATAGCGCAAATCAGAAGTCTCATCAATCACCTGGCCATCTGCTTCATAGTCTGCCACTCCAACATAGTGAAACGGTGTCAGCATATCTGCTTCCAAGGCTTCACGCAAACGAATTTCATAGGCCAAATTGTAATCAAACAAGCCATAAACATCCTGCTGATCCATCCGATCCGGTGTTGCCGTCATCCCTAACCAGAATTGCGGTTTAAAGTGCGCAAAAATCCGCTGATAACTTGGAGCAGCTGCACGGTGAGCCTCATCGATCAAAATATAGTCGTAATGGTCCTTATCGAGCTGGTCTAAGACTTCTTTTTGACTAACCGTCTGTACTGTTGCAAAAGTGTACTTAGCTGTAAAATTACGCTCATGCCCTGTCAGCATCCCATAATCCTGTTTATCGCCACCAAGCACTTTTTGAAAACTGAGCATGGCCTTTTTAGCGATCTGTTCCCGGTGCACCAAATATAAAAAGCGTTTAGGCTGGTAGGCCTTAACGGCAAAAGCACCTAGATACGTTTTTCCCGTTCCCGTCGCTGAAATTACCAGCCCGCGCTTTTTCCCTGATGCAACCAGCTGCTGCAATTCTTTCAAAGCCGCTTGCTGCATCTTATTTGGCTTAATTTGCCCAGTCTTTTTAACTACGCCTAAACGGCTAGTCGGCTTAATCCAGCTAGCAGCATATTGGTCAATCCAGTCCCTAGTCAGAGGCTGGGACTTTTGGGCTAAGCGCTGGAGCTCAGTTCCAACTTCTTCAGCTAAATGAGCATTTTGCCGACTGGTTATTTTTAAAGCCCACTCATAATTTTCCAAAAGCGCCGAGCGGGTAAAGTTGGCACTGCCGATTACAATTGTCGCAGCATCGCCATGATCAAACCAATAACCCTTGGCATGAAATTTCCCCGAAGCAAGCCGAACTTCCAGGTTAGGAATTTTCATTAATTCGCGAAAAACCTGCGGATTGTTGAAACCCAGATAGTCGCCTGTGATTAAAGTCCCACTAACTCCCTGATCAGCCAGGTCGGCCAGCACGGCTTTCAGCGGCACCAACATATCCTGAGTAATAAATGCTACCGCCCAGATAAAATGATCAGCAGTCAAAAGTTCTTGCCGCAAAACCGGCCAAATTCGCTCATGACCGCGATTAGCCAACAGCTGCGGCCCCAGCATTTCGTGCCCTGGGTAATTTTGACTGATTAAACCGTTTAAAACCGCATCTTCTAAGGCGTTGCTCATAGATCAATTTCCAACAAAATTGGGCAGTGATCAGCTCGTTTACCAGTGTCCAGCATTTCTGAACGCTGCAGTTTGCTGTCCAAACGGTTGCTAGTCAGCCAGTAGTCAATTCTCCAGCCGGAGTTGTTGGCCTTGGCAGTGCGCACCCGCTGTGCCCACCATGAGTAGACGCCTTCAACATTGCCATGCAATTTTCTAAAAGTATCAGTAAAACCGGCATCCAGCAATTGGGTAAAACCAGCCCGTTCTTCATCAGTAAAGCCGGCTGAATGGTGGTTATTCTCTGGATGTTTCAGGTCAATTTCAGTATGGGCACAGTTATAGTCCCCGCTTGCTAAAACGGGCTTCTTCTCATCTAGTTCGTGCAAATATTCACGGTATTTTTCATCCCAAACCTGCCGATCAGCTAGTCGCTTCAAGCCATTACCGGCATTTGGCGTGTAAACTTGCGTAACAAAAAATTCTGGGAATTCTAAAGTAATAATTCTTCCCTCGTCATCCATCGTATCCGGTGCCCCAATTTTAGGCTCAGAAACTTTGGGTGCCAATTCTTTCAAATACAGGTACATGGTCCCGGCATAGCCCTTGCGCGCCGGTTCTTCAGATGAGCGCCAAACATAGTCGTACTCAGGAAACAGCTCATTCAAAATTTCCTTATGCTTCTTAGTCGGACCGGTTGGCCGCAATTTGGTTTCTTGAATCGCCAAAATGTCAGGACGCTGGTAGTGAATTTGTTCTAGCACCTTCCGCGTTTCTTGTGCTCTGGCAGAATCACTAGTCAAAGCAGCATTTAATGAATCAATATTCCATGAAATTAGCAGCATAATTTTCTCCTTAAATCTTTTTCTACATTTTAAGCTACAAAATTATAAAATTTCAAAAAAAAACGATGTCTTTTGTGTTTAGTTGAGCAAAGTCAAGTGTATAATAAGAGTCGGTCATATTATTATTGTACGGAGGTTGTATTTATGACAAAGATTTTTGCTTACGCAATTCGTAAGGACGAAGAACCATTCTTAAACGAATGGAAAGACGCCCACAAGGATGTTGAAGTTGAATTCACTGACAAGCTTTTGACTCCTGAAACTGCTAAGTTAGCTAAGGGTGCTGACGGTGTTGTTGTTTACCAACAATTAGACTACACTGCAGAAACTTTGCAAGCATTGGCAGACGCTGGCGTAACTAAGATGTCTTTACGTAACGTTGGTGTTGACAACATCGACATGGCTAAGGCTAAGGAATTAGGTTTCCAAATCACTAACGTACCAGTTTACTCACCAGACGCTATCGCAGAACACGCTGCTATCCAAGCTGCACGTGTATTGCGTCAAGACAAGCGGATGGACGAAAAGATGGCTAAGCGTGACTTGCGTTGGGCACCAACTATCGGTCGTGAAGTTCGTGACCAAGTTGTTGGTGTTGTAGGTACTGGTCACATTGGTCAAGTATTTATGCAAATCATGGAAGGCTTTGGCGCTAAGGTTATTGCTTACGACATCTTCCACAACCCTGAACTTGAAAAGAAGGGTTACTACGTAGACAGCTTGGACGACTTGTACAAGCGAGCTGACGTTATCTCACTTCACGTACCAGACGTTCCAGCTAACGTTCACATGATCAACGATGACTCAATCAAGGAAATGAAGGACGGCGTTGTAATCGTTAACGTATCACGTGGTCCATTAGTTGACACTGATGCCGTTATCCGTGGTCTTGACTCAGGCAAGGTCTTTGGTTTTGTAATGGACACTTACGAAGGCGAAGTTGGTGTATTTAACGAAGACTGGGAAGGCAAAGAATTCCCAGACGCACGTTTGGCAGACTTAATCGACCGTCCAAACGTTTTGGTAACTCCACACACCGCCTTCTACACTACTCACGCTGTACGTAACATGGTTGTTAAGGCATTTGACAACAACTACGCTATGGTTGAAGGCAAGGAACCTGAAACTCCAGTTAAGTTAGGTTAATTCCGAAACTTATAGATAAAAAGAGGATGCAGCAGCATCCTCTTTTTTTGCGCTCAATGTCATTACTTTTCCGTTAGCGGATCAACAAACCTGCAAAAGCTATACTTGCCGTCTTGATAATCCATTTCTATCATGCAGCAATTAGTCAGATGCTGGAATTTTTCATGCGGAAAGGTCGCGCGGAAGAAAGTAGCCATAATTCCCCCATGAGAAACCAGCAAAATCTTATCATTTGGACCAGCAGCTTGGGCAATTTTTTCAACAGTACCGGTAATCCGCTTGATTAATTCGGCTTCGCTTTCACCGCCATATTGTACCCAAAAATCACCATACGGCGGCTTGGGATTAAAACGCTCGGTCTCGCCCTCTACCCGGCCAAAGTAGCATTCCTTCAGTCCCTTTAATCTGGTATAAGGCAAATCCGTCACTAATTCCAAGGTATCGCTGGCCCGTTCTGCAGTTGAGCAATAAGCTTGGTCAAAAGTAATAGCATGGCTTTTGAAATAATTCCCAGCCTGCTTAGCTTGGGCTATTCCTTCTGGCGTCAGCGGTGAATCGCACCAGCCTTGAATCTTTTTATAGCGATTAAAATATGTTTCACCATGGCGCATTAAATATAATTTGGTCATATATTGATCATTCCTTCTGTAAAATATCCATAGGTAATTATAGCTTATTGTGTAAGGGGTTTCTTTGATTTGGTAAATAAAAAAGCCCGCTTTACAAAGCTGCAAAACCGGCTCTTCCTGCTATTATTCTACTTTTCATCTGCGTGAACATCATAAGCACCAAGCAAGCGTTCTGCCACACCCGGAGCGTCTGGATCGTGCATCCCCTTACCCTTATCCAATGCTTCAATTTGAGCCAATTCTGCTTGAGTCAGCTCGAAGCCAAAGATGTCGATATTGCTCTTCATCCGTTCTTCATGAGTACTCTTAGGGAAAACAATTGCTCCTTCTTGATTTTCAAATCGCAAAATAATTTGGCCAACATTCTTGTGATACTTTTCAGCCAAATTCACCAATACTGGTTCCTGCAGCAAATCATGGTTGCCGCTGCCTAACGGGCTCCATGCTTCCAACTTGACTTGATCTTTTGCCATTAACTTGCGTAATTCCTTTTGTTGGAAATATGGGTTAAATTCCACTTGGTTTACAGCTGGCATCACCTTAAAATCAGGTACATATTTCTGCCATAACTTAGGTGACATGTTTGACACGCCAATCGACTTAAGCAAGCCGTCCGCTTGGGCTTCTTCCAAAGCCCGCCATGCTCCTGGAACATCTCCGTATGGTTGGTGAATTAAGTATAGATCGATATAATCCAGCCCCAGCTTATTGAGTGAAGATTGAATACCCTTTTTGGCTAATTCGTAAGAGTTGTCCTGCAGCCATAATTTACTGGTTACAAAAATTTCCTTGCGATCAATCCCGCTATCGCGGATAGCTTTACCAACTTCAGCTTCATTAAAGTAAGCAGCTGCCGTGTCAAAATGCCGATAGCCAATTGCCAAAGCTTCTTTAACAGTTTGATAAGTTGAGCCATCGTTGGGGATGCGAAAAACTCCGAATCCAACTGCTGGAATAGTATTGCCGTCGTTTAATTTAATTCTTTCCATTCTTCCTATCCTTTCGCTTTTGCAATCTATTTTTCGTTGATGATTATTATCTTAAACGAAAGGTGTGCGAGAGAAAATTGCCGAATAAACAAGGAAGTATGCATCATGGGTATGGTGAAGCTTCCACTTCCTTCATCTTAATAGCGTTGTTCACGGGCTATATACTTGGCAACTAGAAAATTAAGGCTTAACAATCTGAGCCAAAAGGAGTACACTTTTCGCGACTCTTCATTTTTATCCAATTCTACTGCGCCTAATTGCTTCGTTAACCAGCTTATACTGATGATCCCCTACCTGCAGTTGGTATTGATCTTTTTGCAATAGGTCTCCATACAATATTGCATAAATAGTTCCCGCATGTGAGGCTAAGGTAATGTAATTAGCCTTAAACGGCATAGCATTAATTTCCTGAAGCAGAGCAGCGATTGATTTAACTTCCCCAATGTAATTTGGTGAGATGTTTTTATGATTCCATCGCTTGGCTACTTGAGCCAAAAAGTCTAAATTCTTTCCCTGATGATTAAATAAGCAATAGCGATAATCAACTCCGCTTTTATAAAAATCAACCCAATTCTGATACCTCGTAGAAAAATCATCCAAGGTATCATTTTTTCGTACTTCAAATGGGACAGTCGCATGGATATCCCCAATTACTGACTCAGCAGAAAAGCCAGCAAAGTCTCGCAAATTTAGTGCTATTTCACCTGTTACCTGTTCCCAGCCTTGGTCAATCATTATCGCTTGGCTCAACAAGAATAGACTAAGCTGATAAACTTCATCAGTTGTGCCAGTATTTGCAGCAAATTTAATTACATGGAGCCGAGACTCATCCCGTTTCAACGCTAAATTTCCTTGAGCTTTCGGCAAATAATTCAAAGCTGTCCTCAGATCAGTTTGCTGATTAACTTGATCAACCCACGCCATAAAATTCTGATAGGAACTAGTTGGAACATCAGCTATCGACAGTTCCTTACGATAAAGCTGCGCAATAATCTGCTCTAGTTTCCCAGCTGATGATGCATCCAAAGTATGATGCGAAAAGACCAACTCCAGTTCCTGCTTAGCCGGATTTACCAGTCCTAAATAAATTGGATCTCCACTTTTACGGTATAATATCTGTCCCAGTTCTACTTCTGAAAAAGAACGCTCCGTTGCATAAATAATTGGATCAGCTTGTTTCAGCCGTTTAAAATATAAATTATCGCCCTCACTAAACCAGGCAAACTGCAACAAATCAACTTTTTTACTCAGCTCTTTCAGCAAACGATGCAGCTTATATATTGTCACGCCATCAACCTGTTTAAGAGCAATTTTTAGTTGAGTAAATGATTTCTTGCGCTGACGAAACAAGCTCTGTTGGCTAGAAGAAGCAGTAATTCTTTCGGGAAAACAACTGTGGTCCAGCTTTTGCAGCTGGTATTGCAAATTGATTATTTCTGCCTGCTCTACTTGACCGGTCATTTGCTGCTTGAGCTGATCCTGCTGTAAATAAGCGGCTAATTGACCTAACGTTTTTAACCCCGCCACTTGACTATCCGAAATTTCCAGTTCAAATTCTTCTTCCACATCGATCAAGAAACGAACAAATTCCAATGAGTCTAAATCTTCTATTTTCTGAACCTGATATTTACTCAACAAGTATTGCAATTTTTCAATTGTCTCAGTTCCTTTGGAAGCATTCTTTCTGGTATAAAATTTATCAATCATCTGCTTGGTATCAAACTTGCGATTATAGTTATACAAAAACTCGGTAGCATGTACTACGATCGGATTAAGATACTTTGGTAATGCTTGCTTTATTTCTTTAGCCTTATCGGTTTTACTTAGATAAAAAACATAAATTCTACCATGATAATATTTACATACAGCAGCTTGAACTCCTGGCACTTTTCCGCCAACTGCTTCAACTTCACCTAATTCAACTCGAATACCATTGACCTGTACTTGGTCATCTTGACGTTCCAAAAAAATTAATTCACCATTATCCGCCCGCATAACGTTGTCGCCCGTAGCATAATACCGCTGGCCAGCAATAATCTTAAAACTGGCCCTATCCTTAACTGGATCCAACACATAACCAGCAGTTACTCCTTTACCCGATATATAAAGTTCTCCTTTGTTGTTATTTTTCGGTAGTAAATAATTCACTCCCGGCAGCGGGCGACCAATTGGGACATATTTTTCTTCATTACCAGAAACTTCATGACAAAATGCATATACAGTTGTTTCAGTTGGCCCATACAAGTTGTACACGTTGCATCCGCTGGCAATTGCATGCTGCAGTTTCTGGGCTAATGATGCGGGAAAGGCTTCACCCGCAACCATCAAGTGCGTTAAATTATCAAATACTGCTTCTCCAGCAATCTGGACTAAAACCTCAGCAAACGATGGCGATAGCGACAAATGCGTAATTTGCTTATTGCGGAGCATTGCTGGAATCATCCGAATACTCTCAGATTTCGACGGACTGGCAGGTAAACAAACTAACTTTGCACCAGCAACTGCCGGAGCAAGTATTTCGGTTAAAGAAACATCAAAGGAATATGGCGTTGAAAACAAGAAACTGGTATTTTGATCAACACCAATCAAGGGATAAACAACTGATAGAATCCATTCAATATTTGCCGGTGTAAGAAAGACTTTCTTAGGTACTCCCGTACTGCCAGAAGTCGACAAAATATAAGCATATTTCGCTGACTGCTTAGTTTGATATGAAGTTGCAATTTCAGAATTTAGCTGATCGATTCTTACCGCAGCATCAGCCGCAAAATCGGTTACTAAGTTGCTGAAGCTGACTTCTTTAACTCGGTCTAGCGCTCCAGCCAGTGGCAATGCTGAAACCAATGGCATTGGTGTTCTACCAGATTTCCAAATACCTAAGACCGTCGATAAAACGTAACAAGTATCTTGTAAATAGTAAGGTACGATTTCTTGAGCGCCTTGTCGATCTAACTGCAAAGCTAAGTGATTTGCCAGATTTTCAACCTGGACAAATGTAAAGCTGCCCGTTTGCGCCTGAACTGCAATCTTATTTGGATATACGGCTAAAGTTTCTTCGAATTTATCAAGTACAAGCATTAAATTATCACCTTTCTGTCTTATATTTTTCCCCATTCCAATGTAATAACGAATAAATAAGACCAACACTAGATATTAAGTAGGCAAGACTACCTTCTACAGACAAAATAACTGAATTGCGTGGAATTTTACCATGTAAAATTTGAACAATTTTTATAGAAAGCCAGTATCTTATACTAGTGCAAGCGAAATATTCTATGCCAAAGATTATGGCAAAAAGCCAATGTCTATAAGTTAACAAAATTAAAAAGAAGCAAATATAAATTATTGGTCGCCGATTGTAAAATCAAATTGAACACTTTAGAAAAATAAAAAAGTCCATTTGGACCTGTTTGATAGAATGTTAATGACCACAAAAACATCTATTGGAGGTCACAAATGGAC
>NZ_BMAY01000017.1 GCF_018327645.1 Lactobacillus corticis | reverse complement strand
AGAAATAGAGGCTATGGCCTCTTTTTCTTGCGCAATAAAAAATCCTGTTAACAGGATATCATATAGATAAACCATCAACAGGAAAAATTATAGAGCCATAAAAGAATACCAACAGCCAAAAAGAAAGCTACCCTAGGGTAGCTTTCTTTTTTTGGATCTTAACCCAGATATGACAGGGCAACTTGCAGCATAGCCAGTCGCATGATTGCTTGACCAAGCTGATCCGCGCTGACTTTTACAGAGATCATGCCGCTAGCTTGACTAAACTCATAGCCGGCCCCAATTGCAGCAAATTCAACGGTTTCAACTAACTCTTCATCTTCGATGCTGGGGTCGAGTTTAAATAAAAGCCGACCGTCATCGCTAACCAGCCAGCCGTCCTCGACACTTTCGACCCAAACGTAAACCGTATCACCTTGTGCGTCAATTTCATGCGTCGCAACCTCATAGCCATAATTTGTCGGAATAACAGTTGTCTGGTCACTAACCCACTGTCCAACAGCCTTTTTTAGATCAATCATCATTTTCCTCTTTCACTATTTAACAACAGTCTGGTCACAATTAATTCATATATTTTACAAAAGCCATTTTTTTCTTTACGGTTTCATTATAAATCCAGCATGGTTTGATCAAATTTGCCACGTATTATATAAACCATCAAGAACAGAAAGGAAGACCCATATGAAAGCAATTTGGTTACTGACATTTGCGACAGCGGCAGTTGTCCCTGTCCTCTTCTTCAGAAAGCAGGTGAAGCCTATAAGAATTACCAAACGCTAAAATCCTGTTAGATTTCTTCTCCCATAAGGCAGGATCAAATTTTCTTCTCCCCTATATTTTTAAGAACAAATCTCATGGCAAAAGCCGATTCTTCTCCCGGAATTTGCCAAATCAATTAGATAAGAATGACTTGCTCATTCTCCTCTGTAATACACACAACGAATAAATATTCTCTTAATACACAAAATATATTTTCTTCTCCCCAAGATAAATTATTAAGAACTTCTTACTGAATAAGTGCTTCCCCACTTGTTCAGTCTCCATACAAAATACACACAAATTAAAAGTTAAGTCCAAGTGACTTAGCTTTTTTCTTTTGTTATTGCTTGTTGGCTTTAAGGGTAATTCCCTCCATGCCAATCATTGGATCGATTTGGCCGGAGTAAATTAATTCCTTGGTCAAAATCGTTTCTTGCGGTTTAGCATCGGCAGCCGGCTTTTCAGTTTGGGATTCTGCCTTAGGCGGCTTCGGACTTTCCTCAGCCGTTTCACGCTCCGTCGTTGGCAGGCCTAAAGCCTGCTGCAGCTTTTTGCTAAGTCCCGTCTTCCGATCATTGCCAGGAGTTTTCAAAGCTTGAATAAAGGCCTTAGGGTCACCCACCATCACTAAATTCTTTTCCGCCCGGGTAATCGCCGTATAAAGAAGATTGCGTTTCAGCATGACGTAATTTTGCATCGTCAAATTCAAAATGACTAAAGGAAACTCGGAACCTTGCGACTTGTGAATCGTGATAGCATAGGCACGGGTGACATCGCTTAAATCATTTAAACTAAAATTAACCTCGCGCCCTTCAAAATTAGCCACGACGGCCCGCTTGCCATCTTCGAGATCAATCCCGGTGATTTTGCCGATTTGCCCATTATAGATATCCTTTTCGGGATTATTCTGCAATTGTAAAATTCGATCACCAATATGAAACTTTTCGTTATGGGCTTCGACAACTTTACTATTTTCTGGGCGGGGATTAATAATTTCTTGCAACACATTATTCAAATTAGTAATGCCGCCGCTGCCGTTATACATGGCACCCAAGACTTGAATATCATCTGGGTTAAAACCAGCTTTTAAAGCTTTTTGGGTAATTTGCGCCACGGCTTGATCCACAATATTTGGCTGGCAGCTAATAAAGGAGTAATTCTTAGTATGCTTAAACATTATCTCAGAATCTTTTCCTGAATTCACCGCATGAGCCAGCGAAATAATCGTTGAGTCATCTCCTTGACGGTGAATTTGCTCCAAAATGGTGGTTGGAAAGGCTCCTGATTTAATCAGGTCGGCAAAGACATTCCCCGCTCCAACTGAAGGAAGCTGATCTTTATCTCCCACAAAAAGAATATGAGTTGTTTCGCGGATGCTGGCAATTAGTTTCTTGAATAAAAACATGTCGACCATGGACATTTCGTCAATAATCAAGATTTCGCCATTTAGTTCATTTAATTCTTCATCATCACTAGAATCGCTGCCAATTCCTAAGCCTAATAAACGGTGAATGGTTTTGGCATTGATTCCAGTAATATCACTCATATGTTTGGCAGCTCTACCCGTCGGGGCAGCCAGAATAAAAGGCGGGTCATCGCTTTGCAAACTGCTTAGCGGAATATCAGCTAAAGTTCGCAAACATAGTAAAATCCCATTAATGATCGTGGTTTTCCCGGTCCCCGGGCCACCGGTCAGGATCGAAATAGGTTGATTCAAAGCATTCTTGATGGCTTGCTTTTGGGTTTCATCATATGAAATTTTTAAAGACTTTTCCGCATCCTGAATTGCTTGATCCAGTTCCGAGTCGGAATAGCGATCTTGACTAACTGGTCGGTCAACCAGTTTTTTCATAATCGCTGCAATGTCGTTCTCGGTTTCGTAAAACTGCTTCAAGGCCACATTCATGTCTTCAATGACAATTTTTCCGCTTTCTGCTAAACCTTGCAAAACATCGCTGATTGGATCGTAATCATTAATCCCCAGCAATTCTTGACTAGTCAGCAATAATTCTTTTGCTGGCACGTAGGTATTGCCATCCCCTTGTAATTTGTCCAGCAAAACTTGATAAATTGCGCCCTTTATCCGTCTTGGATCGTTAGCCGCAATTTGCAGCGACTGGCCGATATTATCGGCAGTCTTAAACGCATAGCCACTCACTTTATAGATAATTTCGTAAGGATCGTTTTCCAGCTGAGTTAAGGCTTGATCCTGATATTCATGATAAAGGCGCGTAGCAACATTTTTCCGCACGCCAAACTTGGCCAACTTTAATAAGACATCGGAAAAATTGTCCATTTTATTGATGCCTTGGAGCAAGACATCTTTTTGTTTTTTCGACAAATCAAGGGTAGAAATTTTATTTGGATTCTCTTTAATAATCTCAAGTGCATCCAAGCCCAAGGTATCGAGAATCTTTTGGGCTGCCTTACGACCAATTCCCGGAAACTTATCACTGCTGAGGTATTTCAACAAGCTCCCCTCTTCATGAGGCATCACCTGTTTATATTTATCAGCTTTAAACTGTAAGCCAAATTTTTTATGGGTTACCAAATTACCCGAAAAATGGTAGGTATCACCCTCAACAAGATCGCCAAAATTACCAGTTACGACAATTTCGTCACCGTGAAATCCCGGTAAACTGCCAATAATAGCGACACTGATAATTTTGAACATTTCTTGATCGTTGCTGAAAATAATGCCTTGCAGTTTTCCTGTAAATTCAGTCATCGTTTGTATCCTTTTTCTTGCTCAACATTTGCATTATTGAACCATATTGGTTTTTGGCTCGGTCATAGTACTTGGGATCCAACTTTTTAGCTTTGGCAAAGTAAGAAAGACTCGCCTCGCGGTCGCGGTCCAAATTCACTACTCCCAACAAAAAATTGACCTTACTGGAACGCGCCTCAGGCGGAATTGTCTGTAATATTTTATCAGCCTGCTTTAAATCCCCTAAAGCTAACCAAATATCGCCTAATAATTCCCGTACGCGATTGTCAACTTTTTTAATGGTTAAGGCATAGGCTAAAGCTTTGGAAGTTTGCCCCAGCTTTAAATAAACCAGGGACTTTTGATAAAGGGTTAAATCATCATTTGGCAAAGCATTCAACAAGCCCATGGCCTGGTCGAATTTTCCTTCAAGATAGTAGCAAATTGCTAAATCATAACTCAAGGCTTGCGGATCAGCCACCTGCCCTTGCCCTTTTTCTAAAAGTTCAGTCGCACTAGCTGGATCTCCTTGTTCAATTAAATAAGTAGCCAATTGCAGATAATTTTCTGCTTGTTGGGGATGCTGATCGATAGCCGCAACTAATTTATGGATCGCCTGAGCTACTTTCCCCTGATTGTATAATTCTGATATTTCTTCATTCATTAAAGTGAGTCCGTCTCTGATAATTTTCGACCTAAAAAGTCAGTTTCATTCCAAACTACCGCATGCCAATGTTTGCCTTCATCATTGGTTTCTAAAATAGTCAAACTGGTATTGCTTAAGCCGCCACGTTTGCGGACCTCAGCCAAAGGATAGCCCAAGAGGCCCCCCATGATAGCAGATAAAGCAGCACCATGACAAACGGCTAAAATTTTATCTTGCTCTGAATTAAAACGTTTAGCTTGCTCGCGGGCAAAATCAGCTCCCCGAGCCATCACTTGCTGATAACTTTCACCAGCAATGGGTTGAGGATCGTATAAGTCGGGGTGGTGCCAAAAATTATCGATTAAGGTTGGGTATTTTTCGGCAGCCTCAGAAAATTTCATCCCTTCTAGTTTGCCTAAATTAAACTCCCGCAGACGTTCATCAATAATTACCGGAAGATTTGCATTCATTGCTTGGTCGATCCCTTGAGCGGTATTAAAAGCCCGTTGTAACGGACTAGAAAAAATTGCTCTAAATTTTGTTCCCTGCAAATGATTCCCTAATTTTTTGATATCATTCAAGCTTTCTGGCAAAAGTGGCGAATCTCCATGGCCTCCTTGAAAACGACTTGCTAAATTCCATTCGGTTTTACCATGACGTACAAAATATAT
Source organism: Lactobacillus corticis (assembly GCF_018327645.1). GTDB lineage: Bacteria > Bacillota > Bacilli > Lactobacillales > Lactobacillaceae > Lactobacillus > Lactobacillus corticis. The sequence continues at coordinate 28,687 of NZ_BMAY01000017.1, read as the reverse complement.
TTGCATAATTATCCTCCCCAGAATTTTCATTACCTTGATTTTAACACATCTCGCCACTGCTATTTATGCAGCTATCAGCAATAAAAAACTTCTCCCAGATGGGAGAAGCTTTATTTCATTTATCAAATATTTTTCAAGCAGCGTAACGATGGCTTGACTCGTCTAAGCCATGATTCATCAGCAGGTCATTGGCTAGATTGTTGATTTTTTCATCGTATTCCACGCTAATTGCCATTAAGCCCAGACCTAATAAAATACCGCCGACGCTTACTAGGCTTACCAGCCAGGTTTGACATAATACGCCTACCCATAATAGGATATCAGCCAAGAATGTTAGCTGATATCCGATCGTGCCTAAAATATGCGAGCGTTGGCTCCATTGAGAAATAGCTGTTTGTTCTTCAGCGTTAGCAACTTTTAATACTAATTGCCACGCCTCTTCTGTGTATCCTTGTGGCTTTTTCATAATATTAGCTCCTTAAACCTATGTGTATGGTCTAGTATATTAAAGCTTGACCACAACTGAAATAGCGTTTGCTGAAAGTTAACTGGTTTTAGTAATTCTTAACTGCCTTAACCTTTTCTCGATTTTTGGGTTTAGTTTTATTTTGGCTTGACACGATCCTAATTTTTAATTAATATAAGATCAACGATTTGAGAAAGGACAATTAACCATGAACAACCAAGTTTCAACTTTAAAAGCACTTTGGCAAGGCTGGTAGTTCAGGTTGACCGTTATGGGTACAACCTGAGTAGCTTCAGATTGTATCTGTACCGGCCGGATTAATTATGGACCAGCTCGTACGGATCCGTGCGGGCTGGTTTTTTTGACGGAGTTCGCATGCGGACTCCGTTTTTTTATGTGAGGAATAACCATGAAAAGAATGTATACCTTAATCGCCCTGCTCTTTTGCTATTTGGCATTTGCCTTCTTCCATGAGCAGCAGACTACCACCACCAATAAACCAGTGATTGGAGTCCTAACCTTAATGCACCATCAGGCTTTAGATGAAATATACCGCGGATTTCGCCATGAACTAGCTAAAGAAGGCTATCAAAACGGGAAAAATGTTCAGCTTGAATATCAAAATGCTCAGGGCGACCAAAGCAATCTAAAAACCATGGCACAAAAGCTCGTTAACGAGCAGGCTAATGTCTTAGTAGGCATTACGACTCCAGCTGCTCAAGCCTTAGCCAGCTCAACCAAGAAAATCCCCATTGTCCTGGGGGCGGTCACGAATCCTAAAACCGCAGGGTTAGTTGAGAATAATCAACGCCCGGGGGCTAATATTACCGGGGTTTCTGATCAAGCTCCCATAAAAGCCGAGCTTGAATTAGTTCAAAAATTCATGCCGCGCCATGCAACCATCGGAATTATCTATACTTCAAGCGATTCATCGGCGGTTAGCGAGCATAGCGAATTTGTTAAGTTAGCCAAAAAATTAAACATCAACCTCAAATCATATTCAATTGCCAACAGTAATGATTTGGATCAAGTCAGCCAGACCATGCTGCGGCAAGTCGACGCAGTCATTGTCCCTACCGATAATACGATCGCTAGTGCGATGCGGACTTTAATCAAAAATGCCAATGCCGTTAAAAAACCAGTTTTCCCAACGGTCGACACCATGGTTAAAGAAGGCGGCGTGGCAAGTTATAGCATTAACCAATATCAACTAGGCGTTAAAGCGGCCAAATTGGCAGTTCAAATTTTGCGCGGCAAAAAAAAGCCAGCCACTACGCCAATTCAATATAGTCGCCATGGCACGCCAGTTTTGAACTTAAAGCAGGCCAAAAAGCTGGGATTGAAGATTCCGCAGAGCTTTTTACAAGAAGTTAAGAAAAAAGGAGAGTTAATCAAATGAATTTACTAACATCAGCCATTGGTCAGGGCCTGCTTTGGAGTTTGCTGGGCCTTGGTCTCTATCTTAGCTTTAGGATTTTGAATATTACCGATATGACCGTTGAAGGCTCTTTCCCTCTTGGCGGTGCTGTTGCTGTGACGCTAATTACCAACGGCGTAAATCCTCTGCTGGCTTCATTAGCGGCATTTTCAGCTGGCTTATTGGCTGGCTTCATTACGGGAATTTTAACTACCAAAGGAAAAATTCCGAGTCTGCTCGCTGGTATTCTAACCATGACCGCTATCTATTCGGTAAATTTGCGTATCATGGGCAAATCCAACATCTCCCTATTGGGTTATCGCACCTTGTTCTCTGCTAATTTTTTAAGAAAACTGCCTGACTACTTTGACAGCGTCGTTGTGGGCTTAATCGCAGTTTTCCTCATTACAGTTTGCTTGATCTTCTTTCTAAATACCGAATTCGGTCAGGCCTTCATTGCTACCGGCGACAATCCGACAATGGCCAAGTCATTCGGAATTTTAACGGATCGGATGACCATTTTGGGATTGATGCTGTCAAATGGTTTGGTTGCCTTATGTGGCAGCTTGATCAGTCAAAATAATGGCTACGCCGATATTAGCATGGGAACGGGGACGATCGTTATTGCCCTCGCCTCAATCATTATCGGCGAAGTAGCTTTTGGCGAATTAACCCTATCTCAAAGATTGGTAGCTGTTAGTTTAGGCAGCATCATTTACCGCATTTTGCTGCTGGGAGTATTACAACTAGGATTATCAACCAACGATTTAAACTTAATTTCATCAATTGTGCTGACAATCTGCATGCTGCTACCTCGTTTAAACGAACTTGTTCACTTAAGAGAACCATTATTTAGGAGTTTAAAAAATGACTGAGCCAATTTTCGCCTTAAAAGATATTAAAACCCTGGTAAATCGCAATACCCCTAACGAAAGCATGATCTTAAAAGGGATTAATTTAGATATTCAAGCAGGAGATTTTATTACCATTATCGGGACCAATGGTGCCGGCAAATCAACGCTCTTCAATGTGATCAGCGGCTCGCTTTTGCCAGACAGTGGCACCATTTACTATAAAGGCAAAAATATTACTAATTTAACTGCAGAAAAACGTTCACGCTTTCTTAGTCGCGTTTTTCAAGACCCTAAACTAGGCACTGCTCCCAGAATGACCGTCAGTGAAAACTTACTATTAGCTGCTCGCCGAGGAGAACGCCGGCGCTTAATCCCTCGCGGCTTAAAGCTGCACCGTGAAGAGTTTGCTGCCTTAGCAGCCACGATGCATAATGGTCTAGAAAAGCGACTGGATACTTTTACCGAAAATCTTTCCGGTGGCCAGCGGCAAGCTCTGAGCTTTTTAATGGCAACAATTAAACGACCAGATATTTTATTGTTAGACGAACATACCGCAGCTTTGGATCCTAATACCAGCGCCCATTTAATGGCAGCAACCAACAACCGCATCACGCAAGATCACCTCACCGCTTTAATGATTACCCACCATTTAGAGGACGCACTTCGATATGGCAATCGTCTGCTGGTTTTGGATAACGGAAAAATCATTCATGACTTTAAAGGGGCAGCCAAAACTGACCTAACTTTGTCAGATCTAAGAAAACTAATCTAAAAAGGCCGATTCCTATGGGAATCGACCTTTTTGGTTATTTAGACTAACGCAGCTAGAGCTTTTACGGTCTGTTTGCGACTTCGAGATGAAAATGTCGTTGAGTCTACTCTTAAATTCTTATTTTTTCGAAAAGACCCTGGTTGCTTCTACCGCCTTCTGCCAGCCGTGATACAAATGGTCGGCTTGCTCTTTTGCCATTACCGGCGTAAAGCGATCCCCAATTGCAAATAATTCCCGCAATTCATCAGTGTCGCGCCAGTAGCCCGTTGCTAGTCCAGCTAAGAAAGCTGCTCCCAGGGCGGTGGTTTCAAGGTTAGCCGCACGTTCAACCGGTGTTTGCAAAATATCGGCTTGGAATTGCAGCAAGTAATTATTTTTAGCTGCCCCACCATCAACCCGCAAGGTTGGAATATTAATACCTGTATCTTTTTCCATCGTATCGACGACATCGCGAGTCTGATATGCTAAAGACTGCAAGGTTGCCTTGATAAAGTCATCATCGGTAGTTCCGCGCGTCAAGCCAAAAACAGCACCACGGGCATTAGAATCCCAATATGGCGCCCCTAAACCCGTAAAGGCCGGGACAACATAAACTTCATTTTCACTTTTTGAATGGTAGGCTGCTTCTTCAGATTCGGGTGCAGTTTCTAATAAATGCATTTTATCCCGCAGCCATTGGAGAGCTGATCCTGCCACGAAAACTGAGCCTTCTAAGGCGTAATTGATCTTGCCGCCAATGGCATAGCCAATTGTGGTCAATAAATTATTAGCCGAAATGATCGGCTTTTCCCCAGTATTCATCACAATAAATGAACCTGTGCCATAAGTATTCTTAACCATGCCTTCTTCTAAAGCTAATTGGCCAAACAAAGCAGCTTGCTGGTCACCAGCCATGCCCGAAATTGGAACGCTGCTGCCATAAAAGTGGTAGGCAATGGTGTGTCCATAGACTTCCGAATTTGGCTTCACTTCCGGTAAGATCTGACGCGGAATTTGTAACAAATCAAGAATATCTTGATCCCAATCTAAAGTATTAATGTTAAATAACATGGTCCGACTAGCGTTGGTATAGTCAGTAACATGGACTTTTCCGCCGGTAAGTTTCCAAATTAACCAAGTATTGATGGTCCCAAATAGCAACTCCCCTTTTTCAGCCCGTTCTTGGGCTCCAGGCACGTGATCGAGAATCCAGCGAATCTTGGTTGCCGAAAAGTAGGCATCAATAATCAAGCCCGTTTTCTCATGAATCATGTCACTGTAGCCATCTTTAATTAGTTGGTCAGCGATTTCGCTGGTTTGGCGTGATTGCCAAACGATCGCATTGTAGATTGGCAAACCGGTTTGCTTATCCCAAATAATGGTCGTTTCACGCTGATTGGTAATGCCGATGCCATCAATTTGCTTGGGTTGAATTCCAGAATTAATAAAAGTCGTCGCAATTGTTGACAATACTGCATTCCAAATTTCAGTTGCGTTGTGTTCTACCCAACCTGGTTGCGGAAAGTATTGCGGAAACTCCCTTTGGGCATCAGCGACTTTTTGTCCCTGGTGGTCAAAAATAATTGCCCGCGTACTGGTAGTTCCTTCATCAATTGCCATGATATATTTTTCGGTCATGGTATTCCTCCTCATGTAATCCAATCAAGTTTGCAAACGCTTTCTTTCTATATTGCGAATATACCATTTTGAATTACTTTGTGCAATTACTTTTCGCTTGTCTTAAGTGCGCTTTTACAGCGAGCTGCTAGAAAATCTTTTATAACAGCGTTTTTTGCTGTTAGCCTGAATCCTTATTTTTATATAACGGTTATTAAAAATAGTATAGTTTGTGAAAAAGTTCATTCCTGAAGCTATACCAATATTTTTGGTAAAAAATAAGAGCTAGCACTATTAAAAATGCTAGCTCTTATTTACTTTATTCTCTCTAACGCTTATGCTGCCAAAAGCCAAAACCATTAATTTGACTTAAATATGCTCGAATCAACTTTTCATTAAGTTCTTGCTTGTGCTTGCTCGTTTCGCGATTTTCTTGGCGTTTTTCCACCTTTTCTGATTTCTCTTCTTTATTCATGGCAGTCTATCCTTTCCCTGATGATATCCGTATTTTACCTTACATAAAATTAGTAAACGAGTGTTTTGCGAAGATCTTAAGAATTAAAATAAAAACGGGCCAACGCCCGTTTTTTTATACTAACTGCATTTCCTTTGCGCCTTGGTAGGCAGCGTCAATATTGCCCCCACCTAAGCATTCTTCACCGCGATAAAGCACCAGAGCTTGTCCTGGAGTCACGGCACGTGCTGGTTCGTCAAAGTCTACATCGACGGTATTATCAGCTGCATGATAATGTACCGTTACGCCGACATCTGGCTGGCGGTAACGGAACTTGGCAGTACACTTCAAATCAAAGTCATGATCCGGCTTACCGGTAAAGAATGACATGTCGCTAGCCTTCAAACCAGTAGCGTATAACCGTGGGGAATCATAACCCTGTTCAACGATTAATTCATTCTTGGCCAAATCCTTACCCACGACAAACCAGGGATCAGTGGATTCCTTGGTTGAACCTAGGCCCAATCCAGAACGCTGACCAATGGTGTAATACATTAAACCGGCATGCTGACCAACCACCTTGCCGTCAGGAGTAACCATGTTGCCAGCTTTGGCAGGCAGAAATTCGCTCAAAAATTTCTTGAAGTTACGTTCGCCAATAAAGCAAATCCCAGTAGAATCCTTCTTTTTGGCCGTTGCCAAACCTGCTGCTTCGGCAATTTTCCGCACTTGCGGCTTCGTTAAATCAGCCAAAGGGAAAATGACTTTCTTAATCTGGTCTTGACTCAATTGACTCAAGAAGTAGGTTTGATCCTTGTTTCCATCCTTTGGACGCACCATGTGGACCAGGCCATTTTGATCCTTTACGACCTTGGCATAGTGTCCCATGGCAATATAATCGGCATCAAGATTCATGGCAAACTCTAAAAATGACTTAAACTTAATTTGCGTGTTGCACATGATATCAGGGTTAGGCGTACGCCCTTTTTTATATTCACTTAAAAAGTATTCAAATACCCGGTGCCAATATTCTTTTTCAAAGTTAATTGAATAGTATGGGATGCCAATTTTATCTGCGACCCGTTTGACATCTTCGAAGTCCTCCGTTGCCGTGCAGACCCCAGAATCATCAGTATCATCCCAATTCTTCATGAAGACGCCGACAACATCATAGCCTTGTTGTTTGAGCAGCCAAGCCGAAACTGAAGAGTCTACTCCGCCACTCATCCCAACTACTACTCTGATTTTGCTATTGTCTGTCATAAAACCATTCCTTATTTTTCAACAATAATCTTTTTCTCTTCCAGATCCTTCAGAATGTAATTCAACAATTCAACAGTCTTGGCTAATTGCTTATTCTTAAAAATATTTACCTTCTGCAATCCGGATCTGTCCGTGATAACCATCGTTAAGTGGTTCAGATCTTTGTTAATCGTCATCTTCAATTTGGTTGGTGCATCATAAGGTGAATCGTTATATAACGGGTGCTCATAAGTATAATTGCCCTTCACCGTCTTTTGAAAACCAACATCGATCAGTGCATACAACTTAATTTCATCACTCAAAGTGAATTGGCGATTATCGCCATTGATCTTTACTACTTTAGCCATAATTATCCTCGCTTATTAATAATAAGTAACTTTGTTAAAAAATGCAACTATTTTGTAGGGGCCTGGTGTTTCTTAGCAATTCGCACCAAATCTTCCGCAAAGGCTGCAACTTCCTCATCAGTATTATACCGCCCAAAAGAAATCCGGATCGACTCTCTAATTCTCGGCGAATCAGCCCCAAACATGGCCGTTAAAACGTGCGATGGGGTTAAAGACCCCGCCGTACAGGCTGAACCGCCTGAAACGGCAAAGCCATCTAAGTCAAGATTGGTCAGCATCATATTGGTCTCTAAGCCATGGAGCCACAAGTTTAAAACGTGATGCGACACATTTTCACCCACTCCGCCATTTATGCTGTAAGCAACGCCGGCATCATCTAGTTTTTGCAAAATAATCTGCTGAAAGTGGGCAAACTCTGCTTGTTCGCTTGCTCTAGAGTTATCCGCCAATTCTTTGACGGCCACCCCAAAGCCAGCTATTCCGGGAACATTCTCCGTCCCAGCACGACGTTTCTTTTCCTGCTCGCCACCGTATACCAGACTAGGCAACTTCAGATCAGAGTTTTCATACAAAAAGCCTAAAAATTTCGGTCCATTAACCTTGTGAGCACTAGTCGATAACAAATCAATCTGCATCGACTTAACGTCCAGATCAATATTGCCCAAACCTTGAACGGCATCGACATGATAATATGCTGGGCTTTGCTCATGAACGATTTTCCCAATTTCGGCTAGTGGATTGATCGTACCAACCTCATTGTTAACTGCCATCGTTGAAACCAGAATGGTATCGTCTCGTAAGGCAGCTTTTAAATCGGCTAAGCTGATATGGCCTGTTTGATCAACCGGCAAGTAGGTTACCTCAAAGCCTTGGTTTTCCAGCTCTTTTAAGGGATTCAAAACACTCGGGTGTTCGATCGCTGTTGTAATGATATGTTTACCAATATTTTGACGGCTTTTGGCTGTCTCAAAAATCGCGGTATTGTTGCTTTCGCTGCCTCCAGAGGTAAAAATGATTTCATCTTCCTTGGCACCAATAAAGCTGGCAATTTCCTGTCTAGCCTGATCAATGGCTCGTCTGGCTGTCCGACCAATTTGGTAGGTAGCTGAAGCATTGCCATAATCATGGATCATTTCCGCCGTAATCGTCGCTATTACCCCCGGTGACATCGGGGTGGTAGCCGCATTATCTAAATAAATCTCATCCTTCATAATTTTCAATATATCCTACTATCAGCTTGGCAGCTTTGGCTCCAACCTTTTTTACAAAAGCATCAAAGTCCAAATCTGCCCCTTCATCTCCATTGTCGCTAATTGCCCGCAATGCAACCAGTGGCTTTTTAAAGTGGTAAGCAACTTGGGCAAAGGCAGCCCCTTCCATTTCTACGCCAACAGCAGTAGGGAAGTTTTGCTTAATTGCCGCCTTTTGCTCCTCAGAAGCAATAAAACTATCTCCTGTTACAATCAAACCAGTTTTGAATTTTACCTGATTTTTTTGCAAGTATGCTGCAAATTTAGCTCTTTCTGGTGAATTTAATTGATATTGTGCAGGTTCTTGCGGAATTTGTCCTTCCACATAATCCCCCGCCCTGGTATTATGCGCATCATGATAAGCAAAGGCGGTTGGCAAAATCAAATCCTCTTGCTTGACCTCACTCTTCAAACTACCTGCAGATCCAGTCATGAGGATCAAATCAATATCGACTGAACTCAACAAGCTAGCCAAATTCATGGCCGCATTAACTTTTCCAATGCCACTCAAACCCAGATAAATTTCATTTCCATTAACAGAAAAATGTTCGAATACTGTTGATCCGAACATTTCCTTGGTTTCTGAGTGAAAGGCATTGCGGTAATAAGCTGCCTCAATTTCCATTGGGACAATAATCGCAATCTTCAAATTTCTACCTCAGTTCATTTTATAAATAAAACAGTGCTAATAAAACCAATACAATTAAGACCAGGGTAATCCCAATCGCCCAATTTAAGCGTCGTTTGAGCCGATTTGCTTTAAAATTGCGCGCCTCTTCTTTCCGCGTCTCGCCACCAAATTGCTGATCATTAAAATCCTGATGATCAGCATGACGTTTGGGTTCATCACGTAAAAAGTCAGGATTTACGTCTACTGCTGAATTACCACTTTCATGATCATCGCCAAAAGCACTGGTTAATCGCTGCCATTTTTTCTTTTGTGATTTTTTCCGATAATCGGAACGTTTTTCAACCATTATGGGTTTCCTTTGCCCCGGCTAAAAGCACGTTTTCCCAAACTGTAATTGCATAAACAGTTTTACCGTCAAGGATTTTTCCTTCAGCCATGAGGCCCTTTAATTCCTCTAAGCTGTACCACTTGGCATTTAAGAATTCATCTTCGTCAAGGGAACGCTTTTCTTCCAGTTTGGTTAACGTATCACAATAAAAAATGTGTCCAAGTTCATTCGTAAAACCGGGAGAAGTATAAAATTGACAAATTTCTTCCCAGTAATCAGCCCGGTAGCCGCCTTCTTCATTTAATTCCCGTTTCATCGCATCTAAAGGGCTTGCGTCCGTTGGATCAATAATGCCTGCAGGAATTTCTAAAGTTAGTTGTTTTACCGGTTCTCGCCATTGTTCAACCAATAGCATTTCCTTTTGCTCATTAATCGCAATAACTGCTGCAAATGGACGGTGGGCAACTACTTCTCTTGTCGCAGTTTGCCCATTGGGCAATTCTATTGTGTGTACGTCAAGATCGACAATATTCCCACGAAAGATTTCCTGTGATGACAGTTCTTCTTCTTTTAAGTTCATTCAGTAATTAGTCCTTATCCTTTGAATTGGTTAAATACACATTAATGCATTGCAAACCATTCTTTCCTTGGGCTAGCTGATAGCGAACCCGATCACCTACGTTAAGGCTCTTATACCCTTCTTCTTTAATTGCTTTATAAAATACAAAGTATGATTTGCCATTAAGATCATCTTTGACAAAACCAAAGGGACTGCCTTGATCAAATTGTTTGACTGTACCTGTTCTCATTAATCGTCAAATCCTTCAGTTAGAACTTCAGGGAAGTCCTCAGAAACAATTTTAGCACAACGAGCACACAAAGTCGGCAAAGCAGAATTGCTGCCAACATCATTTTTGATCATCCGGCACCGTTGACAAACTTCCCCAGCTGCTTTTTCAACCAGGACAGCTCCATGATTCAGTTTCATAGCTGCAGCAGGAGCTGGGCTATCAGAAATGGTCAGGTTTGAAACAATCAAAATTTGTTGGAAGTTAGCATCCAATTTAGTAAGAACTTCCTTAGCCGCGTCATCTGGATAGAGGGTCACGCTGGCCTCAAATGACTTACCAATCAACTTTTGGTCACGTGCTGCTTCCAAAGCCTTCAAAACATCGTCACGAATCTTCATGAAGTCTTGCCAATCAGCCAAAACTTCATCATGGTTGGCATATTGGACAACCTCTGGCATGTTTGAAAGTTGCGCATATGCTTCTGGTTCCTGCAGGAATTTCCAAATTTCTTCCATGGTGTGTGGCAAAATCGGCGTCATAATTTTGGCCAATTTAACAGCTGAATCATAAATTACCGTTTGCATTGACCGACGAGCATGACTATCTTTTTGTTCGATGTATAAAACATCCTTAGCAAAGTCGAGATAGAAAGCTGAAAGATCATTTGACAAGAATTTAAAGACTTCCTTGTAAACCGTAGTGAAGTCGTAACGTTCATAAGCTGCTAAACAAGTTTGAACCAAATCGTTTAACTTCACTTCCAGATATTGATCAATTGAACGCAGGTCTTCATAAGCAACTCGATTATTTGCTGGATCAAAATCAGAAGTATTGGCAAGCATGTAACGGAAAGTATTTCTAATCTTCCGATATGCTTCAGCCCCTTGCTGCAAAATACCTTGAGAAACGGCAACATCACTGGTCGTGTCAGCTGAAGCTACCCAAAGACGAATAATTTCAGCCCCCATTTTCTTAATAACGTCATTTGGAGAAATGACATTACCAAGTGACTTGGACATCTTGTGACCGTTTTCATCTAGGACAAAACCTTGTGACAAAATACCACGATATGGGGCCTTGCCAGTAGTAGCAACGGAAGTGATTAAGCTTGAGTTGAACCAGCCCCGGTATTGGTCGCTCCCTTCCAAGTAGAGATCGGCAGGGAAATGCAATCCAGGACGCTGTGCCATAACTGCCTGGTGAGACGAACCGGAGTCAAACCAAACATCCAAAATATCGGTTTCCTTGCGGAATTTGCCATTTGGTGAATGTTCACTGGTAAAGCCGTCAGGCAATAGTTCAGTAGCTGTATGGGTATACCAAGCGTTAGATCCTTCTTTAGCAAAAATTTGCGCAACATGTTCAATCGTTTCTGGAGTGACAATCGGCGTGTCATCTTCAGCATAGAAGATTGGAAGCGGTACGCCCCAAGCACGTTGACGCGAGATAACCCAATCGCCACGGTCTTTAATCATGTTATATAACCGCGTCTTGCCCCATTCTGGAACAAATTTTGCCTTTTCAATTTCAGCCAAGATTTGGTCGCGGAACTTAGAAATCGAAGCGAACCATTGAGTAGTAGCACGATAAATAACTGGCTTCTTGGTCCGCCAATCGTGTGGGTATGAGTGAGTGAAGAAGCTCAGCTTAAGCAGAGCACCTGCAGCTTCCAACTTCTTTGTGACAACTTTATTTGCATCATCATAGAACATACCAACCAATTCCGGATCTGGAACCTCCTTGGTAAACCGTCCTTGATTGTCCATTGGACTATAAACGGGAATACCATATTTGCGACCGACGTTGTAGTCGTCTTCACCAAAACCAGTTGCGTTATGAACTAAACCAGTACCGTCATCGGCAGTTACATAGGTATCATTCATTACTAAACTAGTCTTGTCGTACAACGGATGCTTTACCGTCATCCGATCAAGATCGCTACCCTTGAAGTGGTCTAAGACTTCATAGTTTTCCCAACCTAAGTCTTCAGCAACCGTATTTAAACGAGTCGTGCCAATTAGATACTTTTTATCGTTAACCTTGACCAAGGAGTAGTCAAATTTTGGATTTGCGGTAATCCCAACGTTGCATGGAATAGTCCAAGGCGTAGTCGTCCAAATAACCATTGAAGTGTCAGAATCAAGGATCCCTTTACCATCCTTGACTGGAAAGGCAACATAAATCGCCGGTGCTTTAACATCGTGGTATTCAACTTCGGCTTCAGCCAAGGTGGATTCACTGGATGGAGACCAATACACTGGCTTCAAGCCCTTGTAGATGTAGCCTTTTTCAAACATCTTGCCAAAGACTCTAATTTCTTCAGCCTCAAATTCAGGCTGCAAGGTAATGTAAGGATGATCCCAATCAGCTAAAATACCCAGTCGCTTAAAGTCAGTCCGTTGTTTTTCAATTTGTTCCATGGCATATTGCCGGCATAATTCACGATATGCTGCCCGATCCATGGTCTTGCGGTCGACACCTTGCTTGGCTAGTTGCTGTTCAATAGGCAAGCCGTGAGTATCCCAGCCGGGTACGTAAGGAGCATAAAACCCAGCCATTCCCTTATAACGGACAATAATATCTTTGGAAATCTTATTTAAAGCATGTCCCATGTGGATATTGCCGTTGGCAAATGGAGGGCCATCATGCAAATCGAACCGGGGATGGCCTTCATTCAGCTTCAATCTTTGTTCATACAGTTTATTTTCTTGCCAATCTTTTTCCCATTCAGCTTCACGCACTGGCAAATTGCCCCGCATTTTAAACTTGGTCTTGCCAAGGTTCAAGGTATCTTTGACCTTCATACTTTTTCCTCTCTATGTAAAACAAAAACCCCCATCCTGCTTAGGACGAGGTTAATCGTGGTACCACCTAAATTGAGCTGTTGCTCCACTTAACGACTATGTAACGGATAGTCAGGCCGTTAGACTTTTAATAACAGCTGATCAACCATCTGGGCACTTCTATTGGTCTTCCACCATCACCAACTCGCTGCGATCGCCCTAGGTTTTACTGTCGGTCTATTAATTATCTTTATAGTCGTCTGGAAAAACAATCGTGACATTGCTTGGATCCTCAAGTTTTGCCGATTTAACCGTATCAGTTGGCTTTTCCAAACTAGTTTTAGTCGATGCTTTTGCATTAACCTGGTTAGAGTTTACGTCATTATGTGGTAAACTGTCAACTTTCTTTGCAGAAAGATCAGCTGGTTTTGTTTCAGCAACTGGTTTGTCTAAATTTGCATCATTCAAAATTACCAACTGTTGTTCCAACATTTTCTTGGCTTTTTCGCGATATTCAGCAAACTCTTGCTTAAGTCTTTGGTAAGCAGCGTCTAATTCGAAAACCTCTTGCTGTTTGGCTGAGTTTTCACTTTCCGCTGTTTGCTTAGCTTGACTGACGATCTTAGCTGCCTCATCTCGAGCTTGGTCAAGGATCGCTTGACTTTCCCGGTCTAACTCGGCTTTTTCGATCTCAGCCTTGTGCTCTTTAGTTGCCAAGGTTTCGTTTTGCTTTTGCAAATCAGCTAACTGTGAGGTCAACTTAGTTTTTTCACTATTGGCTTCCTCAAGCTTCTGTTTAAGACTGTAATTTTCATTTTTTAGATCAACATTTTCATCCAGCGTATCGCCATAATCGTCAATAATGTCGTCTAAAAAACTATCAACTTCGTATGCGTCATACCCTTTTGGCCCACGATGTTTGAATTCCTTATTATGGATTTCCATCGGCGTTACCCGATTTTGCGTTTGTGCCCTTTTGTTCGCCAAAGTTTCAACACCACCTTAAATTTACCTTTTTTTGTTGTTGCAACTGACATCACTTGCACCCTTCCAAAATGGCGCAAACTTATGACATCACCTATATTGACTATTATATTAGACTCTGCTAAGTTATGCCAATTTAATTTTACAAGTTGACTATTTACATCTTCTTGGATTTGTTTGCGGCTATGTTTGCTAGCTGCTGCTAAAATCGCGTCAACGCGCATGCTAGCTGCGACAATGGTATCTTCAACACTTTCATCCTCAGGAGTTAAGACTTCTTTCCAGTCGATCAAATTCAACTTCACCTTAGTCGATCCAATGCGCTGAATTTCATCAAGAAAAAAGTCAGTCAATTCCGCCTTAGCAAAAAATTGCCAACGACCCTTGCCATCCGTGATAATATCGCCAAACGATTTTAACTCGATGCCTGCATTTGCCAAAGTTCCCATAATGGCACCATGGCTTAACTGGGCAAATTTGCTAGGATATTTTATTTCAAATGGTGCTACCTCAAATTCATCAAATTGGTGGCTAGTCCATTCACTTGTTAACCAAACGCGTTTTCTTTCTGCTTGCTTAAACCCGCCAAATTCATCCAAGAACGCTTCCCCACCAACTACGGTTTGCAGAATCGAACGCTCTCGAGGGTTTAGAAAATCAGTCAAAATCGGTTCCTGTTGAAACATTAACCGATTAAAAAGACCGACAAAATAATCAATTGTCGGTCTTTCTGCTTGTTCAAAATGTGGGTAAAAGCTGCTGGCTTGTCTTTTTTGCATTAATACCTCAAAATCAATCTCAACAGCAAATCACTAAATAATCTTTGAATAAAGTACAAGATAAACAAGGCAATAATGGGACTAATATCCAAGCCGGTAAAAGCCGTTAAACGTTCTAAGGGGCCAATTCGAAATATATTCAAAAACGGCTCAACAACTCGGGCTATAATTTGACCAAGCTTAGAGTTGTATAAGAAAGGGGCCCAACTCATAATTGAATTGATCACGATCAAAAGACTATATGCCCAAAAGGCCCAATTTATTACCTCATATAACAGGTGCAAGAAATTAACCATTAACCAAGTTGATCTTTCTTATCTAGCATGTCAGTAATCTTACCATCAGTTTCAAACTTAGGTGGCGTCGCCAAGAAGATCTTGTCCCCAACCCGTTGAATTTTACCTCCAAGGGCATAGACAGTTCCTGTCACAAAATCAACAACGCGACGTGAAGGTTCATCTTCCATCCGACTAAAGTTGACAATGACTGCCTTGCCTGACAATAAGTTTTGGGCAACGTCCTTGGCATCGGAAAATACCCGTGGTTCATACAAAAGGATTTGACTCTTTTGCGGTTGAACGTGATCTTGCAATGAAACAACATTGTCCCGGTGCAGATTTCCTTTGTTTTGAGGGATTTCAGTTGTTACGTTGTCTTCATTTGTGTACGCTTGGTTTTCAGTATCTTCTTCTTCTTCATTTAATCCAAAGAAGTGGTTTAATTTTTCTAGAACCATCTATAATCCTCCTTAGTTTTCACCACGGTGCTTGAAGAACGGAATTGAATCGTTATCGTCATCTTCTTGCAGGCTTGTTTCAATTTGTGAGATGTTGCTGTTATCGTCGTTGGTAAATGAATTTAAGTCATCAGTTTGATTATTTTCGTTCCGACGCTTATTTCCACCATCATTTAAACCCCAAACACTCGTTGGGTCGACCATTGTCTCTTGTTTCTTCGGTTTGTTAGGTTCAGCAGGCTTAACTGGTTCAGGTTGAGCTTGGGGTTGAACCGCTTGACTTGGTGCAGGTTGGACTGAAGCCGTTGAATTAGGCTTAACTTCAGGAGCCGGCTTAGCCTTAACTTGGTGACTCCGACCTGGCAATTGCTTTGATGCTTCTGCTTCAACTTCAGAATCAATCCCCGTAGCAATGACCGTAACCACGACTTCATCACCAAGGTTAGGATTAATAGAAGTACCGAAAATAATGTTAACATCGTCACCGGCTGCTTTAGAAACAATTTCGGACGCATCTTGCGCTTCAAATAAAGTTAAGTCTGGGCCACCTGTAATGTTCAACAGGACTTGCTTAGCACCATCAATCGAGACTTCCAATAATGGTGAGCTAATTGCCAGCTTGGTTGCCTCAACTGTCCGGTTTTCGCCGCTAGCACGGCCAATTCCCATCAGGGCTGCCCCTTGATTTTCCATAACCGTCTTAACATCGGCAAAGTCCAAGTTCACGTAGTCAGTTGAAGTAATCAAGTCAGAAATACCTTGAACACCTTGTTTCAAAACATTATCGGCTTCCTTGAAGGCATCCATCATTGGGGTCTTTTTGTCGACCATTTCCAAAAGACGGTTGTTGGCAATGATAACCAACGTATCAACATATTCTTTCAGTTGAGCAATCCCATCACTGGCGTTCTTTGATCGACGCGGGCCTTCAAAGCTAAAAGGACGAGTAACTACCCCAACGGTCAAAGCACCAGTTTCCCGGGCAATCTTAGCTACCACTGGAGCAGCACCAGTACCGGTGCCACCACCCATACCAGCTGTGATAAAGATCATATCTGCGCCCTTTAAGGCATCCTCGATTGTTTGTTCGCTTTCTTCGGCTGCTTTTTGTCCAACTTCAGGATGTGAACCTGCGCCTAACCCTCTGGTCAACTTTGGCCCAAGTTGGATCTTATTCTCAGCTTTATTGCTATTTAATGCTTGTACATCTGTATTAGCTGCAATGAAGGAAACTCCTTGAACTCCATCATCAATCATTCGGTTAACAGCGTTACCACCGGCGCCACCAACACCGATAACTTTTATAACAGCATTCTTGTTGTCATCTGAATCGAACGTAAAATCCATCTAAATTAACCACCTTTAATCAAAGAACTTTTTAAAGAAACTGGTAAAGCTTCCTGGTTCTTTCTTTTCTTTCTTATTTGTCTGCTCAGCTTCTGAAGATTCATCACTTCTTGGCGTATTACTTACATTATAATCTTCTTTGACAATAGTTTCACTAGGTGTAGGCTGTCTTTTTGCGTTTCTTTCCTTTTTTGGCTTGCTTTCAGGAAGATCTGGAACAGCTTGACTCCCGTAAATGACATTTTCCACCAAATAGTCAATTTCTGACATGTTGTAAGCATACTTAACAATCCCATACCCTGCAGTATATGCTGGGTTCCGAATACCCAATTGATCCGGTTGATAGAGCTTGGTTTTAACATTAAGCTTTTGACTTACCAAAGAATCTATTCCTTGGAGCAAGCTGGTACCACCCGTGATAATAATGCCACCGGGCAGTTTTAAAGTATCATGCTTAACTAAGCCGCCGCCAATTCGATTAATGATTTGGTTAACCCGCGCATTAATAATTTCACTGAGATATTTTTCATCAATCATTTGCTGCTGGGTAGCTCCGACGCTTCTTACCGCAAACTTTGCTTGTTCAGAAGCAAGTCGGGGATCGGCATAACCGTAATCGATCTTGATTTGCTCGGCTTCTTTTTTCGAAGTTGACAAAACGACCGAAATATCATTGGTAATATCGCTGCCACCTTCGAGATCTACTTTGGCGTATTTAATTTGACCTTGATGAATTACGGTTGCACTTGTCACGCCGCCACCAAAGTCCAAAATGATTGCGCCAAAGGTTCGTTCTCCCTCATCCAGCGCAACGCTGGCAATTGCTAAAGGAGTAGGCACAAAGAAGTTATTGTAGTAATTTGCGCGTTCAATCGCCTTATTTAAATTATGCAAGTCACCACTTGGTGCGGTTAACAAGATCCCATTGACTGCCAATGAATGAGCAATCATTTTTCGGGGATCGTCGACATTGGTTTTGCCATCGATGATAAACCGACTTGGCAAATACGAAATTGGCTCGCGCCCATCTTTGATTGCCGATTTGATCGCAGCTTGCAAAACCCGCTTAACATCATTATTATTTACTTCTCGACCATTTTCATCTATCGTGGTCAAGCCAGCGGCCGGCTCCAGCTGCAGCATTCCCACCGGTAAGCCTGTAACCACGCGATGAATAGTAGTGCCTGTTTTTTCAGAAATATCAGTTAGGGCCCGTTTTATCGAAGCTGCGGTTTCATCAATATCAACAATATGTCCGTGTCGCATCCCGGTATTCGGGGTGGCTACCGCTCCGATTACGCGGCCGTTATCAGCAACAACTGCTTTAATGCTTGTGGTCCCAATATCCAGACCAACCAATAAATTTGAGTTTTCCAAGATTAAGCCCCCATCTTCAGCCTATCAACGAATTGCTTTAAGTCCATCAATTTTTCATTAAACGCCATACATTTTTCTTTCTTTACTGGTTAATTTGCGACTAAAAGCGCCAATTTCCATATCAATCAAACTATGTTTATCAGCCTTAGCTCTAATAGCGTCATAATAATGAACCTTTTGTTTAAAAGTATCTATATTGCCAATGACGACATTGCCGTCTTTCATGATATAAATTACTTGAGTTGACCTCTTAGTATTTCCTGAAATCAATTTTACTTGACTTCTAAAACTTGCAGGCAATGCTTGGAAAAGCTTAAAATTCCGATCCAAAACACTGCGTTTGGAAAAGCCAAGATAGAGTGGCTTATCGTGGTCAACCACATCCCATTTCAAGTGCTGTTTGCCTAAACGACCATTCGTTAGCAACTTCCGATAACTGGAACCAGTTTTCACATAGCCGACTGTTTCACGTTCGCTCACCTTTAAAACGACATGATTAATTTCTTTGACAGCTACTTTCACACTCTTAATTTCAGGATACGCTTTTTTAACTCGCTCGCTGATTTCATTTTGATTAAACAATTGACTTATTACTTTATCATCAGCCTGAATTCCAGATTTTTTGGCGATTTGCGTCGGTGACAGGTCACTAGCGCCGCTAACTTCAATATCAGCAATATTAGCTAATGGTGAAATATAATAGCCCAAAGCTAGAATCATGATTATGGCGATAATTACAAAGATGCTCATTCGTCGCCGCAGCGACCTGCGCCGTTCAGCCTGTAAATTTGTCAGCGAGGCAGACACTTTTTTCTGTTTTCCGCGGTTCTTCACCTGCTCTTGGTGATTTAAATATGGCGAAAGCTCTTTGCGGGGATCTTTTTTGGTTACACCTTTTTTGGGCACCTGCCTCACCTCCTTGTAGGTTAACCGTGTACTAATTCATCCATCACTTTAATAATTTGATCCGATGAATCGGGAACGCCCATTTGCTTTGAAGCTGCGCTCATTGCTTGTGCGGCTTTTTGATCAAGCAGCAAATGGTCAATCGATGACACAAAACTGTTTGGATTCAGATCATCTTCCGGGATCACAATTGCCGCTCCGCGCGCTTCCATGTCCTGCGCATTTTTAAGCTGATGGTTGTGCGTTACGTTAGGACTAGGGATTAAGATTGCGGGTACCCCCAAAGCCGTAAATTCGGCTAAACTAGTTGCTCCAGAACGAGCAACCACGCAAGTCATTTCAGGAAGCAAGGCTGGCATATTTTCAATATATGGCAAAATCTTAATATTTTCGCCTAAATGGTGATCGGCCAACTTTTTATCAATGGCATCATAGTAGTAGGTACCGGTTGCCCACACAATTTGATAAGGCTTGTTTTCCAGTTCCTTTAATGACTTTAACATCACCCGGTTTATTGCTAGAGCACCGCGCGAGCCGCCAAACACCAAAACAGTTGGAACATCAGTTTCAAAGCCCCACTGAGTCAGATCAAATGGTTCCAAGTTTAAATTTAAGACTTGTTGGGAGCGGGGATTTCCTGTCTTCACCAACTTTTTCTTTTCGCCAAATTGTTTAGCAGCATCCTCAAAAGTATAGCAAATTCGATCAACATAGTGACCCAAAAACTTATTGGCTAAACCAACCACACTGTTAGATTCATGGATCATTGTTGGAATGTGCATTTTAGCAGCTTCATAAACAACTGCTCCGCTGACATAACCACCTGTACCCAAAACCAAGTCCGGTTTGAAGTCCTTGATAATTTCCTTGGCACGCTTGGTTGCCTTCAAGAACAATTCAATGGTTTCAAAATTTTTCAGGGGATTTTTCCGGTTAAAGCCTTGAATCTTGATGGTTGTAAAATTAACCCCGGCAGCTGGAACAATCTTGCTTTCCAGTCCCTTTTCAGTACCAACAAACAGTATTTCATCTTTATTGGCAATTCCGCGCTCTTCTAATCGCTCAATAATCGCCATGATTGGGTAAATGTGGCCACCTGTACCGCCACCTGTAAAAATAACTCTCATTTTATTTCGTCTTCAATTCTTTTATAAATTTAACAAAGTAGTCGCCACGTTCTTCAAAAGTCCGGAATTGATCCCAAGAAGCACAAGCTGGTGAGAACAGAATAACATCACCTGCGTTAGACAATCGCCAAGCATTAGGAACTGCTTCCATCAGCGTATCTACAATAACAATTTGCTTTACTCCCGCCTTACGGCAAGCATCGGCCAAAAGGTAGCGGCTTTCGCCATACAAGACAGCTGCTTTTACATGCTCTTTAATCAACTCAACTAAATCATCAAAGACAAACCCGCGATCTAATCCTCCGGCAATCCATACCTCAGGGGCTTTGAATGATGGAAGAGCAACGCTCGCTGCTTCAATATTGGTCGATTTAGAATCATTATAAAACTTTCGCTCATCGATTGTTCCGACATATTGTAAGCGGTGCTTGGCGCCTCCAAAACTGCTCAAGATTGCCGTTATGTCATCGTTTTCTGCACCAAACAAACGTGCCAGCGAAATTGCAACTAAACAATTTTGTTGGTTATGAATACCAGGCAGTTTAATCTCATCCAGCGGCATGATTTTTTGATCGTGATACATTAAGGCATCTTCACCAATATAGTAATCAGCAGCTGGATCAGTTTCAGAAAATGTTTGTATTTGCGCCTTAGTTAAAGCTTGCTCTTTGGCCAAAATTTCTTTTTGATCGTAATTAGCAATGAAGTAATCATCAGGAGTTTGGAATCTGGTCACATTTAACTTAGCCTGAACATAGTTCTCGAAAGTTTTGTGATAGTCCAAATGCACATTTGGGTAAATATCAACAATTGCCGCAGCTTTAGGATTGATATCAGTGACGCCCAATAATTGGAAACTGGAAATTTCCACCACTAAGATATCATCTTTTGTAGCCTTGGTTACCACTGACGAAATTGGAGTTCCGATATTGCCCACAGCATAAGCGTGATGGCCAGTTTTAGCTAAATGATGATCCAAAATTTGTTGGGTCAACATCACTGTAGTGGTCTTGCCATTTGAACCTGTCACACAAATATATGGTGCCTCGCTGCAGCTTAAAGCAATTTCTGGTTCGGTGATGATGGGAAGTCCTAACTCTTGGGCTTTTGCTACCATTGGGTTTTCGTATGGAATACCAGGATTTTTTACAAAATAATCAAAGTGTTCCTGGGATAAAAGCTCTACTGGGTGATGTCCCCCAATCACTCGTACGCCTTGTTCTGCCAAATCCTTGGCCTGTTCATTGTGCGCCAAATCTGATTTGTCATTGAGCGTAATGCGTGCGCCAAGCTTTAACAACAATTTGCTTACCGCATAGCCACTCTTGCCTAAACCTAAAACTAATACATTTTTACCCTTATAAGTATCGATATACTTCATTGTAAATTATGGTTAACCCCAAATTCCTAAATAAATTAAACTACCTACTAAACCAACTAGCCAAAATACAATATCAACTTTCCATTCACTCCAGCCAAGCATTTCAAAATGGTGATGGATTGGCGTCATTTTGAAAATTCTTTTACCGGTCGTTTGAAAAGATGCTACTTGCAGCATGACACTAGCAGTTTCACAAACAAAAACAATCCCAATCAACAATAAGGACCATGGGCGATGCAGGAAAATCGAAACACTGGCCAAGCCACCGCCTAGAGCCAAGGAGCCGGCGTCACCCATAAAGATTTTAGCTGGCTTATGGTTAAAAATAAAGAAGGCGATTAAACCACCAATGACACTCATGCAGAAAATTAAAACTGCTTCATCATGCTGCTTATAAGCTAAATAAGCGTAGGTGCCATAAGCAATAATTGAAAGTCCAGTTGCCAGCCCATCTAGACCATCTGATAGATTGACCGCGTTTGAATAGCCAACTAGCCAGAAAATCAAAAATAGGACAAAAATCGCAATTCCAGTTAATTCTCCAATAAAAGGTATCGGCAAACTGAACTTGAACCGGTCACTCGCAGCTATCAAAACTATTACAATAGCAATTACAATCTGCAAGGCTAATTTTTGCCAAGCCCGCAAGCCTAGATTACGTTTAAACCGCAGCTTGATCCCATCGTCAAAGAAGCCGATTAGCCCATAGCCTAATAAGCTTAAAAGCAAAATCCAACTAACTTTTACCAGACTGTGCTGCCAAAGGCTAACCCAGATCGTGGAAATAGCGGCTGCCAAGACAAAGATGGTTCCTCCCATTGTGGGTGTCCCACTCTTTTTCTGGTGCCATTTAGGACCTTCATCTCGAATTTCTTGTCCTTCTTTTTTAGCATGCATGTACATGATGAGCCAAGGAAGGAAGATGGCTGTGATCACTAATGAACTAACTAATGCGATAATGCTTGCAAGCATTGTGCTTTACTCCTTTAACTTGATTTTGATCGTTTTAGCTGATTTCAAGCTGCTGCCAGCTTTAAGCGATTGCGAACTTACGGTGCCTGAGCCGGATTGGCTAATCTTGATCCCAGTTAGTTTGGTAAATTCCTCAAGATAATTGCTGGTCCAACCGGTCATATCCGGCATGGTAAGCGTTCCGCCGGTATTTACCAACAACTTGTTGCCTTTTATTAGGGTTTCTCCAGAACTTAATCCTTGGGCAATCACTTTTTTGCCTGAGCCCAATACTTCCAGCTCGATGCCGCTAGCTGAAGCTTCGGCTTTTGCTTTACTAATGGTTTTACCAGTTAAACTTGGTACTTTAACTACTTTAACATCACTTGACTGATTTTGAGCATATAAAGCCACACGTTTCATCAAAGGTTTAAAAATTGAAGATAAAATTACTTCCGCACCCTTACCCAGATACTTAGGTTGCTGCATGGTAATGTACACACAGTATCGAGGATTCTTGGTTGGGTAGATCCCGACTACTGAGAAAATATAATTCTTGTCTCCTGATAGGTAACCGCCATTTTTCGAGGCAATTTGAGCAGTACCAGTTTTAACGCCGATATCTAAGCCAGAAATCTTATAAGCATGACCAGTACCATAATTGGCATTCATAACTCGCTTCATTTCTTGCACGATCGTTTTACGAGTAGCAGCTGAATAAATTTGACTGCCGACTTTTTGGACTTGGTATGATTTCACGGTTTTACCATCAGCATCGGTTATTTTCTTCACTAGCTGTGGTTTAACCATTTGACCATTGTTGCCTAGGGTACTAAAGGCCTGCATCATTTGCCAAACATTGACGTTTACCCCTTGGCCAAATGAAGTTACGGCTTGGTCTAAGCTTCCACTAAAGGAAATCGAACCAGCTTGCTCTCCTGGAAGCGTAATGCCTGATTTTTGACCAATATGGTATTTCTTTAAATACTCCTTCCATTTTTTGGCTCCGATCTTGCGTTCCAATAATGCAAAACCAACATTACTTGACCGCGGAAAGGCTTGCCAGAATGGAATCGAACCCCAACCAGAATTATTCCAGTCGTGAATCGTCGATCCGCCCAAAGTTAACGAACCAGAACGGTAGTAGCTATTTGGTTGATAGTTGCCAGTTTCAATGGCGGCTGACAAGGTTAAAATCTTAAAGACTGAGCCAGGTTCGTAGGAATCTTGCGTTAAGACATCCCGATATGAATTTGAAAGGCCCTTACGCGTTTGAGCGTTGAAAGTTGGCCGCTGGCTAGCTGCCAAAATTTGTCCGGTCTTCATATCCTCAACCACAGCCGTGAGTTTCTTCGGCTGGTACTTCGATTTAATGGCACTCATTTGGGTTTCCAAAAAGCTTTGGAGCTGAGAATCAAGCGTTAAATAAACGTTATTACCATTTTGGGCTGGTTTATAAACGTTATTCTTACTTGAAGTAGAGCTGGCACTGGTAATCTTATAACCATCTTTACCAGTTAGCTCGTTGTTGAAGTAAGCTTCAATTCCCATGACGCCAACCAAGCTCTGGTCCCCGGTCTTTTTATCGGATTGCGTTGAAGTCAAGCCAACTAAATTTGAAGCAAAGACACCATTAGGATATAGCCGAGATGGCGTTTCAGTAAACTTAATTCCCGGCAAATTCATTTTTTGAATCTTTTTCTTTTGATCCAAAGTTAAATTAGAGCCAGCCGTTCCAAATTGAACTTGATAAACGTTCTTCTTGCTTAAATATTTGAGAATTTGCTTCTTTGACAAAGACAGAACAGTCGAAAGCTTTTCAGCTGTTTTTTCTTTATCAACGACGTATTCAGGTTTATTTTTATAATTTATGGACGATTTGTCTAAAATTGCATAGATCGTATACAAATTTGTATCTTCGGCAACAACCGAACCACTTCGATCGTAAATTGTCCCTCTGCTTGCAGTTAAGGTCTCACTAGTCGAATATAACGACTTAGTCCGCTTGCTCAAATCTACCCCATTAACTGTCTTAGAGAGGCCTAAATAAATAAAGCGTCCTATAAATACAAGAAAAACCAAAGCCACAATTATCTGGAGAATTCTCCCCACCGTAAAACGGTAGCTGTGGGCTTTGGCTGTATTCTTTGTTGAATTACTCTGTTTCTTCATTAGCGAATCGTCCTAATGTTTTTTTCTATTAACTTTAGTCCCTTTTGTTTGGCAATCTTGTTCAATCTAGAACTAGATGTCAATTCACCAATTTGGCGTTCCAGATCAGTAACCTTATTCTGCTGCTTCGTGATCTTCTGTTGGACATTGGTTAATTCACTTTGAGTCGAAGTTGCGGAATTACTGGAGGTTACGCACAAAGTTGCAAGCACTAAACAGGTCACGCTGCCCATCAGCACAATAGCTTTTTCAAATGGACTAAAACGGACTACCCTTTTGGTACTTATGCTTGTGGTTTGTTTGACACCCTCGGTATTTTTCTCTGGGTCTAAATCAAGTCTTCTTGCTGAAGTATCAGCCATATTATCTTCCTCTATAATTTTTCTGCAACCCGCAATTTTGCACTATGTGAGCGGTTGTTCTCTGCTAATTCTGCTGCTGAAGCCACAATTGGCTTCCGGTTTACCAGCTTTAAGGTTGGTTTTAGATCTGCTGGAATCACCGGCATGCCTCGAGGAACTTCAACCTCAGAATACTTCTTAAAAATCCGTTTGACGATCTTATCTTCGTGAGATTGGAAGGTAATAACGCTAATTCTCCCTCCCGGCTTCAGGACTTTGATAGCCTCCTCCAAAGAAGTTTGCAAAACGTCAAGCTCATGGTTAACTGCTACCCTTAAAGCTTGAAAACTCTTCTTTGCTGGGTGACCACCAGTTCTCCTGGCTCTGGCCGGAATTGCCGCTTTGATTACATCAACCAATTCAAAGGTAGTTGTAATCGGTGCCGATTGCCGTCTTTCTACGATCAGTCTGGCAATTTGGCGAGAAAATTTTTCATCGCCATATTGATAAAGGAGATCAGCTAATTCCTTTTGGCTTAAAGTATTAACTAAGGTATATGCATCAATTGGTTGACTTTGATCCATGCGCATATCCAAGCGAGCATTATAACGATAGGAAAAACCGCGATCGGCTTGATCAAATTGAGGAGAAGAGACCCCCAGGTCATAGTAAATACCATCTATGCCATCGGTAAAGCCCAGCTTAACCAAGTTCTCTGCCAAATGGGAGAAATTAGCATGCACCATGATCAGCTTCGGGTCACTAGTTGGCTGCATCAAATCCGCAAAGGTTGACTTGGCAGATTCAATTGCATATTCATCCTGATCAAAACCAATTACCGTTCCTCGTTGCAACTTGCTCAAAAGATATTTAGCATGTCCGCCGCCGCCAAATGTTGCATCCACATAAAGACCGCCATCGGTTGGATTCAAATTATCAATAGTTTCATGTAAGAGTACGCTTTTATGTTTGAAAGTCATAGTTCAATGTCGTCCAAATCTTCTGCAATTTCATCATAGTCATCACTGGCATCATTTTCGAAATCATCCCAGCGTTCTTTAGCCCAAATCTCAATTCGATCTGCAACCCCTACGATGACGCATTCTTTAATCAGTCCGGCATGCTCTTTCAATGTAGTGGTCAGGTTCACACGTCCCTGCTTATCAAACTCGGCTTCCATTGCACCTGAATAAAACATCCGCGTAAACTTACGAGCATTTCTTTTAGTAAGTGGAAGTTTTGCGAGCTTGGCTTCAATTTTTTGCCACTCCTCAACGGTGTAGCCAAAAATGCAGCCTTCCATACCACGAGTAAATACCATCTTTTCACCAATTTGGTCACGCAATTTAGCCGGAATAATTAACCGGCCTTTGGCATCCAAATTGTGCTGGTATTCTCCCATGAACATGGTATAGCCCTCCTTCCACACAATTAATTTACCACAATTCACCACTCCATACCACACAATGTCACAAATTGGTCAAAACTTTTTATAATTGTTAGCTTATTGAAATAAACAGACGAAAAAAACGCCCGAAAATCAAGCTTTCAGGCGTTTTATAAAAAGTGGTAGCAAGGTGGGGATTTTAGACCAAGGTTACTAACAGACAAACATACCACAAGCAGCTGCACATGGTTAAATATTGCCATAACAAGTGAAAGGTTTTCCCCACAGCCATATTCTTTTCACGAATTGCAATTCTGATAACCACCAAAAGTACCAGAATAAAAAAGGTTAAAAAGCCATACGGTAAAAAAGAAGGCTTTTTATTATAAATAGTGATCAGCCCACAGGCGGGCACAAAAAAGAACGGCAAAACATCCCATCCGGAAAATTGTGCTTTAGGAAACATGTGACCAACTAGCCAACCAGCCACTAAACCCGCAACTGGAATCAAAATAATCGCTAACATTTGTAATTTCCTCCATCTTGTATTCTATCTTGTTTCACGATTGAAAAAAACCTTCTATCAGGATAAAATTAAAAGGATAAGGGAGGTTATCCAATGGCACGCAGAAAAAAGCATCGCTCGAAATATCAAAAGATTGAAAATGCCATGGTCATTTTAATGGCCTTTATTACTTTGGCAGCTATTGTTGTAGCTATCATCCCATTATTTACTGGTGGCTATTAACTAACGCAAAAAGGCTCAGCTTAAAGCTGAGCCTTTTTTATGTACGCCAATATTTTTTATATCCGTGCCTTAATGCCGTTAAACGTTAAAGGCTAGTAGATCTGAGTATTCATAGTGTTTTCCATCGACCACAATACCCGTATCATCTTTGCCTTCCAAATTGCCAAAGATATAATCTGGCTGGCTTTTAGTTATTATTTGAATAGAACTACCTGGCTCTTTTTGGGCAAGCATATCCTTAGCTGCTTGCAATTTCACTTCTCGATCTAGTAAATGTTGAGGATCTGCGCTTTTGTTTTCCAAATGTGCATTTAGCATAAATTGGTAATAAGGCAGTTTAGGATCGTCTTTGATGATCTTATCGCAATCAGCCTTTTTAAATACTACTAAATCATCAAAGACGCCGGTATCCGTAATGCTGGCAAGCAATAAACTATGATCATTTTCAGCAAGTATTTGTCCTAAGAAGAACTCTTCTTGAGGTTGACCGTGTAAATAAATTTCCACTAAATTGCTTTTAGGCAGATTAGTTGCTTTATACCATTTATTCAACAAATCATTTTCAATTTCAGCTGGAATAACCATGATGATGTCCTGGAGATTAACCGAAATTGCACGTTCTTCACGCTGATAAATATTAACAAATTCACTAATAAAAAGAGCGGATTTTGCAACATTTTCCAGACGTCCGGTTATTTCCTTGCCATCTGATGTTTGAACCGTGATCACATGACCAACAAAGGAATCCAAGCTTAATTCGTTTATTAACCTACTGTTCATAGCACGCTTATTAAAAGGATCGGCTAAATTTTTTAGGTGGGATTCACTTATCTTTTTGTCGTTGAACTCTTGTACTTGGTCAATCCTCATCCAAATCACCCCGTCCCAGTAATTATCGCTGTTTATGGGTTCAAACAAGAGCCAATCGTTTATTTGTTTGATCTTAATACCAACATAGTATTCATCTGAACTATCGGCATTAAGCCTGAGTGTTGTTATTTTGTTCATTTTTCTTACCTTAAATTGATTAATGACGATGATGATCCCCGTTCCAAGAGGACTTAATTTTTTTCTTTTCGTTAATTCTACCCGGTCTTCTCTTGGTGTGCTTATCCTTGGTTGATCTACGGGCATGGCTTCTGTGGGAGGAAAACTGTTGAAATGGGAGCAATCGTTGAGGTAATCACGATAACAGCCATTACTGAAATAATTCTTTCAAATTTCATTTCTATCCCTCCTATATCTAAAATTATACTAATTATTAATTAATAATCAAGTATAAATTATAATCCTGCAGTGTGAAATGTTTTCACTCAAACTAACGAATTAATTCAGACCTATTTACTTTTAGCGATTAACTAACGCAAAAAGGCTCAGCTTAAAGCTGAGCCTTTTTTAATGGCTCTATAATTTTTCCTGTTGATGGTTTATCTATATGATATCCTGTTAACAGGATTTTTTATTGCGCAAGAAAAAGAGGCCATAGCCTCTATTTCTCA
>NZ_BMAY01000016.1 GCF_018327645.1 Lactobacillus corticis | reverse complement strand
GTCCATTTGTGACCTCCAATAGATGTTTTTGTGGTCATTAACATTCTATCAAACAGGTCCAAATGGACTTTTTTATTTTTCTAAAGTGTTCAATTTGATTTTACAATCGGCGTAAATTATTTATTTTTTCGATAAGATAAAAATATGAAAATCAGAAACGAAATTATTCTGCTCACTGAGAACATCCGTTTGTTTACAGGGCTGAATATCCTAGCCAATAAAGAAAAATTGAATATCTACAATGCCTTGGAATTGCGCAAAGTGGTTAAGCATGCGCAAGATGAAGAGCTGTTGGGAATCGTGATTGATTTGGAAAAACTGGCTGCTGACCAGGTACTGGCTGCTGTTGATCAAGTCCGGAGGAATTTTAAAGGGCCGATTATCTGCCTAAGCAAAGTTTTCAGCCAGCACGTTGTCAAAAAATTATTTCGCCATCAAGTCAATAGCTTTTTAGTAACCAGCCAAGCTGATTTGATTTTGGCCCAATTAAATGCGCTGCTTTATCTCGAAAAAGATGCTCCATTAATTTCAACAGCTCCCAAGCCCAAATTGCTGAAGGTTAAATTGGCAGCAGATGCTGAGCTTCAGCTTGATCAACACCGCATGCGGGCGTATATCAATGATCAAAACTTAGAATTGACGCCTAAGGAATATAAATTGTTGGAATTTTTGCTAAACAATCCCAACCAAGTATTGTCGCGAGACCAGCTGTTGGCGGGCGTCTGGCATAATAATCAAGAAATGGGATCAACGCGCATTGTTGATATGCAGATTAGCCATTTGCGGGACAAGATCGAGCCGCATCCGGATAAACCGCAACTGCTAAAAACCGTCAGAGGGTTTGGCTATATGCTTGAACTCCCTGAACAAGCATAATAAAACCTCCGAGTAGCCATTTTAGCTAGCTCGGAGGTTTTTAGTTTATAAAATTGGCGACAGCATTCTTGAAAATGCCTGTAAAGTCTTGAGGTAACGACTTTGCTGGTCAATCATTTCCTGGGTAAGCAGGGTGGATTTTTTCATATCGGTTTTGAATTGTTCGGCCATTTGCTCGGTAAAACCGCGGTCATAGAAAACGACATTATCTTCAAAGTTCAGATGGTATGAACGATAATCTTGATTCATTGAACCAACGGTAGAATATTTATCGTCGACCACGATTGTTTTGGAATGGATGAAGCCATCGTTGTAGGTATAAATTTTGACGCCGCTGCGGGTTAACTCATTGGCATACCATTGGGTAGCCCGGTAGATAAAGGGGTGGTCTGGCTTGCAGGGGATCATGATCCGGACATCAACGCCTGATTTAGCAATGATTTGCCAGGTAGCAAACATGGCCTCATCAGGGATCAAGTAGGGAGTTTGAATCCATAACCGTTTCCGTGCCAACAGCATCAACCGCATCATGCCATTGCGCATGTTGGAGTTATAGTGATCGGGGCCATCGGAAATCACCTGGGTAGCAACATCACCTGGAGCGATATCATTTTCATCTAAATCCGGAAACATTTCAGAGTTAAAGGTGATCACTTCATGGTCCTTTTGAATTGAGGCATTCCAATCCATGACGAAACGTTCCTGTAATAAGAGGGATGCCGACCCGACGATCCGGACGTGGGTGTCGCGCCAGTAGCCAAATTTTTTCTTTTCGCCGAGGTATTGGTCGCCAATGTTGAAGCCACCCGTCCAGGAAATCCGTCCATCAACTACTACAATTTTACGGTGCAGGTGGTAGTTGATCCGGTATCTGGTAATTACGCTCCGCGAAGTGACGAATGGCAATACTTGGCCACCGGCCTTACGTAATTGGTCAAACCAAGTTTTGCTTGCGCCCATTGAGCCCCAGGCATCATAAATGACGTGAACATTGACTCCAGCCTTGGCCTTGGCAATTAAGAGCTTTAATATTTTATTGCCGATCTTGTCGTTATAAAAAGTGTAAAATTCGATGTTGATAGTTTCTTTAGCCGCCTTTAAATCGGCAATTAGGTCATCAAAAAAAGCATGGCCATCGGTATATAATTTCACTTGATTATTTTTAGTTAAGGGCGAATCGTTATGACGGTTTAGCAGATTAACTAGAACTTTGGCCTGATCGCTGGTATCAGTTGGGGTGGCTCGTTTGGGAGCTTTAGTGATCATTTTTTGAACGTTACGCAAGCCAATGTGTTTCTGTTTATTGATTGCAAATAAATTTTCTTGCGATAATCCCCGGCCAAAGAAGGAGTAAAGAATTAGGCCAAAAATTGGAAAAATGAGCAGGACGATTAACCAAGCCCAGGTGGTGGCTACCGAGCGCCGCCGGTGAAAGACAATATACAAGGCCAGTAAGTCATTGGATATTAAGATAATGTAGATAATGTCGTGTAGCAAAATCATCTGGCCTAGTCCTCCTCCTCAAACTAACAATATTTTATCATAGCGTTATTTAAGGCCTAAAAATTTGTCAATGATATTTATCACAAATGGATTATCGTGCATCCAGCTGTGCTCAGCTTCTTTGCCACGAATTTCAATTTCATGGTATGAGCGACAAGATGGCGCTAGAATGTAACGAATGCTTTTAGCGGAAATAACCGAGATAAAGCGATCAGTATTGGTGTTGTCTAAAACATTGCCGTAGATATTTAAGACCTGAATGTCAGGATTAAAGCGTTTTTTGCGAAACATTAGATAAAGGTAGTGCGGGTTAACCAAGCGCGGTCGACCTTTTTCGGTTAAGCCGTTAACATTGGGAATATCGCCCAAATAAGTTACCCCGTTAAAGGGGCCGGCAATTAAGGCACATTTATGCAGATGAGGGTAGCGTTTGTTATCGGCATAGCGCATTTCTGTGCGGATGATGCAGGGGCAAGTCAGTGAATGGGCAACGGCATCATAATGCGTAAATTTAAATTTTTGGGCTAAAAATGGCAAAACCATGCTTAGGTAATAGTCAATGCCGTAGATTCCCACAATGCGATCACGAAAAACAACCTGCACAATCGGCTGGGCATCATTGGTCCAGCAGCCACTCAATTCAATATTGCCCAGGAGATCAATTATTACTTTTAAAAAGCCGCTTTTATGTTTATCATTGACGGCTTGGTGCACCATTACATTGGTGGTGTAGTCTCCGCCACGGAAGCCATGAAAATAAAGGATCGGAATTTGTTCCTGATTAGCGTGAGCTGGTACTGGCGGTTCAATAATTGCATGATCAATAATTTTTCGCCGATGGAGCCGCAAAAGCCCGCGAGTGGGCGCAAAGCTGGCTAAGAGTGCCAAACTGATCATTTTAACCATTGATGGTTCTTGCTTTTTGGGTGAACGATTTTTTTCAACTTCTTCTTTATACTTGCGGGAATCAAAAGCCAACTCTTGCACCTCCTCGCTACACTAATCGCCCAAATTCTGTCATAATAGTACTCTAACATGATAACGATATTTACGAAAGAGAGGGAATGAATCAGCATGAAAACAAGTTTAACTCCCAAAAATGGCATAAATTCTAGTCGCATCACTCCCAATAAGGGCAAAGAAGTGATCGTTTATACAGATGGCGGCACGCGAAACACTGGTAATGTTAAGGGCGGCCATGTTAAGACGACTGACTTGGCAGCTTGGGCTTATTTAATCGAGTGGGATGATCACTCAGTTTATGGCACTGGCGGAGAATATGGGGCTACCAACAATAAAATGGAACAAACAGCCGTAATTGAAGCGCTGAAGAAATTGTTGGCTTTGGATTTTGCCGATAAAAAAATTCGCTTGGTCTTAGATTCGCAATATGTGGTAAATGCTATTAATCAACATTGGTTAAGTGGTTGGAAAAAACGTGGTTGGCGTCGAAGCAGCGGCAGCTTGGCTAATGCTGAAGAATGGCAAGAGATTGATCATTTGTTAAGTCAATTTAGCGACTATCAATTTGAGTGGACCCGAGGGCATAATGGTGATGCTGGCAATGAGTTCGTGGATAGCACGCTTAACCAGTATATGGATCAAGAAATGTAAAAAATACCCCCTAAAGCAAGCTAGAACTTGCCTTAGGGGGTTATATTTTTCGTGCTAATTTGAAAAACTCTTAAACAGATTGCTAATGAAGTTCACAACTGCGTCCCAAATCTTTTGCAATAAATTGCGATTTTCTTGGGTATTCAGTTTGTCAAAAATGCCTTTCGCGTTAGCTTGAATATTCTTTGCTAGGCTGGCTGCTTGACTCTTGAAGCTGCTTGAATTTAAAGCGCCAGAGTCACGAATCTCAACTAAAATATTGATAATTTGCTGTTTTTGGTTGTTCGTAATGACATTAGTTAAATTATTATTTTGGAGTTGCGTATTTACAATATTAGTAATTTGGCTCTTGGAAATATTGTTGCCATATTTAGCCATTTCACTCTTAGCCTGGGCAACGGCGTTATTCAGTTGGGCGTCTGAGTAGCCATCCTTATTTTTGTTGGCCTTGGTAATTGAACTCAGGGTGCCCATTTCATCTTGGGCGGCATTAACGCGACTTTGGTTTAAACTATTGCCGGTTTTGGCATAGGCTTTGTAAATTCCCGCCAAAGCTCCCGAACCATCGATGGGAGTAGCACTAGTGATATAGATATCAGCATCAGTAATGCCAGCAGTTAAGGCCGCATTTTTATATTGATTTGCTGTGATTGTCGTAATGTTTTCGGCCCCATTGTAGTCTAAAATGTGCACGTTGATCCCGCTGCCAGAGCTGGTTTTTTGAATCATCGCACTGGACCAAACGCCTGAGGAAGTAGTGAAGTTGTCGCCTGATGGGTTCAGATATTTTACTAAATCGGAGCCGGTAACAGTAATGGTATTGTAGCTTGAACCATTAAGGCTAGAAGTTAGCGTCTTCACCGTTCCTTGTCGCTGGGCAGAAGTTAAGGAACTTCCTAAAGTGACAATGGGGGTATTATCTGACAAAGTAGTGCTGCTAGCAGAACTGCTGCTAGACGAATCAGTGTCAGCTTTGACGCTGCTGACGCCTAGGGTTAGCAGCATCAACATGCTGATGAGTGTGATAAGCTTTTTCATCTTTTTGCTCTCCTTTGGTAGACATAATTATATACTAGAAAAAAATCGAGATACCAGGCTTTTGTAAATTCTTAACATCTTTGTCCGATCAAGGATAACTTATCGATGGGAATTAGCGCCTTAAAAATAAGATGATATAATAGAAAGGTTAGGAAGAGCCGATAGGAGGATTTTATGCTGAAAGAGCCATTGCTGACTATAATCATGCCGGTTTACAATACCGCCGATTACTTAGCACATGCCTTTGAGGCATTGCTGCGCCAAGACGAGCCTAATTTCAAATTAATTGTTGTTGATGACGGTTCAACTGATGATTCGGCCGCAATTGCCCAAAAATATGCTCAGCAGTTTCCATACTTTAAGCTAGTGCAGAAATCAAATGGCGGTCCCTCAGAAGCACGCAATGTCGGTATGAAATATGTGGACACGCCATACTTCACTTTTCACGATGGCGATGACTGGGTTTCTCACGGCTATACTGCCTATTTCTTAAGAGCTTTTAAGGAACATCCAGAATGTGATTTGGTATCCTGTGGCTATTGGTTAGACTATTCCAATAAGCCAGAAAAAGTTGTCGGACATTTTGAAAGCGGAGAAATCAATCGGGCCGAGGCCTATTTGAAAATGACCAATGTCTTTGGGTCTCCGATTAAAGGCTATAGCTGGAATAAGGCTTTTAAGACTGAAGTAGTAAGAAAGTACAAGCTTAAATTTGACCGTGATATTTCACTTCTGGAAGATCAGATTTTTAGCGTAAAGTATATGTCGCACTGCGAAAAAATGTATTATACGCAGCATCCTTACTACCATTATCGTCAGCGCCAGGGCAGCATCATCCATCAGCCCAGCATAAAAAAGGTGAAGGATAACTTTTTAGGCAATTATCGAGTATGGAACCGAATTATTAAAAGTTTGCTGGCATCTGAAAATAGTAAAAGCGAGCGAACTGTGCGCAAATTGAGCGAAAGCACATTGATAAGGAGCAATAATGAAGGAAAAGGTAAACGGGGTCGAACTATACTATAACAAGCTAGGAAATGGACATCCATTGATTCTCTTGCATGGTCATCACGCCGATGGGGGGATTTTTGACAAAATTGCTGCGCCGCTATCTCTCTACTATACTGTGTATATTTTAGATATGCGGGGACATGGCTTAAGTCAAGGCGAAGTAGCTGAACACTATCAAACTGAAGTGGAAGACTTATACGCTTTTATTAAGCAGCTGCATTTAGAAGGAGCTTATTGCTTTGGCTATGATGCTGGCGGCTTAGTTGCAATGATGCTGGCGAGTCAACACCCTGAGCTTCTAGGCAAGATGATTGTGGCCGGGGTCTTTGTAAATGGTGACGGAATCCGCAAATACCATTATTTGACTGAAGGCTTTCAACGCTTTTTCCGTTTAGACCGCGATGCGCGCGTGGAATTGACGGAAAGCTGGATGTCAGAAGCCGATTTGAAAAAAATCACCACTCCCACTTTGTGTGTCGTTGGTGAAAATGATTGGGTGAAGGTTGAACACGTGCGTTGGTATAGTCAAATTATGCAAAATGCGCGCTTGATTTTAATGCCACGCCAATCTCACACCTCTTATGCAGTTAGAAGTCTAAAATTGCTGGATTTAATTAAGGATTTTTGCAAATAAATACCAAACTCCCAAAAACCGCAGGTTTTGGGTATAATTATGGTGTACGAATTTTTAAGAAGAAGGACAGTTATGAATAAGGAAGAACTCCATCGTTTATTGCACCCAATGAAGTTGATTGGCTTGGGCGGCAACCCAGCTTTAAATGAAAAAATTGCCAAAATTTTAGGTGAACCGTTACTGGAAACGGCTGTTCATCATTTTAGCGACGGCGAAATCCAAGTAAATATTTCTGAAACGGTTAGAGGCTGCGATGTGTTTGTCATCCAAACCATCCAAGATCCGGTCAACCAAAGCTTTATGGAACTTGAGATAGTGCTTGATGCATTGCACCGGGCATCCGCTCATACGATCAACGTCGTAGTTCCTTACTTGGCATATTCTCGTTCTGATACCAAAACGCGGTCGCGGGAACCAATTACTGCTAAATTAATTGCTAACTTGCTGCAATTAACCGGCATTGATCGTTTGTTGACAATTGATTTGCATGCTTCGCAAATTCAAGGTTTTTACGATATTCCAGTTGACCACCTGCACGCCCAACCGCTCTTAGCGCAATATTTCTTAGATAATGGTTTTGCCGGCCGTGAAGGCGACGATGTTGTAATCGTTTCGCCTGACCATGCCGGAGCTAAGCTGGCGCGGAATTTTGGTCAATACTTCGATGCCCCAATTGCAATCGTCGATCAACGGGGAACGCGTTACGACGATGAAGTTCACGACATGATTGGTGACGTGAAGGGCAAGAAATGTATCATTGTCGATGACCTGGTAGATACCGGTTCGCGCATTGCTTCATCTACTAAATCGGTTATGGCTGCAGGTGCCACTAAGGTTTATGTTGCTGTAACCCATGCCTTGCTGTCACAAAATGCCGTTGATCGTTTGAATGGTTTGCCAATCGAACAAATTGTGGTAACTGATACGATTCAGCACGAACAATACCCAGATCGCATGGTGCGTATTTCAGTCGATCAGTTATTGGCACGGGGGATTGATTATATTTATAACGACCGCTCAATTCACGAAATATTTGATGAGCAAAATCGTTTGAAGTAATCCATTATTGATGATATGCTTAACGGACAATGATCCTCAGATTGAGGATCATTTTTATGTGTAAAATTCCATAAAATCCCAAATAATGGATGTTTTTACATATATGATCTTGTATAATAATATGTGATTTTATTAAACGAGAAAGAACGAGAAGGAACAAAAAACAATGGCAAGACGAAAGAACATGAAACGTCGGAGAGTTATTTTATCCAATACTTTCCGCCTTATCCGTGAGAATGGTTTTGATAACGTATCATTACAAAGAATTGCTGAAGAATCAGGAATTTCAAAATCGTTATTACAATCCTACTACCCACATAAGGCTACTTTGATTAACGATATTGTGCATCAAGTTTTCACTACTTTGAGTGAATGCGTAGAGATTAAATACCCTGATGAACCAAAGAACCCATACGCTTTATCTAAGGCTTTTGTTTACTTAATTGTTAAGTTGGGCGTAACTGATGACGGTTTAGACCAAATTATTATGCAAGCCTTTATGAACAACAAGACTTTAGACAACTGGGGTACGATGCTTAACACTTGGATTTCTAAGAAGCGTTTATTCGATGAAGAAAATATCGATTTCAATGAATTAAGCGTAGGAATTCCATTTGTTGCTGCTGGTGCTGGCCGTTTGTACTATGACCGGGCTAAGCACCACGTTGACCCTGAAAAGTTAGCTGACTATGCAGTTAAAAGTTTGATGTTCTCATTCTTAAAGTGTACAGCTACGGATATTAAGCAAGCTGTAAACGAAGGCCATCGGATTATCAACCAAATTGATCTTGATGAAGTGAGATATGCGGTTGATCATATGTTCCAAGAACCTGAGGAAGAAGCTTAAAAGAGAGAGGGATGCCCATGGCTGGAGCTTCCAGAGCAGAAGTTCACCGGATGAATCAGGGACAGAATAAGCAATATAAGCGAGTATTAGCACTGATTTTATTTTTAGGAATAGGATTAGGCCTAGTTACTGGAACCTTCCTGAATCCATCTTTCATGAAAGGCCAGATTACGAGCAATAATAACTCGGCTGTTATTGCCCGTCAGATAAATGGACACTTTAATGCTTTGGCAGATTATGTTGGCGCAGATGCCGCGGATGATACCAATCTGCTGAGTGAAAAAGAAGCACTGCCGATTGCTAATCACGTAATCGATTACGTTTTGGGGATCCACTGGCTGAAGACTAATAGTAGTTCTTTAGCTAAGACTATTTATAATGACATCCAAAAGGATGTAACTAGTGATTCTTCAACTGATGCTCAGGGAATCAAAAAACAATTAAAAGAGCATCAAAGTTCAGCAGTTGCCTACGTTACTGCTGCATTTGACTTGAGTTTGGTAATGTTAGGTGCTAATTTAGTAACTATTTTACTGGTGATTAACATCGTTATCATTGTTAGTGTAATTATTATGCTGCTTTCGATGATTCGCGAAATGCGTGAGATGTTGTCAACCCGGTCAATGATCCATACAATTGTTGCCGCCGGAATGTGGGCCGCTGGATGGTTAATTTTGCTGTCAGGAATAATGGCGATCATTCCAGTGTTGTTTAATGTTGAAGCTTGGAATTTGGGCGGAGTTGGCTATTTAATTGAAATAGCAAGTTCAACTTTCCTTGACTTTGTAATTGTGGGTACTGTCTTATACATCGTATGCGCAATACCTTGGCAAGCCACAGCTGCCAAATAGAAAAGAACGTTCCTCATGGAACGTTCTTTTTTTAATCGTTGGGGTTTTGATCAAAAAGCACAAATTTGTAAGTTACTAATTTTTTAGCTACTACCTTGTAGTGGTGACCAGCTTTTAATGGGGTTTTTCCTGGCTTATAGGTGATAATTGTTCTGAAGTAGCCATACCATGAACGACTATGGTTGGAAACGCGACTCGCCTTGTACTTTTTTCTGGTAGTCAAATCATAAATGTAAATTTTAGGTAATTTCTTAATTCGCTTGTTTACTAAATAAATTGACCAATAAATGTTTCTGCCTTTTGCTAGTTGAACCGGAAAGCAGCTGCTAGGGTAGAGCACGGTCTTTACCTTGATTCGGCGATAATAGTCATTTCCATTAATAACCTTAATAACTGAATAACGGTAATCATTTTTGCCATATGCAGCGCCAAGACCGACAGTGGTTAACTTAGGGGAAAGCAGCCAAGCGCGATGTCCCGTATCAGCACCGGTTAAATTATATTTATCAGTAACCATATCAGTTATAATATCGCCGGCACTAGCTTCGCCTGAAGTAAAGTCTAGATTAGAAATATAAGAAATTTCCTTAGCTAGCCGCCAATTGGCACGGCTAATTTTCTTTGGCCGTTTCCGTTGCGGCAGGCCATGCTGGTTAACAAAAGGATTGGCACAAATGGCGGCCATCACTTCAGCTGTGGTTTGGGCAGCGCGATTATCAGCTGCTTTTAACTTAACAGGTGGCAACTTAAATAAACTACGATAGTAGTTGAGATAGGCCAGTTGATCTAGGCGATAGTTTTCAGATAGAGCTCCTTCAGTATTTAGGGTTTCAGCATCGACTTTTCGCTTATTTAGTTTGGCATAGCGTGCTTGGTAACGTGCGACTGAGCTTTTAGCTGCACTAACTGCCGTTTGTGGTACCAGCATTAAGCCGATGATCCCTGCCAGTAAGATTTTTGATCCACGCATCGCTCTCACCCCTTATTCCTATTTCCATTATAATGGATTTAACGGGTAAAAAACCGCTTACTACTTGGTAAATAGTTAAAAATTATAGTAATTTTGCTAGAATATTCAATCCTGGCCGAGAAATGCGTATAATTAAAGACTGATAGTAAAGTTTTAGAGGTAAAAAAATGACAAAAAAAACTAGCGTAGGGTTAATTTTCGGCGGTAACTCGTCTGAGTATGAAGTTTCAATCGTATCAGGACATAATATCTATAACGCAATTGATAAAGAAAAGTTTGAAGTGCATCCAATTTGGATTACCAATGAAGGCTACATTGCTAGTGAAGCAGATGCTTTCAAAGTTTTGGCAGATCCATCATACCAAGTTGAAAATCCGCACAAGCTGGCTAACTTAAGCAACATCAGTGAATTAGCCAACCTGCCCGAAATCGACATTTTCTTCCCAATCGTTCATGGTAATTTGGGAGAAGATGGGGTATTGCAAGGCCTCTTCCGTTTGTTGAACAAGCCGTTTGTTGGTGATGACGTTTTAGCAGCTGCGGTAACCATGGATAAAGACTTTACCAAAATCTTGGCTGAACGGGCTGGTGTACCGGTAGCTAAATGGTTGACGGTTAAGCGGCCTGAGTATGAAGATGGGGAAAGCCCAAAGCTTGATTTTGATTATGTCGTTAAAACTTTGGGGACTAGCAACTTATTTGTCAAGCCATCAAATCAAGGTTCATCTGTCGGCATCAGCCACGTCCAAAAGGCAGCAGACTATGCTCCAGCTTTAGCTGAAGCCTTCAAGTACGATGACAAGATTCTGGTTGAAGAAGGAATCGATGGTACTGAAGTTGAAACAGCTGTTCTTGGGAACGACCGGCCAGTTGTTTCCGGCGTTGGCCAAATTATCAACAAGGCTGGTACTTGGTACACTTATGAAAATAAATATGCGGCCGAATCAACCACTAAGCTGCAAATTCCGGCTGACTTGCCGACTGAAGTTGTTGAAGCAACGCGCAAGTACGCTTTGAAAGTTTACCAAGCAACTGAATGCAGTGGTTTAGCACGAATTGACTTTATGCTTCGGACTAGTGATCAAAAAGTTATTTTTAACGAGTTAAACGCCTTGCCAGGCTTTACTAATATTTCAATGTATCCAAAACTCTTTGAAGAAGCTGGTATCCCTTATACTGAATTGATTACTAAGTTAATTGAATTAGGTCAGGCTAGATTTGACCACAAGGCAAAATTGTTACATAAGCACGACTAGGGCAAAGACTATGAGTGAGGAGCACGAATTTGAAGAATTAGCCAGTGTAGCAACAGTGGCTAAAAAAGTCGGGATCAGCACGGAATCATTAAGAAGATATTCTTTAATGGTTGAAAAAGTCACTGGTAATGATCATTATTTTGAACGTACCAAGCAAAAGTCGCGGTTGTATCGCGAACAAGATATCAAAGACTTAGAAGCGATGCATCGCTTGACGAAAGAACAGGGGCTGACAATTGAAAAGGCAGCCCGGCAGATTTTTGAGATTCATCAACCAGAGAAAGATCAACAGGAAGTGTTGGACCCTGCCAAAATGCAGCAGTTGTTAGGAGCCTTGCAGCAAACAATTGCTGCCCAAAATAAGGTTATTAGCCAGTTGGAGTCTAAACTGGATACGATTGCCGCGCAGAATAAGGAAATCTTGGCAGCCCAAAAACAAGCTGACCAAGCCCCTAAGTTGGGACGACATTCAGCTGGAATCGATCCAGAAATCGAAGCACTGCCAGATATATCTGGAATTGTTAGAGATAGCGGTTCAGAGGAAAAGCAGGCACCCAAAACTACAGCTGAAAAACGCGATCAGGTTGAAGCCGATAAGCAAAAGAGTGCCGCAGAGGTTCATCGTGACATTCTAGCTAAGGCGCAGGAGAACAGTCAAAAACGCAGCCAAGCAAGCAGAACATTGGCAGATATGCAATTACCTAAAAAACAACACTGGTGGCAAAGATTTTTAAACATTTAATTTAAGATTATTTAAGACGGCTAACTTTAGTCGTCTTTTTGTTTTACAGTAGGTAGAGTAATAAATTATAAGGGGACCACCAATGAAGAAAAAAAGAATATATGCGTCATTGATAGTGCTCTTGATCGGGTTAGTTGGTACAGTGGCAGTCTATTTTGCGACCGCAATTTATCAAACCGATTCGGTAGCACTAATTACTGATAAACATATCAAGGATACTTTGGTACAAAAAGACAAAGACGTGTATGGCAACCAGGATGAAACGCGAAAACAAGTTTTGCATTTGCTGATTTTGTCCGGTAAGCATAAAGGAGAGCGTTATACTGCCACTAATAACTACTATCCTTCACAACTGGTTACGCAAAAATATCGGGCCGGCCAGCGCATCTTTGTCAACATCAAAAAAGGGCAAGCGGCCTTAGTTAACCCGAAGCGTGATTGGGTCTTGGCCTTGGTGCTGACCATTACGCTAGCTTTGATGGTTTTGCTAGTGGGGGTAAAGTCATTCAAATTAATGGCTTCGATGGCGATCAGTTGGATCATCTTCTATGGCGTAATTCTGCTAGATGTAAAATTAAACGGCAGCGGCATTATTCTCTTATTCAGCGCTGCAGTAGTGATTTTCTCCTTCGTTAGTTTGGCGATTGTGCAAGGGATTAATAAAAAGATGCTGGCTACTTGGCTTTCAACCTTGTTGGGGATTTTCGTCAGCTTCGGCCTTTGCTATTTGATAATGGAATTAACTGGTGAAACCGAAATGCGGTTTGAAACCGGTGAATATGCCACCCAAGATCCGCGGGGATTATTCTTTGCGCAGACCTTGTTAGGAATCTTAGGGGCAGTAATGGATGAGTCAACAGACATTGTGACTAGTCTTTATGAATTGGTTCAAACGAAAAAGGATGTTACTGTCAAAGACATGATCCAAAGCGGTCGGACTTTAGGTCAGGAAATTATGGGACCGCTGATCAACGTCTTGGTTTTGATCTTTATTTCTGAAGCACTGCCTGAGACAATTTTGTATTTACGCGATAATAATACTTTAAGCACTACCTTCGGCTTCACCCTTTCCTTAGGAGCTACCCAAAGTATCATTTCTGCCATTGGAATTGTTTTGACAGTGGTCTTTGCTACTGGCTGCAGTTTGTGGTTTTTGCATGAAAAGGAGCAGGGGAAATTAAATGAGTAGTTTAACGGCCTTAGTCATCCTCTTGGCAGTTTTGATGGCTATAATCGGTGGCGAAACTGGCATTCGCAGTTTCTTCAGTGTGTTAATTAACGGCATTTTGCTGATTTTAGTAGCGCTTTTGATTTCATGGGGCGTGAATGTGGAATTGGTGATCCTGATTTTTATCCCGCTGAAATTAGTAACAATTATTTTCTTGGGGACGCACGATTACACAGTTGCCAAGAACTCCTTCTATTCCGCTTTTATTGTCTGTTTGCTGACTAGCGTCCTCGTTTTAATGATGCAGCATTTTGCCCAAGCTGCCGGTTTAGGGCCAGAAGCTGGCGAAGTGCTGGTAGGCTTGTCGCAGATGCCTGGTTTGAACTATGGTATGATTGCCGTAGCGGTCGCAATTTTCTCAACTTTGGGGGCAATTGCGGAAGCGGCTGTAGCTATGAGCTCAGGTCTGTTAGAATTAAAGAAGGCAAAGCCTGACATTAGCGAAAAGCAATTGCGTGCCAGTGGGGATGCAATCGGATACGACGTCCTGGGAACAGCGATGAATACCGTGCTTTTTGGGATGTTCGGTAGTTTTTTATCGCTGTTTTTGTGGTATTACCGTTTAGGATATAGTATCGGTCAGGTTTTGAATGAAAAATTATTTGTCAACGAGGCCTTGATTATCATGTACTCCTTGATTGGAGTCTTAATGACCGTGCCCCTTTCGACGTTCTTACTTTCAAAAGGTTTAACGAAGTCTGAGGTGAAACATGAAGACAAACACACTGACACTCACTAATTTTAATGGCCGAGAATTTACCCTGCATACTTATACGCAAGAACAGAATAAATTTCTGGTACAACCCGCACACCCGTTAGTTATCGTCATTCCCGGCGGCAGTTTCAACCACTTGGCTCAACGAGAAGG
The DNA here is from genome assembly GCF_018327645.1 of Lactobacillus corticis. Taxonomy (GTDB): domain Bacteria; phylum Bacillota; class Bacilli; order Lactobacillales; family Lactobacillaceae; genus Lactobacillus; species Lactobacillus corticis. Next base: position 23,311 of record NZ_BMAY01000016.1, on the reverse strand, counting down.
CGAACCGGTGGCTTTGGCCTACATGAGCCACGGCTATAACGCAGCCGTGATGGAATATAACTTAGTCCAAGATCCTGGCAAGATTTATCCAGATGCTGCGCTTGACGTATTAACGACGGTTAAATACTTCCGCACTCACGCAGCCGAATATCACATTGATCCCCAGAAAGTCGTCACGGTCGGCTTTTCTGCGGGCGGACATGTGGCCAGTGCCGCCAATGTTTTGGCTGATTCAGAAAAATTTAGTCAACGGTTTGGTTATGATGCCGACGCAGTGCGGCCAAATTTAACAATTTTAGGTTATCCGTTAATCAATATTGAAAAGATTGGCTTTGATGTTCCTGAAGATCAGAAAGGCAAGTATCCGGAAGAGCCCGAACTGCTGGATACTGCTAAAGGAGTTACGGAAAAGACGCCTGCGACCTTTATTGTGCAAGCCTGGGATGATCCGGTGGTTCTGATTGGCAATTCCCTAGAATACATGAATGCTTTAAATGAACACAATGTTTCATGTGAAGCACATCTTTTCCATCAGGGACTGCATGGCTTCTCCTTGGCGCGACCAGAAATGGTGACTAAGGAGCGGGAATGGCAGGATAACCCGCATGCCGCCAATTGGTTTAAACTCAGTTTGGAATGGCTGGATGGCCAATGGCAAAAATAAGTCAAAAAACGACGAGCTTTAAGGCTCGTCGTTTTTAGTTTATTTAGCTCTAAAGAACATGATTTCTCGTGCACTTACGCAGTCGCCTTCTGATTTGAAGACTTTCAATCTGATTGCTTTGGCTGTCAGATTGCGCAAGCCGATAACCTTATTCTTATTATCTGCCTTCCAAGCAATCCGTTCACCATATGGAGTAAAGTTTTCGCCGTCAACTGAAGTTTCGATTGCCACCTCTAACGGATCGCCCAGCTTGTCGATCAACCGCGGTACGTATACCATCCGGCTGAGTTTTTCTGCTTCGGCAAAGGTGAAGGTTAATACCAGTGGCTCTTCATCGCTTACTGATTTGGCCGTTTGCCATTCGCTTGCGGTCTTTAAATCAGTTAAGTAAGCCAGTGGAAATTCATCTTTGCTTGGCAAGCTGCTGTCAACACGAATATCTTTAACGGCATAGTCTAATTGCGGCCGTTTGGTAATTGCTCCGAATGGATCGGACCATTCAGATACCTTATTGCCGGCTACGTAACGCAGACGCATTAGGTAGCGGGTATGCGGCATCAATTCATGGAAGGTAAAGGTTTTGCCCTTAATTCGGTCGTAAAGCAGACCGTTGATTTCAATTTGCACCTCGTCAGTTACTTGTGGCCAGCTGACAGTTAATGAGTGAGCCGAAGTCTTTTCAGGCTCAATGGTCGGCTGTTTTGGTGACCGCAGAGCTGAGTCAGTAATCGCGTGAACCAGGGTGCTGGAACCATAGTTGAAGTTCCGGATCACCAATTCGATCTTGGTGTCAGTCAAGTCACGTGAGGCAAGTTTGATTTGCAGAGCTTTTTGCTTTTCAGGCTGGTATTGATCAAATTCTGTCAACCAGCTGAAGTTGGTGTTGTAGAAGAAGCCTTCCTTAGCGTGGTTGAAGGCATCAATTGTGCCGTATTCTTGCAAATCAATAGTTTGATCATTGATCTTCAGCTGCACGCTGTCCGGATAACCGTCAGTCATAATGCTGAGGCGGGTTGGTCCTTCCGTCTTCATGCCTGAGTAGTTGCCCATCTTTGGATCAATTTGGATCTTCAAGGTGCTGTCAGCTAATTCGCTAGTGATGCGGGTAACGGCATGATTGTGCATGTAGTCGGTTTTGCCGCCATCTTCATATGAAACAATGCTGCTCTTGCCTTGAGGATAGAAGACATAGTTGCGGTCGCCTTGATCAAAAATTGCACCGCCGCGGACGAAGACCGGCAAATGCCAGAGCGGATAACTCAAGTTGTTATAAACTCGGCCGCCGACAAATTTTTCTCCGGTAAAGAGATCAATCCAAAGAGTGCGGTGGTCCGGCAAGTACAAATTGTCTTTGCGTGAATTGCTGTTGGCATCCTCGCGCCCATTGTAGATTGGTGCGATCAGCAGGTTTTCACCCAGCATAAATTCGTGTCCCACCTGCGGCAGGTAGTTGACTTGTTCATGCGGAAATTCTAAAAACAGCGGACGCATAATCGGCTTGCCGGTTTGTGCCTCGTACATGAGTGAGTACAAATAGTTCTTCAAACGGTTGCGCAAAGCCAGGTAAGCCCGGTTGATCCGCGTCATCTTGGCATTGTAAGCAAATGGCGTCTTACTGTAGCTGCCTTGGTCGCTGATGTAGAACAAGATTGGCGTGAAGGCTTTCCACTCCAAATCACGGATGGCCATTTGGGCATTGCCGCCACCGGCCGTACCGTCAACGCTGGCACCAACAAGCGGTTGGCCGGATAAGCCAGCGCCTAAAAAGCCGGCAACTTGGGTTGGAATATTGTCCCAATCGCCACTTGGACTGCCGTAGGCTAAAACGGTTTGATGCTGACTGCCGGCAACGCCGGTATCGGCCAAAATCAGCGGTCGCTTTCGATCAAGCAACTTTTTAAGTTCTGCGCGGTCTTTTAAAATTGCCCGTGAAAACGGCGTGTTGGTTTGGACAAAGCTTGTTCCGGCAACGGGTTTGCCAGCAGCTTGGCCCATCCAGGTACCGCTTGCGACATTTTGATTGTTAGCGTAGTCATTAAAAGTAGCCAAAGCTGTTTCATCAGCTTCTTGCCCATAGTTTGGCACCATCCATCCAAGATGGAAGTGATTTGCAGCATAGCGGTCAATCATCGCCCGAGCAGAGAATTGGAAGGTCTCTTCGCCATTAAGCGAAGCGCGACCGGCTGCTTCATCAGGGTTCGTGGTCCGCACATAATAGCTGCCGTCTTCAAATGAATCAGCATTGCGTTCTTTGGCAGCTGCCGGTTTCCAATAAGTGGTCAAAAAGTTGCCAACGTGGCCCAATTCTAAGGCATACTTTGGCAGCATGATCGGCTTGCCGGTCAAGTCGTAGTATTTCTGAATTAATTCACTTGGCGAATCAGCTAAAATGTAAATATTGTCAAAAAGAGCCGTATCGTGAGTTAAGGAAATGCTTCTTCCTTCGTCAGCCCCAAAGTCGTAAACCCCCGGTCGCAGAGTGTTGCGCAATTCACCAAAGCCGGCGTTTGACCAGAAGAACGGTACTTGCGTAATTACGCCGCCGTTTCCGGTGATATGATCGCGTTTGATATTCAGACGCTTGCCCTTGTGGCTGAAGCTGCCATTTTGCAAACCGCCACCAAAATAAAACTCATTTTTATTTTGTTTAAGCACTTCAGTAGTTTGGCTGTCTCCCAATAAGAGTGGCTGCCCCTGTACAAACCGTGTCCGATGCAAATTGTCGTCGAATACGGACATGATGCTGGGACGCTGCTGGAAGATTAATTGGTAGTTGCCGGCCTTAATAATCAAGGAATCGCTGGTAGCGCGAGCCTGTGATTCTTCAAAGGCTGAATGGTCGAATTCGCTAAAGTCAATAAACGCTGCGTGATTGTCGTCAAAATGTTTTGTTGGATCTAAATAGTAGCGGAAAATGCCATCAGCTAAAATGTAGAGGCGGGCGATCTCACCGGTTTGGTAGTGGAGCTCATAAAAATGGTCGCGCTTATTGGCGCCGGTGAGCGCTCCGAGCTGGTGTTTTCCCTTTTGCATCTCTTGTGTCATAATTCTTTCTTCCTAAATAAACGTAACTACCTTTATTATAACGAAAATCTAAATTAAGATAATAGATAGATATAACTGTTGCACTATTTTTAGAATTTAGCAATTAGAAAGCGAGAATAGGGACCATGACGTATTACGTACATGCAGATAAATTTTTCTTGGAAAACCGGACCGAACGGGGTGGCTGGTTAGAAGTAACAGATGACGGCAAGTTTGGCTTGTACTACCCTGAGGGCCATAAGCCTGAAGGAAAAATTGTTGATTACAGTGGTAGCTATGTTGCACCAGGACTGGTTGATACCCACATTCACGGGATGCTGGAAGAGGATGTGATGAAAAGTGATTGGGCTGGCATCAACAAAGTATCAGAAGGCCTTTTAAAAGCAGGGGTCACGTCATGGCTGCCAACTACGATCACTGCCAGTGATGAGCAATTAACTAAGGTCTGCAAGATGTTTGCGGAGCATAAAGGCGAAGAAACTGGGGCAAAGATTCAAGGAATTCACTTTGAAGGCCCATTCTTTACTGAAGAACATGCCGGTGCAGAAAATCCTAAATACATGCTAGATCCCGACATTAAGCTTTTTAACAAATGGCGTAAAGCTAGTGATAATATGCTGTGCAAGATTTCCATGGCACCTGAACGCAAAGGCTCAGCAGAATTTATCAAAGAGGCTGCTAGTGAAGGCGTAGTTGTTTCTTTGGGTCACTCAAGTGCGACCTTCGAGCAAGCAGCTGCCGGTATTGAAGCTGGTGCTACGATGTTTACCCATACTTATAACGGCATGCCAGAATTATCTCACCACGGTGCTACAATTGCCAATGCTGCTTACTCAATGCGGCTGGTGACTGATGAATTAATTGCTGATGGCCACCACGTTGAAGAATCAGCCATTCGGGCCCTAATTGCTGCTAAGGGGGCAGAACACATCTGCTTGATTACTGATTGTATGGAAGCAGGTTTAATGCCAGATGGTGATTATGTTTTAGGAGAGTTACCAGTTTATGTTAAAGATGGCATGGCTCGTTTGAAAGACGGCGACAACCTGGCTGGCTCCGTGCTGCTGCTAAAAGATGCGGTGAAAAATCTGGTGGATTGGGATATTGCTACTCCTGAAGATGCGGTGATGATGGCTTCTTACGTACCAGCTAAGAGTGTGAATGTGCTAGATAAGTGCGGATCGATCAAACCAAACAAACCAGCTGACTTTTTAATTTTGAATAAGGATATGAGTTTGAGTGAAACTTACTTGAATGGGGTTTCGCGATACCAAGCTTAGAGAGTTGAAGAAAAAAACGGTGAACCTCATTTGGATTCACCGTTTTGTTTTAATAAACTGCGCCGTCGTAAAAGTTGAAGCGTGGCTGATTGAAGTTGTAGTCCTTCAATTCGCTCATCTTGATGATGTTGTCAGCAACGCCCCAGCTCATTAAGTTGATTGGCTTGCCGTAGTCTTCATCCGGAATAACCAGCATGATGTACTTGCCTTGGCCTTCAGCGTAGCCTAGTTCCATGCCTAAGCCGACATCTTCTTCATCTGGCAGGTAAACGCCCAGCATGAAGTCGGTGCTGCGGATGCCCACCAAGTCACTCTTGTAAGTTGCCGTTGACCATTCTTTGTCATGCAGGTATTCAGGGTGTTCATCAACCCGGATTCCTTTGTATTGGTTGTTCAAAGGAATGTAGCTGTTTTCGAGATCGATCGTTGGATTTGCTTTGAGGGCCTCCATTGCTTGGTCATAAGCTTTGTTTTGCTTATCGTTGAACCAGCCAGCCCCGAAGTATAAGGTTTTGGTCTTCATAATTACCTCACAAAAAATAAAAACAATATCGCATTAACTTTATCACGGGATGCCCAAGCTTGCAAAATGACTTTAGATACCTTATTGTCTTAGTATAAAATCGCTCAGACAGAAAGGGTGGCAGAGCATGACAACTGAATTCTCACCGGATGCCGTTTTTACTAGCCGGCAAACTGAACAGGATGAGCTATTAGCTGAAATTTATACCAAGCTCTTGAAGTTAGGGTATGTAAAAGGGAATTTCTTAACTCACGTAGTTGAACGCGAGCAGAAATTCCCTACAGGTCTTGATACTAAAAGTTTGGGCAGTGATTTGCCAAATATTGCGATTCCACATACTGAAGGGCAATTCGTAAATACCCAGCTGATTGTTCCGGTTGCCTTGGAAAATCCGGTTGTTTTCCATAATATGACTAAGCCTGAAGAAGCACTAGAAGTGCGCTTTTTATTCATGCTCTTGGATACTAAACCTGATGGTCAGGCAAAATTATTGGCCGAAGTGATGAACTTTTTAGCTAGGACTCCAGAGAAAAAGCTGCAAATTTTGTTTAATTTGCACGAAACATCAAGCATTTACGAATTTTTGCAGCAGAATTTTTAGTCTTCCAAGTATAAGTGGCGCAATTCAAAAATATCGCTGGCAGATAGCTTCATAACGTCTCGCAGGTAGTTATTGACGCTGCCGTATTCGTCATTGAGCATCTTCAAGGCATGGTCAAAGTATTCGCTGCGGACGCTTTGGATATCGCGAATGGATTGTTGAACATTAGCATTTTCGCCGTTCAAGCGCGCACGTTCTACCAAATTATTGATGAAGTCCTTAGTCGTGATATTGGTTAATAAGTAATCTTTTTTAATGGCTTTTAGCGGCACTCCCAGTGCAGTCATGATCAGCAGGGCAGCAAAACCCGTCCGGTCTTTGCCGGCAGTGCAGTGAAAGGCACTTGCGCCGGTTTCGTTTGCCAAAAGCTGGGTGAAGAAAGTGCGATAAGCATTTTGAGCAGAATCGCTGTTGATCATATCTTCATAGGCAAACAGCATGTGGTTGAAGCCAAATTCGCTGTCTTTAGCTGCTTGTGTTGCCAAATCGTTCAGGCTGCGGGATGAGTTGGTTAAGTCTTCGCTAAAAACGGGATCATAAATATATTGAACGCCATCCGGGATGCGGTCTGGCTGTTTAGTAACCTCGTCTTCGCTCCGGAAGTCAATCACCTTGGAAACCCCATAGTTTGCTAAAAATGTTTGGTCGTCAGTACTTAAGCTGCCCCAATTGCCGGTTCTAAGCAAACGGTGATATTTGATTTTTTTACCAGAGTTCGTAGCATAGCCACCGAGTTCGCGAAAGTTGCGGCCACTCGTAATGCCGATTAGTTGATTGGTTAAATGTTCACTCATGTTAGTTTCGCCTTTCATTTTTGCGTAAAGCATATTTTAACAGGATTTAAAAGGCGAAACAAATAAGTGGTCTGACTTATGCTAAAATGGAAGTATAAGGGAAACGCTATCGTTCCTACGAAATGAATTTAGATAAGGAAGAGTGAGCATGATGGCAGACAAAAAAGACATTATTTTGGTTCCAGTTGACGGTTCAGAAGCCGCTGAATTGGCATATGATAAGGCCTGCTCAATGGCAGTCGATGAAGGTGCTCATGTCGATGTGTTAAATATTATCGATACGCGACAATTTATGGGCGAAATGCAAGATACTTTAATCTCCGGCGATGCCATCTACCAAATGACACAAGATGCCGAAGAATACTTGAAGACTTTGAAGCGGCGGGCTAAAGACAACTTTAATTTGGAAGATGTTGACTACCACATTCGTTATGGTAGCCCTAAGCGGATTATTTCCTATGACTTTATTAAAGACCATAAGAATAACTTGATCGTCATGGGAGCAACTGGTTTGAATGCGGTTGAACGCATGTTGATGGGATCAGTAACGTCATATGTTAACCAGCATGCCTTGGCTGATGTTTTGATTGTTCGGACTAATCTCGAAAATGAACCAGTAAAGTTTCACAAAAAGAACAAATAACGAACAATAGAAACGAATAATTAATTTTTGAAAGATGGATCTACCCAATATTGGGGTAGACCCATTTTATATTGATAAAAATATTCGGTTTTTACGCATAAAACTCTTTAAAAGCTAATTGTTTTCTGGTATTATCTTTCTAGCAGAAGACATCGAAGGGAGGAATTGAAATGCAGGGTCAGGTCGTAAAGGTAGTTGGTTCTGTGGCATCAATTTCTCGTCGGAGAAACGATGTCCTTGTTTGTGTTTTAGTTAGAATTTAGTTTAAGACTCATTCGCAGTTTTTGTGGGCTGCTGATTGAGTCTTTTTTAATGCCTGGCTAGGACCATGTGTGTATTTTTTCTATTATTTAGTATTTTGTATTATTTTGTGTCTAGGAGGACCAAGATGAAAAAATTTAAAAAGGCCTTAGCAGTAGCAGTTGGTGCTGTTGCTGCCTTAACCCTGGCTGCTTGTTCAAATGGCAAGAGCAGCAGTACTGCTAAGAACTACACGCCCAAGACTTTGACGGTACAATTTGTTCCTAGCCAAGCAGCTACCAAATTGGAAAGCAAGGCTAAGCCACTTGAAAAGATGCTTTCCAAGCGTTTAGGGATTCCAGTTAAGATTAGCATGTCAACTAACTACAACACGGTGGTTGAAGCTATGAAGTCTAAGAAGGTTGATGTTGGTTTCCTGCCACCTGATGGTTATGTTTTAGCCCACAAGCAAAAGGCTGCTGACTTGCTCTTACAAGCTGAACGGTACGGCGTCAAGCAACCTGGCGGCAAGGCAACTAGCCAACTGGTTAAGTCATACCGGTCAGAAATTTTGGTTAAGAAGGGTTCAAAGATCAAGTCTTGGAAGGATTTGAAGGGTAAGAGCATTTCCGTTCAAAACTCAACTTCTTCAGCTGGCTACATTTTCCCAGTTGCTGAATTGAAGCAAAAGGGCTTGGACGTTGTTAAGGACTGTAAGCTGGTAACTGTTACTGGTCACGACCAAGCAGTCTTAAATGTGTTGAATGGCGATACTGATGCGGCCTTTGTTTTTGAAGATGCGCGTAACACGGTTAAGGCCGACAACCCAAAGATTATGTCGCAAGTAGTGCCAATCTACTTCACCAAGGCTATTCCAAACGACACGATTTCTGTTCGTTCAGATATGTCGCCAAAATTCCGGAAGAAGTTAGCTAAGGCCTTTATCGCAGTTGGTAAATCTAAGGCTGGTAAGAAAGTTATTGAAAGCGTATATAGTCACGAAGGCTATGCTTATGCCAAAGATAGTGACTTTAACATCGTTCGTAAGTACGATAAGATCGCTGAAGCTTCAGCAAAGAACTAGGATTTAGGTTAAGGAGTCAGTTTAAATAATGGCAAACGCAAATACGCCGATGATTGAATGTAAGAACGTAAGCAAGGTTTATCCCGATGGGACGGTCGGTTTAAAAGATATTAACCTCACCATCAACAAAGGAGAGTTTGTGGTGGTCGTAGGGCTATCTGGTGCCGGCAAGTCAACTTTGCTGCGGTCAATCAATCGGCTGCAAGATGTCAGCGGAGGCGAAATTTTAATCGATGGCAAGTCAATTACCGCTGCCAAAGGCAAAGAATTACGCTTAATTCGCCGTGATATCGGGATGATTTTTCAAAGTTTCAACTTGGTTAAGCGGTCAAGCGTTCTGCGCAATGTTTTAGTCGGACGGGTGGCTTATTACCCAACTTGGAAGACAACTTTCAACTTGTTCAGCAAGGAAGACAAGCAAAAGGCTTATGAAGCTTTGCAACAAGTGGGTTTGGCTGAAAAAGTTTATAATCGTGCAGATGAACTTTCTGGTGGACAACAACAGCGAGTTGCGATTGCCCGGGTTTTGGAACAAAATCCGAAGATTATTTTAGCTGACGAACCAACCGCTTCCCTTGACCCAGAAACTTCCAAGCGGATTATGAATGACTTGAAGATGCTGAATGAAAAGTATGGCATGACGGTGATTGCTAACTTGCACTCAGTTGAACTGGCCAAGGAATTTGGTCAACGGGTGATTGGGATTAGAGCCGGTCAAGTAGTATATGACGGCAAGATGAGCGAAACGCCGGAATCAGTCTTCACTAATATCTACAATGGCGGCAATGGCAAGGAGGCAGCTGATGACTAATAAGTCAGGGCAAGCCCCAGTGGTTCCAGGCTTACCAAAGAAAAAATTTAAGCTGATGAACTGGGTTTGGGCAATTATCCTAATTGGCGGATTATTTGTTTCAACCCAAGAAACCAACACCAGTTTGCCGGTGCTGTTCCAAAATTTTAGTAACTTTACGGAAATTTTTGTGGAAATGGCTAAGCCGGATTGGAGCTATTCCGGGACGGTTATTCCGCTGGTGCTGCAAACAATCAAGATGGCTATTTTGGGGACCTTTTTCGGGTCGCTCGCAGCATTTTTCTATTCCCTCTTGATTGCCCGCAATGTGGTGAAGAATAAGGTCGTTACTGGTGTTTTTCGCTTTATCATGAATATCATCAGAACGATTCCTGACCTTTTGTTAGGGGCAATTTTTGTGGCAATTGTCGGAACTGGGACTTTTGCCGGGGTTTTGGCTTTATCAGTCTTTACCTTTGGGGTTGTGGTTAAGCTGTTTTACGAAGCAATTGAAACCATTGATAATGGACCAATTGAGGCCTTGACGGCAGTTGGTGCGAATAAATGGCAGATCATCACTGACGCTGTTTTGCCGCAAGTTATGACTTATTTCATTTCATATACCTTGTATGCATTTGAAATTAATGTCCGGGCTTCAACCGTGCTTGGTTATATTGGGGCTGGTGGTATTGGTTTATACCTGCAGCAAACTTTGGATGTCTTCCAATATGAACGGACCGGTACGATTATTATCATTATCGTAATTGTCGTGGTTTTGATTGACTACATCTCATCTAAGGCGCGGGAGGCGTTAATGAAATAATGGAATATAAACAATTAGCGCCTGCTCCTAAGAGTACGGCTAAACGGATAAAAACTTGGCTGATCGTCATCATTTCCCTGGCCCTGCTTATCTGGTCCTTTACTGACATGGATTTTGGCGGGATCAAGCCATCTGCTAAGCAAATCGTGGGCTCAATTTTCAACGGCCTGCTGCACCCAGACTGGAGTTATGTCTACACTGGTGACGGTGAAGACTTGCTTTCAGCCTTGTGGGAAACAATTTGCATTGCCTTTTTAGGGACTTTTATTTCCGCAATCATTTCTCTGCCGTTTGCTTTTTGGGCAGCTCGCACCAAGTATAAACATTGGTTCACCTCGAGATTGGGCAAAATTGTGTTGGCCATTATTCGGTCATTCCCTGAAATTGTTTTGGCCTTAATGTTCATCAAGGCGGTTGGTCCTGGTGCTGCTGCCGGGGTTTTGGCCTTGGGCGTTCACTCAGTAGGGATGCTGGCAAAGCTTTTCTCAGAATCAATTGAAAACTTGGACGAAGGTGCCAATGAAGCGGTGATTGCTTCGGGTGGTTCAAAGTGGCATGTTATGATGTTTGCTACGATGCCTAATTTGATGCCATCATTGATTTCTAATACGCTCTACCGGTTTGACGTATCTTTGCGTTCGGCTTCAGTATTAGGTTTGGTAGGGGCTGGTGGTATTGGTTACCCACTGATGACTGCCTTAAACTACCGGATGTGGAGCCGAGTAGGGATCATCTTGTTAGGGATCATCATTTTAGTCATGATTGTTGACTGGATTTCTGGTTGGATTCGTTCCAAGTTGGTTTAGTATTAGTAGAAAAACAAGCAAGATCAGGCCACAAAGCCTGGTCTTTTTGTTATAATGATAGATGAATTTTTCAGGAGGAAAGACATGGAGACGTTAAATACCATGATGTTGGCTGATGACTTAGCCCTCTCACAAGATAAATTTTTAAATGGCGAACAAGCTTTTGATGCCGAAGCAGTTTACAAGGTAATTGATCATCTTGGCGTGCTTAACCGGCCGATCAAGGATTACTTTGAGATGACCCAAGAACAATATTATGAAACTGAAAGCGATCATAAGCTGACCCTGCTTGATATGAGCAGCAAGTTGGTAGATTTGCATGATCGAATTTTGACCAACCATGTTGATGGTTACGTTGACCAAAATGAAATTCATCTGACATACAATCATGAAGATCCGTATGAAGATGGCGTTTACAGTCAAGAAGTTGACTACCATGTAGTTAGCTATAGTCTCAAAGTTATTGGTGCAGTTGAGGCAATTGATGCAACTGATTTGAAGAGTGTTTTATCCAAAGATGCAGTGCTCTCACTCGGTTTGGCTAGCTATGCTTTGGTTCATAATGCTTAAGTAAAGTCGGTTGTAAGGCCGGCTTTTTTCTGTACTTTGAGGTAAAATTATGGGAATTTTTAAGTACACCCGTGGCATTGTTGATAAGATGGTTGGGGCACAACGTCGCAAGCAAATTCCTAAGGGGAATGTCATGACGGACCCGATGCAGCAATACACGACAGTTGGCGAATATCATGTTGATAGCAGTGACGGTACACCAGATGGGCGCTCATTTGTGCTGACCGTTTATAAAGATGAAAAAGACAATCTTTGTCAGGCCTTAAGCCCAGAAAGTACCGATAACTTGGCACCAGAATATGTCCGCAAATTCAGTAAGGAATTGGGTCGTTTTCGGGCTTTTAAAAACAAACAAACCGGTCGCCGTTACCAAGTGGAGCAAGATTTTGAGCAATTTGCCCAAAGAGTCAAGGAACACACCCGGCATGGCAAAAATTCAATTAATATTGGCATTATCACCGACACGCATTTTAAGGATAAAAATTCAATTGATTTTTATGGTTGGAATGGCTTAACGCATGTGCGGGAATTTTCCTACTTGGATGACTTGGATGTGCTTGATTTGAAGGCGCATTTGGGAGATTGGATCGATGGCTCAGATGCTGGTTTGTTGGGAGAAAGCGAGCTGCATAAGTTACGCGATGCCTTTAAGAGCAGTAAAGTACCTTATGTAATCGTAAAGGGGAATCATGATGAAAATGACAAGTTTGATGAACACCATGATTTAAGTCCTTCATTCCCAGAGCATGAATTTGAAAATATCATGTGGCCAGAAATGTATAGTCAAGCCCGCATTCATTACATTTCGCGCCAGCATGGGGTTTGCTACTTTGACTTTGATGATTTGCGCATCATTAGTGTCAATACCAGCGATATTCCATATCTGCTCAATAATCGCAATCAAAAAGTTTACGATACTAAACTTACCTTGGGCGTGAGAGAAGATCAGATCGAAGAGATAATTGAGATTTTGTCTAAATCGTCCGGTAAACAGATCATCTTTATGAGTCACGGCAATCCGATTAATCGCAAGGGCAGCAACGCCTTGAAGTATAATGGTCGGTCGCTGCATGAATTGTTGGTCGCTTATAATCAGCGTGAACGCGGCCGCATGCACTCCAGTCAAGGCGTTCCCGCAGAATTTGGGCTGACGAATGATTTTGACTTTACCCAAATTAAGAACTCGCAAATTATTGCCTACTTCTGTGGTCACCGCCACCGGGAAGATCAATTTCGAATTAACGGCATTCAATATATCTTTTTCAACTGTTCTGCCTTAATGGGACGCAACCACTCGCTTACCACTAAGTTCAATAAGATGCTTGATCGAAAAATTGACCAAGAAAATGAAGCAGCGGCTTACATCGTAAATGTTGACTTAGAGCGCAACCGAATCCAGGCCTTCGGTTACGGTGCGGCTGCTCCTAGAAGGGTATATTTGCTTAAGAATAGGTAAAACATTTTGTGCTTGCTTTTAGATAGCCTTATAATGGAACAGTTAATAAATAAGAAGATAGAAACTTAAAGGATGATAATTTATGTGTGGAATAGTCGCTTTTTATGACCCGGAGATCAACGACAAACAAGCGACCATCGGTAAGATGATGGAAATGATCCGTCACCGTGGTCCCAATTCAGATGGGATTTATACTAATGACAAGGTTGCTCTAGGCTTTAGACGCTTGTCCATTATTGACCTTCGGGGCGGTAGTCAGCCAATTTTCAATGAAGATAATTCCAAAGCAATTATCTTTAACGGTGAAATTTATAATTTTCAACCATTACGAGATGATTTAATTAAGGCGGGACATACCTTCACTACTAAGGCTGATACGGAAGTACTGCTCCACGGCTATGAAGAATGGGGTATGGATGGCCTATTGAAGAAGGTTCGGGGAATGTTTGCCTTCCTAATTTGGGATGATGACAAGCAGACCCTTTTTGGTGCGCGTGATTTCTTTGGAATTAAGCCGCTTTACTATTCAAATGAAAATGGTCATCTGTTAGTAGATTCAGAGCTGAAGAGTTTCTTGCAATTCCCTAATTTCAAGAAAGAATTAAATACGGAAGCTGTTAAACCGTACTTGATGAACCAATATAATGACCTTTCAGAGACTTTCTTTAAGGGCGTATATCGTTTCCCAGCAGGCCACTGGTTTGAATATAAAGCTGGCGACATGCGGATGCATCAATACTGGGATGCCGAATACAAAGAAAACAACCTTACTTTTGAAGAAACGATCAAGAAGATTGATGATGATTTGAAGGAAACGGTTGACTTGTATCGGGTGGCTGACGTTCCTGTAGGGGCCTTTCTGTCAGAAGGGATTGACTCTAGCTACATTACCAGTATCTTAAACCCAGACAACGTCTTTTCAATTGGCTTTGATGACAATACTTATGATGAAGCATCTAAAGCTAAAGCCCTAGCTGACCTCAAGGGTTGGAAGTTCTTCAGTGGCAAGGTTCAGGCCGATGAAGCCATGAAAGACTTCCCGGAAATGCAATACCACATGGATGAACCAGACGCTAACCCGTCGATTATTCCTCTCTGGTACCTTTGCAAGTTAGCGAGAAAGCACGTTACGGTGGTCCTTTCAGGTGAAGGGGCTGATGAGCTTTTTGCCGGCTATGTCAACTACGGGATGCATACGCACAATAACACCATTAAGAAAATAACTGCACGGCTGAAGAAAATGAGCAAGGCTAAGCAAGTGAAATTAGCGCGCAAGCTGAAAAAGATGCCTAATTTCCCAGGCCGGGTTCATATGTACACGAATTTAGCCAATCCAGCTGATTTCTATGTTGGTCAGTCAGTTATTTATGACATGGATTATCCGACCATTTTCACTGCCAAAGATGCTAACGGGGTTTTGCAGCCAAAATATCGGAATGATTTGACGGTAAATGGTAATTACCAGGCCGATTTTGCCAAAGTTAAGGATGCTGATAACGTTAAGCAGATGCAATACATTGATTTGCACCACTTCATGTTAAATGACATCGAACAAAAGGCCGATAAGATTTCAATGGCGCACTCTTTGGAATTGCGAGTACCATACTTGGACCGCAAGATTGCGGAGTTGGCCGACTCAATTCCAACCAAATACTTGGTAAATGAACATGATACCAAATATGCTTTGCGTAAAGCTTCAGAGCGCGTTTTACCAGATGAATGGGCTAAGCGGCCAAAATTAGGCTTCCCAACCCCAATCAAACAATGGTTGCAAGAACCACGTTTTTACAAGCAAGTTCGGGAATTGTTTAGTGAAAACTTTGTAAATGATATTTTTGATCAAGAAAAGATCATTAGACTGTTGGATGAAAATTATCAGGGCGACGGCAGTCATCGGAGACAGATTTGGACTATTTACACCTTCTTGGTTTGGTACAAGTTATACTTTATCGACTTCGAAGGTACTTTGAAGAAGTATGAACGTGTACAACCAGAAGTAGCTGACTTGATTGAACAGGGCAAGTTGGTTTAGTTAGGAGTAATTTTTTAACAATGACAGCAAACTTTACGCCGATTTTGCTCGGCAGTGACATTAACGTGTACGGTATGGCTCGTTCGTTCAATGAAGAATACGGGATTAAGGTTAAAGCACTGGCAGATGTGCAATTAGCTGCAACGCGCTATTCTAAGATTGTCGAAGTTGAAACCCACCCAGGCTTCAGCAGCGATCCAGAATTCATGAACGTCATGAAGCAGAAAATGGAAGTATATCGTTCTCACCAAGAACCAGTAATCTTAATTGCGTGTGGTGACGGGTATGCTGAACTGCTAGCCAAGCATAAGGACGAATTGTCAGAAGTCTTTGTTGTGCCATACATTGATTATGACTTGCTGGAAAAATTGATCTCCAAAGAAGGCTTTTACGAAATTGCTGAGCAATATGGTTTGCCATATCCTAAAACCAAGATTGTTACGATGGCCGACTATCAAGCTGAGAATTATTTAAGCCTGCCTTTCCCTTACCCAGTGGAATTGAAACCAGAAGATCCAGTTGCTTGGTTGAAGTGTCAATTTGAAGGACGCAAAAAGGCCTTCACGATCCACGATGAAGCTGAATTAGCAGATATTGTGGGCAAGATTTATACCCACGGTTATACCGAAGATTTGATTTTGCAAGACTTTATTCCAGGCGATGACTCCAACATGCGGGTATTAAATGCTTACGTGGACAAGAATCATCAAGTAAAGATGATGTGCTTAGGTCACCCGCTTTTGGAAGACCCAACGCCACAGTCAATTGGCAACTACATGGCAATTATGCCCGAATATAACCAAGAGCTGTACTATACCGTGCAAAACTTCTTGGAAAAGCTTAACTATGTAGGAATGGCCAACTTTGATATCAAGTATGATGTCCGGGATGGACAATACAAGTTCTTTGAAATCAACCTGCGGCAAGGTCGGTCTAGTTTTTATGTCACTTTAAACGGCTATAATCTTGCAAAATGGTATGTGGAAGATTATGTCAATGATTCTCTTAAGGATCAAGAAACAGTTTATGGCAACAAGTTAAAGACTGGTCATAAGCTGTGGTTGGGCGTGCCAACAAAGATTTTTAACGAATATGCTTATGACAACGAAACTAAACGCGCAGCTAAGGAGTTGTTGAAGGAAGGCCGATACGGCACGACTGTCTTTTACGACCGCGACAAGGGCTTTAAACGCTGGTTATTGATGAAATATATGTTCCACAACTACTACAAGCGTTACAAGACCTACTACCAAGTAAATAAGGGGCAGTATTTCGAAGAAGAAAGCAAGAAGATGCAAGCGCGGAGTCAAGATCACTAGATCTAGTAGTTGACTGCTTGAGAAAAATTATAAAAAAGTCCAATTTCTACTTGAAAATTGGACTTTTTTTGTTCCAAAAAAATAACAAAAAAACTTTTTGAATTATAAACGAGTGCTTGATTAGCGGTACGATCGCATCTTGTGCCTATCTACAAGATGTATAACCGATTTTGCATAGAATACAAGATGTTGTATTCGTGGTACAATCTAGCCATAAACAAGAAAGGAAGATTGGACCATGTTAAAGCCGGAAGCATCAGTAAAAAAGACGAATACTTTAGTAATTCCTACGACATTTGTTAAGCGCGATGGGGCCAAGCACCCATTTAGAACCTTTAAGTTGCGCTTGATTTTGGAGGCACTAGATCTTGGGGATGCTGAGGATGTGATTATCGCGCGCATCGTTGGTAAATTGCCTAAGCATGAAGTTTCTGCAAATGAAGTAGCTGATGCTTTCAAGTCAGCTTTATCCGAAATGGGCTATGAGCGGGAAGCCGATAGCTATATTGATCATCGGCGCAACGATGAAATTGCTTGGCGCAAGGAAACCGACACCAAGCTGCGCCTTAAGCGGATGATTCAAGGCGATCCTTCAATTGTCAATGAAAATGCTAATAAAGATTCCGACGTCTTTAGCACCAAGCGGGATTTAACTGCCGGCACGGTTGGGAAGACGGTTGGTTTAACGATGATGCCGCAACATGTGGCTAAGGCTCACTTGCGTGGTGACATTCACTGGCACGACCTTGATTACACGCCTTTGTCACCAATGACTAATTGCTGCTTGATCGACTTCAAGGAAATGTTGGCTAATGGTTTTAAGATTGGGAATGCTTGGATGGAAAGTCCCAACTCAATCGGCGTAGCTACTAGTCAAGTAGCTCAAATTATTGCCAACGTTGCTTCTAGTCAATATGGTGGCTGTTCATTTGACCGAGCAGACGAAGTTTTAGCTCCTTACGCCGCTAAGAACTATGAAAAGCACTTGGAAGAAGCCAAGGAATTTATTGCTGATCCTGACAAGTTAGAAGCTTTTGCCAAGAAGCGGACCAAGAAGGATATCTACGACGCAATGCAGAGTTTGGAATATGAGATCAACACCATGTTCTCAACTCAAGGGCAAACGCCATTTACTTCATTGGGCTTTGGCTTAGGCACCAACTGGATTGAACGCGAGATTCAAAAAGACATCCTGAAAATCAGAATTAATGGTTTGGGTAAGGAACACCGGACTGCGATTTTCCCTAAGTTGTTGTTTACGCTTAAGAAGGGCTTGAACCTGCACCCAGGCGATCCAAACTATGACATTAAGCAATTAGCAGTTGAATGCTCCACTAAGCGGATGTATCCAGATGTGTTGAGCTACGACATGATCAAGAAGATCACAGGTTCATTTAAGTGTCCAATGGGCTGCCGGTCATTCTTGCAAGGCTGGAAGGATGAAAATGGCAAGGAAGTCAACTCTGGTCGGATGAACTTGGGCGTCGTTACGGCTAACTTGCCACGGGTTGCGATGGAATCACGTGGTGACAAGCAACGCTTCTGGGACATCTTTGATGACTTAATGCTGACCTGCCATGAAGCTTTACAATTTAAGGCTAAGCGGGTATTGCAAGCCAGCCCTAAGAATGCGCCAATTTTGTACCAATATGGTGCCTTTGGCAAGCGCTTGACAGAAGATGGCGATATCAACGAACTCTTCAAGAACGGACGCTGCACGATTTCGCTCGGCTACATCGGCCTGTACGAAGTAGCAACCGTCTTTTACGGTCCGAACTGGGAACATAATCAAGAAGCTCATGACTTTACGGTAGAAATCGTCCGTCGGATGCATGACTTATGTGCTAAGTGGGAAAAAGAAGACCCTAACCACTACCACTACAGCTTGTATTCAACTCCTAGCGAAAGCTTGACTGACCGGTTCTGCCGGCTTGATACTGAAAAGTTTGGCAAGGTTAAGGACATCACTGACAAGGAATACTACACCAACTCATTCCACTATGATGTACGCAAGCACCCAACGCCATTTGAAAAGATTAATTTTGAAAAAGACTACCCATACTATGCTGCTGGTGGTTTCATTCACTACTGTGAATACCCGAACCTGAAGCAAAACCCAGCTGCCTTGGAAGCTGTTTGGGACTTTGCTTACGATAAGGTAGGTTATTTAGGCACCAACACGCCAATCGACAAGTGTTACAAGTGTGGTTTTGCCGGCGAATTTAAGGCTACGGCCAAGGGCTTCCAATGCCCAGTTTGCGGCAATCACGATCCTAAGACCTGTGATTGTGTCAAGCGGACTTGTGGTTACTTAGGCAACCCATTGCGTCGGCCAATGGTTCACGGACGGCATGAAGAAATTGCCCACCGGGTAAAGCACATGAGTACTGGGTTAGTTGAGCAGGAAGCAGAAGAGGAACAGCTGAAGAATGCCGAGTAGAGACGAAAATAACCAAGAAGGTCCTGATGTTCGGGGAAATTTGATCAAAATCAATGTTGGCGGTGAATCGATTTTTGTAAACCCCAACGAATATAAGCCTAAGGTTGCAAAAAAGCCCAAGGCCAAAAGTCAAACGGTGCGCATGCCCAAAAATCCCAAACCAGGCGAATGGAAATCAGAAGATTATAGCCTGCATAAAATTGCTGACTACAAGCCTTTTAATTTCGTTGATGGCGAAGGCGTAAGATGTTCTTTGTATGTTTCAGGCTGCTTGTTTGACTGTCCGGGATGCTATAATCTAGCAGCTCAGAACTTTAATTACGGCAAGCCTTATACGCAAGAATTAGAAGATCAGATTATTGCTGATTTGAGTCAAGATTATGTCCAAGGTTTAACGCTGTTAGGCGGCGAGCCCTTCTTAAATACTTGGGTCTGCTTGAAGCTAATTAACCGCGTTAGAAAAGAATTTGGTCACAAAAAAGATATTTGGTCGTGGTCAGGCTATACTTGGGACGAATTGCTGCAGGAAACTCCAGATAAAGTCGAAATGCTGAAAAAGATTGATATCCTAGTTGATGGTCGGTTTTTGGAAGCTGAAAAGGACTTGACTCTTCAATTCCGCGGTTCAAGCAATCAACGAATTATTGATGTGCCTAAGTCGCTGGCAGCTGGTAAGCCAGTCATTTGGGACAAATTAGTACGATAAGAGAAAAAATGAAGCGCTTTAAGCGCTTTATTTTTTTGGCAAAAGGTATGATAGAATAGGTTTTATGACCAAAAATTATAAATAGTTGATAAAAAAAGGGAGGAGTATTTATGAAGCCTAAATTCAGCCGGGTTCCAGCTGATGAAATTAAGCTGCCAGGACTGATCTTTGGCGAATTAGCAGCCTGGATTGGTTCGAGTTTTATCTGGCCGCTAACTTCGGTTTACTTAAACAAGCAACTGCACATAAGCCTTACGATTATAGGCTGGGTATTGTTTACCAACTGTGCCGGCAACTTGGTTGCCTCATTGATCGCCGGCAAACTGTATGATCGCTTTAATCCATATCCATTGGTATTGTTTGGCTTTGGCAGCAATACGGTGGTTTTATTTTTGTTGGCCTTTTTCCATGGTTGGCCGGAATATTGGATTTGGCTGACCTTAACTGGCTTTTTAGGTGGATGGACAGGAACTATCATTAATTCCATTGCAACGAGTTTAAAACGCTATCCTAGTCGCTACGTCTTCAATATTCTTTACTTTTCACAAAATTTAGGCGTGGTGATCGGGACTTTGATTGTGGGGTATTTATACGCCTTTTCCGTTAAGCTGCTATTTTTAATTGCGGCGTTTTTGTATTTGATTGCTTTCATCACAGCAGCAATTACTTTCCGCCCAATTATCAAATACCATCAAGAACGCTTGGCCAAAGGCAAAACTGGCAAAAAGATTAAAGCGGTGCCGATGCCGAAGTACAATTTGCGCTTAACCATTGGTTTATTTGCTTCCCTGGCAGTTACTTGGCTGATGTACATGAACTGGGAGTCAAACCTATCAGTTTACATGGTTTCCTTAGGGATTCCTTTCCATATGTACAGTACTTTGTGGACGCTCAATGCCAGCATTATCGTTATCGTTCAGGCAATTTTGGCCCGTTTTCAAATTTTCAAAACCCTATATTTGCAGATTTTATTTGGGCTAACGATGTTTGCCATTTCTTTTGTAACCTTGGCTTTTGCAAAAGATTATCTGCATTTCGCCTTATCGATGGTTATCCTCACGCTGGGCGAGTCGACGGCTTTTCCGGCTATTCCAGCCTTGGTAAATGAATTAACGCCGAACAGCAGCAAGGGGAACTATCAAGGGATGAGTTTGGTAGCCAGTGCCACCGGCCGGGCCTTTGGGGCCGAAGTTGGTGGGGGCATAATTGATACTTTCGGCTATATCCCGCTTTTTGCTTTTGCGGCCGCAGCTATCTTTTTGATGCCCATGATGTTAATTCCGCTTTATCGTTCTTTGCGCGATAAGTTGGAATGGTTTAGCTAATTAGTTGGTTTAGTTCTGCTATAATGATATTATTAACTTGATTAAACTTTAATTAGCTAGAAAAGGGGATTTGCTTATGACACATCTTAATGTACGTGGTGGAAGCGGCAATATCATTGAAGCTCAAGATAATGTCCGACCACAAGACAATTTGTATTTGGCGGTAAATTCGGCTTGGATTAAGCAAGCAGAAATTCCTTCAGACCGGTCGCGGATTAGTTCTTTTGACGGGATTGATTTGAATGTAGAAAAAGCCTTGATGGCAGATTTTGCGGCTTTTGCAGATGGTCAAAAAGCCATTAGTGATGTGCCTACCTTGGACAAGGCAGTAGCTTTTTACCGACTTGCCCGCGACTTTAAACAACGTAACGAACAGGGCGCTAAGCCCCTGCAAGAAGACTTGAAGGAACTGTTGGGGATTGAGAGCTGGGCTGACTTTAATGCTAAAGCTGCCAAATTGGCTTTGAATGCCTTCACTATTCCTTTCGATGTATCAGTAGATGCTGATATGAAAAATACTAAGCAGAACCTCGTGTACTTTAGTGGTCCACGGACGATTTTGCCAGATACGACCACTTACCAAGCAGACGGTGCTGAGCAGCTTTTGGCTATTTACGAAAAGCAAACAACCCACTTGCTGCAGTTAGCTGGCCTTGCTGAAGCTGAAGCTGCTGAATACGCCAAAGGTGCAATTGCCTTTGACCGTAAGATTGCTGGTTTGGTTAAGTCAACTGAAGAGTGGGCTGACTATCCGGCAATGTATAATCCAATTAGCTGGGCTGAGTTCGCAGGCAAATTTACTGAATTTGATATTGCAAGCTATTTCGAAGGCGTTTTTGCTGAAAAGCCAGAACGGGTAATCAATACTGATCCACGTTTCTTAGATCATGTTAACGAACTTATTTCGTCAGCTAACTTTACCGAATTAAAGGGCTGGCTGCTGGCTAAGTTCATCAATGGGGCAGCTTCCAGCTTGTCACAAGAATTTCGTGAAGCAGCCTTTCCTTATCATCAAGCTTTAACGGGACAACCAGAATTGGCAGCCCCGGATAAGCAAGCATATCATTTAACCAATAGCCTCTTTAGTGAACCGGTAGGGGTTTATTATGGCCAAACATACTTTGGTAAAGAAGCTAAAGCCGATGTTTTAGACATGATTCATAAAATGCTGGCCGTTTATGAAGAACGGATTACGCATAATTCATGGTTGTCGGAAGCTACCAAGGAAAAAGCAATTGTAAAGCTTCGAGCTTTAATTTTGAAAGTCGGATATCCTGACAAAATTGAAGAATTGTATTATCGTTACCGGATCATTTCAGCTGACCAAGGCGGTTCGGTTTACAGCAATTTGCGGGCTGCTGCCGTTGAAAATATTAAATATGAAATTGAAAAATTGCATAAGCCGGTTGACCGAACAGTTTGGTTGATGCCAGGCAACTTGGTAAATGCTTGCTATGACCCGCAAAGAAACGATTTGACCTTCCCAGCAGCAATTTTGCAAGCCCCATTCTATGACTTAAAGCAAGGTCGGTCTGAAAACTTTGGCGGAATTGGGACGGTTATTGCTCACGAAGTTTCGCATGCTTTTGACAATAACGGGGCGCAATTTGATGAATACGGCAATATGGTAAACTGGTGGACAGATGCTGACTATGCTGAATTCAAAAAGCGGACCCAAGCTGAAATTGCCCTTTTTGATGGAATTCAATACGGGCCGGTAAAACTGAATGGTAAGCAAATTGTTTCCGAAAACATTGCCGACCAAGGCGGTTTGACGGCGGCTGTACAAGCAGCTAAAAATGAAGGCGATGATTTGAAGCCATTGTTTGAAAACTTTGCGCGAGTTTGGGCTAACAAGCAATTAACTGAAGCAATTAAGACGCAAGTAGCCGTAGACGTCCATGCGCCTGGTCCGGAACGGGCAAATGTCCAAAGCCAATGTCAAGATGATTTCTATGAAGCATTTGACGTTAAACCTGGTGATGGCATGTACTTGAAGCCGGAAGAACGGGTTCATATTTGGTAATTAGCAAAAAAAGAGCTGATCAATAATGATCAGCTCTTTTTTAAGGCTCTTTGTCAAATCCTGTTGATAAGGGTTGATATGAGCTTGAATTGAAGATCCGTATAGTATTAGTTTAGATACTATATGGATCTTTTTCTGTTACCA
>NZ_BMAY01000015.1 GCF_018327645.1 Lactobacillus corticis | reverse complement strand
TTGAGAAATAGAGGCTATGGCCTCTTTTTCTTGCGCAATAAAAAATCCTGTTAACAGGATATCATATAGATAAACCATCAACAGGAAAAATTATAGAGCCAAAATACTCGCCGACCATTTGTCAGCGAGTATTTTTTGCTTAAAAAATTTATTTGCAAATATGGCTTTGATATAATGAGTATTACAGAAAAGGTGAACAACTATATGGATTTCAAAAAATTAGAAGACTATCAAAAACATATTCGCAATTTTTCCATCGTTGCCCATATTGATCATGGCAAGTCAACGATCGCTGATCGTATCTTGGAGCTGACAGATACGGTTTCAGAGCGGCAGCTGAAAAGCCAAATGCTTGATGATATGCCCTTAGAGCGTCAACGGGGAATTACGATCAAGATGAACTCCGTTGAGGTGAAATACCACGCCAAGGATGGAGAAGACTACGTCTTTCATCTAATTGATACCCCTGGGCACGTTGACTTTTCATATGAAGTCTCTCGTTCTTTAGCCGCTTGTGAAGGTGCGCTGTTAGTCGTAGACGCAAGTCAAGGCGTACAAGCTCAGACGCTTGCTAATACTTATTTGGCAGTTGACAATGATTTGGAAATTGTCCCTGTTTTAAACAAGATTGATTTGCCTTCGGCCGACCCCGAAAAAGCTAAAGAAGAAATTGAAGAAATGCTTGGACTTGATGCCAGTGACGCAGCTGAAGTTTCCGGCAAAACCGGTCAGGGAATCGAAGACATGCTAGAAAAGATTGTGACTGACATTCCGGCTCCGACAGGCGATCTACAGGCACCTTTAAAAGCCCTGATTTTTGATTCAAAATACGATGATTATCGTGGGGTAGTTTTATCCGTCAGAATTAAAGAAGGAACGGTTAAAAAGGGTGATCGAATTCAGATTATGAATACTGGCAAGGAGTATGAAGTAACTGAAGTCGGTGTTTCCAGTCCCCATCCCGTAAAAAAGGATATCCTGATTGCTGGCGATGTTGGTTACTTAACTGCCAACATCAAATCAGTCCGCGAAACGCGAGTTGGTGATACCATCACGGATGCTGATAATCCGACAGCTGAACCTCTTCCAGGTTATCGCCAAATTCCGCCAATGGTTTATTCTGGGATGTATCCCGTTGATAATGCTAAATACGACGATTTGAAAGAGGCCTTGCAAAAACTGCAGCTAAACGATGCTGCCCTTGAATTTGAACCTGAAAGTTCAACTGCCTTGGGCTTTGGTTTTCGGTGCGGATTTTTAGGATTGCTCCATATGGACGTGGTCCAGGAAAGATTAGAGCAAGAATTTAACCTGGATTTGATCATGACGGCCCCAAGTGTTGATTATCATGCAATTATGAATGATGGATCGACCAAAGTAATTGACAACCCAAGTGATTTGCCGAGTGCAGGGGAATATCAAGAAGTTCAAGAACCTTATGTAAAAGCTGAAATCATGGTTCCTAATGACTTTGTTGGACCGGTCATGGAACTTTGTCAACGCAAACGCGGTGAATTTAAGACCATGGACTATCTCGA
The DNA here is from genome assembly GCF_018327645.1 of Lactobacillus corticis. Classification (GTDB taxonomy): domain Bacteria; phylum Bacillota; class Bacilli; order Lactobacillales; family Lactobacillaceae; genus Lactobacillus; species Lactobacillus corticis. Next base: position 40,649 of record NZ_BMAY01000015.1, on the reverse strand, counting down.
CAAATATCGTGTCAACGTTATTTATGAGATTCCGCTGGCCGAAATTATTTTTGACTTCTTCGATGACTTGAAATCATCCACTAAGGGTTATGCTTCCTTGGACTATCAAATTATCGGCTATCGGGCGACTGATTTAGTTAAGATCGATATCTTGTTGAATAAAGATCCGATCGATGCTCTAAGCTTTATCGCTCACCGGGATGAAGCACAAGTACGGGCTCGTCAGATGACAAGCATGTTGAAAAAGTTAATTCCGCGTCAAAACTTTGAAGTCGATATTCAGGGAGCAATTGGTGCTAAAATTATTTCGCGAGCAACAATTAAACCATATCGGAAAGATGTTACTTGGAAGATTCATACTGGCGACCCTGACAGACGTGCTAAGCTGCTTGAAAAGCAACGTAGGGGCAAGAAACGCATGAAGGCGGTAGGACGCGTTGAGGTACCTCAAGATGCCTTTATGGCAGTTTTAAAAATGAATGACGACGATATCAAAGGCAAATAACGATGACAAAAGAAAATAAGTCAAAGTCTGATAAGAAAAGTTTAATTATCAGGATTATAGCGATAATTTTACTGGTAGCTGGAATTGTGTTAATTTTCAATAAGCCGATTGGTGACTGGATGATAAGACAAAACCAGCAATCAACCCTATCTTCATTAACCAAAAAGAAGGTAGAGGCCAATAAAAAGAAAAAAGGGATGTTTGACTTTAGCAAGGTCAAAGATATGGATGCCGCCAAGGCTACCAAGACTAGATTGAAAAATACTGCCAATGCTATCGGTGCCTTAGCAATTCCTGATGTAAATATGTATTTGCCAATTATGTTAGGATTGTCCGATGATTCCTTGTCAACTGGTGGCGGGACCATGAGAGCAAATCAAACTATGGGTAAGGGTAATTATCCTTTGGCAGGCCACTATATGACTAGCAATGGCATACTATTTTCACCCTTAGAGAATACTCAGCTTGGGCAAAAGGTATATTTGACCGACCTAAAGCATATTTATATTTATCGAATTTACATGAAGAAAAAGGTAGATCCGCATGCGGTTTATCTCGTTCGCAACACTAAAAAGGCAATCGTGACTTTGATTACCTGTGCCGATGGTGGGGTTAACCGTTGGGCGGTCCGCGGGAAATTAATCGATACAGAAAAAGCAACTAATAAGAATCTGCAGGTGTTTAAACTAAACTCATGAAATGGGAGCAGCGAACAGGTGAAGCAATTTCACCAGAACTGATTGAGCAATTTCAACTTAGCCCGATTACGGCTAAGTTGTTTTCTTTGCGAGGAATTACAACAGAAGAACAATTAAATTTTTGGTTCAATGCGACAGAAGAAAATTTAGCCGATCCGAGCTTGATGCATGACCTAGACAAGGCGGTTGACCGAATTATGGAGGCCGTAGATGCGGGGCAAAAAATTACCGTTTATGGCGATTATGATGCTGATGGCATTACCGCCACGGCAATTATGACGGAAACGCTAAGCATTTTAGGGGCTGATGTGCATTATTTTATTCCTGATCGTTTTAAAGATGGATATGGCCCTAATATGGAAAGCTACCAAAAGCTGGTTGCGGATGGCACTAAACTGATAATTACGGTCGATAATGGAATCACCGGAGTAGAAGAAATTGCCTATGCTAAAAAAGCTGGCGTTGATACGATTCTGACTGATCACCATACGATTCAAGACCAAATTCCCGATGCTTATGCGGTGGTCCATTGCAATTATCCCGGTCAAGCATATCCTTTTGACGATTACTGCGGGGCAGGTGTAGCTTATACAATTTGTCGCCAATTAATGCAAGATCCAATGACTGATTTATTGGACTTAGCAATGATTGGAACCATTGGCGATATGGTTAAGGTCAGTGGTGAAGGGCATATTATTGTTAAGCGCGGTTTGGAAGTCCTTAATCAAACATCAAGAGTAGGCTTGCAGGCTTTGATTAAGCAAGCTGGCCTGAAAGCAGGTACAATTGATGAAACTGATGTTGGCTTTAATATTGCCCCTCGTCTAAATGCAACCGGCCGCCTAGCTAATGCCAGCTTGGCTGTTGAATTGCTTCTGACGGATGATGAACTTGAAGCTGACAAACTGGCTAAAGAAATTGAAGATCTTAATAATGAACGTAAAGATTTAACTAAAAAAGTCTTTTCAAGCTGCCTTGAGCAAGTAAAACAGAATGGCTGGGTTAAAGAACCAAGTTTGGTCATTTATGATCCAAGTTTCCACGAGGGAGTATTAGGTCTAGTGGCCAATAAAATTGTTGAGGAACTGCATAAACCAACTATTGTTTTAACCAAAAATGATCAGGGCGAAATCAAGGGATCAGGTCGTTCCACGCCAAACATCAATCTCTTTGATTCACTTGAACCTCTGAAGCAAGATTTGCTAACCAAATTTGGCGGTCACGATTTTGCCTGTGGCCTTTCCCTAACAGAAGATAAGATTGATTTATTGCGCAATGCTTTTAAAGAACATTTGGTTGCAAATACCAATTCAGCCAATAAAAAGTATGATCTGGAATTGCCGCTTAAGCAGTTGAAGCCAGATGTGATGGCGGAAATTCAGGCTGCTGGTCCTTATGGAACTGACCATCCAAAGCCAATTTTTTCTTTGACCGCTCCGCAAATCAGCCACTTCATTAAGATCGGCAGTGATAAGAACCATGTCAGGTTTACGGTTGGCGGCTTAACGGTTTTGGGCTTCAATATGGGCTATCTAACTAGCGAACTATTGCCCTATGTAAACCGCATTTTTGTTGAACTGGGCCTTAATAACTACCGGGGAAAAAGCAGTTTACAAGGAATCATTGCTGGTCTTGAATTTGGGTCACCGCAATATTTGACCAATCAGGCAGTAATTGATTTACGAAGAGAAAAATATGTAATGGGATTTGCCGATAAATATCTTTTCTTTGATCCTAAGAATCTCAAGTTAGCGCAAAATCAATATAATTTGGCGGATGATCAAGTCTTGCTTTTAAATGATTATCACGGCGAAGGTGGCAGTTTGGTATTACTTGATACGCCACGAAACCTAAATGAATTAAATCAAGCCTTAGAGCCAGAATTTGATGAAGTCTATTTGCGGTTCTTAGTAGATCAATTGCCTGTGAGCGCAATTCCCAATGAAGCTCAATTTAGACAGGTACTAAAATATATTTATACTCATCCAGCTCTTAGTCCTGAAGATTACCAGGAAGTAGCTCCTTTTTTAGGCATGGACTATGAAGAGATCCTCTTTGTTTTAAGAGTCTTCTTTGAATTAAGGTTTGTTAAATTGGCTGATGGCAAACTGGTAAAGAGTGAACAGGTCGTCAAGACGCCTTTAAATCAGTCAAAATATTTGCAATCGGCATATGCAAAAATTAAGTTTGCCAACCAGCTTCGAACTATGCCTAGCCAAAGACTAGTTCAATATGTAAATCGTTTTGTACATTAAAAGGATAATTGCTGGTTTTACTGTTATTATTGCTCGATATCGAGTAAAATATACATGTATCAACTCAAAAATAGCGAAAGCGAAGATGGAGGTTTTTCTTCTAATGGCTATTGATTTTAAAAAACACATCGCAAGTATTCAGGATTTTCCAAATGAGGGGATTGTCTTTCGGGACATTACGCCAATTTTGCAAGATCCTAAGCTTTACAAAGCTGCTACCCACGAATTAGCCGAATATGCTAAAAGTCGTGGGGCCGATGTGATTGTTGGGCCTGAAGCTCGTGGCTTTATCGTTGGTTGTCCTGTTGCAACCGAATTAGGCTTGGGCTTTGTACCTGCACGGAAGCCACATAAATTACCACGTAAGACAGTTAAGGCGGCTTATGATCTTGAATATGGTTCAAATAGTCTTGAGATGCACGTTGATGCCATCAAGCCGGGGCAAAAAGTTGTCGTTTGCGATGACTTGTTGGCCACAGCCGGAACTTTGCGAGCAACTAAGCAATTGATTGAAGATTTAGGTGCTAAGCTTGTTGGTGCTGCTTTCTACATTGAACTACCAGATCTTAAGGGTCGGGACTTGTTGCCAGATGTTGACATTTATTCATTGGTACAATTCCACGGAGCTTAATAATTAAAAAAAGAGGGTTAAGCCCTCTTTATTTTTTATGACGTACGAATAGAGGATTTAGATGGAATTTTTGACGAGTGACGGCGTTTCGCTTTTTTATCAAGAATATGGCAATCAGGGCCCAATTATGCTTTGCCTACCAGGGCTAGCAGCTTCAGATAGCCTCTGGCAAGAATTTTGCCAGTCCATGCCAGATTGGCATATCTTCGTTTTACAGGCTCGAAATCAAGGCAGGTCAGAACGTACCTATCGGGGGCAGCGAATCAGCCGCCATGCCAAAGATGTTTACGAATTTTTGGAAGCTAAGGGTTTGCATGACGTTTTAGGCGTTGGCAATTCCATGGGGGCTGCTACGCTATTTTCCTATCTGTCGTTATTTGGGTCAGGCCAGTTTAAGGCTGTGGTTGATTTAGATCAGTCACCCAAAATGATCAATGACCATAATTGGCGTTTTGGCTTTAAAGACTTGAGAATGGATAATTTTTTTGAGTATTTGAAAGCACCAATTGACCATCCAACTTATCACGGGGTTAGTGAGGAGCTGCGTCACTTGGCTCAAGAGGATTACCAGGAAAATCCGTATGAACCGCAAGAAAACTATCCATTTTTGCTTGATCACGCAATGCAAGATTGGCGAGATGTAGTGGTGGATTTGAAAATTCCGCTGTTAGTAGTTACTGGTAAGAATTCTCCATACTTTGATTATCATTTTGGGGATGCCTTAGTCGAGATGAATTCCCTCGTCAAGCATGTAAATGTAAACGAATGTGGACATGTCATCCAGGCTGAAAAGCCGCAGGAATTGGCAAAGATAATAAACAGTTTTGCTAAATAGCCGTAAAAGAAAAGAGATTGAATTTTTGGTAATTCAATCTCTTTTTACTTTTTACATAATAGTTATAAGCTTTTAACGGTTTTGTGCGAAGGGGTGGTAGATGATATCAATGACAACTGCCCCAAGCAAGGCAACCAAGATCGTCATTCCTAGTTGGTCAAATGAGATTTGCGTCATTGCGATACCTGCTAATGCGAGCACAAAGGTAATAATCACATCAGCTATTTGTACGCCACCAACCAGTTTAGAAGGATAGTCCATCCAGAAGAATTTTCTGGTTCTAGTAATGAGGACTAAGAACATCGCACTTAATACTAAAAATACATAAACCATAGTTCCTACCTGGCCGTGGGGAGTATTAATGTGATTTAAATAGGCCACAAAGCCAATTCCGACCAGCATCCAAAGGAAGGCAAGCGAGAAGGAAATTTTTGCCAATTTGCCCATGTTCCAGTTCTCAGGCTTAGTAGTAATTTCTGCTCGGTCAGTCCCAATCATCATGGTAACCATATTGTTCATGATCGTGTAAATAACCATCGCATTTAGGGCCATTGGAATGTAGTTATAAGCCAAATAACCAAAAGTTAATAGCATAGTTAGTTCCGCGGTTCTGGCCAATTTGGTTAAGGACCAAGTGGTCATTCTTTGATATACCCGGTGACCGGCATCCAAAATTTTAATAATTGGGGTTAAGCCATCATCTAACAGTACCATTTTGCCAGACCGTTTAGCCACATCGGCTGCGTTTGACATCGCAATACCAACTTCGGCTTGTTTTAGAGCAGGGGCGTCGTTAACTCCGTCTCCGGTCATTCCTACGATATAACCGGCCTTTTGGAAGTACTTAACCATTTTTAATTTATCTTCCGGTAAAACGTCGGCGATTCCTGCGATTTCAGAGACCTTGGTTTGTTCATTAAAATCTTTAATTGAAATGACTTGTCCCTTTAAGGCGACTTCTTTTGCTACAGCGGCAGCGGTTCTTTGGTTGTCGCCAGTTAACATAATGGTCTTGATACCGCGATTATGCAATTCCTGCAAGGCCTCTTTAGAGTCGGGGCGGATTTTATCCTTAAGGATAAAGACTCCAGCCAACTGGTCATTCACCAACACTGCTACTGAACGGCCGGCAGCAAAATCAATCTTTTTCGTTACTGTTTCCGCATTCGGATCAATAAGCGATAATTGCTTAAATGACCCAAGTTTGACGTTGTCATTGCCGCTAACAGCCATTGAATAACCGGTATCACTGGTAAATGGGGTGAAGTTGTCAACTGGCTTGCTCTTGATCTGTTTGCTATCCAAATAGTCGATGAGAGCTTGATCAATGATTCCGCTATTTCGACGATCAACGGCGGTAGAAACAAGGGCTAAGAGTTCTTCGTCTTTTAAATTAGTGAAGTTTGTCCAAGTGTTTACAGCGGTTTTGTTTTCGGTAATGGTGCCAGTCTTGTCGAGTAAGAGCAGATTAAGGTTGGCAGCATCTTGGATACCAGTTAAGTCTGAAGTTAATACGCCATTTTTACTTAGACGCGTAGCTTCAAAGGAGTTTGAAAGGGCGAAAGTTGAAGGCATTGCAACAGGAATTGAAGCAATAAACATCATTGCCAAAAATGGCAGCATATTAATTAAATTCTTTAAGTCGCCACCCTTAAAGAATGAGGCCACGATAATGATCAAAGTTAAGATACCATCTAACAAGCAAAGATAGTAAATGATTTTGGTCAAAAGTTGTTGTAAGTGACCTGGGGCAGCCGAGTTATTAATCAGGTTAATGGTTTTTCCAGAACGTGAGTCTTTGCCAGTTGCCACTACTCGAGCTAGGCCATGTCCCTCAACCAAGGTTGTGCCAGCGTAAGCAGTACCATCAACTTGCTTCTTTTGGGCCTTAGATTCACCAGTAATTGAACTTTCATCAAAGCTCATGCTGCCTTCCAAAATTTTAACATCGGCAGCTAATACGTCACCGCGAGAAAGGCTGATTAAATCGCCAACGACCAATTCTTTAGAGTCGAGGGTAATCCATTTGCCATCACGTTCGACGTGGACCTTTGGGGTTAGTTCATGAGAAATTGAATCTAAAACTTTGCGCGACTTTTTCTTTTGCGTAGCGCCGTTGTATGCCGCGAACAGCAGCATTAACAAAACAAATAAGGATTGAATCCATTTCCCTAAGATACATTCTAGGATTAAGGCTGCTTCTAGAATCCACGCTGATAGGTTCCATAATTTGCCGAAAAAGGCTTTCCAAAAATTGTATTCAGGCTCGGGCACTTCATTACGCCCATTTTCTTTAAGCAAACGATCTGCTTCGGCTTGACTTAAGCCATGAAATTCTTTTGCCATTGTTCTTCCTCCCTAAATTTTATCCTTATCTAAAGTAGCATATAAATTGACCTAAATAAAATATTTAATTAGGATAAGTAATATACAAAAATTAGATATCACAAAAAGGGGATATGTTTATGAACTTGAAGCAGCTGGAGTATTTCATGACGGTGGCGCGGGAAAAGCAAATAACTCGGGCAGCCCAAAAATTGCATGTCGCGCAGCCACCAATGAGTTACCAGTTAAAGCAGCTGGAAGAGGAATTACAAGCCAAACTATTCATTCGCAACGCCCATGGGATTGAATTGACTGATGCGGGTCGGGAATTAGCCTCTTATGCAGAACGTATTTTAACATTAGCAGATACTGCTCAAAGTCAAGTTTCCAAAACCGCCAAAGGGGAGTTAGGAACCATTCGAATCGGAACGGCATCAAGCTCAGGGGCATGCTTGCCAACGCCGGCACTTCGTGAATTTGTAAATTTTTATCCTGACATTAATTTTGACATATTTGAAAGCAATACTTTCGGCATAATAGAAAAGTTAAATGACCAGACCCTAGACTTGGGACTCGTGCGAACGCCTTTTGATCATACGGGATTTGAATCAAAAACTTTAACTACCGAACCCATGGTAGCTGTGACTACGAATCAGCAGCTTTTACGCAATAAAAGTCTCAGATTAAAAACTATTGCCAAGGAAAATTTGATAATTTATCGGCGCTTTGAAAATATTTTTGAAAGTAGTTTTGCCCATGCCGGGCTCAAGGTCTTTTATGCGGTAAAGTGTGATGATTCAAGAACAGCGATTCAGTGGGCCAAAATGGGTATGGGGACTGCTTTAGTTCCTCAAACCATTGCTGAATTATATGCACCCAATTATTGGGTAAAAATCAACCATCAAAGTTGGGAGACTCATTTGGAGTTGATCTGGCTCAAGCACAAGGCTAAACCGTTAATTCAAAGACTGATAAAATTAATGTAAAAAAAAGAGAGTTTGCATTGCAAACTCTCTTTTTAAATCAGTTAAAGAAATTAGTCGTGGTCAACGTCGTCTGGGAAGAATGCCAAACGTTCGCCCTTACCAAGTTCTTCTTCGATTTCAAGCATACGGTTGTACTTTTCAACACGTTCTGAACGAGCTGGGGCACCAGTCTTAAGTTGGCCACCGTTGATGGCAATTGCCAAGTCAGCGATGAAGGTGTCACCAGTTTCACCTGAACGGTGAGAAATCATAGTGTTGTAGCCGTTCTTACGTGAAATCCGGATAGTTTCAAGGGTTTCAGTAACAGTACCGATTTGGTTCAACTTGATCAATGAAGCGTTACCGGCACCTTCCTTGATAGCCTTTCTCAAAAGGGCAGGGTTAGTACAAATGAAGTCGTCAAGAACGATTTGGAGACGGTCCTTGTGGCTTTGAGTGAACTTAACCATACCATCGATGTCGTTTTCGTCGTATGGGTCTTCCATAGAAATTAATTCTGGGAATTCGCTCAAAAGCTTGTCGTAGTAGTCTGCCAATTCGTCATCAGTCAAGACCTTACCTTCAAGGTGGTACTTGCCGTCTTCCTTGTTGTAGAAGTATGAAGCAGCACAGTCACAAGCAATAGCAATATCTTCACCTGGCTTGTAACCAGCCTTGATAATAGCTTCGTGCAAAGCCTTCAAAGCTTCTTCTGAGTTCTTCATGTTAGGAGCGAAACCACCTTCATCGCCAAGGCCAGTTTCGTAACCCATGTCTTCAAGAACCTTCTTCAAAGTGTGGTAAGTGTTAACAATCTTTTCGAAGCCATCACGGAATGAAGTCTTCTTAACTGGGGTGATCATGAATTCTTGAATGTCGATACCGTTGTCAGCGTGTTCACCACCGTTGATAACGTTGTGGAAAGTTTGTGGCACTTCAAGGTCAATACCGCCAAGGTATCTGTAAAGAGGTTGGTGGGTTGCCTTAGCAGCAACGTCAGCAACAGCCATAGATACACCCAAGATAGCGTTAGCACCTAAACGACCCTTGTTAGGAGTACCGTCTAAGTCGATCATAGTTTGGTCGATCAATGCTTGGTTGAATGGTGACATACCCTTCAAAGCGTCGTTAATTTCAGTGTTAACGTTGTTAACAGCCTTTGAAACGCCCTTGCCACCAAGACGTGAACCACCATCACGTAATTCAACAGCTTCGTTTTCACCAGTAGAAGCACCTGATGGAACTTCTGCCTTGGCAACTAAGCCGTTTGAAAGGGTAACTTCTGCTTCAACAGTTGGGTTACCACGTGAGTCAAAGATTTCTCTAGCATGAACGTTTTCAATAACTGGTTTTAACATCAAAAAACCTCCTCAAAAATTATGGCGACCAACAACATGCAATAATTGATCACCACGAAGAGCATTTGCTCTCTAATTACACCTCAAATTTTAGCCTAACTTTGTGAATGTGTAAACACATGAAAACGCTTTACATACTAAAAATTGGTAAAGTTAATTGAAGTTGAAAAAAGCTTTACTATATAATATCAGGTATAGACTTTTATGAGGATAAAATATGAGCGAAATTCGATTGATTTTAGATACTGCTTCAAATGAAAATGATCATGAAGCAGCAAATATCAAAGTAGTTCCATTAACAGTAAGTTTTGGGCAAGAAACCTTTGTTGACGATGGTCAAACGACTGTCGCTGACTTTTTAGAAACGATGCAGCGGTCAAAAGTTGCCGGAAAGAGCAGCTGCCCAAGCATTCAGGACTGGTTAAATGCCCTTGAAGGGTCGCAAAAAGCAATTATAATTGCTCTGACTAGCGCCTTGTCTGGTTCCTATTCTTCGGCATTTCAAGCTAAACAAATTTATGAAGAAAAAAATCCGGGAAGCAGCGTCATTGTAGTTGATTCGCGTTCCGCGGGGCCAGAACAAAGCATTATTTTACATGGCATTCAACAATTGCTAAAAGGCGAAACCCGTTGGGCCGATTTAGATCAAAAAATTGCTGAGATGCGCCAAGAAACTCATCTGCTTTTTGTGCTGCAGTCTCTGCGCAACCTATCATTAAATGGCCGAGTGCCCGGAGCAGTTGCTAAATTAGCAGGAGTTTTAAAAATTGCTGTCATTGGTACTGCAAGCTTAGAAGGAAAATTTGAACTCTTGGCCAAAACCAGGGGCATGAAGCGGGCCATTAAGGAACTTGCTAAACAAATGCAGCAGTTAAATTATCAAGGCGGGGAAGTCATTATTGACCATTGCAATAATCAAGCTGATGCTGAAAAATTGCGCGATCTAATTCTTGAAAAATACCCTTTGGCAAAAATCGCTATTCGTCCGATGAGGCAATTATGTTCTTTTTATGCTGAAGAGGGCGGTCTGATGGTTGGCTTTCGTGAAGCCGCAAATTAAAAATGATTAGCAAAAAAGAAGCTTTGGAATTTCCAAAGCTTCTTTTTAGTGAATTACTAGCAATACTTGATTTGAAAGGCTGAAGCAAAAGATGGCCAAACTTGCCGCTCCTATAACATCAGATGGGTAATGCGCCTTCAGGCTTAAACGAGAAATGATCACCATTAACCAGATCGCAATAATTGCTCCACCAAAAACCCAACCAAATTTTGCGCCAAAGAGCTGCAGCAAAATGAGCATTAAAATCGTTGAACTCAATACATGGCCACTAGGAAAACTATAACCAGCATCAAGGGTTAAATGTTCATTGGGACGCTTACGTCTAATTGATTTTTTCATGACAATTCCAATGGCATCCGTTATGCCTAACGTGCCCAAAATCCAAAAACCGGTCATGAATTGATCATTCTTAATGTAATAACTAGCCAACAACACTGTCCACACAACCACTAGCTTAGGGTCACAGATAAAGGCGATAATTTGCCAACCAAACCCATCGTGTCGACGTACTAGCAAATGGTGAAGTTCGTGGTCAAACAGGTTAAAAAGCCGAGAATGCTTGACCGCATAAATTAGGGCCAGCAGGACTGCAGCTGATAGGGGTAAAACCCATTGACTATACATATGCCAACAAAACCTCTCTTATCACTTGTCTTTCTCATTCATTATTTTAACAGGCTTTTTTGAAAAAGCTATCGATTCCGCTTGAAAATAGGAAATATAACAGACAATATTTAATTCGAGTTTTTTTCTAGACAGTTGGTAGGTCGCTGAAGGATAATTTTATTATGAGCAACAGGAGGACAGAATGAAATTACCAAGAAGGACGCTAATTGTCGCTTTTATTTTTCTGCTAGTTTGGCTAATGCCTCGCAAAGTAGCAGCGGCGGACTACGAAATAACTTCATACCATGTGAAAGTTAAGGTTCAGAAAAATGGGTCAGCCCAAGTCGAGCGCCAAATAAAATATGACTTTGATGATCACACCAATGGCGTGTATTATACCCAAGCTTTGCGAACGGATACTAACCAGAAACTCAGCAAAGCTAAAGTGACTATCATCCAGGGCGGGCATCGGCAACCAATCAAGTTAAGCGATAGTGGTCAAGCTAATACTTATCAGCTTTTTAAAAAACAGCACTCTTACCAATTTAAAGTTTTTCATCCGGTAGACGATGGGGAATTCACGGTCGTTTATCGCTATCAACTGGATAAGGTGGTAAAAAACTATCAGGATACGGCTGAAATAAACTGGAAGATAATTGGCGCTGGCTGGGACGAAGAGTTAAACAACGTTAGGATTGAAATCGCGCTGCCAGCCACCAAGATTGCAAGTCTGCAGGCGTGGGCTCACGGAAACTTAGATGGGTATAACAAGGTCGATAAAAAGCAAGGCAAAGTCATTTTGAGCTTAGATAAAAATCCAGCCAATACTTTTATCGAAACGCATATTGTCTTTGCGCCAACGATTACGGCAGAGAATACCTTTCGTTCAAGCAAAAAGCGGCTAAAACAGATTAGGGAGCAGGAAGCAAGCCTAGCTGCTAAAGCGAATGCTGAACGGAAACGCAACCAAATCAGAAAGACGATTTGGCAATTTGTTCTGATTACCTTGGCCTTTGTTATCATGGCTGTTCAATTAGGTAAATTTCTCAAGCACAAACCTAATCGACTGGTGCCTTATCGGCCTAAGAAAGCACCGCACGTTTTTGATACTCCATCTTACTCAGCAGCTGTTAGTCAAATTCTGTGTTTTGATCAGCAACCCGATGGACGGGCTTTTAGCGGGCACTTGCTCGAATTGGCTGCCAAAAAGCAAATAAAAATTGATCGAGCCGAAAAGAATAATTTTCAGTTGACGCTCCTAAACCCAGACCTATTAGAGAACCAACAGGAAACGCTGCTTGCGGAATTATTTAGTTTAGGTGACGGCAAGCAGTTTAATTCAAGTTCTTTAAAGCTAAACCGCCCGAAAGCTAAATTGATTGCGCAAAAATACGAAGCCTGGCAGGAAGCGGAATACCAAAAGGCTCAGGAGCTGCATTATCGTAATGACCTTCCTTCTATTAGCCGCTTGACAATTTCGTTAGTAGCAGGAGTTTTTTGTTTGGGAATTGCTAATCAATTTTTTGGCGCTAGCTTTAATTGGATTATTGTGGGAACGTTAATCTCACTAGGGATCTGGCTCTTTGTTAAATTCAATTATTCTCCTTATACCAAAGCTGGCGTCAGCATGATGAACCAAGTTCGCGGATATTATTCAATGCTGCACGACATCGGCCAATTTGACCGCAAAGTTTTAGAAGACCAAATTCTTTGGGAAGAGGTAATGCCATATGCAGTTGCTTTTGGCTTGGCACCTAAAGTAGTAAAAACCTTGCAAGCAAATTTCTCACAAGAAGAAATAAACTATCTGCTTCCTAACTATTATTATTTTGTGCTGTTAGACAGTATGAAAGATAATTTTGCCGAAACATTTGATAACTTTTTCGCTGATGCGGTCCAGCAAACTACCAGCCACAGCTCAAGCATTAACGGTTCTTCTGGTGGCTTCAGCGGGGGAAGCAGCGGCGGCTTTGGCGGCGGAAGCGGCGGAGGAGCATTTTAAAAGTTGATAAATCAAAAAGGACACCGTTGAGGCGTCCTTTTATTTATCCCTTAGATTTTTTTGCTTCTTTTTCCGTTTGTCGAACAATGATGGTATCAATGACATCAGCTAGCTTAATCTGGGCTAACTTTGCCTTAGCTGCAATTTCGGCTTGCTGGTAAAACTGCTCCAAGGTCGGTTGGATATTTCCACCCACAATACAGTCGGGATTTGTTGAATGGTCAATTTCAAAGAGTGGCTTGTCTTTTTCAACTGCTAGATAAATATCCAAAAGAGAAATCTTTTCAGCTGGTCTAGCTAACTGGGGGTTGGGCGTGCCATGGGTGGTCTTTAGAAGCTGCGCCTTACGCAGGTCACTCATAAGTTGCCGAACCATGACGGGAGAAGTCTGAATGCTGCCAGCAATGGTGTTACTTGTAAGGGGAATTTTTCCTTTATACACGACAATAAACGATAATAGGTGTATTGAATCACTAAAGCGTGTAGATATTTTCATAAATAAGCCCTCCTCATAAGCTTTTGTTGTTATTATACAAATTACAAATAAATTAAGCAAATCTATTGACTTACGCATCTCTTAGCTTTATATTTTAAATATATCAGTTGTAAAAATACTAAATACAAGAGGAAACGATGACAGTCAAGAAAAAATGGTCCCTTTTCGGATTGATAATTGGCCTAATAATAGCAATTGCTGTTACTCATTGGTCAAATCAAAAGTCAGCCAAACAAGCTAGTGATAATAATATTCAAATTACAATCGGCTCAAAAGATTTCACTGAAAGCAAAATTGTGATGCAAATTTGGGCAGTGGCTTTAGCACGGGAAGGGTACAAAATTAAAACTAAACCTAATATTTCCAGCTCGGTTATCTATCAGGCAATCAAAACCGGGCAGGTTGATCTTTATCCTGAGTATACCGGAACAATTGCAATGAATTATTTAAAAGCTGATTTATCTGGAAAAAGTTCACAAGAAATAGCTGCAATTGCTAAAAAAGGTATGAGGAAAGTTGGATTAACCGTTTTAAAGGCAGCTCCAGCGAATGATTCTCAAGGAATAGTTATCAAGACTTCCTTGGCTAAGAAATACGGAATTTACACGCTGGGCGATTTGCAGAAAAAGGCTGACAAGGTGCGCTTTATCACCCAAGGCGAATTTAACAAACGGTCTGATGGTCTGCCTGGATTAGCGACCGTCTACGGGAAGTTTAGGTTTAAAAGTTCGCGGATTTATGATGCTGGCTTAAAATATCAAATTATGGCTAATAATGAAGGGGATGCAGCACCAGTTTCTACTACGGAAGGGCAACTGGTTAGCAAGGATTACCTTGTATTAAAGGATGAAAAGCATTTTTGGCCGGCATATAATTTAGTTCCTTTGGCAAATAGCAGTATTCTTAATAAAAATCCAAAAATAGCGAAAATCTTAAACCAGATCGATCAGAAATTGACCACTGAAGTTCTGCGAAAGCTAAATAAAAAAGTTGATGTTGACGGACAAGATTATCAAACGGTAGCCCAAGATTGGGTTAGAGAAAATGTAAGGAAATAAATATGCTTGAACAAATCATCAAATATTTTGAAAACTCTGCAGGAGAATACTGCCTTTATCTAGGTCAACATTTGGAATTATGCTTCATTTCTTTGACAGCAGCAATTCTGATTGGCCTGCCTCTTGGGTATTTAGGTTCTAAAAATGCCTATTTAGCGAAAATCTGCCAAACTTTCAGTCAACTCTTGCGAATTGTTCCTAGTTTAGCTGTGATTTTTATTTTAATTCCAATCATTGGAACGGGGATGTTGCCGGCAATCTTGGCCCTGGTGTTTTTAGGATTAGCTCCAATTGTTACTAATACGATTGTCGGAATTAATGAAATTCCCAATTCGATCAAAGAAGTGGGCCTTTCCTTAGGGATGAACGAATGGCAATTGTTTAAACAAGTAATAGTTCCCTTGGCCCTTCCTTACTGGCTAAACGGTGTGAAATTGGCGCTGATCGAAATATTTGCTAGTGCGACTTTAGCTGCTTATATCGGGGCAGGAGGATTAGGAACGTTAATTTTTACCGGGCTCAGTTTGTATCGCATGGATTATGTTATTGTGGGTGGTTTTAGTGTGGCCCTTATTTCATTTGTTATCATGGTCGGTTTTGACTTATTGATTAGAAAGGTCAAGCAAAATGGTTAATGACATCATTTGTTTTGAACACGTTACGAAAAGTTTTGGAAAAAGAACGATTCTTCAGGATCTTAATTTTTCTGTCAAGCAAGGTGAATTTATTACTGTTCTTGGAACCTCAGGATCAGGCAAAACGACCACTTTAAAAATGATTAATGGTTTAGAAACAGCTGATGGTGGCAGAATCAGCGTCGAAGGCAACAATCTGGCTAATTGTGATTTAGTGAAGCTGCGTCGTCATATTGGGTACGTGATTCAATCGATTGGGCTCTTCCCTCACATGACAATTGCTCAAAATATAAGTGTGACTCCCAAACTATTAAAGTGGGACCAAAAAAGAATTGACCAGACCGTCAACGAACTTTTGACCGAAGTGGGGCTCGATCCCGCCGTCTATCGCGAGCAAATGCCTAACCAGTTATCAGGCGGGCAGCAGCAAAGGGTTGGGGTTGCCAGAGCCTTGGCCACTAATCCACCTATTTTGCTGTTAGATGAGCCGTTTTCGGCTTTAGACGCGATAACGAGACAAAGCTTGCAAAAAGATATCAAAGCCCTACATGAAAAAATGCCTGACAAAACCTTCTTTTTTGTCACTCATGATATTAATGAAGCACTGTATTTGGGTGATCGTGTGATGGTTGTTAATCATGGACAAATTGAGCAATTCGCGTCACCTAAGCAGGTGGTTGATCATCCGGCTAGTGAGTTTGTATCCCAATTGTTAGCTACTGTCAGACAAAATCGGGCGCTTTGGGAGGATTTAAAATGATTGCCTATTGGAATTCCCATTATGTTCAGATGATTCAATTGATGGTCGAGCATGGACAAATGGTGTTAAGCGCGCTATTGATTGCGCTTAGCCTAGCAATCGTCATTGTTTTTTTCTTTGTTCAAAAGAACAATTGGCTTAATGGGTTGACCTATTTCTTTTCCATGCTCTATTCCATCCCTAGCTACGCACTATTTGCTTTGCTGATGCCAATAACTGGGTTAAATAAGACATCGGCAATTATTGTTTTAACTATTTATTGCGAATATATTTTGCTGCGCAGTTTTATTACCGGAATAAAAAATGTCGATCCCCAATATGTTGAAGCTGGCAGAGGTTTAGGGATGACCTCCAGGCAGATATTTTTTAAGGTTCAATTGCCACTAGCCTTGCCCAGCCTTTTCTCGGGGATGCAGCTGGCCTTGGGGTCAACCATGGCGATAGCAACAATAGCCTCAACGATAAGCGCGGGAGGGCTAGGTGATTTGCTGTTTGCAGGATTACAAACTAACAATGTCATTCCGATAATTTGGGGGACAATCTTAGAAGTTGTCTTAGCCTTGTTTTGGATTATGGTATTACAGTTTGCTAAGAATTTGTTAGAAAGCGATGAGGTAAAAAAATGAAGATAGGAGTAACCGGTGCAACTGGGCACCTAGGTAGTCAAGTGGTTAAACAGCTTCTAAAAGAAGCAAGAGATGAACAAATTATTGCTTTAGTTCATAACCCAGACCATGCTACTAGTTTGAAAAAATATGGAATCGAAATAAGGAAGATCGACTATTTGGATAAGGGGAGTTTAAATACTAGTTTTACTGGTTTAGATGTTCTAGTATATATCGCTAGCAAAACCTACTCGCTGCTTGATCGAATTGCAGAACTAGAAAACGTGCTGTCTGCAGTTGAATATGCTGGCATCCCAAATTTGGTTGCGATGAGTTTTATTGCTGATCAAGAAGATAATCCCTTTGTGATGTCGCCTTTTTACGGCTATCTTCCACGCAGATTAGCGGGTACCAAATTAAATTATGCCATCGCTAAGAATAGTTTATATGCGGATCCGCTAATTCCATATTTACCAGAACTTATCGAGCGAGGCGGATTAATTTATCCAGTTGGCTCACAAGCAATGAGTTTTATCACTATTGCCGATTCTGCCGAAGCAATCGCCAAATTAGCATTAAGCCAAGATTTATTGAAAAATCGGAGAAGTTACTTATTAACTCAGACGCGATCATATACCATGTCAGAACTTGGTAAAATAATGTCTAAAGTAACCGGCAAAACGATTGGTTATCATCCAGTTAGCGTTGAAGAATTTGGCAAAATTTATGCCTCAGAAGGCGACGGAAAGGAGCTAGCTTCAATGTATCAAGGCGGAGCAATGGGATACTTGGAAGGACTGAGTGATGACTTTGCTCATCTAACAGGTCATGATCCACAAGGAATGGAAGAGTTTTTAAAAAATAATTATCTGAAGCAATAGAAAAAGGCATCGTACAGCGATGCCCTTTTAATATATGAAGGAGAGTACAGGATTTGAACCTGCGCGCCCAGGATAACTGGGTTCGCCGGATTTCGAGTCCGGTGCATTACCACTCTGCCAACTCTCCACAACGATTTAATTCTACCAATTGCGGGGGCAACAGTAAAGAAAGAATTTTAGTTTTTTTGGTTATTTTGTATAATTAACTCGATAATAAAAGTGTGGAGAAAGAATAATAGAGGTTAGATATGAAAAAAGAAAGTCCCACCAAGTTAGAGTGGTTAGCACTAATTGGGGTTCTTTTGGCAATTTGCGGCGGCCTATTTTATTCCGGCAAGCAGGCTTGGGACAGTGAATTAGCCACAATCAATCAGTCGCAAAAACCTAAAAAAAGCCAAAAAAAGCGGGTAAAAAAGCCGTATCAAGCAACCTGGGGTTGGCCTTTTAAGAAAATCGGCAAAAATGGCCCCAAATATGAAGAAGGACAACAATATGGTAAAACCAAATATCTTCGCAGGTTATATCCCACCAAGTCTTATTGGCATGATGGTTGGGATTTTGGCTTTTCCCAAGTTGGTCAAAATAGCAAAGTCTTGGCCGTTCACGCCGGTCGCGTCCATAAAGTTGGCTATGCTGCCGGAATTGGCTATTACATTTGGGTTATTAGTGATGACGGTTATGTTGAAGTTTACCAAGAAGGATTTGCCGATTTAAGCAGCATTACGGTTAAGAAAGGCCAAAAGGTCAAACTGGGCCAAACTATTGGCTATCTAACAGGCAATCACTTACATCTTGGTATAACAAAGACGAGCAAAGATTATGTTCGCAAAAAAGATGGTGCACCAGACAACCGGGCATATAGCGACAATGGCATTTGGTTAAACCCAGTCAAGGTGATTAAGAACGATTTGAAGAAAGCAGAAAAAAATTAAAGCATCAAACAAGCATCAGTTAGCGCTTGCAAGATGCTTTTTCTATTGCATTGATTGCCCGATTTAAATAGAATAGGAAGCAATTGTGGAAAGGAATAAGTTTCTTATGGATGAAAATCATACTTCGGCCCCTAAACTGAAACGGTCGATGACAGCTGGACAAATGGAGATGATCTCGCTAGGGGGAGCAATCGGAGTCGGTCTATTTATGGGGGCGACCTCAACTATTAAATGGACGGGCCCGTCAGTCTTATTGGCTTATATTTTTGTAGGATTGCTGCTGTATATTGTGATGAGAGCTTTAGGAGAAATGCTCTATGTTAACCCTGGCACGGGATCGTTTGCTGACTATGCAGCTGAATATGTTCATCCGCTAGCAGGCTATTTAGCAGAATGGAGCAATGTCTTTGAATATATCGTTGTTGGGATGAGTGAGGTCGTAGCAGCAACGGAATACTTAAAGTACTGGTGGCCCAACTTGAACCCCTTATGGGTTGGACTAATTATAATTGGATTTTTGTTGCTAGCAAATCTAGCTAGTGCCAGGGCTTATGCTAACTTAGAATTTTGGTTTGCCATGATCAAGGTTATTACTATCATCTTGATGATCATTTTAGGATTGCTGGTTATTTTCTTCGGGATTGGCAATAGCGGCAAACCAACCGGATTTGCCAATTTATGGCAACATGGCGGCTTTTTTACTGGTGGCGTAAAAGGCTTCTTTTTCTCGATGTCGATCATTGTAGGTTCATATGAAGGAATCGAACTATTGGGCATTTCAGCAGGAGAAGTTGCTAATCCCCAAGAAGCGATTGTCAAAAGCGTTAAATCGGTTTTGTTACGGATTTTGATTTTCTATGTTGGGGCCATTTTCGTTATTGTGACTATTTATCCTTGGAATAAACTATCCAGCATTGGTTCTCCCTTTGTAACAACTTTTGCCAAAGTTGGGATCTCGGCAGCAGCTTCAATTATTAACTTTGTCGTTCTAACGGCGGCACTTTCTGGGGCCAATTCGGGCATTTATTCTTCTAGCCGAATGCTGTTTAAATTGGCTCATCAAGGGGATGCTCCAAAAATGTTTGGTCATATCTCTAAAAGGATCGTTCCTGATCGGGCAATCATGGGAATTAGTTCTGGTATTCTAATAGGTTTCTTATTGGATATAGTGGCAGCTAAATTTAATCACTCAATGTCGGATTTATTCGTGATTGTCTTCAGTTCATCCGTACTGCCTGGGATGATTCCCTGGTTTAGTATTTTGCTGGCTGAATTGCGTTTTCGCCGGCATAATCCGCAGATGTTAGAAAATCACCCTTTTAAATTGCCCCTATATCCGTTTTCTAACTATTTTGCCTTTATAATGTTAATTGTGATTGTAATTTTTATGTTTATTAATCCAGACACAAGAATTTCAGTTTCGGTCGGTTTGGCGGTATTGCTTGTCGCAACAGTTGTTTATTTGATTAGATATGATCAAAATGGTAATTTACGCAAAAAATAGGAGGAATTTATGGCTAAGCTTGAAACTCCATATTTAGATTTATTGAAGCAGATCATGACTAGTGGCCATGATAAAAGTGATCGCACAGGAACAGGAACCAGAAGTCTTTTTGGGGCCCAAATGCGGTTTGATTTGGCAAAGGGTTTTCCAATTTTGACAACCAAGAAAGTTCCTTTTGGACTGATAAAAAGTGAATTGCTGTGGTTTTTAAGAGGTGATACGAATATTCGCTTCTTACTTGAACACCACAATCATATCTGGGATGAATGGGCCTTTAAAAATTGGGTAGAAAGTCCAGACTATCAAGGCCCTGATATGACGAATTTTGGTCTGCGCAGTCAAACAGATCCAGCTTTTAAAAAACAATATGATGAGCAGATGGAAATTTTCACTGATAAAATCTTGTCAGATTCTGCTTTCAGTGAGAAGTATGGCAACCTAGGCAACGTCTATGGTGCCCAGTGGCGTCATTGGCGGAAACGTTCGGGAGGAGTCATTGATCAGTTAGGGCAGGTAATTGACCAAATTAATCAAACTCCTGATTCAAGAAGAATGATTGTTACAGCCTGGAATCCTGAGGATGTTCCTACTAGTGCTTTGCCACCATGTCACGTTCTTTATCAATTTTACGTGGCAGATGGCAAATTAAGTTTGCAGCTATATCAAAGATCTGGCGATATGTTTTTGGGAGTACCCTTTAATATTGCAAGTTACTCGCTGCTCTTATCGCTTGTTGCTCGTGAGACTGGCCTCCAAGTAGGAGAATTTGTGCATACTTTAGGGGATGCCCACATCTATCGCAACCACTTCCAGCAGGTACAGGAACAGTTAAGCCGGGAGGTGCTAGATTCGCCGCAGCTTTGGCTTAACCCGGAAAAGCAAAAGATTGATGAATTTGAAATGAAAGATATTAAGTTGCTCGATTATCGCCATGCTGGTGCGATTAAAGCACCCGTAGCGGTTTAAGGAGTAGGATATGCTGACTTTTGTTTGGGCTGAAGATGAATTAGGCAATATTGGCTATCAGGGGCATTTGCCATGGCATTTACCAGCTGATTTGCAGCACTTTAAGGCCGTGACCATGCATAAACCGATGATTATGGGTCGGAAAACCTTTGATTCGTTCCCAGGAATTTTGCCAGGCAGAAAGCATCTGGTTCTAAGTCATGACCCAAGTTTGCAAGATAAATATGATCCGCAGCAAGTTGAAATTGTTACCAGCGTTGATGAATTGCAAGAGATCATTGCTGCTTATGGAGACCAGGAAATTTGTCTTATTGGCGGAAGTGGGGTTTTTGCCTTATTTGTTGATCAGGTTGATCGGTTAGAGAAAACCTTGGTCTATGGTCAATTCCCAGCTGATACTAAGATGGTGCCGATAAATTATGAGAATTTCACTTTAGTAAAAAGAAGCGATTTTAAGGCCGATGCTAAAAATCCTTATGATTATAGTTTTTTGACATATCAAAGAAAAAGCCAGAAAAGTTAAAAAACAGTTGACATACTTAAAAGCTAATGATAAATTAAATTCATCAACAAATAATTTACATCTAGATGAGATGAGTAGTTGTCTAGGAGTTGTTACAGAGAGTCGCCGAATTGGTGAAAGGCGATCAACTCGAGTCAATGAATATGGTCTCGGAATGATGACTGGCAGTGAATGATGAGCTGGCAGCGGAGTTGCATCCGTTATCCTTGCAAACTTTTGATCGAAAGTTACTGAGGCTGTCTGTGTGAACAGGCAGCGAATAAAGGTGGTAAAACGAACACTCGTCCTTTAGCGTTGATACGCGGGGCGAGTGTTTTTTTAATAACTGGAGGAAAAATCATGCAAAGAAAACAAAAACGGACCCTGATCTGGGTTGTGGTAGCAGTAGTAATAGTCGTTGCGGGTTGGTTTAGTTTTGGACCAGGACTCAATTTTGGTTCTTCTAAAAAAGCTCAGGCAACTACAGTTACAGTTGGCGTTGTCGGTGAAACCAAGCAAGATGAAAAAATTTGGGACAGCGTAGCAGAAACTGCTAAAAAGAAATACAATATCAACTTAAAAGTAAAGAACTTTACTGACTACAACCAGCCTAACAAAGCTTTAAAGTCAGGCAGCATCGATCTTAATGCGTTTCAACATTATGCTTTCTTGAATGCTTGGAATAAGTCCAACGGCGGTGGCGTGGTTGCAATTGGCAAAACTTACATTGCCCCAATGAAGCTGTATTCTAAGAAATACAAGAGCGTCAAGAGCATTCCAAATGGTGCGCAAATTGCAGTTCCAAATGATGCTTCTAATGAGTCAAGAGCGCTTTACGTGTTGAAAAATGCTGGCCTAATTCAATTAAAATCTGGCAAGACTTTAGCTACGGTGGCCGACATTACCAAAAATCCAAAGCACTTAAAGATAAAGGAAGTCTCAGCTGAACAGACTGCTAGAGTTTTAGATTCAGTTGACGCATCAATTGTTAACAACGATTATGCAGCAGCAGCTAACTTATCAAGCAAGTACGCTATCTATACTGAACCAGTAAATAAGGATTCAGAACAATGGATCAATGTCATCGCTGCTAAAAAAGGAAATCAGAATAAAAAAGCCTACAAGGATGTTGTAAAAGCATATCAAACTGCAACTACCAAGCGCCTCTACAAGAAATACTATGGTAATAGTCAAATTGCAGCTTGGGATGTCACATTAAAATAAGCGAAAGGTATGAAAAGGCATGAGTATCATTGAACTGAAGAATGTCAGCGTTGAATTTAAACAAAAGAAAAAGCCAACTGTCACAGCCGTCAATCAGGTTTCATTGAAAGTTGAAAAGGGCGATATTTACGGAATTGTTGGTTACTCTGGTGCTGGGAAATCGACAATTGTTCGGACGATCAACCTTTTGCAAAAGCCAACTGCCGGCGATATTAAAGTAAACGGCGTTGATTTCGTCAAAGCTGGCAAACAAGTAATTGATAACAAAAAGCTGCAAGTAGAACGCCGAAAAATTGGCATGATTTTTCAAAACTTTAATTTGCTGAATGAAATTTCGGTATTAGAAAATGTTGCTTTTGCCTTGAAGCATGCAAAACTCTCTGATCAAGAATTAGAGGAAAAATGTCACAAGCTACTGAAACTGGTTGACCTGGATGATAAAGCGGATGCTTATCCAATTCAACTCTCTGGTGGTCAACAGCAGCGGGTAGCAATAGCTCGGGCTTTGGCAAATGATCCCGATATTTTGATCTCGGATGAAGCTACTAGCGCGTTAGACCCACAAAATACGCAACAGATTCTTGACTTGCTAAAACGCTTAAATCGAGAATTAGGCCTAACAGTTGTCTTAATTACTCACGAGATGGAAGCCGTAAAGGCAATTGCTAACAAAGTGGCCGTGATGGAAAATGGTCATTTGCTTGAAAAAGGTTCATTGAAGCAGATCTTTTTGCACCCTCAAGCTGAGTTGACGAAACAATTTGTTGGTGGATCGCTTGAAGCAATGAATGTATTAAACCAACTTAACCTGGGTGGCTTAGGTAAAAATGAAGTAATTTACCAGCTGGTCTATAGCGTAAGCAACGTAACTAAATCAATCATCATTGAACTTTATCGCCAATTAGGGATCGAAGTCAGCATGTTATATGGCAACGTTGAACTTTTAGGTGAAGAACCAATTGGTACTTTGGTGATTTTGGTCAAAGGAGATCAGGCCAAACAAGAAGAAGCGCTGAATTTCTTTGATGAAGCCGGCGTTACCGCAACGAAGATTCAAGGGAGTGAAATTCAAAATGATTAGTTTTTTAAGCAAATATCTGCCTAACGTTGTCCAGCTCGGATGGGGCGGCGATGCTGGTTGGGGAACCAGTATTGTCCAAACTATTTACATGACTTGGTGGTCTGCCAATTTT
This sequence comes from Lactobacillus corticis, assembly GCF_018327645.1. Taxonomy (GTDB): domain Bacteria; phylum Bacillota; class Bacilli; order Lactobacillales; family Lactobacillaceae; genus Lactobacillus; species Lactobacillus corticis. The sequence continues at coordinate 16,653 of NZ_BMAY01000015.1, read as the reverse complement.
GGAGGTATTTTGGGACTGATTTTCGGGGTCCTTTTAGTAGTGACCAAGGATGGTGGCATCAATCCTAACAAGTTTTGGTTTAATATTTGTGACAAGCTAGTCTCAATCTTTCGGGCAATTCCTTTCATTATTTTGCTAGCCTTTATTGCACCGTTTACCCAAGCAATTGTTGGTACTCAAATCGGTACTACTGCGGCTTTAGTTCCATTGACTTTAGGAATCTTTCCTTTCTATGCACGCCAAGTTGAAGTGGCTTTAGAAGCAGTCGACAAAGGAAAAGTTGAAGCAGCTCAGAGTTTAGGAGCCACTAATTGGGATATCATCTTTGACGTGTATTTGAGCGAAAGCCGATCTGAATTAGTTAGAGTTTCAACAGTCACTATTATTTCCTTAATTGGCCTTACTGCCATGGCTGGTGCTATTGGGGCCGGCGGATTAGGTAATACAGCCATTTCATACGGATATAACCGTTTTAATAATGACGTCACCCTTGTCGCAACAATTCTGGTTATTATTTTGATTTTCATTGTCCAAGTTGTAGGTGACTACTTTGCCAAGAAATTAAATCACCAACATCGTTAATGTTAAAAATATCAAGCCTGTCCTTGGACGGGCTTTTTATTTTTGAAAAAGACGATCAAGTGTTTATATATCAACACTTGCGTAATTTAATAGGGGTCTTGAAATTGTTGCAGTACGTCGTAAAATAAATAGTAAATATTCGAAAACTCAAATTAAGTTAGGTGTGTGTGATTTATTTTGAAAATGAAAAGATTGCTAGTAGAACTAAGTACCATTTTGGCTTTTCTGCTAATTTTTGCTGTCCAAAATACTATGGCTAGTTCTATCAAAATTGATGGTAAATTTAATGATTGGGAAGATGTGCCCAAGTCGACTTGGACGACTAGTGCAAAGCCAAGTGCTGTAGCGATGATTCATCAAAATGATGGCTTCTATTTCTTAGTTGACATCAACCCAAAGCTTACTAACGGCTATACTACTTATCAACCGGCTGGCTACGTTTTGTCAGTAGGCAAGTGGACCTACTATATTACTTTAAGCGTCAATCCATGGGAACTTCAAACCGGAAAAACTAAGAAGGGTACGGTTAATGTCTGGGGCACCAGCACTAGCGGTGCAACATATTGGAATAGTAGTACCGGAAAACTTGCGGTTACTAGAAAGCGCATGGGAAAGGATAGAACTGATGATGCGTTTGAATGGTATATCCCAGACTCTGCTTTTAAGGATGCCGAACAAGAAGCAACTAGTTCAACCAAATGGACGTTTAATAACCGTAATCTAAACGACGGCTCCGGCATTACTTATCAAGGTGCCAGCACTGGCCCTTATATGCTAGCGGCTGCTGGCTTTGTGCTGGCTGGAGTGGGCTTTTTTGTGCCTAAATATGTGAGAAGACGCCATGAAAAAGCTTGATAAGTTTTTAGATCGGTCAAGCAATTGGCTCAACACCATTTTTACCGGGTTAATCGCCATTTCTTTTTTCTGGGCCTTGCAGTCTAGCAACTGGAATTTTAAGTCTGAAGATACCACAATAGTTAGTGTTTTGCTGATCTTTGGGTTGGTCGCATTATTGCTGGCAGCATATGGTTCGAAGTATTTCGCCAAAATTTGGCGGCTGATTTTTGTAGAACATGCCCGAATAACTATCGCTATTCTTTCTATTTTGCTGCTTGGCTACCAGCTGATGCTGGTTTTCGGTTTACACCCCGCAATCGGCTTTGATGTTGGCCAAGTCCATACAAGTTTAACCAACCCTAATACCACAAATTCACGGGGATATTTCAGTCAAAATTTCAATAATGTGCCAGTTTTGCTGTTTTATCATGCTTTTGCACAGGCAGTCCACTCTACAAGCTGGTTGGCTTTTGATCTTTTGACGCTCGTTTTAGTTGATTTGAGCTGTCTTTTTAATGTACTTACCATGTACTTGATTCACAAGTGGACGGTAAAGTATATTTGCTATTTAGAAATAACCTGGCTCTTTGTATTTCCTTACATTTTGGTCCCATATACTGATACTTTGGTTTTGCCGTTTTCATCTTTTGCCATTTTGGCACTTGCGGTGATCATTCAAGTAAAAAAATGGTATATCCGTTTGCCAATAGCAATCGTCGGTGCCTTTGCCTTAGCTTTTAGCTTTTTAATTAAGCCATCAAGTATTGCGGTACCGGTCGGAATTGCAGTGGCTGGCATTATTTATTTAATGATGATCAAACATGATTATCGTGGCTTAATCACTATCTTGATCAGTTTTGGCATCTTTTTGACGAGTAGTTATGGTTTGCGTGAGCTCTCCCAAAAACAAAATTTTATTCAAGTAAACGAACAGTTGGAAATTCCGGCTGTCCATTTTTTGAGTATGGGAATCAGTGGCAAAGGTGGCTATAATCCACACGATGCTTTAATGATGGCAAAATTGCCTAAGAAGTCCGATAAGGTCGCTTATTCTTGGAAAAAATATCAGCAACGCTTAAAAAGCAAAGGCTTTTTTGGCTATTTGGTATTTCTCTTTAAAAAACAGGGGTGGAATACCGCGGATGGCACTTTTGCGTGGTTGATCGAGGGGCATTTTACCTCAGCCCGTCCGGATCCAAGCAAGCCTTTTTACTTTTTGCAGGAACTACTTTATCCGACAGGAAAAAATTTGCAAGTATTTAGATTGTTAGCCCAAATCTGGTGGATATGTGTTTTGGCAATCTTACTGTTTGGTTATCGGTATGTCCATATTTACTCCATGGGAACCCGACTGGGCTTAGTCGTAGGAATGATTTTCTTGCTGCTGTTTGAAGGTGGACGAAGCCGGTATTTGATTCAGTTTTTACCTGGCTTGTTGATGCTGGCAAGTTTATTGTATCCAACTGCTAAAGAAACAATTTTGGATTTAGTTCATGCTGTTACTTATGGCCCAAATGATCAAAAAAAGGAGCGAAAAAATGCTTGATGGACCGATGATAATAATGATCATAGTTTGGCTTTACGCTCTTTCAGTTGCCAAACGAGCACGGTTTAGGTCGCTTTATTTTTGGATAGGCTGTTTAGGCCTTTTTTTCATCTTGCTCTACGCCTTTAGAACCTATTATGTTTGGTTCTTCTCAGCTCTTTTGACTAATATTGTTGGCTTTTTTGGGCATCTTGGAAACGCCTTTACGACTAGTCCTGTTTATGGACTAATCAATATTGCTTGCCGTAATGGTGGCAACGTTATTTTGCATGTCGACTATGAATGTTCTGGCGTAGTTGAAAAAACCGCCTATATTGCACTTTTAGCCTTTTATCCCTTATATGATCGACACGAAAGAATGGCTTGGATGGCTAAAGGATTAATCTTGATCTTATTGGCTAACAGTTTTCGGCTGCTCTTTATTTGCTTTAATGTATATTGGTTTGGACCAGACTCAATGTTTTTGTTTCATTCAATTATCGGGCGAATTATTTTCTATCTTTGTGTGGTTGCTATCTACTATCAGGTATTTACCAAACCGCAAATACAAAAAGTGCGCCAAGACGATTTTTCTTTTCAAGGGAAGTGATCCAAATTGTTGTTCGATGTGCTAAGTCAGATGGGCTTTTGGCTAGGGTGGTTGATTATACCGGAATTGTTTGAGCTGATTCCGGCATTAGTCGGCTTTGTCCGTAATTATTTTTGGCGAAACCGAAAATTGAATTATGATAGTTACCATCATCCTTGGGTGACAATTATCATTCCAGTTTACAACTCAGCCGAAACATTGGGTCGTTGCTTGTCATCCATTGCTCACTCAACTTACCCCAATCGAAAAATTGAAATTATTTGTGCCAATAATCAGAGCAGTGATGATTCATTAGCGATCTTTTATCAGGTAAAACAGGCTTACCAACCCTGCATATGTCCTGGATAAATACTCCTCAAGGTAAATCTAAGGCCTTGAATTCAGCCATTTATTATGCGACGGGCGAGTACGTGATTAATATTGACAGTGATGGCTATTTGGAGCGACATGCAATTAGCCGGATGGTTAAGAGCTTTATTGCCAATCCAGAAGTGGCGGCAATGACTGGTGCGATTCTAATCGATCGTAAAAAAATGAGCTCAAAATTTGGAAAGCGCTTGTTGCAAACTTGCGAATATTTTGAATATGGTTCAGCGTTTTTGGCTGGACGTACGATTGAATCGGAAGATAATCGCTTATTTACAATGTCTGGTGCTTTTTCCGCTTTTAGAAGAAATATCCTGTTACAAACCAAGCAATACAACTCAAATACGGTAGGCGAAGATACGGAAATGACCTTTCAACTCAAATATCGTATGGGTCTGCGAGTAGCAATGTGTCCAGGTGCGATCTTTTACGCGGAGCCGATTAGTGGCCTTAACGAGTTATACCTGCAGCGTCAAAGATGGCAGCGAGGTGAGATTGAGGTAGTTCATGATTATATGAGCCATAGTATTGCTCTAAGAAAAGTAGTAAGCAACAATGTGGTCTTGCGTTTGATTGTCGATCACACGATCTCGTTTTTAAAATTTACTTGGTTAGTGGCGGTGCTGGCTTTGATTCCGATGGGCTACTCAGTTAAATTCTTGGGCATATCGTACTTACTGATGTATGTGCTTTACCTGTTTGTAGAATTTCTTAATTTTTTGAATGTTTACTTCTACCTAAAAGCTATTCCGGAAGAACGTCGCTTTTATCTTAGACATTTTTACATAATATTTATTATTCCACTTTATAACTTGCTCACCAGCTTTTACCGCATGATCGGAATTTTAAATACCATCACTAGTGATGCAAGTTGGTCAGCTCGCAGTGGTCGGAGCGAAATCAAATCCCTGGTTAATGTTGTTAAGGATGATCTCAATAAGGAGAAAACACGATATGGCAAAAAAGATTTATAGTTATCGTTTCAGCTCATTTATTAATGCTTCTCAACGAATGGAATGGGGCGATCATGTTGGGGAGCGTTATCCTCATACATGGCAAGTGGAGTGTACCGTTGTCAAGAATGATAATGATGAGTTTATGCTATTTAGTGACATTGAAGCCTCAATTGGAACGGTTCTAGACTCTTTTCAGAATACGTATTTGAATGACTTAGCAGAGTTTCAAGGGAAGGTCCCAACTACAGAAAATTTAGCTGAATTATTGTTTAAGCGAATATCAGAGGTACTAAAGGATAAAAACTGCCATCTAAAGAAGATCATGGTGGGCGAATCACCAACTAGACAATTTTCAATTGAAATTAGTGATTAAAGAGCAACTATCTCTAGTTGCTCTTTTTTGCTGGTGTACCATACAAATATGTGAAATTTAAAACATTTAAAATAGTTTACAAATTTCAAATTTATAATTACCTTTTTTCAATATTGAAAATCTGTAAGCGCTTGTAGTATAATTCTTGTGTAAAACAGAACAATTAATATTATTTTGAGAAAGGATCTCGAATATGACTAGAAAAGTTTTTCTTGTAGGTGATGGTTCAGTTGGTTCAACATTTGCCAACGATTTATTGCAAAATTGCAAAGTTGATGAATTGGTAATTTGTGATGTTGTTAAAGAGCGGCCTCAAGGAGATAGTTGGGACTTAGAGGACATCACGCCCGTAACTGGACAAACTAATATTCATCCAGGTGAATATGCTGACGCTAAGGATGCCGATGTAGCGGTAATTACTGCTGGTGTCCCGCGTAAGCCAGGTGAAACTCGGTTAGACTTGGTAAACAAAAATGTTAAGATCTTGACTAGTATTGTAAAACCAATTGTTGATAGTGGTTTTAAAGGGATCTTCGTGGTATCAGCCAATCCGGTTGACATTCTAACGACCTTAACGCAAAAATTATCTGGTTTTCCAAAGAATCGGGTTATCGGAACCGGAACCTCGCTGGATTCAGCTCGCCTGCGAGTAGAACTTAGCAAACGCTTGAATAAGCCAGTTGCCAGTGTAAACTCAATGGTTTTAGGAGAACACGGCGATACTTCATTTGAAAACTTTGACGAATCTACTGTCGATGGCAAACCACTAACCTCTTACAGTGAAATGACCGAGGCTGCTTTAGCTGAAATTGAAACTGCTGTTCGTAAGAAGGGTGGCCAAATCATTTCGCATAAACGGGCAACCTTCTATGGCGTAGCTATGATGTTGACCCAAATTGTCTCAGCTATTTTGGACAACAAGGCCATCTGCTTACCATTATCAGCACCAATTTCAGGCGAATACGGCATTAAGCATGACCTCTACCTTGGCACGCCAGCAGTCGTTGACGGAAGCGGAATTAGCCAAGTAATTGAAACAGAATTATCTGCCGGGGAAAAGGCCAAGATGTTAAACTCAGCTGACAAGATGCAGGAAGTTTTAGCTTCAGTTAAGTTGGACTAAGAGGTGCTTAAGATATGCCAGTAGGAAAAAGAATTTATCTTAAGCGTCAGCTTCCAGATCCTAAGATCGTCGAACAGTATGCTAAATTACCTGCAGCTAATGTTGCTGACTGTATGGAACGTGGCTGTGCGATGCACCCACGAGTTAAATTGCTCTCAAGTCCGACCGGCGAGATGGCAGGTCCAGCATTTACGGTTCACACTAGGGCAGGCGACAATTTAGCAATCTATGCTGCCTTGCGGTTTTGTTCTCCAGGCGACGTTATTGTTATCGCTGATGAAGGCGATGATACCCGCTCTTTAATCGGCGAAGTGATGATGAGTTGGTTAAGAGATGTCAAAAAGATTGCTGGTATCGTGATTGATGGGCCAATTCGTGACATTGATAATCTGTCACAATGGAAATTGCCAATCTATGCTACCAGTACCACTCCTGGTGGACCTTATAAAGAGGGACCAGGCGAGGTCAATGTACCCGTAAGCTGCGGGAATGTGAGCGTAAATCCTGGTGATGTAATTTTAGGTGACGCCGATGGCGTAATTTGTATTCCTCGCCAGGATGCACCGGCTATTTTGCCAAAAGCGCAAAAGTTTCATCAAGCAGATGAAGCTAAAGCAATTAGCTTCAGTAAGGGAACTGCCGATTTATCTTGGGTTGATCAAACCTTAAAGGAAAAGGGTTTTGACATAATTGATGACATCTACCGTCCCTAAGTAGATGTCTAAATGAAAAGAGAAACATTATGAAAAGTTTGGAAAAAGTGAATTATAAAGGCTTTATTTGGCCTTTAGTTATTGGTATAGGTCTAGCACTATGTACGGGAATTAGACCGGCTGGATTAACAGCAAATGCTTGGCTGATGTTTGCTATCTTCGTTGCTACCATTGTGGGCTGCATTACTAAACCCTTGCCGATTGCCGGCGTAACTTTGACTGGCCTGGTGGTGACAGTTTTAGCCGGACTTGCTCCCGTTAAAGATGTCGTTGATGACAAAGGGCTGGTCACTCAGTCTGGTATCTTGAGTGCTTTCAGCAATTCAGCTTCATGGTTGATTGCGATGGCCTTCATTATGGCCTATGGAATTAGCAAGACGGGACTAGGAAAAAGAATTGCCTACCATTTAATTAAGTTATTTGGTAAGCGCTCAATTGGGATTGGTTATGCAATCACTGGTCTTGAACTTGTTTTAGGTGCCTTGATTCCTTCAAACAGTGCTCGGACTGGCGGGGTAGTTTGGCCGATTGTACAGTCAATTTCAGAATCATACGATTCTAAGCCAGATGAAAAGAGTCGGAAAAAGATTGGTTCATTCTTAGTCTTTGTAGCTTTCCACGCTAATATTCTATCAACGGCACTCTTTGTAACGGGTGCTGCGCCTAACATGGTTGCTCAGCAAATGGCAGCCCAAAAGGGATATTCAATTTCTTGGATTAGTTGGTTCTTAGCTGCCGTTGTACCTGTTGCAGTGTTAGCAGTAATTGTGCCATACATCATTTACAAGATGTATCCGCCTGAAATAAAGGAAACTCCAAATGCAGGGACTTGGGCTGATAGTGAATTGAAGAAGATGGGGACGATGTCGGTTCCTGAAAAGATCATGGCAGCCGTCTTCGTTATGTCGATTGTGATGTGGGTTTTATCAGGTTTCTTTGATATTCCACAATTAAATGCCACATTTATTGCCTTCCTAGCCGTTGTAATTCTCTTGATTTGCGGCGTCTTAAATGTTAAAGATCTGCTCGGGGTGAGTGGTGCTTGGAACATTTTGATTTGGCTATCAGTTCTGGTCTTTATGGCTGGTAAATTATCAACCTTTGGTTTCATAACTTGGTTTAGCGCATCGATTGCTAATAGCTTAAAGAATATTAACTGGTTCTTAATCTTGGTAATTTTAGTCCTCTTAATGTTCTACAGTCACTATTTCTTTGCTAGCGGAACTGCTCATATGACTGCTTTATATTTGCCATTTTTGTCAGTTGCAGTTGCTGCCGGTGCTCCTTTAAAAATGGCAGCCATGATGTTGGCTTTGACCGGTGCTGTAATGGCCTCAACGACCCACTATGCTAATGGTCCTGCTTCTGTCTTAGCCTCAACTGGTTATGTCAAGCAAGGCGAATGGTGGAAGATGAACTTTGTTCTTGGCTTGGTCTACTTAGCTGTAGTAATCGGAGTCGGTTCAGTTTGGTTCAGAATCATTGGTTTAGGTTAAAACAAAAATATGCTCGCTTCGGCGGGCTTATTTTTTTGTCTTAAATGTGACAATTTACACAAGTTAATTTTCAAAAGGCTGCTTTTTAAATATTGTAAGCGATTTAAAACTTTTAAAATTTAAAAAATATAGTCTAAAATTGAAAAATATAAAAATTAGGACTATACTATAGATGTTGCGAAAGCTGTTTCATACCGCACAAAGAAATTTGAGGTCCAGTACCCTCATTGAAAACGCAAAAGCATTTGAGGCAACTTCGTCTTTTCTGAAATTCATTAAAGATAAAATTATGATGCAAGTGGTATCCTGATTTTTTGACTGTGATGGACTTTAGGAGCAATGAAAAGTTTTGAAATAGATCCAGAAGGGATGGCTAGAAATGGAAGTAAAGACAACTGGTGTCGCCGGGACGCTTGAATCATCAGACATCCAAATTACGATTTCCAAAAATGCAAGCGGAATTGTAATTGATTTAGAGTCTGAAGTGAAAAAAGCCTATGGTGATCAAATCGAATCTGTCATTAAGGACACCTTGACTAAATATGGTTTAGCTAACTGCAAGGTAAAGGCAGTTGATAAAGGGGCGCTTGATTGTGTTATCAAGGCTAGAACTCTTGCTGCTGCCCAAAGAGCTACTGAAACCAGCGATAAGCCTGATTTGGAGGTGCTGTAATGACTTACGTAAAGAATCGCTTACGTCGAACGATGATGTTCGTTCCTGGCAATAACCCAGCTATGATTAAAGATGCCGGTATCTACGGTGCTGATTCGATTATGTTGGATTTGGAAGACTCAGTTTCTTTGACTGAAAAAGATGCTGCTCGGATGCTTGTTTATGAAGCTATTAAAACTGTTGATTTTGGTGGTGCTGAAGTAGTAGTTCGGGTTAATGGACAAGACACGCCGTTTTATGATGAAGATGTCCGGGCTATGGTTAAAGCTGGTGTGGATGTAATTCGTTTGCCAAAGACTGAATCGGCTGCCATGATTCAAAAGCTTGTTAAAGACATGGAAGCAGCTGAAACTGAATTTGGGATCGAAAAAGGCTCCATCGGTGTGATGGCAGCTATTGAAAGTGCTCAAGGGGTTCTGCACGCACCAGAAATTGCTGCAAGTACGCCATTAATGATGGGATTGGCAGTGTCAGGTGAAGACTACACGGCAGATATGCATACTCACCGTTATCCTGATGGCGAAGAATTAAGATTTGCCCGCAACATGGTGTTGAACTCTGCCCGGGCTGCAGGCGTATATGCTTTTGATACCGTATTTTCAAATATGAAAGATACCGAAGGCTTCTACCGGGAAACCAATTACATCCATGAATTAGGTTTTGATGGCAAGTCACTGGTTAACCCACGGCAAATTCCAATGGTTAATGAAGTCTTCAAACCAACCAAGGCCGAAATTGCCCAAGCCAAGAATGTCCAAAATGCCATTCGCGAAGCTAAAGCTAAAGGCAGCGGGGTAATCTCCCTAAACGGCAAGATGGTTGATAAGCCAGTAGTAGAAAAAGCTGAACGGGTACTTGCAACCGCAAAAGCTTCAAATTTGATTGATGAGGAGGGCAACTACCTTGGAGAATAAAGTAGGACGTATTTTACCAGATGATTTGATGGCTAAAATGAATTTAAAGCCGTATGAGTCAGATGAAATTGGTCACCCAGAAGTACAACGGGTTGCGCCTAAAGTTAGAGTTACCGCAGGTGAAAATAAGGTCGTTAGCTCACTTGAAGAAGTCATCAAAAATAATTTGAAAGATGGTATGACAATTTCTTTCCACCACCATTTTAGAAATGGTGACTTTGCTTTTAATCAAGTTATGGATAAGATTATCGAACTTGGTTATCACGATTTGACTTTGGCACCATCATCCCTAACTGGAGTTATGAATGATAAAGTGATTGAGGCTATTAAGAAGGGCGTCATCACCAATATTACTAGCTCAGGGATGCGTGGTTCATTGGGTGACTTTGTATCACACGGTGGTTTGAAGAACCCGGTTATTTTCCGCTCGCATGGTAATCGTGCTCGTTCAATTGAAGAGGGCGAAATTAAAATTGATATCGCCTTCTTGGGCGTACCAGTTTCAGACCCAGCAGGTAATGCCAATGGTCAAGATGGCGATGCTGTTTTTGGATCGCTGGGATATGCTTTGATGGATGCTAAATATGCTGACAAAGTGGTCTTATTAACGGATAACATTGTCGACTATCCAAACACTCCGGCCTCAATCCAACAAGATCAAGTCGATTATGTGGTCAAAGTTGATAAAATTGGTGATCCTGATAAGATTGGCTCAGGAGCAACTCGGTTTACTAAGGATCCAAAGGAATTGCTGATTGCGCAAACTGTTAACAAGGTGATTGTTAACTCGCCATACTTTAAGCAAGGCTTCAGTTTCCAAACGGGCTCTGGTGGTGCTGCCTTAGCTGTTACTCGTTACCTCCGTCAATCAATGCTTGATGCAGGGATTACTGCTTCCTTTGCTTTAGGTGGTATTACGAAACCAACAACGGATTTGCTGGCTGAAGGGTTAGTAAAGAAAGTCATGGACGTGCAAGACTTTGATAAGGGTGCCGCACTTTCGATGGCTCAAAATAAAGATCAGCAAGAAATTGATGCTTCTTGGTATGCCGATCCGCACAACAAGGGGGCAGTAGTTAATAACTTGGACGTTGCAATCTTGTCAGCCCTCCAAATTGATACTGATTTCAACGTCAATGTCATGACTGGTTCAGATGGTGTGATCAGAGGCGCCATTGGTGGTCACCAAGATGCTGCCAAAGCCAAGATGACAATTATTACCGCACCTCTTGTCCGTGGCCGTAATGCGACAATTGTTCCAGCCGTAGAAACAGTTGTTACTCCTGGTTCATCTATTGATGTTGTGGTAACCGAACGCGGAATCGCAATTAATCCTAAACGGCAAGATTTGCTTGATGCCTTCAGTCATGTGCCGGGTCTTAAGATTTTGCCAATTGCCGAATTGCAAAAGTTGGCTGAAAAGCAAGTGGGCAAACCTAAGAAACTAGAATATACAGATAGAACTGTTGCTTTAATTCAATATCGTGATGGCACAATTATTGATACGATTAAGCAGGTAAAGGATTAAGATGAAACTTTTTGATCAAGGGATTCCTGTAGATATCATGACGGTCCTCAATGGCAGGGACAAACGAGCCAATTTTCAAGAAAAGTTGCTTCAGCTTTATCCCAACCAAACCATCATTGGAGCTAAGTTAAATATTGCTGGTCCGATCAAAAATAATAGTCGGATTAGTCAATTTTTTCAGACTCAAATGGCAGTATTTGAAAGTCTTTTAGCAGAAAACGCCCTAACATTTGAGCGAAAAGGAGATTGGTCAGATGCTGTAACAGGGCCGGAATACTTTTATGTCGTTGATCAAGATCCTTTGACAGTAAAAAAACTGGCGGTAAAATTTGAAGAAGCCTTTCCCGCCAGACGATTATTCGATATCGATGTCCATTATCTGGAGAATAATCAAGAGCGCGCTGTTTCAAGAACAGAACTTGGTTTGGCTCGGCGCAAATGTCTAATTTGCGGACGAGATGCCAAAACCTGCGGGCGAGCGAGACGTCATCAGGTTGCCGAGTTAGAGCAGCGTACTGCAGAGTTGATTAACAACACACTTTCATAAAAACCAAAAACCAGCTGAAATTTGAACTGAGACCAAAAAATTGGACAGTTTAAAACGCAGGGTGCTTAAAGGCTTGATTCCGATATTCTTTCGGAGTCAGGCCTTTTAGTCTGCTCTTTATCCTTTCGTTGTTATAGTATTTGATATATTCCTCAATTGCTTCTCTAAGTTCTTGAAGGTTATGGTACTTATATTCTTGATCATAGAACATTTCAGTTTTAAGCAAACCAAAGAAGTTTTCCATTAAGCCATCATCTAAAGAATTGCCTTTGCGTGACATACTTTGAGTAATGCCATGCAGTTTAAGAGCGCGTTGATAGACCGGACTCTGATACTGACAGCCTTGATCAGTATGAAAAATACAGTTGTTGAGTGCCTTCTCCTTAGATAAGGCCTTATTAAGCATAGACATTACCATGTTCAGTGTAGGGTGTTCAGAGATAGCATAGGACACAATATAATTACCACAACCGTCCAAAATAGGTGATAAATACAGCTTCTTGTCACTTAAATGAAATTCGGTAATATCTGTATACCACTTCATATTAGGCAAGGGAGCGAAGAACTTGCGCTTAATATAATTAGGCGCTATTTTGCCTATTGTTCCTCTATAACTAGAATATTTACGCTTATTGCGTCTGATTCCCTTAAGATCAAGCTTATGCATCCAGTAACGAACTGTTTTCTCAGTCACTTTCCAGCCCTCTTTGATTAGCTGCAGTTGGCGGTTGGATATTTTATGTCCATAAAAAGCAATACGACAAATTTTACAGCCAAGAAGAGGAAGAATACAAAATTTGGTAGCACTCTAACAACAAAGTATGACTAAAGATATAAAGTAGTTCTAAAATTCTAGAATGATATAGTGCTAATACTAGTTAGCGTAAAAATAATATCCCATAAAATTAAATTCAAAAAATCCAATTACGTATCATATTAAGTAAATAGATTAAAAATGCAAATTATTAGATTAATTAGGCGACCTGATTTATCTTTGAATCGTTTTTGTTGATCATGATAAATATAATTAGTCAATACTTGCTTTAAGTACAATAAAAAACTGCAATACTATAAGTCTTAAAACTGTATATATTTTAAATATTATAGAGGTATATAGAAGATATAGAGGAAAAAGATTTAATTTTATCAATGTTCGGTGGTATACTCAAATTCAATAAATTTTATTGATATTTAAAAATATGGTTTGTGAGGTTAATATTTTGAAAATAGGAGAAGCTTTACGAAAAATTCGTACAGATTTAGGATTATCGCAAGCTAAAATGTGTGAGGGCATAGTGCAAAGACCATTTTATTCTTTAGTAGAAAGTGGAAAAAGTGGTATTGGTGCTGAAAGCCTAATCATGATCTTAGTTTCACATAAGATAGATATAAATTATTTTTATAATTTGGTTTATAAAAGCTATATGTCAAAGGAGGAAAAGATAAATGAAGAATTACAGGAAGAAATGGAATATGCCGTACATTCAAAAAATTCTAGTTTATTAGAATATGAATGTAATAAGATCCTATCTCTTTCGGATAATACGATATTAAAAATTAGAACTATTGTTACGAGAGCTTATTTTGAAGGAAAACTAGGGGAAATTGATGAAAGTGTTAAAAAAAGAATCTGTATGGAATTTGATAAAGAAGAAAAATGGATAGATAAGCCAGAATATATTCGATTGTTAGCTAATACAATGCCGATATTAGAAATTGACATGATAGATTCTTTAATAATTCACTTGCTTAGATCAATTGATAAAAAAGAATTTATTTCAGAGCTTATGACAGAGAGATATTTACGAATTCTTGAAAATTATTTGGTGACTTGTTTTGATAGAGATGTTTATTTAAAAGAAAAATATTCTACACATATTTATAACGTAATTAAATATGTACTGAATGCCAGTGAATCTTTTCATTTCATTATTTACAAGTTACACGCACGTTATATGTATGCGCTTTTTCAAAATGATGAAGAGGAAAGACAAGATATAGTAAGATTTTTGAAAAAGTATGGATATGGAAATGTTATAAAGAGTTGGCCAAAAGTTGAATTGTAATAAATAGATTACAAAAAAGAATGTATTGGAGCAAGTTATGTTACATTATGCGTATCATAATAAAGAAAGAAGGGAGAATAAAAGACCTAGTGGGAATTACCTGTTATCCTTGGCAAAAAATTTAAATTATTTCCTGAAAGAAAAGTTTAAAGTGATATGTGAAAAGCCATTATTCTGAAAAAAAGAGCAATGTACGCAAACATTATGACCCTATGTTCTATATCATCGAGCATTTAATGAAAAGGTTCCTTTAATTACAAAATTTATAAATGCACAAAAATCATATATAAATTCAATAAATATGATTTATTATGAAAATATTTCTAAACAGACTACTGGTACAGAATACCATGATATTTCTGATTTAGATGGTGGTGGGTGCATATATGATAATGTACCCAATTGTATAAGTGTGCTTGATAGAAAATTCGATTCTCCTATAGTCTTTAATAGTGTGATTAAGGAAGCTAAAAATGGCATTACTACAAAAGCTAAAATCAATCTTCTCATTAATAATATTAATTGTGATTTAAAATGAGCTGCCAAAGTCAAGAAGATGAAAAAAGTATCATTATTAAAACTAATAAGAGTCATTATTTGTTTGACTTACTAAGTGGATACTTATTTGGAAAATATTCTTTATATAATGAATATGAGAATTAACTTGATAATTATCCATTTTTAGATAATTCATCAAAAAGGACTAGTTACAGAATATTAAAGGTGTTAGATAGGACAAATTCAATTA
Organism: Lactobacillus corticis; assembly: GCF_018327645.1. Classification (GTDB taxonomy): domain Bacteria; phylum Bacillota; class Bacilli; order Lactobacillales; family Lactobacillaceae; genus Lactobacillus; species Lactobacillus corticis. Next base: position 1,596 of record NZ_BMAY01000015.1, on the reverse strand, counting down.
AGTAAAGGATGTCAACAGCAATGAATGTTTTAAAAGTGTTAAAAGAAAATGTAGAAAAAAATCCAGCAAAAATAGCAATTTATGATGATAGATATTCTTTTACTTATCAAGAAGTTGATGCTATATCTAATGAAATAGCTAATCGAATTGTAGAATTTACTTCAGAAGCTGATGTTGTTACTTTAGATCTTAAGCACTCATATTTGATTATCTTTGCTATTTTAGGCGTGCTTAAAGCAGGTTGTACTTATGTTCCACTTGCTAAGAATAACAGTAGTAAGCGAAATGAATATATTAAAAAAGTTACAAACAGTGTCTTAACGATAAGTGATGATAACAACATGTCTGGTCGTGTAATTAAATTATCAGATTTAGATATAGGCATGATGCTAGCAAATAATAGCAAATTAACTAAAAAAAGAGCATTTCCTAAAAATCCATATATTTTGTTTACATCAGGTAGTACCGGAAAACCTAAAGGGGTAAAAATCACTGACAGCAATCTTGATTACATTTTAAATAATATGCAAAAGCTTTGTCCGGGAACATCTGATAGTGTTTATTGCTTAACAACACCATATACTTTTGATGTATCAGTTACTGAGATTTTTGGCTGGATTATTGCCAATGCAGCAGTATTTACTTTTGATATAAATAATTTTCATGCATATCCAACTTTATTAAAAAAGATAGATCAATATCATATATCACATTTTGGTGCTTCACCATCTTTATTCAATACTTTACTAGATATTAGTAAGGAAAAAGATATCGAAAATATTAGTAAAAATATTAGGTATATAATTCTTGCTGGTGAAGAACTACCTGTGAAATTAGTTAAAAGGTGGCAAGCGCTTAATATAGATAGCAAATTATATAATTTTTACGGACCAACTGAAGCCACTGTATATGCAACTTATTATAGAATTCCTAGAAATTTCAATGCATTAAGTGTACCTATTGGGAAACCATTGCCCCATGCTACGATTAATATAGAGGATCCTGATGAAAATGGTAAGGGAGAGTTAGTTGTTTTGGGAGATGGGGTTACTGCTGGATATATTAATAATGATAAGTTAGACAAGCTCAATTTTGGAACCAATTATCGGGGCCAACGTTTTTATAGAACCGGAGATATTGTTCGGTTGGATACTGATGGAAATTTGATTTTTTATGGGAGAAAAGATGACCAAATTGAATTAAATGGAATTCGGGTTGAGTTAGGAGAAATTAATCATTATGTATCTCAGCTAAGTGGCATCAATGAAAGTAAAACTATGCTGATTGATAAGACTTTAGTAACATTTTTTACTAGTAAAGCAACTAATATGCATTTAGACTCAGAATATTTTCGAAAAAAACTTAAATCAGAAATGCCTCTATATATGGTACCAAAAGTATTTATTAGGTTAGATACTTTCCCGCTTAATGGCAGTAATAAAGTTGACAAAAATAAACTAGAAGATACTTTTAAAAAATATAAAAATAAAAAAGCCGTAAATTGCAATAATAAATTGAACATTTATACTGCTTGATAGATATGATCTAATTCTTTCTCAAAGATTTCATCTGGAGTATGATATGCCAAGATCTTTC
>NZ_BMAY01000014.1 GCF_018327645.1 Lactobacillus corticis | reverse complement strand
TCCATTTGTGACCTCCAATAGATGTTTTTGTGGTCATTAACATTCTATCAAACAGGTCCAAATGGACTTTTTTATTTTTCTAAAGTGTTCAATTTGATTTTACAATCGGCGAAATTAATAATTAAGTATGTTTCCATACGCAATATGCATACTAAAATCAAATAAAAACTGCTGATGGTTTGAAGTACACATCAGCAGTTTTTACATATTTAATCTGTCTCAATTTTGCCGTTTTTCCTCCAAATATAGTGCAATAAATAGCACAATGCCACAAATGGAATTGTATAGTACAGTGCCACCCGCTGAGTTGGATCAAACCAGATCAGCAAACAAGACAATAAGCTAGAAAAAAACGCAAAATACGGAACTACCGGATACCAAGGCGTGCGATATTTCAGTTCACTTAATTGATGACCTTCTTTGATAAAATTTTTTCGGAAATTCAATTCAGCTACTGCAATAGCCATCCACACGATAACCACTGCTAAACCGGAAATTGACACCAGCACCAAGTATACTGTGTCGGCAGCGACTTTGCTGGAAACTAAGGCAAGAATTCCGCCAAGCATACTGGCAATCAGGGCCAGGGTCGGAACACCATTTTTGTTAGTTTTTTGAAAAACTTTAGGAATAGTACCTTCATTGCTGAGTGACCATAACATTCTAGTTGAAGCATATAGACCGGAATTAGCTGCTGAAATAATAGCAGTCAAGACCACAAAATTCATAATATCAGCGGCAAAAGGAATGTTGATTTGCTCCAGCACGTAAACAAACGGACTTTGCGTGACCCCAGCTGTTTTGTAAGGAATTAAGGCAGCCATAACCACAATACTGCCAATAAAGAAAATAACTAGTCGCCAAAGAGTCGTTCTAATAGCTTCCGGGATAGCTTTTTGGGGGTCCTCCGCTTCACCCGCTGTGATGCCAATTAATTCAGTCCCTGAAAAAGCAAAATTGACAGTCAGCATGGTGGTAAAAATGCCGTACCAGCCGTTGGGAAACCAACCATTTTTATAAAAGTTAGCCAGTCCCGGCGCATGCTGATAGCCTTTTACTGGTATTACCCCAATGATTGCCAAAAAGCCCAAGACAATAAAAGCTACGATCGCAAAAACTTTTATGGCAGAAAACCAAAATTCGCTTTCTGCAAAAACTCGCACAGAAAAATAATTACTAATAAAAATCAACAGCATGCAAGCCAAGCTCCAAATCCAAACGGGGGTGCTAGGAAACCATTTTTTCATGATTAATCCCGCCGCCGTAAATTCAGATCCCAGAGCAATTGTCCAAGTAAGCCAGTACAAAATAGCGACCACGAAACCAGTCGACGGACCAATATACTTTTTAGCGTAGTAGTGAAACGAGCCGGTATATGGCATGGCGACAGAAAGTTCACCCAAACAAAACATAACTGCAAAAACAATTACCGCTCCCACCAAATAAGCAACAACCGTGCCTAAAGGACCTGCTTCGTGGATAGTATAGCCAGAACTTAGGAACAAGCCCGTACCAATCACGCCGCCAAGAGAAATCATTCTGATATGTCTGGTTTTCATCTTTCGGTTTAAATGTGTTTGATGTGCCATCTTTTCAATCCTTTTTAAGTTCAGTTAGCGTTTGACTAATTTGTTTAATCTCAGTTGGACCGGTTGTACAACATCCACCGATTAATCTGGCACCCAACTGGTACCACTGGCGGGTTAGTTTGGCAAAATCAAATTTTTGATCAAATACCCGCCACTCTTTGATTTCAGGATCATATGATCCACCTAGATTGGGGTAGACAACCAACGGAAGCTGGGTATACTTGCTAAATTCTTTTAGAGCAGGACTCACTAGTAATGGGCTAGTACAATTAATACCAATTGCAAAAACTTGCGAATATTGGTCAACTGCTCTAGCTGCATCTGCTATTGTCGTGCCGTCACTAATAGTCTGACCGTCTTTTAAAGTAAAGCTGACATAGACAGGGATATTAGGGTGATGCTGTTTTAACCAGTTAAGCACCGCTAGCGGTTCAGTCAATTTAGGCTGAGTTTCTAAAGCAATCAGATCCGGCTGTTCTTCCAAAACTAGCTTCAGTCGGGGCAAATGAAAATCAAGGTATTCGGATTCTGATAAATCATAATCGCCTCGATATTCATTACCATCAGCTAAATACGCACCATAAGAACCAATTGTAGCTGCCACATAATTGTGTTTACCAGTTTTGGCAGCATAATCATCCCGAGCTTTTTTAGCGATTTTAACTGCATTTCGAATAAATGTTTCCGCTTCTGTTCGACTATAACCCGCCTGAATAAAAGCCTGCACATTTGCTTGATAAGTATCAGTAATTACCAATTCCGCCCCAGCATTAAAGTAGTCGCTGTGAGCTTGATAAACCTTATCTAATTGATCAATCAAGGCGGTTGCTGTCCATAACTTGTTATTAGTTTCAACCCCTTGACGCTCTAATTCATCAGACATTGCGCCATCTAAAACAATACCGGCCTTTGCCTTTGTCAATAAACTCATACTTTTTCCTCGCTAAAAATAAAAAAGCACTCGCCCAGAAAAGGACGAATGCTTCGTGTTACCACCTTTTTTTGCTTAACGCTTACGCGCTAAACCTCAACGACTACAAATTCATAGTCTGTGATTGTTAACGGGTCACAACTCCGTTGCCAGCTAAATATCACCAGCACCGATTATTTCAAGCCCATGTTCACTAATCCCGCTAACGTCGCTTCACACCAATCACGATTCTCTGAAGAAAGTGGTAATTAATTACTCTGCTTTTTAAAATCTTTTAATTATTTATTCATCATGATACACTTAAGCTTTTTATCTGTCAAGCCAGAATTTTCAAAAACTATGAAATAAAAACTGCTGATGGCTTGAAGTACACATCAGCAGTTTTTACATATTTAATTAAGTTCAAGATTTATAGTACAAGTTAAATCCAATGAATATTAAAGCATAGACGGAATAATAAATTGATTCTGCATACCATGTCACCCCCCAATAATAAATCAGGATAGCCATCAGAATTATAGCTAACACTATTGTAACTAGGCGCAAATTTGGAAAATATGACAAGATTGGTAGAGCTAATACCAGTACTACTTCAGCAATACCTGAAACTATAATTATTATGTCTTTTTTACTATAAATATATTGTGTTCCTGGCAAAACTTGAATTAGCAAAAATAATGTCGAGAATATTCCAAGTACTAGCAATGCAATGTTAAGTTTCTTCTTCATTTTCTTCTCCTTCCTACTCAAGCCAATTATATTGTAAGCGTTTGCTAATATAAATTCAATGCATAAACATCCCTCATACCGTTGACAACAGGCTCCTATCCTATTCGTTTAAAGCTAATGCTTATATTTTTCTTTGGTTAGATCAAAATACTAAGTGCATCAAAAAACGCCTCGACTACTGTCAAAGCGCTTGTTTCTATTCCATTGGAGTCTGAACTTCAATCTCAACTCCATCGTTTAAATGGGTTTTTAGCTGTCCCAGCACATCACTTAAAGTTCCCATAAACTTCAGCATGTAGCTGCGCTGCCGGTCGGCTTTAAAGATGCAGACAACTTGCGGCTTAACAGGATTAGGCACATTTAAAACCGTTACCTGTTGAATTCGTTCGAATGGCAAAGTCCGTTTAAAATAGCCAGACAAGACCACCCGTTTTTTCGCAAATCCGCTAAAGCCGTCGACTACTCCGATCAGGATAAAGAGTGCCAGGAAAATGACAATAATCTTACCTCCTGACTCAGCCATCGGGTACAGAAGCCAAATAAAAATAAAGGTCCATACTATGCCAGAGTAGCGATACTGGGCGCGATATTCAACGATTGCCTGCCAATACCAGCTGTAGCAAGCATAAATCGCCATCAGTAAGACTATTACCAAGTTTATTTGGTTATCAAAATTCATCCTGATCGTCCTTTCGTAGTTAAGTTATTACTATTATAGCAAACTAAAGAACTATAATTGTAGTGATACCTAGCAGTTGTTTTTCATTTAGGAGGGCTTTATGGACCAGAAAATTACTGAATTGCAAACCGATATCGATCAGGCTAAGCATATTGTCTTTTTAACCGGAGCGGGCGTTTCAACTCACTCCGGCATCCCCGACTACCGGTCAAAAAACGGAATTTACAACGGCGTAAGCGAAAGCCCGGAGACCATCTTAAGCAGCGAGACCTTGCATCAGCGGCCAGAATTTTTCCACGAATTCGTGATGAAAAATATGTACTTTCCTGATGCCAAGCCAAACCCGATTCACCAAAAGATGGCTCAGATTTGCCAAGAAAAAGGCAGCCTCATTACCCAAAATGTGGACACTTTAGACACAAAAGCCGGCAATCCCCATGTCACGGAATTTCATGGCAACCTCTATAATATCTACTGTACTAAATGCCAGCAGCCAGTCAGCTACGAAGACTACGCGGCCAGCCCTTATCATAAAAATTGCGGCGGAGTTGTGCGACCAGGGATCGTCCTCTATGGTGAAGAAATTGACAGTCAAGTATTGCAAGCTTCCGTTGCTGCCATGCAGGCTAGTGATTTGGTAATCATTTGCGGAACCAGCTTTGTGGTTTACCCCTTTGCCCAGCTGCTAGCTTACCGCCGGCCAAATGCCAAGATTTGGGCAGTTAATAAGACTGAAATTGCTGCCCGTGGGGTTAACAGTATCATTGGTGATGCCCTTGACGTCTTTGGGGCATTACGTTAGATTACATATCGTACACTTTTTAAAGAAGGATCGATATGAATATTTTAAAACTTTATGCCCCATTCTTCAGTCTCAGCAACTGGGAACATGTGTTAACCAGTGCCAGCGACTGGATGATTATCCTAACCCTGATCTTAATGGAATGCCTCTTGTCCGTTGACAATGCCGTAGTATTAGCCGCCCAGACCCAATCTCTGCCCGACAAAGATGAACAGCGCAAGTCACTCTTTTACGGCTTGTGGGGAGCCTATATTTTTCGCTTTATTGTCATCGGAATTGGAACTTACCTGATTAATTTCTGGGAAATAAAACTAGCTGGCAGTCTTTACCTATTTTATTTGGCAGTTAAATATTTCTGGGATCAACGCCACCCCCAAGCAGCTCAAAAAAAGCACAAGGAACACCATAAACAGAAAAAGAATAAAAAGCATATTCTTTCATTATTCTGGCGTACGGTTATTTCAATTGAAGCAATGGATATTGTTTTCTCCATTGACTCTGTCTTAGCTGCATTGGCGGTCTCCAGCAATCCAGTAGTGGTCTTGCTTGGCGGAATGATCGGAATCCTCTGCATGCGGGGCGTGGCCGAAGTAATTATCAAGTTAATGGAAGTTATTCCAGAACTGCAGACCATGGCTTACGTCTTAATTGGCGTAATTGCCATCAAATTAGCTCTTTCCTTGCCGCCGCTGGATTATGAAGTGCCAAACAGCTGGTTTGCTGCCTTTGTTTTTGGCATTTTAGCGCTTACCATCATTTTCCATTACGTTCGCGTTAAGCATCATGGTCACAAGACTTTGAAAAAATAGCAGCTTCTTGAGGCTTTTTCTTGACAAAAAAGCAAAATTCATTTAATCTGTTTTTCAGTTAAATAAATATCCCAATGCAATAGAGGTCGCAACCAGAACTAACTTGATTGGAGCACACGAATGCGGTGAAGATCAAGTTGAGGCTGGGTTGCCGAAGCGGCTTGCTTCTTCGTGGAAGTCGGCTGCTGGGCTGCAGGAGCATATTCTGCAGACTGTCCTGGTTAGTCCCCAGGGAGCGCTATATGATTTGGTACTACTACTGATGATTATCCTCGTTGCAATTTGCGACGAGGTTTTTTTACGCTTTATTGTTTGGGCTTTTCTTGAAATGATATATTGGAGGATTTCAAAGTGAAGTCAAAAATTCGCATGATTGCAGTCATGGCTCTCTTTACCCTGCTAATGGTGTTGGGCTTGACTAATAATCAGTCGCAAGTTGAAGCTGCCAGTGATTCCGGCACGTTAAAGATCGGAATGGAAGCTAACTACCCGCCATACAACTGGACCCAAACAACCAGTGCTAACGGCGCTGTCAAGATCGACGGCTCAAAGCAATACGCTAATGGGTACGATGTGCAAATTGCTAAGCTCATTGGTAAGTATCTTCATAAAAATGTCGTTGTCGAAAAGACTGAATGGGATGGGCTATTGCCAGCCTTGACTTCTGGTAAGATCGACTTGATCATTGCCGGAATGTCGCCAACAGCTGAACGGCGCAAGCAAATCAACTTCTCAAACCCTTACCGTAAGAGTTCATTCGTGGTAATTGTCAACAAGGACAGCAAGTATGCTAAAGCCAAGACCTTGAACAGTTTCAAGGGAGCAAAGCTGACCGCGCAACAAGGGACGCTGCACTACAACTTAATCAAGCAATTAAAGGGTGCAGTCAGAGAAAATGCCATGAAGGACTTCTCTGCTATGCGTCAAAGTCTGCAATCTGGCACAATCGACGGTTATGTTGCCGAAGATATTGAATACTTAAGCTACAAGCGGGTTAACAGAAATATTACCGCCATCAACATCAGCAAGATGAAGGGCTTCAAGGTTTCAAAGAGTGACTCAATTACCTCAATCGGGGTTAAAAAGTCTAACACCAAGCTCTTAGCTCAAGTCAACCAGGCCTTAGCGACAATTTCGACCAAGAAGCGTAATCAGTTAATGGCCACTGCGGTTAAGCAGCAGCCTAAGGCTGGTTCGTCCCAAACTTCAGCCGAGAAGTCGCAGCCATGGCTGGTTAAGACTTGGAAGCAATACGGCAACATGATCCTGGGCGGTGTCGGCATGACCTTGCTTTTGGCCTTAGTCGGTACGATTGCCGGTTTCTTTATTGGTTTGGTAGTCGGAATTATTCGGACAATTCCTACTCCAACGACTGCTGGTAAAAAGGCCTTCTTAAAAGTTGTCAACTGGCTTTTGGCCGTTTATGTCGAAGTCTTTCGTGGCACTCCAATGATGGTGCAAGCGGCCGTAATTTACTACGGGATTGCCCAATTGTGGCACATCAACTTAAACCGCACGGTAGCTGCTTTGGTTATTGTTTCTATTAATACCGGGGCATATTTGGCCGAAGTTATCCGGGGCGGGATCATCTCTACTCCAGAAGGTCAGTTTGAAGCTGCCAGTGCCTTAGGGATGACGCACAACCAACGGATGTGGCATATCATTCTGCCACAGGCAATTCGGAACTGCTTACCTTCAATTACTAACGAATTTATCGTTAACATCAAGGATACTTCCGTATTGAGCATCATTTCTGTATCTGAATTGTTCTTTGTAGGTTCTACGGTTGCTAGTCAAACCTTCGAATTCTTCCCAACCTACTTCATAATTTCAGTCATCTACTTGATCCTGACCTTTACCATTACCCGGATCTTCAACTTGATTGAAAAGAAGCTGGCTGGTCCAAAGAACTACAACTTAATGGCCAACCAAATCCAAGTAGGCAATCCTGAAGACGAGGTAAAATAAGATGACAGAAACAAATCAAACAATTATCAGCCTTAAGCACATGCAAAAAGCTTACGGCGATCACCAAGTGCTTAAGGATATCAATGTCGACATTAACAAGGGCGAAATTGTCACCATCATCGGCCCTTCCGGTGGCGGTAAGTCAACTACCTTGCGTTGTATCAACCTTTTAGAGCAGCCAACCGGCGGTGAAATTGATTTTCACGGCGAAAACATCCTCGCTCCCGGCTATGACTTGAATGACTACCGGGCAAAGGTCGGCATGGTCTTCCAGCAATTCAACCTCTTTAACAACTTAGACGTCTTGAGCAACTGCATGGTTGGTCAAGAACTAGTTTTAAAGCGATCCAAAGATGAAGCTAAGAAGATTGCTTTGGAAAACTTGAAAAAGGTTGGCATGGAGCCATTCATTAAGGCTAAGCCTAGCCAGTTATCCGGAGGTCAGCAACAACGGGTAGCAATCGCCAGAGCGATTTCAATGGACCCTGAAGTCCTCTTGTTCGATGAACCAACCAGTGCCCTCGACCCGGAAATGGTCGGCGAAGTTTTGGAAGTTATGAAAAAGCTGGCTACGACTGGTTTAACCATGATTATCGTTACCCACGAAATGGCTTTTGCTAGAGATATCTCAGACCAGGTATTGTTTGTAGCTGATGGGATTATCACTGAAGCTGGTGAACCGGATCAAATCTTCAACCATCCACAAAACGAAAAATTGCAAAAATTCTTGCGCAACTTCCGCGCAAATTCTTTATGAAAACAAAGTCCTCGGAGCACTCCGAGGACTTTTTCATTTAGGCTTGATAAAAAATAGGCATTTTTGGCAAACAGCAAAATAAAAAGCAATTTCAAATTACCGGTCTAGACATTGGTATATACTACAAATATCCTATTATAAGCGTTTACATTCGATATTTTCTTTAATTGGTATAATTCTTAGTCTATAATAATCCTCGTAGTTTTTCAGGAGGGAATCATGGAGAATCTATTACTTATCAGTCATGGCAGTTATGCCCGTGCTACCCTAGAGAGCTGCGAGATGATAGTGGGTCCGCTAGCTAATGTCAGGGCAATTGAATTTAAGCAAACCATGAATCAAGATGATCTGCTAGCCGAAATTGCAAAAACGGCCACTGAATTTTCAGCCATGCCAACCATCTTGGTCGATTTCAAAGGCGGAACTCCATCAAATACCGCCTTGCGTTTTCAAAAAGCTCATCCAGAAGTCAAAATCTACACCGGACTTTCATTTTCCGTCCTGTTAGGGCTGGCTACCGGGTTGAGTTTTGCTGAAGCATTTAAGGAGAGTGCCGAAACTTCGGGTCTTTTAGGAGATCAACCAGCTGCACCAAAGCAAAAGGAAAACAATCAAAAAGAAAATACTACAACTGCTGGCGCCTTAAATATTCGGATTGATGAACGTTTAATCCATGGCCAAGTTGCGACCATGTGGACCAACCGGCTGCAATTAACCCGTTTGATGGTAGTTGATGATCAAATCGTCAAGAGCCCAATCCAAAAGACCGCGCTAAAAACAGCCTGTCCTGCTAATGTTCACCTCAGCATTTTAACTGCAAAAGGCGCAGCCAAACGGATTAACGAAGGAAAATACCGGCAGCAGCGGGTCTTATTGCTGGTTAAAAATCCTGGCGTCCTCCGCCAATTGCTGGATTACGGCGTTGATTTACCGGCAATCAATGTTGGCAATATGTCAACTAAGGACGATTCCAAGCAGGTTGCTAAAAGCGTCGCAGTAACCAAACAAGATATCAGCGATTTTGAATACTTAGCGCAACACGGACTTAAGCTTTATCACCAAATGGTTCCTACCGAACCAGCAGCAGACTTTATGCCTATGCTGCAAAAATAGAAAGGATGCATCATGATTACTTGGTGGCAAATAATTTTATTATCAGCCTTGGCCTTTTGGATGATTATCGACCAGCTGACCGTTTATTGGGTTAACAATCCCCTCTGTATTGGAATGATTAGTGGCCTCATCATGGGCGATATCAAAACCGGCTTGATCGTCGGCGCAACATTGCAATTAATGGTATTAGGAGTCAGCACTTACGGCGGTGCCAGCATGCCTGACTATATGACCGGAGCGATTGTCGGGACGGTTTATGCCGTACTTGCTGGAAAAGGTACTCAATTTGCAATTGGCTTAGCAGTACCGGTTGGTTTATTGATGGTACAGCTTGATGTCCTAGCACGTTTGGCTAACACCTTCTTCCAAAAACGCGGTGAACGCTTCATCAACGAAAATAACCCCAAATCAGCCGGTCGCAATGCCTGGTTGGGGATTTTCTCTTGGGGCTTTTCACGGGCAATCCCCGTATTCTTACTGTTACTTGTCGGCAACAGCATTGTTAAAGCCATTTTGAATGCTATTCCCGTTTGGTTGACTAATGGGTTAAAAGTTTCCGGCAAAATTTTGCCAGTTGTGGGTATCGCAATCTTGCTTCGCTATCTTCCAACCAAGAAATACCTTTCTTATTTAATTATCGGCTTTGTTGCAGCAGCTTACCTGAAGATTCCAATGCTGGGAGTAGCCTTGTTAGGACTAGCTTTAGCGCTGATCAACTATCAACGTCAAAGTGAAGCCCAACCAAAAGCAGCAGTTAGCGAATACGAAAATGCGGAGGGTGAATATGAAAACTAGTGAAAACAAGAGTTTAACCAAACACGATCTTTTTAGGGCAAACTGGCGCTGGTTGTGGGCCAGCCAATTATCCTGGAACTATGAAAAGATGATGGCCCCAGGCTACTTCTACACCGTCCTGCCTTTCTTGCAACGTTTCTATCATGATGATGAATTAGTAGAAATGATGCGGATGCATGACCAGTTCTTTAATACTAATGCCTTCACCGGTCCGTTTATCATCGGGATGGACTTAGCGATTGAAAATCACCAAGGCTATGCTGCTAAGGACACTGTTGCCGGACTGAAAACCGGTTTGATGGGACCACTAGCCAGTGTGGGCGATACGATTTTTGGCGTTATCATCCCTACTGTTTTTGGTTCTATCGGCGCATATATGGGGCTTAAAGGCAGTCCAATTGGGGCTTTGATGTGGATTGCCGTCAACTTGCTGATCTTCTTCCTCCGTTTTTCACTGTTGCCTTTAGGATACTATCAAGGAGAAAAGTTAATCGACTCTGCTGAAGGCAAACTTAATTTGATTACCCAGTCTGCAATTTTGCTGGGGTTGACCGTAGTCGGAGCCTTAATTCCCACTGTGGTTACCGTAAATGTGCCATTAGTTTTCCAAACCGGTAAGGTTACCTTAAAGCTGCAGAGCGTTTTAAACGAAATCATGCCTTCGCTGGTACCAGTCTTGCTTGTAGCATTTGTTTACTGGCTGCTCGGCAAAAAGAAAGTAACCTCTACTAAGGTTATCTTATTCGTTTTGGTATTAGGAATTGTGTTGAGTTATTTCAACATTTTAGGCGTATGAAAAAAACCAGGCTTGCTAAACTAGCAGGTCTGGTTTTTGATTATTAAATTATATCAGGATTTTGCCCAGCCTCATGTAGCTTCCAGCCAGATGCAAAATAAGCTTCTCGTGCTTGGCGCAAGGCATCATAATCAGCCTGCAGACTATCAATGGTATCCTGCAGACTCTTATTGGTTTTACGCATCGCAGCCAGTTCCGGATCATTAACGACCCCTTTCAGATGGACTTGCCCAGCTAAGTCTCGCTTGCGGGTTTGAAATTCTTGTTTGAGTGTTCCCAGCGTATTTTCGTATTTAACTAATTTAGCATTTACTGGCTTAAGTTCATCATTCAGTTTCACGAACAAGTCATAGGGCATGTTGGACTTGATGCGATTGCACTCGCTGCATGCCAAGATCAAATTATCCAGCTTATTATTATGCGACAAAGATACCGGATCCTTGTGGTCGACACTGCGCCCATAACGTCCGCAATACTGGCAGCGGTAATGATACTTGGCTCTAATCCGTTCACGGTCGATATAATCAACCTCATTCAGTTGGAAATTGACCTGCAAGCCCAGTTGCGTCAGATTTTCAGAAAATTCTCGTCCTTGGTCCGGCATGGGCAAACTGCCATCTTCACAACTGATGATGGCCTGTTCCAAATCTTTGGCAGCCACTTGCTGGCGGACCAAAGAATTAGTATCAAAGTCCTGCAAAAAAGCCTCAAGCTGCTTGCGTTGGCGCTTGTCAGCTACCAGATAAGTCGCCGGCTGGGTCTTTTCTGCTAGACTTAAACTCTGCTCGCTCTTTCCGTCAAAGCTATAAAGCATCCCTTTAGCCGCTACTTCCACGGCACTATTAGCGTAGCTTGCCGCCACCAGCCCCCGCGCCCGGCAAAAGTTGCAAATACTTGCCAGCTTGGGATTAAGCAGGCCGGCTTCTTTAAAATGCTGTCCATTTATCCGCAAACCGCAGCTGGGACATTGAAATTTCAATTTAGTCCTCCATCAATAAAATACTGAAGGCAATTCGTTGCATTTTGTCTTTGCCCACAAAATCACCTTCGAATAAATCAGGCAATATATGTTTAATGAAGTATTTTACGCAAACTAAGTCGTCAAACTGCTTGATCGTCTCTAAGCTTTCCCGGAACATCTGCATGTAAACCGGATTAGGATTGCCCAATTCAATTTCACCATATGCTTCATATAATAAGTCTAGCTTATCGCAAACTGACAAAATTTTGCCTTCCAAGGTACTATCTTTGGCTTCAGCTAACCGTTTAATATAGATTTCTTGAAATTCTTGCGGAATCTCATCTTTGATAAACTTGTTGGTCATCGTCTCTTCGACTTCGCCGATCTGCTTACGCAGCTGTGGAGTGGCGTATTTGACTGGTGTTTTAATGTCGCCAATAAAGCGTTCGGTGTAATCGTGATTTAAACTCTTTTCGTAGAGAGCCTTCCAATTAATCTTTTGCTTACCTTTAACTTCTTCAATGTCGCCCATCATTTGTGCCAATTCGGCCGTCCGAAAACAGTGTGCAGCTACTGAATGATGTTGATATTTAAAGTAGCCTGGAGCTCGATCGATTGATTCCAGACTGTTAAAACCTTGAATGTATGCATTTAATCCCATATTTTCATGTCCTCCCTAACAAAAAAGTTTAAAAATTTTTACTATGTTACCAAAGAAACAAGATTTTTGCAAACAAAAAGATGCAGACAACTGCCTGCATCCCTAATCATAATCATGTTAATTTTATTCGTTATCGTCTTTTTTAATTGCCAAGCTCAACAAGAAACCAACAATTACCAAGACTAAGGTGAAATGAAAACCAAAGTGGGTTCCCTTAGTAAACCGATCTGCTGAATTAGCAGCATGAGCCATATTTTGTCCTAAAGACAACAAAATCGTCGCAATAGCCGTACTAATTGCTCCGACAATCTGCTGCAAGGTGTTCATAATCGTGCTTCCGTCAGCACTAGCCCGGCCTTGAATTGCGTTCAAAGCATAAGTTTGTGATGGTGACATTGCCAAAGAACAACCAATCATCAAGATCACATGAGCTAAAATAATGTACCAAACTGGCGTCTTAGTGGAAACAAAGATGAACATCAAAACCCCAATGAAGGCCAAGACAAAGCCAATCATGGCTGGTTTTCTAGCCCCAATGCTATCGTAGATCCGACCAGCAAAAGCCGAAGTAATGGCGTTGATAATTCCACCAGGAAGCATAATGATCCCAGTTAAAGCAACTGCTAATAAACGACCGCTTTGGATGTATTGGGGTAATAAGTACATGGCTGACAAGATAATTCCAAAGTCAACCATTACAATCAAGGCACCTACTCTAAAGGCTTCAACGCTAAAGATCTTTAAATTCAAGATAGGATTTTCTAAAGTAATTTGGCGCCGGACATACAATCCCACGACCACTATTCCTACTATCAATAAGATGATAACTAATGGTGAAAAACCCATATCAGCAATCAAGCTAACGCCACTAACAATCGCTGCAAAGCCAACTACTGATTCAATAATGGACGGCACATCAACAACCGGCTTAGTAAGCTCATTCGTACTTTTAATGGAAGTAATTGCAAAAATAAGGGCAACGACCAAAACCGGTACAAAGCACCAAAAGATCCAGTTCCAGGACAATGCTCCCAGGATGATCCCGGTTAAAGTCGGGCCAATAGCTGGAGCCAGCATAATCACCATGGCACAGGCCCCCATGACGGTCCCTAACTTATAAGGAGGGAAAATCCGCATGGCTACAGTGAACATTAATGGCAGGATGATCCCGGTACCAATCCCTTGAATCATTCTCCCAATTAACAAGACACTAAAGACTGGAGCAAGGGCTGAGATAATTGCTCCAACCAAGAAAGCAGATAAACCAAAGATTACCAACTTCTTAGTTGAGAACCACTTGGTCAACAAACTTGATAAGGGTAAGACAATCCCAATCACCAGCATATAACCCGTTACCATCCACTGCATGGTCCCGGTCGAGACCTCAAAGGCCTTCATCAATTGTGGCAAGGCAATGTTTAGTGACGTTTCTGACAACATTCCCACAAATGCACCCAACATTAATGGTAAAAGTGCTAACCACGGATGCGCAATTTTATCCTTTTCGTCTTTTAAAGTCAAAAAATTCTCCTTTCAACAAATCCAATTTTTTGAGTCGTTGATCAGAGTACCACAAATATTTTTTTCTCGTAAGTAATTTTTAGGGATAGAAAAAAGCTAAGGCATCAACCTTAGCTTTTAGTTCGTATTAAATACTACTTGTTTTCGTCTTGTGTAGCCTTACCGTTCAAGAAAGCAACAACTTCAGCAGCGTGACGTACACGAGCTTTAGCATTGCGCTTGTTCTTAGGTCTTTGGTTTGGTTCACAACCAGTATTGTAGTTTTCGCCTTTACGCATAGATCTATACTTCCTTTCAGATTTTCGAAAATCTATATTAGTTTACCACGTCTATACGCTAGGCGCAAGAGCCTTTAGCAGGTCTTGCCTTCCTTCAAGTCTTTAGCAGTCAATTCTTCTGGGGCATATTCAGCAATTGAAACGGCGCCATCAATAATCCCGCTATCATCAGACAAGCTCATTACCGCGTTTCTGGCATTAATTACCAAGTTATCGCTCAAAAAGCCCATTTCAGGTTCAGCGGTCCATAAGTTTAAACCGGCATTATTATCGATCTTAATGGTGTATTCTGGGTCCTTGGCATCCAAAATAACAAATTGGAAGTTAGCCCCAATCGTACAAGTACCACCCATCTTGGAGTACTTGTTTGAACCATCATTCAAAGCGAGCAAGACTACCTTGTCGCCATGGATACGCTTCTTAATGATGTCAGCAGCCTCTGGCTTGATGTTCATCGAAATCGTCTTAGTTTCAATCATAAATACTCGTCCCTTCTATTGAGATGATAATGTTATATGTCATTTACTTTTTGTTAGTGCTTACTATACTCTCATCTTTACACCGTGTAAATTTTTTTGCTTGCAATTAACCCTAAGTTTTCTGAAATTTACTATTGCAAGCATTGCCAGAAAAACCTTAAAATGGAAGTTAGGGTTTTTAGGCGATTATCACAGTAAGGGGGACCCTTAATGACCGTCTTAAAAAATATTGCTAAAGATCGGATTCTGCAGATTACCGTAGTAATCACGATTATCAGTTTATTCTTTGCGAGGCCCCGCATAGGAGACATCAACTTCCATACGTTATATTCAGTGGCCGCAATGCTGACGCTGATCCAGATATATTCTTATCTGCACGTCTTGGATGTTATCGCATATAAACTGACAAGCATTGCGGACGACACCCGTAAGTTGAACGTGGTGTTCACCCTCTTAGCAATAGCTTCAGGGATGTTTTTGGGGAATGATATCACTGCTCTAACACTCATCCCATTATATTTAAACATTGCAAAGAAATACGATTTACCCCAGATTCTGCCAGCAACTTTGATCGGCATGGGTGCCAATATCGGAGCTGCCTTTACACCATGGGGTAACCCACATAACCTTTTCGTAGTTAGTCATTTTAGTGTCACGGCGAATCAGTTTTTCAAATGGTCAACCCCATATCTGATCGCTGCACTGATCATCTTCGCGATTATTTTTGTGAAGATTCCTAAAGTTAAAGTACCAGTACAACGAGCTGAAGACATCGACATTAATTGGCGACTGACTTTGATCACAACAGCCGTTTTTATTTTCTTCTTTTTTGGCGTGTTTAGGATTGTACCCATTCAATATCCGATGATCGCTGCTGTTATCCTAGCACTCTTGATAAGACCAAGAATTATGTTGAAAATTGACTATTCCTTGCTGCTGACTTTTCTCTGCTTCTTTATCTTCATTAGTGATATTCAGCAGATTCCAGCAGTTTTAGCAATTATCAACATGACTGTTCACACTGAATCGTCAACTTATTGGACTTCAATCATTTCTAGTCAGTTTATGAGTAACGTTCCATCGACAATCTTAGTTGGGAAGTTTACCAAATATGCTGAAGCACTATTCTTGGGATCCAATATCGGTGGGTTTGGTTCACCAATCGGTTCAATGGCCAACATGTTGGTTATGAAAACCTTCAACCAGCACGCATCCGTAAGCAAAGGCAAATTCTTTAAACAATGGCTTTTGATGCAAATAATTGGTTTAATCATCTTAGCAATTATTGGCTGGCTATTATTATTCTTCAACATTTAAGCTTGAAAATTGCTACAAGAGCGCCGCAATTCGGTGTTCTTGTTTTTGTTTGCGTAATTAATTAGAATATAGGGAAAGACAATACTTATAATTGAAAGGATCAAGGTGTAATTATGATAATTGCCCTGGTTATTATTGCGATTCTCGTAGTCGCATATATCGTCATTTACAACGGTTTGCAAAAAGCGAAAATTAATGCTGATGAAGCTTGGAGTCAAATCGATGTTCAGCTTAAACGCCGGAATGATTTAATTCCCAATTTAGTTGAAACCACCAAAGGCTATGCTAAACATGAAAAGGAAACTTTTGCTCAAGTGGTAGAATTGCGTAACCAACTGACTGAAGTACCAGCCAATAACCATGAAAAAGCAATGGAAGTTTCTAACCAATTGTCGCAATCTTTAAAGTCAATTTTTGCGCTAGCTGAAGCCTACCCTGACCTTAAAGCCAACCAAAACTTCTTAAGCTTGCAGGAAGAATTGACCAATACGGAAAATAAGATCGCTTATTCACGTCAGCTCTATAATTCAAGCGTTCGTATCTACAACCAAAAGCTTGTAGTTTTCCCGTCCAATTTGGTTGCCAAAATTCATCATTTCGGTGCAATCAACTTTTTGGAAGTACCAACTGAAGAAAAGTCAGTACCAAAGGTTAAATTCTAGGATTAAATTATGTTATACCAGCAAATTGCCCGTAATAAGCGAAAGACTTGGGGGCTATTAATCGTCTTCTTGATCATTCTCGCTTTAGTTGGAGCGGGGCTGGGTTATTTACTTGGTGATGATCCCTTATCAGGGATCATTATTGCGTTAATAGCCAGTGTGATCTACCTCTTTATCGTCTATGGCAACTCATCTGACATGGTGATGAGTTTAAATCATGCCCAAGAAATCCATGAAAAAGATAATCCCCAGCTTTGGTTGGCATATTGTCGAAGATATGGCTTTAGCAGGCCAAGTCCCTATGCCCCGCGTGTTTATTATCCCAGATCAAAGTCCTAATGCTTTTGCTACCGGACGCGACCCAGAACATAGTGCGGTGGCGGTGACCCAGGGGCTATTAGCGATGATGAACCGGGAAGAATTGGAAGGCGTTTTAGGACACGAGATCTCTCACATCCGTAATTACGATATCCGCGTCTCCACGATTGCCGTTGCCTTAGTAGCAGTAATTTCCTTTATTTCTGGCTTTGCTAGTCGCTTTATCTGGTGGTTTGGACCCGGCGACCGGCGAGATAATGACCGGGAAGAGGGCGGCAACCCCATTACCATGATTTTACGAATTGTAGCAATTCTTTTTGCCATAATTCTCGGCCCATTAGCTGCCACCTTAGTGCAGCTGGCTTTATCACGTAACCGTGAGTATTTGGCTGACGCAGGTTCAGTAGAATTAACGCGGAATCCGCAAGAGTTAATTTCTGCCTTGCAGAAGATTGAAAATAGTCAGCCGATGAAAGAGGCCGATCGCAGCAGTGCTAGTCTTTATTTTGAAAATCCCTTTAACCGTGGCCAGCACGCTAGTCTGTTTTCAACCCACCCATCAACAGCCGATCGCATTAAACGTTTAGAACAAATGTAAAAAAGCAGATATCGCTTTAAACGATATCTGCTTTTATGTTTATCTGGTTGTTTATAGGACATTAATAATTAACATTACAATTGGAGCAACTACTACAAAGAGAATTGTGCTAATTGCTACGATATTGGTGGCGTAACGAACATCGCCCTTACCGTCGTTAGCTAATACTGGTAGGACAGTCAATGCCGGAACCGCTGATTGCATGATGAACGTACTTCTTTCAACCGCTGGCAAATTTATCCCAAGTCGCTTAACGACTAATAGCATGCTAATCATTGCGACCGGAGCTAAAATAAATTTACCTATTAAAGCTACCGCCGTATCACGGTCAATGCGCAAGGACTTAAGACCAGCATTACTTAAGACAATGCCGATATAAATCAAAGCCAGTGGAGTAACCAAATTGCCTAAATATTGGGTGGTCGTCGTAATTGCATCTGGCAGCTTAATATTCAACAAGACAAATACCATTGCAATTAAGAAAGCAATTAGTGGTGGTGAAAAGACCTTCTTTAACATGCCCCTTCTACTATTTTTCTTAGCTTGGGCTGTTTCCATTGGATCGTTAGTAATTAAGAAAGCGCCAAATGCCCAAGTAGAAACCGTGTTAATGACGTAGTATACCAAGAAAAAGGTAGTGGCTTTTGACCCGAACAAGGCAATATTCAACGGCATCCCGATAAAAATCGTATTTGCATTGGCAAACGTATTGATAAAGATTCCCCGTCTGCCTGGTCTAACCTTCAATAGTTTGACCAGAATGAATGCCAGCAAATAACTGATTACGACCGCTGCTCCACTAATCAACAAGCCTTCTGCAAATGAAGTAAGTTGTGAAGCTGTCAAGCGACTGACCACTGAGGTAAAAATTGATGCCGGCAGAGCTATCTTCATGATGAGCTTTGAAATATCGCCAGCGAAACTATCCTTAAACCATTTCAGTTGACTTAGCACATATCCAATCACCACAATTACGACAATTGGAAAAATGCTCTTGAGTACCTCCAATAATATGTCCATAAAATCACCCTAACAAAAATTATTTCTGGTAAACGGGTTCCCACTTAGCTGCTTTCACGCATGCTTTAGCATCGGTGAACTCATTGCGGTTTAACCCTTCCTTCTTTGCTTCTTCAGCAACCGCAAAGGCAACTGTTTCTGAGAATTGGTCCAGCTTTGAAACTGGTGGCAAAACGGCTGCTCCTGCTTCATTTGGATCAACAATTCCGCCGATTGAGTGAGCAGCTACTGAAATCATTTCATCAGTTAACAACTTAGCACCTGAGGCAATTACGCCTAAGCCTAAGCCTGGGTAAATCAAAGCGTTGTTGGCTTGACCAATTTCGTAGCTTACGCCTTGGTATTCTACTGGTGCTGATGGTACGCCCGTAGCTACTAAAGCCCGGCCATCAGTCCAGCGAATTAAGTCTTCAGCAGTGGCTTCGGCTAATTCAGTTGGGTTGCTGATTGGGAAAATAATTGGACGCTTGGTGTGAGCTGCCATTTCCTTGACGATTGATTCGGTAAATGCACCTGATTTAGTAGAAGTACCGACCAAAATAGTTGGGTGAATGGCCTTAACCGCAGCTTCTAAAGTGGTAAGTTCATCAGCATTGCTAAATTCTGAACGCTTGCGAGCAAATGGCTTTTGTTCTGGAGTCAAGTCATCCATATCATCGAATAAAAGCCCTTGCCGGTCGACCATGTAGAAACGACTACGTGCATCTGCTTCGCTCATGCCTTGGTCCAGCATTTCTTGGTAAATCCGCTTGGCAATACCACAACCTGCGGTACCAGCACCAAAGCACATGTAAGTTTGGTCTGCCAGTTTTTCACCTGAAATATTCAAACCGCCCAAGATCCCGGCTAAACAGATAATTCCTGTTCCTTCAATGTCATCATTGAATACAGGGTATTGCTTGACATATCTGTCTAACAACTTAGCAGCATGACCCCGGCCAAAGTCTTCAAAGTGCAGGTATAGATGTGGGAAAAGCTTTTCGACTAAAGTTACAAACTTGTCAACAAAAGCGTAGTAAGTTGCATCGTCAACCCGCTTGTGGTGCAAGCCAACGTAACCTTTATCGTCAATCAAAGCCTGACGGTTGGTCCCAGCATCAAGAACAACTGGCAAAACTCGCTTAGGATCAAGTCCAGCAGCACCTGTGTAAACCATCAATTTACCAATTGAGATGCTGACGCCGTTAGTACCCCAGTCACCGATTCCCAAAATAGCTTCGGCATCAGTGACTACGATTAAATCAATGTCGCGGCCAGCAGCTGCATTCTTAATTGCTGCTTCCATTTGTTCTGGATGGTCAACTGACAAGTAAGCTGCATTTTGTGGGGTAACTAAAAACTTGCTGTATTCACGAATACTTTCAGCAATGCCTGGATCATAAATAATTGGCATTAATTCAGCAACATGTTGCTTAAATACGTGGAAAAACAAGGTCCGATTACGACTGAAAATGTTCATTAAATAGTGCCGCTTTTCACTAGCATTTGGCTTAGCTTCAACGTTGGCATAAACTTCTTCAGCTTGTTCTTCAATAGTTCTTACTGTTGGTGGCAGAATTCCTACCAAGCCGTACTTAGCTCTTTCTTCTTCGGTAAAGGCTGTACCTTTGTTAAGAAATGGATCGTTTAATAAATCGTAACCTGTCTTCATCTTAAAAGCTTCTTTCCATAAACTTATATCTTTAGATGTCATTTTAGAACTATTTCTTAGCTCTTTATTTAATAGTATATAAGGCTGGTTTTACTGACGGAAGAACAAGTATGGTACACTTAAGGTGTCAATATGACATATCAATAAGCAATAGAGGTGAAAGTCAAATGGCCACTTATAACTACTATAAAATATTTTATTTTGCGGCTTTTTTTAAAAGCTTCTCTAAAGCCGCCGAAGTTCTCTATAGCAATCAGCCCAATGTCGCCCGCAGCATTACCCGACTTGAAAGCGAACTTGGATGCAAGCTATTCGTCCGCTCCAACCGCGGCGTTACCCTTACCCCTGAGGGAGAAGCCTTATATAAACATGTCGCAATCGCATATGAAGCTTTAACTGCAGGTGAAAAAGAACTAGCCGAAATGCAAGGCTTGAAGACTGGCAATGTCGCAATCGGAGCTAGTGAAACGGCATTGCGCCTATTTTTACTCGATCGCGTTGAAAAATTTCACAACAAATATCCTGGCGTCCATTTAAAAATTCGCAATAGCCAAACGATGCACACTTACCACGCCCTAGAAAATGGCCAAGTTGACTTTGCGGTTATTACCGCACCCTTAGATACCAGCAAGGAATTTCATACTGAAGTAATCTATCAATTCCAAGAAGTGTTGATTGGGGGACCTCAATTCAGCCAATACGCCGGGAAGAAGATTAGTTTTTCCGAATTAGCCAAACTGCCCCTAATTGGCTTAACTAAAACCAGCAGCAGTTATGAATTTTACACCCACTTCTTTTTACAACACGGCATCCCCTACGACCCGGATATTGAAACCGAAACGGTCGACCAAATCCTCTCACTAGTCAAGCACGGCTTTGGTTTTGGCTTTTTCCCAGCCAGTCTGGCTAAAAAACAGCTGCGCCGGGGAAAAATCCTAACCCTGGACCTTGAACAAGCCCCTGAACCTCGTAAAACTTACCTGGTTTATAATCCTGAACGCAACCGTAGTCTGGCTGTCCAAAAAGCAATCGATTTTATTCGCAAGCCATGAAAAAAAGGTGCAGTTTCTATTTGGAAATTGCACCTTTTTGACTAGTTCAAATTAATATTGGCCTGCCGGAAGAGCTCCCGCCGCATGGCTGCCGGAGTAGTCCCGTAAAACTCATTGAATTTTTTATAAAAGAAAGACTTGCTGGAATAGCCCACCATTCCGATAATATCATGCAGCGAAACATTAGGCTGCGCCAGCAATCTTCTAGCTTCAATCATCCGCCGTTCATCCACATGATCAACGAAACTCTTACCAGTCTCCTTTTTAACTAAGTTAGAGAAGTAGTTAGGGTTGAAACCGAAATACTTGGCCGCATCCGCTAATTTAGTATCAGCATAGTGAATATCGATATAGTGATCCAGCTCACTGCTTTGGAACTTGCGATTACGGTCGGCTGGCACGGCAAAGCGTTTAGCCTTAAAGGCACTCACCAAGGCCAAGGTCAACCGTGCCTCAATTGCTGCTTGGGCAAACAAATCCGCATTTAAGTAGTCGTTTAAGACGGCTTGGATATCAATCGAAGAGGGCGACAAAACGCTGCCACCCAAGAACAGATATTGTTCCTGGCCCAACATATCAACAACTTGCTTCAGAATTTGTTGTTCCTTGCCGCCTGGCTTCACAAAGCGAGCAAAATAGTCACTAAAGATAAAGCCTGGTTTGAATTTAAGTTTAGCAAATACGGCATTATCACTTTGACTTGTTACCTCATAGCCAAAAGCACCAGTTACCAAAACCAGATTGCCGCCATTTAGATTGATGGTCTGCTCACCGGAGCGAATTTCAGCTCGGCCACTAAGTAAATATAAAATCGCCGATACATCTGGCTGGTAGCTATGAATGCCTGAGTTATGATTTTCCAGGTATAAAGTAAACAAATCAAATTGATTAATCGTAGTTGGTATTTTCAACTCATTTTTGTCATCATAATTTGATTTCAAGACACTTTCCAAATATCGTGTCAATTCAACTGCTGCCATTTGACCACCTTCCATAGTTCTGTTTATACATAATTATATCTGATCTGCAAAAAACATGGACAGAAAGCGCTTATTCTTATACAATCGTTAATGAATAGGGGTGCCGATAGGCTGAGATGATACCCATTGAACCTGCTCTGGTCAATACCAGCGAAGGGATTATACGTTCTGCAGCCGCCCGTATTGGCGGTTTTTTTGTGTTTTGGATGATAATGATGACTGAATTAGCTGTAAAAAATTTATCTTTTAACTATGATAATGCACCAAGTCTGATAAATAACTTATCTTTAACTTGGCCAATTGGCGATTTTTCCTTATTGATCGGCCCAACAGGCTGTGGCAAATCAACCTTGATGAAACTGCTAGCCGATTTATTGCAGCCCCAACAGGGAAAAATTTGCCGGCAAGGTCGAGTGGGCATGATGTTTCAAGATGCAGGCGAGCAGTTTACGATGGCGACGCCGCGTGACGAAATTATTTTTGCCCTGGAAAATTTACAAGTCTCGCCTCAAAAGTACCCAGCCCGCTTAGATTATGCCGTAGCTACCACACAGATCGGCAACTTGCTTGATCAGGAAATTGTAACCATGTCAGGTGGGCAAAAGCAGCGAGTTGCCCTGGCGGTTTTATTGGCAATGAATACTGATATTTTGTTGCTGGACGAGCCTTTTGCCAGTGTCGATCCTGAAGGACGGCAATTTTTAATCGCCAAGCTTAGTCAATTGCAGCAAGCCGGAAAAACAATTATTATCAGTGATCATTTATTAGATGACTACGCTGATGTAGTACAACACGTTTTTAGCTTTTCAAAACAAGGCGTCACGGAATTAGGCGAAGCTGAAAAAAAGCAGCTTTTCCAGCCTTCTCCTCAAGTTTATGGTCACTTTGCCACCGAGGTTGAAACTAGTTGCTTCACGCTCACGCAAACGCAGCTTACCACCAACCAGCTGATTCTCGACCAGGAGCATTTGCAGCTGGCCAAGGGCAAAATCACCCTCATTACCGGAAAAAATGGTGTCGGTAAGACTTCGCTCTTCCGGGCTTTGAGTAAATTAATGCCCTACACAGGCAATATCAGCTACGAAGGAAGCGAACTTTCCCAGCTAAAGGCGCGTACTTACCTGCAGGAAGTGGCGCAGGTTTTTCAAACGGCAACTGATCAATTCTTACGAGTCACGGTTGGCGAGGAACTTGCTTTGAGCAAGCAACGGCGTAATGCTTTTTACACTGATAAGCGAATTCAACAAGTGTTGGAAGAGATGAACCTCGCCGATAAACTAGATCAAAGCGTCTATACGCTTTCGGGCGGGCAAAAAAAGCTGCTGCAGTTGTTAATAATGCTGATCACCAACCATCGCGTCTTACTAATTGACGAGCCGCTTTCTGGCTTAGACGCCCACGCTTGCCAGTTAGCCGTCAAGCTAATTAAAGAAAATCAAACAGCGTTGCAGCAAAGCATCTTGATCATTAGCCACCA
The DNA here is from genome assembly GCF_018327645.1 of Lactobacillus corticis. Taxonomy (GTDB): domain Bacteria; phylum Bacillota; class Bacilli; order Lactobacillales; family Lactobacillaceae; genus Lactobacillus; species Lactobacillus corticis. Next base: position 18,636 of record NZ_BMAY01000014.1, on the reverse strand, counting down.
AACACGCTTATTGCTGCCGATCTGCGATTATCATCTAGAATTTGCCAACCAACGGCTAGTTTATCGGGAGGTGTGACCATGAATCCTAGTTTAAAATTCATTTTGGTCCTGATCATTTCACTGGAAGTATCGGTCAAAATGAGCCTAACAGCCAATGTCGTCTTAATTATTGGCGCGATTATCTATTTGCTTTTTCAAAAAATGCCCCTCTTAAAAATTGGCCGGCTCATTGTAATTCCCATCCCTGCCGCTCTGACCGTTTACTTGACTTTAGCCGTATTCACTGCCCACCCCGACCAATATAGTGGGCTAAGTCTAGCGAGCCGGGTCTACGTTTATGTGCTCTTAATTGCTTGTGTAATTGTTAATACGAGTGCGGCTACCTTTGCCAGATCACTTGAACAAAATCTCCATCTACCCAGCAAATTTGCCTATGGCGTTTTAGCAGCACTGAACCTTTTTCCAAAAATTCAACAAGCAATCAAGCAGATTCGTGCCAGTGGCATGATGCGTGGGGAGTACTTGTCTTTTTGGTCGCCGATGCTGTATTTTAAAGCAATTTTGCAAGCGCTAAATTCTGCTGAGAATTTATCCCAAGCAATGCAGACCCATGGTTTTGTCGAAGGCCAAAAGCGTTCAACCATCGCCCAAGTGCCAATTTTCTTAAGCGACTGGCTCAGCTTTGCCGGCCTTTTACTCATAATTACATATCTTGTTTGGTTTTTTAACTAAAACTAGCAAAAACGACCGCTTGAGGGCGGCCGTTTTATTTATGGTAAGGACTACCAGAATTTATCATGAAGGCGCGATAAATCTGCTCAATCAAAACCAGTCGCATTAATTGGTGCGGCAAGGTAAATTTACCAAAACTAATTAACTGATCAGCTCGTTGATTGACAGCTGGACTAGTACCCAAACTGCCTCCAATGACAAATGTGACATCTGAATGTCCATAAGTACCCAAGTCCTGAATTTCTTTGGCAAATTCTTCGCTAGTTCGTTCCTTGCCTTTAATGGCTAGAACATAAACATACTCCTTATCTTTGATTTTACTCAGAATTCGCTGGCCCTCGGTTTCTTTTACCTGTTCTTCCTGGGCGGGACTTAAACTTTCAGGTGCCTTTTCATCAGCCACTTCGACAATTTTGACTTTGGCAAAACGCGTCATGCGTTTAGCATATTCAGCAATTCCATCTTTAAAGTATTTTTCTTTTAGTTTTCCTACACAAACAATTTTGATATTCATACCCATAGTTTATCCCACAATTTACATTGTTTCCACTGTACTTATCCACAGCTGTGAATATCCTGTGACTATATTTGGTAGGTAGGGAAAAATATTACCATAGACTTTGTGGTCCAGATCAATTTCAAAAAAATATTAATTTCTTTTCCCACAAAAGGCCTTGGGATAATCGGTTTTCACAAATTTTGGGCTATAACGCTTGATATAATGGGCTTCTTTTGAAAGTTAGCAAGCATCAGAATTACTTTATGCCCAAGTTATCCACATGAGTTAACCACTTACATTTGTTAGTTATGCACAATCCACAGCGTTTTCCACAGTTATCCCCAGTTATTAACTTTCCTTTTTGACTTGACAATCTCAGTTTACGAACTTAATTATGTTACACATGATTTTTGTTAACAAAAATGGCGGTACCCGCTATGTACCGCCATTTTTAACAGATATTTTTTTCTTAATTACGACTAATTACTTTGTAGCGTAACCTTTAAACTAATTGTTTTACCACTCCGATTAATGGTTAAAGTTACGGTATCACCGACTTTGTGCTTATTCAGAAGCGTGTGTAACTTAGCCACCGTACTTACTTTAGTTCCATTTAATGCTGTGATAACATCGCCCTTCTTCATGCCAGCCTTTTTAGCAGCACTGCCACTGGTTACGGAAGCAACAAAGATACCTGACTTAATGCTGGTGGAAATTCCCAGCTGCTTCTTATATGCCTCTGGCAGATCGCCAATAGCAATTACTTTAATTCCTAATTGCGGACGAGTAACTTTACCATTCTTAACTAGTTGATTGATAATCTTTACCACTTCATTTGAAGGAATGGCAAAGCCCATCCCCTCAACACTAGTACCATCACTCGAGCTGGCGAGCTTCATTGAGTTAATTCCCACAATCTGACCAGCTGAGTTGACAAGTGGTCCACCTGAGTTTCCTGGGTTAATCGCCGCATCAGTTTGAATAACTTTTTCAGTAGTTGAGCTAGTAGTTAAAGTCCGACTAGGTGAAGAAACAATTCCCTGAGTTACCGATGAAGCATACTCAGTTCCAAGTGGCGAACCAACCGCAATGACTGTCTGACCAGCAATTAGACTGCTAGAATCACCAAATTCTGCTACCTGAGTGACATAGCGGGCAGGAATTGATAAGACTGCAAGGTCAGTTGTGGAATCAGTCCCTACAATCTTAGCCGTTACCTTCTTGCCGTTAGCCATAATCACGCGAACGGAATCAGCTCCTGACACCACGTGGTTGTTGGTTACAATATAGCCGCGACCATTAGACTTCATATAAACCACGCCTGAACCTTCACTATAGGTTTCCAGGCTACTGTTCTTCGAAGATGAAGAACTGGAAGAATCATTATCGCCAAAGATGCTATTCCAAGCATCGCTAGAAGAACTTGATTCGCGTTGTAAGTTAATAACCGAAACAACAGCACCCTTGATTTGTTTATAGGCGCTCGACATTGAACTGCTTGTTTCAGCAGACTTCTTGGAAGTTGTTGCACTCTTGGAGCTTACTGAGGCAGTAGCATTGGTGTTATTGCCAAAGGCTCCGTTCTCCCACGCAACAAATGCACCAACTGAAATTCCACCACCCAAAAGCCCTGCTAATAGGCCAATTACCGCAGTTTTAAGAAATACTCGGTTTTTCTTTTTCTTAGGCTTAGGATTCCGAGCAGCTTGCATATTTTGCATTCGATCCGTATTTTGCGGATTCTGCTTAAAATCATCATTATTATCCATTATTTCTCGGACCTCCTTTAAAACGTTGATATCATTGTAACTTTAAGCTGTGAAAGAAGTTTGAACAAATTCCGCAAAATTAGTAAACATGGGTTAAATATACTAAGAAATTGTAAAAATTAACTATTTCATAGCTTGATTATTTTGGTTGGCTTTTCCGGATCGGTATCTAAAATTTGGACATCCGGTGGCAAAGCCGATTCGCCTTCCACTAACATCTCAACCGCCGTTTGATGGGCCAATTTTTTCGTATTATTGTGCTGACTACGGTGAGCCAGAAAAATATACTTGGTTTTTTCTGACACTACATCTAACAAGGCGTTAGCCGCATCTTCATTTGATAAATGCCCATGATCTGACAAAATTCGGTCCTTCAGAGACCAGGAATAAGGGCCGTTGCGCAGCATCATGGGATCATAGTTAAATTCCATTAAATAGGCATCTGCGCCTCTAATAGCCTGCTCCATTTTACTAGAGACATAACCAGTATCAGTCAAACAAGCAAATCGCTTTCCCTTATTTTCAAAAACGTAATACTGGGGGCAAGCAGCATCATGGCTAGTTGCAAAAGCCGTAATCGTCAAATCATCAATTTCTAGCGTTTGCCCGGGATCAATGAAATTCATTTGTTCTACTGGAACCTTGCCGATTTTTCTTTTTCTAATTAAAAAATCCCAAGATCCCCGGTTGGCATACACCTGAATTTTTGGATAGCGGCGCATTAAAACGCCCAAGCCCTTGCTATGGTCAGAGTGGTCATGACTTAAAAACGCCAAATCGATATCGTTAATATCTACATGTACTTGCGTAAGCAAATCTTCAATCTTTTTACCAGACAAGCCGGCATCTAACAGCACCTTATGCTGATCAGTCATAATAAGGCTGCAATTACCATCAGAGCCACTGGAGAGGACTGTAATTTTCAAAATCTCTGCTTCTTTCTTTTTGGACTATCTTTCATAATATACCAAAAAAATCCCCTGTGGGGCTCAATTGAGCTTACAGGGGATCTTCTAATTAATTTATTTTACAGATTTAGAATTGATGTAACCAACCCACTTACCGTGCTTAGAAGTGTACAGTGAGTAGTACCGGTAGCCATTTGCGTGGTTGTAATAATACTTAGCATAGTACTTGTGGCCTAAAGCTTTGGTGCTTGACTTCTTCCAGTTAAAGTTACGGTAAACCTTGTAATTGCGGGTAATTTTGACCGTCTTCTTGTAACTGTGAGCCTTGCCTTGAAGCGTGGTTGCCTTAGTACCCTTGGCATTGATGTAGCCTACCCACTTCTTGGTCTTGGCATCGTAGAGTGAGTAATAACGTCTGCCGCTAGCGTGGCTGTAGTAGTACTTAGCGTAGTAAGTCTTGCCCAAAGCATTTACGCCAGCTGCTTGCCAGTCAAAGTTCTTATATACTTGGTAGTTGCCTACAACTTTAACTGCCCGCTTGTAGCTGTGTGCCTTGCCTTGAAGCGTAGTTGCCTTAGTAGCATTAGCGTTAATGTAGCCTACCCACTTCTTAGTCTTTGGACTGTATAGTGAGTAGTAAGTTCTACCACTGTTCAGCTTGTAGTAGTACTTAACAACATACTTTTGCTTGTAGGCGTTAACCTTGGCCTTCTTCCACTTGAAGTTCTTATATACCTTGTAATTATTCTTGTAAACTTGAACGTTCTTAGAAATGCGGCCCTTCTTGAGCACGCCATTCGGATCGTTCTTCATCTTATTGCTGTCAAGGTAAGTAAAGGTTACTGTAGCCGTGTAGGCCTTGTCGCTCTTTACTTCCTTAGAACTAGCTTCAGCTGTGTAATTAGCAACCTTGGCAGCCTTAATAGTTGCCGTAGAACCTACTGGGATCCGCTTATAAGTTGGCGCTGCAATTTCTTTACCATCTTGGTCGACGTATCTAACCTTAACCAGTTTTACGCCTTTTTCATTGCCAACTGCATCCTTGTAGAACTTAAGGGATTGTAGTGGGTAACCTAAATCGTCAAATAGGGTTGCGTTATCCCATGAAGTACCACCCCAAGTTGGTTTGCCGTTGTAGTAAAGCTTTGAATCAGGCACATACCCTTTGGCATTGCTGTTGATCCAGCCAGTACCGTATTCTTCAGAAGCTTCTTTATTTTCCTTCCAATTCTTCCAACCGGCATGAACTGGAATCCAAGCAGGTTCCCAGTAGAAGGCACCCAAACCATTGTCGTTGCTATTGTCGACAATAGTCTTGTACATGTCTTCTAACTCGTCAACTTGGCCTTGTGGCCCCACTTGATATGGAGAGTTCTTAATTTGGTCGCTACCGATGTTGTTACCAGTACCATCAGCATCTTGTACTGAATTTATCCCAGCAGTTTCAAATACGACAAACAATTTACCATCCTTAGCTGCTTCATTTTGGACAGCGTTCAAATTAGTTGGATTGTTGTTGCCGTAACCATACAGTGGGTAGTAAGAAGATCCTAGAACATCATAGTCAACCCCCAGCCTTCTTCCAAGAATCCATAATGGCTCTGTACTTGTTGGCATCTGGAGTTTCTAGGTGGATAGCCACTAAAGCATTAGGGGCAGCTTTGCGAACAGCCTTTGAACCAGCCTTCAAGTAGGCATTGTTACGGTCAGAGTAGGTTGAGTTAGTCCAAGCTTCTTGCCAGTTTGAGCCAAAGCCATCCAAAAATCCTTTGGTAATTTCATTACCAACTTGTACCATCCCGACATCAACGCCAGCATCGGTAAATTTCTTAACCGTGTCATAAGTGAAGTTGTAGACATCGTCACTCAACTTCTCAGTGTTGCCCTTATCTTTTTCCCAAGCCTTAGGCATAATTTGGCCTGATGGGTTTGGATCTGCCCAACTATCAGAGTAGTGGAAGCAGAGCAAAACTTTCATACCGTATTGAGCGGCTTCTTTAGCAATCTTTAAGTCAGTAGCAACGTCGTTGTTACCACCACCATAGTACTTGCCTTCAGCGTTCTTAGGGTCATTCCAGATCCGCAAGCGAATGTAGTTTACCCCATTTTCCGCCAAGACCTTCATCAATGGCTGTTCTTTGCCTTCGAAATCGTAGTATTTAACACCGGCATTCTTCAAAGCTTCGTATGAAGAAATGTCCACCCCGCGAATATCGTTAGCAGCCAAGTTGTTAATCTTGGAAATATTAACTTTCTTTTCCTTTAAGCCAGTATCGGTACCATCACGGTAAGGGTTGCCAGTAGTATCAATGGTCTTGCCTTGAACTGTCCCAAAAACAGCTAATGATTTAACTGCATAGCCGTCATTGTCAAACAAACCATTCCAATCACCAACGGCTGCAGCACTATCAACTACAATTCCGCCAGCATTAGAACTATTAACAGTAGCGTTTAAAATACTGTAAATGTCATTAGTTTGCGTGGTAACACTAGCCTTGCCATCACTTGATTGGTTGGCTACCTTAACGCCAGAAACAATAAATTGCTTCTTTGGCGCTGCAGCTGCAAAAGCATCCCGCATCGCAGTCAAATCACTGGTTGAAGTGCTGTCAGGATAGTCTGTTACGCCTAAAATATCGTAGTCAGCTTTAACCTTATCTAAAGCAGAAGCCACCCACTTAATGTCGCTCGCCTTGCTTGGAGCAGCAACACCGTAGGCTACCTTGGCATTTTTATCGCTATCCTTTACTACTTTTGCCAATTGAGCTAAGTCGTAAAAGCCATTCCAGTCATTATCATCGTTACCGGTTAAGCCTAAGAAATTGTAATTAACTTCATTGCCTAAGGTAACAATATCAGGATTAGCCTTGCCGTCAGCCAAAGTCTTCAAAGTCGACTTGGTATAGTCTTTTGCTTGGTCCAATAACTTATCAGCAGCCGTTTGACTGTCAGCCTTGTTCCAACCGTCTGGCAAAGTTTGATCCTTAGCGTAGGTTTGCTTGTCAGAGAACATTAAGACTGCATTCGTCTTTAAGCCTGCCTCTTTAGCAGCACTTAAAGTCTTAACGGCGTTGTCTAAACTAAACTTAGCATTGTCTTTATCTGGTTTAACAGCAATCTTGACAGTAACCGTATTAACTCCTGAGTCCTTCAAGAACTTCATCAAGTCAACACTGGTCTTTAGTTCAGTACCATTGTAGGTATAATAAGTCTTCTTGTAATCATTTAAGTATTGTTGATAGTCAGTCATATCAACACTTAACACTGAATCAGAAGTTAAGTCAGCAATCTTGCTAGCCTTAAGGTCTGAGTTCTTAGTGCTTGCATCAGCAGTAGTATCTGCGGCTAAAACTGCACTTACAGGGCCACTAACCACACTGCCTGCAAGTAAAGTCAACATTAATGCTGAAGCCGTAATTGTTTTTATACTTCTTTTACGCATAATATCCTCCACTATATCTCATACTCGATCATTGTAACAAAATATTGGTATTATTCAACAATCGTTTTTTGTATGTAAACCACATCATTATAAGTAATAGGTAGAAAAAAGAACAAGCTTTTTTCTAATCAAAAAACTTGTTCTACTATGCTAAAAATTTAACTTCAAGCTGCTTTATTAGTCATCTAAATTATAGGTCGTGTTGGTTTGCAATACTTCCCCATTAAAAGCATTTACTCGTTTAAGCGTGACATTGCCGCTTTCTTTGTTCTTAACCCAAACGAGCCAACTAGGAATCAAGATAACATTGCCCCGAACCGTTGTCATCTTGGTGTAGCCAAGCTTAATCTCTGTTACCCGGGTATTGTTAGCTAATTCTTGATCAGTGTACATAGCGTAAATCGCTCTCCAAGCACTGATAGTCGACTGTAATTCACGCACTGGGCTAACTGCCCCAATGTAAGTTTCTTCATATTTGACCAGTCGACCTTTTTTTACGGTAAAAGTCAGGGTAGCATCATCATCATAAATATTGCCGTAAGATGAAGTTTGGACAAATACAAAGCTGTTGCCACTAGACAAGTTAGGTTCATACTTAAACTGCTTGCCATATGGAACATTATTTTCGTCATTCTTAAATTTGGTGAGTGAACTGGCAATCTGCCCCTTCGTCAGCCCCACAGCTACCTCTGTTTGCGGAGTCGCCGTAAGGATCTTATCACTCTTGGAGTAGCTGGCATTCACGCCGGTCAAAGAGCTGACCTTTTTAGCTAAATAATTATTCTTGGTGGCTGCCAAATAGTAGCCAGATCCAGACTTAGATGATAAATTTCGCGGCAAAGAGATGCCATCAGCTCTCATTTCAACCCGCGCATTAGAACTAGCAGTCCCAGTTTCGCTATTATTCAGTTGGACTGGCGAGTTGAAAATTTCAAACGCAAGATACAGATCAATTAGGCTGAAAATTATTAAAAACAGCCATTCAATTCGTTTGTGGTCCATTACTTCGTCCCCTCTGAATTCGTAATTGAGTAGCTATCATTGAGGGCATCTTTCCACCCATCAAAGCTCTTCCACTCACCATAAATCTTGATATAGTAGGTTGGAACTAAATCAATTAGATTCTTTCGATTGTTGTCTCGCTGCTCTTCAAAGCCGACAACAATTTTTTGAATGCTATTTTGTGAGATTCCCCGGTTCGTTAAAGCACTAATGACCGAAGCCGTGTCAGGCAAGGTGACGGACTCCCCATCATATGGAATAGGAATCTGCAGGTTGGTGTTGTTAAAAGCAATCTTTACCGCCTCACTCGTGTAACGCGTGGTAATCTGCAGCGCATCCCCGGTTGAAAAGACGGGTATACCTTCAACAAAATTGGTATATAAGATGGTTTTCCCATCTGAGTCAAAGAAGTGCAGATCCTGTTCGCTTAAGCCGATTCGCCGGATATAATAAACGACATTTTCTAAACGTCGTGTTGCACTTGACGAATTACCCTTTTCATAGTGAGTATAGGTGTAAATATGACTGCCCTTGGCAGGGGTCTTTAACCGGTTGTAATAACTCAAAGTATAGGTGGTTGACCCATTTTTGTTGTTCTTACTAGAAACCCCCGAAGTTCCTAACAGACGATTAACGTAGTAGCTGCTGGTTTGGTGGGTTACTAGGTAACTATAGACATTGGCTTTGATACTATTTTTATAGTAAACCGAGTAGCCATCACGCAATTGCACCAAACTAACTTCACGTGCTGATGAAGCGTGATTAGCATATTTGCGCAAACGGTTAAAGTTAGCCTTGCTTACTTCCATCCGATAAACCGTTTTGGTCTTATCATTGCCAAAGTAAATAACCCGATTAGAACTGGACAAAAAGATGCGGCTAAATTCTTTATACCCGCTTTTCATTTTGATTTTCTTATCAAACAAGGAAAAAGTAACCTCATCCGGATAAGCCAATTGCAAGTAATTTCGGTTATCTAACATTTCCCGATACTTAGCAGTGGAAGTCGAAACAATTGTTGGCGTTGCCAAGTTTACGGTCTTAAATTCATTAATGAATTCCAATGACAAATTGTGTTTTTCGTCATAAAGCTGACACAGCTTGCCTTTGCGATAGCCATATACTGACGATGGCGAATAAAGATCATAAAGCGACTTGGTGCTGACGCGGTTTTTGGTAGTTTGCGTTGTTGCCTGCTGGTCGATGTGGCTAAAACGTTGGTCACTAGTCATGATGGTAGTCCAAAGAATGATTGATAAGCCGATTGCAAAAGCAGTGGCAATCAGCAGCAGCACATCGGCAAAGTTATTTTTAAACTTCATCCCAATCATCCTCCTCGTCACTCATTGGTTCATATGGCAAAGAAATAAAGAAAGTAGACCCTTTGCCTTCACTACTATCAGCCCAAATGCGACCTTTATGAGCTTCCACAATCTCCTTAGCAATCGCTAACCCCAAGCCAGTACCGCCTTGAGCTCGAGAACGGGCCTTATCAACGCGGTAAAACCGGTCGAAGATTTTATCCAAGTCTTTGCGCGGAATTCCCAAGCCTTGGTCAGCAATGCTTAAAACTACCCGGTCTTGACTTTGAATCAAACGAACCGTGATCACTCCCCCATCAGGCGAATATTTGATCGCATTGTTCATGATGTTGTCGATAACCTGCATCATCTTATCAGTATCAATTTCAACCCATAAGGCTTGGTTGCCTAACAGACGTTTAATACTGTATTTTTTCTTTTTCCCATTCTTGCTGTCGCTTTTTACAATCATGTCAAAGCGATCAAGAATATGACTTAAGAAATCATTCAAATTGACCCATTCTAATTCAATCTTGGCAGTTCCCCGGTCCATTCTGGACAGACTAAGCAAGTCATTAATCATCCGAATCATGCGATCGGTCTCCTGCTGCGTTACGCTCAAGAACTTGGGTGCAATATTAGGATCCTTCCAGGCTCCTTCAACCAAGGCATCAATGTAAGCACTCATACTAGTTAACGGCGTCCGCAATTCATGAGAAACATTGGAAACAAATTGTCGCTGACTATTTTCATTCTTAGTTTGTTCTGTGATATCGTGCAAAACACAAACTGATCCAGACACAAAGCCAGTCACGCGTTTAATCAACGAAAAGTTAGCCCGCAAAATCATCTCAGCGTTGGTGCCTTCATTCACAGTAATATCAATGTCATCTTTTCGCGACATCAGCTCGCTGGAACTGTCATCAACGCCAATCACGTCAGCAATCGGCTTGCCAATAACCGCCTCTTCTTCGGTATTTAAGAAATTAAGCGCCATTTGATTGACTAGCACCACGTTACCGTGACGATCTGTCGCTAAAACCCCATCAGACATGTGCGACAACACCGAATCCAGACGCCGGCGCTCCCCTTCTGATTCTTCTTGTGACAACTCGATCCGAACTGCCAGGGTATTGAAGGCTTTTCCTAATTGCCCTAATTCATCATTTGAGTAAATACGAACTTGATTGGAATAATCCCCATCAGTAATGTGCAAGGCCTGAAATTGCATTTCTTCAATCGGCCTGGTTATTGCTCGGGAAATAACCAGCGATAAAACTGCTCCCATTACCGCCGCAATTAGTGAAGCGACCAAGAACATAATCGAGGTATTGCGCAAGGTATTAAAAACCCCACTCATGCTGGCTTGAACATAAACCGCACCCACGGTATTGTTTGACCCGCTGCCACTAGTTAATGGCGTAATTTGGACCATATAATTACCATGGTCATTGATTACCTGAGTTAACTGTTGTCCGGTACTGGTAACCTTTTTAACAGAGGAATTATTGATCCGTTGACCGATGCGATTTTTGTCATTTAAGTTTGAAACGGCACGAATAATATCTTTGTTGTCAACTACAATCAAATTACTAATAGTCGTATTGTTATAATCACTGACAATCTGGCTTAAGCGTTCATCCGCTTTTTTAGTATTTTTCACCAGCTGGTTTGCCATTTGGTTAGTGACAATGCTCGGAATCTGAATTGAGCTTTGAAAGCTTTCAATTGAGCTCTGGTCAAATTGACGCGTGAAATAGGCCCCAATTACTTCAATCGTTGCCAGCAGCATTAGCATAAAGACTACGGCTAGCTTTGTATTAATTGAACTAAATATTTTTTTGAATTTTAGAGTTAATTTTTTCATTGAATTTCATTCATAACAAAAAAGAAAGCCACGCGCTGCGGCTTTCTTCATTAGTCTTCCGTTGGCTGTTTTACATAGTAGCCGACGCCACGACGAGTTACTAAAATCTTTGGTTGAATTGGATTATCTTCGATCTTCTCCCGTAAACGGTGTACCGTTACGTCAACCGTTCGCACATCACCGAAGTAATCGTAACCCCAAACTGTTTGCAACAAATGCTCTCTGGTCATTACTTGTCCCATGTGTTGGGCTAAATAATAAAGCAATTCGAATTCCCTATGGGTTAATTCAATCTTCTTACTATCTTTTTCAACAATATATGCCTCTGGCATAATCGTTAAATTGCCGATCTGAATACTCTTATCAGCAGCCTCTTGATTCTGGCTCTCCGCCTTCTTAACAATGTCGCGTCGACGCAAATTTGCTTTAACGCGGGCAACCAGTTCACGATTAGAAAATGGCTTAGTGACATAGTCGTCAGCTCCCATTTCCAATCCTAAGACCTTATCAATTTCAGTATCTTTAGCCGTTACCATAATAATGGGCATGTCATGAGTTTGGCGAACTTCCCGCGCAACCTCTAACCCATCTTTTTTCGGTAGCATCAAATCCAAAATCATCAAATCTGGATCGTATTCTTCTACTTTTTTAACAGCTTCTTCGCCATCATAGGCAGTGTCGACGTCGAAGCCTTCCTTAGTCAAATTAAATTTGATAATATCGGAAATTGGCTTCTCATCATCGACGACGAGAATTTTTTTGGACATCGAGTACAGCCTCCTTGTCTTCAACTATTATATAGGATTTTTCCAACTAGTCCAAACTTTGACACAAAATTGTTAAAAAATAGCTTGATTTTCCTATGATTAAGTAGCATAATTATTCAAGTCGTTTAAAACTTGGGTGGCTAGCTCAGCTGGCAGAGCAACGGACTCTTAATCCGTGGGTCCAGGGTTCGATCCCCTGGCCACCCATTTTTGAAGAAGCACTGCGGGATGCGGTGCTTTTTTGCTTGTTTTGAAGAAAAAAATATTTTTTCTTCAAAAATGCTTGCCAAACTCAAACACAACTGGTAATATACTTAATTGTCAGCCCAAGCTGATAGGAATATGGGTGGCTAGCTCAGCTGGCAGAGCAACGGACTCTTAATCCGTGGGTCCAGGGTTCGATCCCCTGGCCACCCATTTGAAGAGGCACTGCAGGAAGCGGTGCTTTTTTGTTATTTCTAACTAATTTTTTGCAAAAATAACTTGCATTTGCTTTCTTTTTTTAATATCATTAAATACGTTGATGGGTGGCTAGCTCAGCTGGCAGAGCAACGGACTCTTAATCCGTGGGTCCAGGGTTCGATCCCCTGGCCACCCATACCTCAAAGGCACTGCTGATGCAGTGCCTTTTGTTTTACTCAGATAAGACATCTGTCAAATTCTTCGACATTTTTGCTAAAATTGCTGATTGCTTTTCATCCCCAGCAAGCAATAATTAATAAGTGATACTGGTTTCAGGGGGGCGACTATGACTAAAAAGCAGATTTATTATCAAAATTTGACCGACGACCTTGTTAAGTCGGCCAAGCAAGATATTAGTCTACCTGATGATTATCAAATTTTACCTCAAAGTCCCGGGAAGCAAAGCTGGGCTAAAATAGTTAGACATTTGATGGTTATCTGGGCTCACTTATATCAGCCTTGGGCTCACGTAAAGATCATTGGCAGCGAAAAATTGCCGGCTACTGGCGGATATTTCATTTTTGCCAACCATACCCAGCCCCTAGGCGACGTCCTCAATCCTCTCCTGGCCGTACCTGCCGATAAGTATTATGTGATTGCCAGCCAGGCAAATTGGGGCATTCCTGTTATCGGTAAATTTGTAGTGCCATATGCCGGACTCCCCGTCGGCAAAAATTTAAAACAGGCAGCCAAATTAATTAAAGCGACCAAGCAAGTTATTGCCGATCATGGAATTGTTATGATTTATCCCGAAGCTCATGTGTGGCCTTATTTTACAAAAATTCGACCATTTGCCCAGACCAGCATGCACTTTCCGGTCATGACCAAAGCTCCTAGCTTTGTTTTTACAACTACGTATCAACGCCGTAAATTTGGTAATAAACCCAAGATTACGATATACGTTGATGGACCATTTAAGGTCGATTCAACTTTGCCTAAAAAAGCTGCTCAGGCCAAACTTCATCAACAAATATCGGATACAATGGTAGAAAGAACCAGCTTAAACACTTATAATTATTATCAATATCATCAAAAATGATATTAGCACTTTCAAATATTCGAGGAGGCAGGACAAGGTATGAATATTCTCTTTTGCGGCGATTCACATGCTGAAGATGGTGTGCTTATTGCTACGCTATCCCTTATGCAGCATACGGATGAACTACATCTGTATATTCTAACGATGTATGCTGCGACATCGGGAAAAAGCTTCCGCCCCTTTAGCAAGCAAGCAGCGCAGTTAATCCGGTCTTTACTGGCTAAACACAACCCCCAAGACACTGTGGAGTTGATCGACTGCACCGAGGTTTTTCGCCAAGAACTCCCAAAAGCCAATATGTCTTCCCGCTTTACTCCTTACGCAATGCTGCGTCTTTATGCTGACGAATTGCCCCAACTGCCAGAAAGGCTGTTGTATTTAGATGATGATGTCATCGTTAGAGGCGATTTAAGCCCGTTTTACAATCAACCCATGACTGGCGTTGAGTTTGCCGGCGTACTGGACTATTGGGGAAGATTTTTTTACCACAATCCTAAAAACCGAACCTTATTTGATTATGTGAATTCAGGCGTTTTGTTACTCAATATGACTGAAATAAAGCGTACTGGCCTTTTTGCCAAAATTCGCCAGATGGTAGCACAGAGAAAAATGCTTTTGCCAGATCAAGCTGCTTTAAACAAGTTAGCCCATAAGAAAAAAATCTGGCCGCGTAAATATAATGAGCAGTATCGACTGCAAGCAGATACTGTGATTCAGCATTTTACTACCACCTTCCGGTTTCGGCCGGTCTTTCATACGCTTACAGTCAAGCCTTGGGACGTTGATCGCGTCCATAGCGTATTGCAGCTACATGAATATGATGAACTGCTAGCGGAATATTTGCGGTTAAAACCACAGCTTCATGCAACAGATATGGAAAGGAACAAATAATGACAATACCAGTTTTTTACTGTATTAGTGACGACTACACCCGCTTTGCTGCTGTATCTTTACATTCTTTGGTAAAGCATGCAGATCCGGCTAAGGATTATACCGTAACCATCATCAGTCAAAATATGTCGGCAGAACATCGCCAAGATCTAAGCGAATTAGGCAGCAAGAACGTTCACGTCAAATTCTTTGAAATCAGTGACAAATTATTAGCCCCTATCCAAAATCGCAAGGAAAACTATTTACGGGCTGAATTTTTCACCATGTCCATCTTTTATCGGCTATTTATTCCCGACCTATTTAAGGAATATGATAAGGCCGTATATATCGACAGCGATACCATCGTAAATGACGACATTGCTAAACTTTATGCTACCGAGCTAGGCGACAAGTTATTTGCTGCTTGTGCTGATTCTTCTATTCGCTACGTTCCCGAAATGCAAGCATACATCAGTGATAGCTTAGGAATTGATCGTTCCCAATATATCAACTCGGGAATGCTGGTTTTAAATTGCAAGGCGTTCAGAGATGAAGGCTTTATTGATAAATTCATGGAGCTTTTGACAACTTATCACTTTGACTGTATCGCTCCTGATCAAGATTATCTGAATGAAATTTGTGAAGGCCGAATCTTGCACCTAGATGCCACCTGGGATGCGATGCCAAATGACCACACCCCTGAATTAGCCAACCCGAGCTTGATTCACTACAATTTATTCTTCAAGCCTTGGCACTTCAAGGATATACAATACTTTGACTACTTCTGGGAAAATGCTAAAGAAACTAAGTTTTATCCTGAATTAAAAGCAGAACTTGATAATTACACCGACCAGCAACGGGCGCGTGATCGGGAAAAATTAGCTGAAATGCTGCTAAAACAAGATTCTGTCGTTAAAGACCCTAATAATTGGGCACATGTAAAGAAACGGATTAAGGTAACTTTATGATTATTGGCGGCGACCGCAAACCGGTAATTG
This sequence comes from Lactobacillus corticis, assembly GCF_018327645.1. Taxonomy (GTDB): domain Bacteria; phylum Bacillota; class Bacilli; order Lactobacillales; family Lactobacillaceae; genus Lactobacillus; species Lactobacillus corticis. The sequence goes on along the minus strand of NZ_BMAY01000014.1, from coordinate 2,980 downwards.
AAAATATTAAAAAGGCTGCAAACGCACGAGACTTCACAGCCAAAGGTGAGCTAGGCGATCCAGAAATGAGCCTGGCTGAAAGAAGTAAATTGGTCGCTGATTTCTGGGACAAGCAAAACCAACCAGTAACCAAGCTAAATCATGCAGCTGGACATTTAATAGTGGATATCTTAGCCCGTAAGTTTAATCGCGATACTAGAATTAAAGGACTTAGCGAGCTTAAAAATGCGCCTCAGCACGCCATTATTACTTGCAACCATTTTAATCAAATCGATGCGCTAGCCGTTAAATACTTAACCCAAAAGGTTCATCACAAACTGTCAATCGTGATTGAGGATACCAACTTAAAACTGCCGGGAATTTTAAGCTACCTGATGTATAATATCGGAACCATTCCCTTGTTACGGACGCCTAATTATGTCGGACGCGATATGCCCGAACACATCAAAGACGCAATGGTCAAAAATAATTGGGTGCTAATCTATCCTGAACAGGAAATGTGGTGGAATTACCGTAAGCCCCGCAAGCCTCAACGGGGTGCATATTATTACGCTGCTCGCTTGAACGTGCCGATTATTTCCCTTTTTATTGAAATTCAAGATACCGATAAAGTAGAAAAAGATTATCCGGATTTCTATGAAACGCGCTACGTAATCCACGTTTTAAAAACTCTCTACCCTGACCCGACAATTGGGGTAAATGCGGCAGCAAGCAAACTAGCCGCGCAGGATTATGCCCAAAAAGTGGCCGCTTACGAGGAATGCTACGGGAAGAAACTAAATTATGATTTTCAGCCATGGGATATTGCCGGTTGGCGAGGTCAATAATTTTTTCAAATTTTGAGCTTTTTTCGTGACATTTATTTTGTTGATGATAAAATAAGAATATCGAGTGACACGGTGTCACTTAGCTATTTGATCTCAACAAAGGAGTTTTTCTTATGAAAGAATTTACTAAAGAAGAATTGGCAGAATTTAACGGCGAAAACGGCAAGAAGGCTTACGTTGCCGTTGAAGGCAAGGTTTACGATGTAACTGGCAATGCTCACTGGGTTGGTGGCAAACACCACGGCGTGGTAGCTGGTCAAGATGTAACTAAGGCAATCATGTCTTCACCTCACGGTACTGCTGTCTTAGCTAAGCTTGAACAAGTTGGTACTTTGAAGGGTTAAGCTCAACATAAAAAGACGGATACGCTTAGGCGTACCCGTCTTTTTTTATCCCTGTGCAGCCACAGGCTTCTTAAACCGTTTATACAGATAACTAACTACTAAACCAAGTATCAAACCAACCAACATTGGCACTAACCAGGTTAGCCCATACGTAGCCAGGGGCAGCTTATCGCGAAAATCAACAACTGCCAGGCCAAAGCTACTCTTGCTGATAACCGTCGGCATACTTGCAACTAAGTCTAAAAAGGCTGGAATTACGGTGAAGCCGACGCCAAAGCTGTAAACGATACGATCCTTTTTGAAGAATTTAACTCCAATTGAAAGAATGATCAACACAATTGAAATTGGATATAAGAACATCAGGAATGGAGTTGACCAAGAAATAATTGTTTCTAACCCAAAGTTGGCAACTGTAAATGAAGCCAGACAAGAAACAGCCAACCATACATGATAACTTACCTTAGGGAAATGCTTATTAAAGTCTTGGGCAAAGGCTGCTACCAATCCAACTGCGGTAGTCAAGCAGGTAAGCACGATTAACGCAGCTAGGAGGGCCTGTCCCCACATTCCAGCATAGCTTTGGACAATTTGTGAGAATGCCGTTCCACCGTCTGCAGCGGCCTTAAAACGCCCCAAAGACATTGCACCTACCAGGATTAGCAACAAATAAATCAAGCCAACCATGCTCATGCTTAAAGTACCTGACTTGGCAGTAACTAAAGCAACTGCGCTGTCTTTTTTCTTACCTAACTGCCGAATTGCCGTTACAACGGTAACCCCAAAAGCTAGTCCAGCTAGGGCATCCATCGTATTATAGCCTTCTAAAAAGCCATTCATAAAACTAGTACCAGCTTTAGCATAATCGGCCGTTGCCGGTGCAGTGCTCATTTTTCCCATTGGTGAGGCAAATGCGACCACAAACACCAAGAACAGCAATACTAGAAATGCGGGATTCAGCACCTTACCAACTAAGGTCAAGATATCACTTTCATTATAGGAAATGATAAAAGCAGCCAAGAAGAATAAAGCTGAGTAAATAAACAGGCCTAATTGTTGATATTGCACTGGTAGAAATGACGAGATACCTACAGTAAAGGATACCGTTGCCGTTCTTGGAGTACCGAAGAAGGGCCCAATAGTAAGGTGAATCAGCGTCATAAATAATAGCGCAAACCAAGCTCCGATTGGCAGGCCAATATCATAAACCCCTTTAGCATGAGTCAAAGCAATTGCTAAAACTGAAAACAGTGGTAATGCTACGGCCGTAATCAGGAAGCCAACCGTGGCTGGCAACCAATTGTGTCCTGCAATTTGTCCTAAATGTAGAGGAAAAATTAAGTTGCCAGCACCAAAAAATAGTCCAAATAATAAAGAGCTGACTACAAAGTAGTCTTTTTTGGAAAGCTTGCGCTCACCCGTGAGCGTCTCCAATTCATCTTCCATTAAAATTTCCTCCGATCTAAAAGTCGTTTGAGGAATATTATGCCACAATAATTAAATGAAGTCTATTTTTATTCTCATTTTATGTCAAAAATATTATTAATGGTGTAGCAATAATTTCATTCTTATAAATCAATTGAAAAGCTTTGATATAGGCAATCTTTCCACTGGTTCTGAATAGTACTTAAGTTAATGTCACAGTTAGATCACAATTGAGCCTCATAAATGATTAAAATAAAAAGAGTCAAGCACCTTGCTTGACTCCCTCTTCCTTACTCCGGCTGTCAGACTCGAACTGACGACATCGTGATTAACAGTCACGCGCTCTACCAACTGAGCTAAGCCGGAATATTAAAAAAAGCGCGGCGA
>NZ_BMAY01000013.1 GCF_018327645.1 Lactobacillus corticis | reverse complement strand
GGCTTCTTTGTCAACTGCTTTTTTTGATATCTGCTCGCCGCCTTGGCTCCTCGCCAAGCGACGTATATTACTTTACAGGTCCTCGCCTCTTTCGTCAACTATTTTTTGTAACAGTGTTTTGTTCGGCTTTGGTTAATATTTCGCCTGCTTTTTTACTATTATCGGAATGAAACAATCTAAACTTTTCTAATTTCAAGGCTCTTTAATGCGATAAGATTGGATATTTTGCTTAATTTACGAATTATGCTTTTTAAATTGCTGCGATAATTTTTTTATTTATATGAAAAAAAGGCGCAAACTCTCACGAATTTGCGTCTTTAATTGAGTTTATTTACTTTAAATCAAACTATCTTCTTTAGTAATCTTGGTCATCCCATGCATGTATGGAACCAATGCATCTGGAACTGTGACTGTACCGTCTTCGTTTTGGTAGTTTTCCAAAATTGCGGCTACAGTACGACCAACAGCTAAGCCTGAGCCGTTCAGAGTGTGTGCCAAGTGCAGCTTGCCATTTTCATCACGGTAACGAATTTGAGCACGCCGAGCTTGGAAGTCAGTACAGTTTGAACAACTAGAAATTTCACGGTATTTGTCTTGGGCAGGCATCCAAACTTCCAAGTCATAAGTCTTTGCACTAGTGAAACTTGCATCCCCAGTTGACAAAGCAACTACGTGGTATGGCAAGTTAAGCTTTTGCAGCAAAGATTCAGCTTGGTGGGTCAGGTTGTCCAATTCCTTCCAAGATTCATCTTCTTTACAGATCTTGACCATTTCTACTTTGCGGAATTCGTGCATTCTGATTAAGCCACGCGTATCACGACCAGCAGAACCTGCTTCACTTCTGAATGCTGGTGATAAGGCAGTCACATTAATTGGCAGCTTTTCACCGTGAATAATTTCATTTCTAAAGTAGTTGACCAAAGGTACTTCAGCCGTTGGAATCAAAGTTAAGTCCAAAGGCTTGTCTGGGTCGTCGTTATCAACAATCGTGTAGACGTCTTCGTGGAACTTAGGGAATTGACCAGTTCCTTGCATTGAAGCATCGTTTACCAAGTATGGCGGCAAAACTTCAGTATAGCCAGCCTTCATGTTTTCATCCAAGAAGAAATTGAAAACAGCTCTTTCTAGCAAGGCGCCAGCACCCTTGTAGTAAACAAAACGAGCAGCTGACACTTTAGCAGCCCGGTCCCAATCCAAAATATCAAGATCAGTACCCAAATCCCAGTGAGCTTTAGGTTTAAAAGCAAACTTAGTTGGTTCGCTCCACTTGCGAACTTCTTCATTGTAGCTGTCATCTGGGCCAATCGGGTCAGAATCGTCTGGGAAGTTAGGCAAACGTAACAAAATATAGTTTTGCTTATCTGCTAATTCCTTGATTTCACCATCAAGCTTCTTAATTTCAGCCCCTACTTCACGCATGGCGCTGATGGCGTCTGAAGCATCTTGCTTGTTGCGCTTAGCTTCCGCAATTTGCTTGGAAACTTCATTCCGCTTAGCCTTCAATTGTTCACTTTTAACCATAGCATCGCGACGCTTTTGGTCAATTTCAACCAATTCGTCTAATGTTTCCGGCTTGATGCCGCGAGTTGCTAACTTTTTCTTCGCCCAGTCGAGCTTTTCACGAATAACTTTAATATCAAGCATTGATACAAAAACCTCCGAAAAAAAGAGCCGATCCATCCTCATATTGGGACGAATCGGCTCATACGGCTTCGCGGTACCACCCAGTTTCAGCTGCTGATGCAGCTGCACTCATTTGTGACGATAACGGTGCCTACCGTGCAAGTATTAGTTGCCCACTTGAATGAAGGCTGGAAACGACGTCCGTTCACTCACACCACCCGTGAACTCTCTGAAGCTGTCTTAGGCCTTCGTGTTTGCTTTTATTTTATGCCATTTGCTGCGTTTGAGCAAATAATATTTTTCATCATGAACCATCCCATAACGAGCTAATACAGAAAGATCCACCGTATACTGGTATACAAAGCCCAGGCGTTCAAGCAAACTCTGGGAACGAGTATTAAAATCAAAAGTTTTAGCCCATAGTTCTCGCTGGTTTAAGTCATCAAACGCATAGTCAAACAGGATCGTTAAAGCTTCGGTCATATAGCCGCGATTCTCAAAATCACGGTCAAGCATGAAGCCAAGATCTTTAGTTTGCAAAAATTCCCCTGGAACCGTCCCGCGTTCGTATAATTCAACCAGTCCAATCATTTGATTGTTTTTCAGCAAACAAACCGCAAAACTGTACGGTCTCTGCGCATAAATTTCTGCTCCTTTATGGGCTGCTAATAAGTCCTGATAGGGTTCTAGCCCAGCAGTAATTTGATAATGCGGGTCTTGTGACCATTTAAATAAAACCGGCGCATCCTCAATTGTGATGCGCCGCAAATATAGACGTTGATACTTCAAAACTCTTTATTTTCCTATTAGTTTCATAACCCACTTGCTGCCCCAACTGAGTCCCAGACTATAAACCGCAATAGTCCACGGCTTGCAGAGTATGATTATCCAAAAGTAGGTCGATACTTTCATTTCCGTTAACCCAGCTATTAAGCATAACACATCATCAGGGGCAACAGGCGCCAAAATACAGACCGCAAAGAACCAGTTGAACTTTTTCTGATTTTTGGTCCATTTCATATATTTATTCAAAGTTTCTTCGGAAACAATATGTAAAATGAATGGACGACCATAATAGCGTGCCAGGAAAAAATTAATAAACGAACCAATGCAAATACCAACATAGTTATAAATAAACCCTTGCAATGGTCCAAAAAATACTACCCCCGCCAAGAGGGAAACTCCACCTGGAATGATTGGCACAACAACCTGCACAATTTGGATTAACACAAAAATAATCGGCCCAATAATTCGTTTATTGCGCAGGTAGGCGTTCATCTTTGCTTGACTGGTAAAAATCCCCAAATTGTACCAATAGATACACAAAAGTACAATAATTATTGCTGATGCTACAGTCAAAATACTGATCAAACGTCGACTGGCTTTAGGTGATAAGTGCATAGCAATTCTTCCTCTCCATCAACCTTTAGTAGCTTAATTTTATCAAAAACTACTCTAGGGAATATTTTTTTGACTGATTCTCAAGAAAAGATTAAGGTTTTTTCGCATTTGACGCTTATACTATAAATATACAGAAAGGAGCTACCATATGGTTGTAATAAAAAAAGACATTGTTTTTGACCCGGCCCACAAGCTGGCAACAGATATCTACTATCCAAATGATACCAGTTCAGCCACCAAAATCCTGATTTTCTGGCATGGTGGCGGTTGGTTCCGAGGAGATAAAAAGGGCCTCAAAAGTTTAGGCGTTGACATGGCTAATGCCGGTTTCATGACCTTTATCCCTAACTACCGTTTAGCCCCAGGCGACATTTTCCCTGCAGCCCATCAGGATTGCGAAACTTTTGTCAAATGGCTGCTGGCAAGCGAGTACACCGATCCCGACGATCAAGCTAACATTTACCAAATCGGTGCCAGTTGTGGCGGCACGATGGCCTTGGCGTTAGCTGGTAAATACGGATTTCCAACTATCACTTGGTCGGCTCCAGTTGACTTTAGCAATTGGTTTAAAAACCATCCTGAAGTTGTTCCATCCCCTCAAGCCAAGGAAGAATTGGGCCTAGAAAAGCGCGAAGATATCGCGAAGGCTTTTTATAAGTATTTCGTTCAAACCTATGCTGGTTCGGCTGATCAAAAGGTTTTGCAAAAGCTTGATGCCACCAGCTACGATTATCAAAATTTAGGACCGCTGTTCATGTTGAATTCCGTTGCCGAATTAACGCCGCTTTCAGGGGTCTTGCAATTTATCAGTTTCTTAGGTGAACAAAACAAGTCAGTACAATTGCTGACCCTGCCAGGTCACGGTCACGCAATGGATTATAGTGCAGAATATTTGGATGAAAGTTTGGACTATTTGCGCCAAATTGCCAAACGGCGCTAAAAAGGGACCCCGGAAGGGATCCCTTTTAGAATTATAAAATTACGTAACCAGTTACTGGGTTAGCAGGAACATCGTTAAAGTCAAAAGTCTTCAAGGCTTCAAAATTAGTGGTTCCATCAATCAGCGTAGTAACGCCATTGGCCAGCATTAAATTCATTTGTTTTTCTTTTTCTGGATGCTTGGTGAATGGTACCAGGACGACTGGCTTGTGCAAGGCCCGCATAAAGCCGATCTCAAAGGCAGAACCGTCATCAATCATATCCATATCGTATAAGAAAACCCCAACGGTTGCCGTCACGATATTGTTAACGTCATTTTGGTAGGTTGCTTCCCGCCAAAGCATGCTGCGTTTGCCCTTGGCTTCCTCTGCCGTTTCATTTGGGTCAGTAAAGTTTTGGTCGAATGGGAAAAAGACCCGCTCCACGGTTGGATTTTGGGCTAAATAATCCTTCGCAATATCAACGCGCTTGCGTTCATCATCGCTGTAGAATGGAGAACCTAAATAAATATTAGCGGTTCTTGGAGTATCACTCATTTTGGTTGCCTTTCTTTTTACTAATAACTTTTTTCGGTTTGGCTTAATTCTACCATGCTAGACCAGTCGTAACAATCGATCATTTTAGTAGACTTATTTCAAGTAAGCGCTTTATAATAAGACTGTTACCACTACTGTAGTTTTGGAAAAAAATAGAGGTAAATAAATGGCTAAATATCAATCAATAAATCCATATACCAATGAGGTATTTGCAAGCTTCGATAATCCTACTAGCGAGCAGATTGAAGATGCGCTTAACTTAAGCGATCGCTTATATCACAAATGGCGTCATGAGGACCCAAGCACTCGAGTAGCCCAGCTAGCCAAAATCGCTGCTGAAATGAAAAATAGTCGGGAAGAATTGGCTGCTTTAATGACCAAAGAAATGGGTAAGCGAATTGCTGAAGCTCGTGAAGAAGTAGATATTTGTGTTGAAATTTGTGACTACTATGTGAAACATGGCGAAGAATTGCTTAAACCAACTCCCCTTCCTACGACTTTGGGGTCTGCTTACTATGCCAAGCAAGCTACCGGGGTAATCATGGCTTGTGAGCCGTGGAACTTTCCGCTTTACCAAATCATCAGAGTATTTGCGCCTAACTTTATCGTCGGCAATCCGATGCTGCTGAAGCATGCGCACAATGTTCCAAGCACGGCTGCATATGTTGCTAAGTTGGTAAAAAGAGCAGGAGCTCCTGAAGGGGCTTTACTCAACTTATATTTAAGCTACGAGCAACTAGCTGATGTCATTGCTGATCCGCGAATCCAAGGCGTAGCCTTAACTGGTTCAGAACGTGGCGGTGCAGCGGTAGCTGAAGAAGCTGGCAAAAACTTGAAAAAGTCAACAATGGAACTTGGTGGCAACGATGCCTTTATCGTCCTGGATGATGCCGATCCGGCTTTGTTGAAAAAAGTATTGGCTGATGCCCGGACCTACAACAATGGGCAGGTATGTACTTCATCCAAGCGCATAATTGTAACGAGCAAGCGGTACGATGAAGTAGTTAATGATTTAAAGGAATTATTTGCTAACTTAAAACCGGGCGATCCGCTTGATGAAGCAACCACCTTGGTTCCAATGAACAGCATGCGGTCCAAGGAAAAATTGGAAAAGCAAGTTGCCGAAGCTCTTGGCCATGGTGCTAAGGTTCTTTACCAATATCCTGAAATTAAAGAGACCGGTGCGTTCTTTAGACCAGTCATTTTAACGGACATTAGCAAAGACAATCCTGCATACAACCAAGAATTGTTTGGTCCGGTAGCTGAGATTTATCAAGTTAAGGATGAAGCAGAAGCCATCCAACTTGCTAATGACTCGAGCTATGGTTTGGGATCTTCCGTAATTGGTCAAGATGTGGCTCACGCCCAAAAAGTTGCCGAGCAAATTGAAACCGGGATGACCGTGATCAACGGCCGCTGGATTACTGCCGGCGAGTTGCCATTTGGCGGAGTCAAGCGGTCTGGTTACGGCCGAGAGCTAGGACCTCTAGGCATTATGGCCTTTGTCAATGAACACTTAGTAATCGATGTCACCAAAGCAAATTCATAAACTTGCCCAAACAAAAACGGCCCGCTAAAAAACGGGTCGTTTTTTGGTGGTCAAACTTGCGTGACCACGGTGCGTAGAACATTGTTATAGTCGGATGTTACTTCTTAAGATTTTCGTTGACGAAGCTTTCAATCTTGTCGTCAGAATAGTCTAGGAATGGAAGCATATCTTCTTCCGTCTTCATGGTATCTCTACCATTCTTTTCCATAAAGTAGTCCCAAAGGGCGTCTCTAACAGGAGTTTCAGAATCGCTCCAGTCAAAAACTTCCTTCATGTGACGGTCTAACAATGCAGTCTTTACTAATTCGTCTGCCATCTTAAATTACCTCCTAATAAAATATTCTACGATTCCTATTATACCTTTCTAATAACTAAAATGCGCATTTTTATTCTGGTGGATTTAAAAGCCTTTTTCGTAAAGCAGATTTAGTTTTTAGAACACTCTCTGGCTTATACCCATAACGCTGGCACACCTCGTGCAATTCATAAGCACCGGTAAATACCAACAAGCCAGCCAATTCTCTTTGCGTTAGTGAACCAATGATTTTTTCATATGACGTGGACAAGGGGATTTCACAAGCCTGTTCGCATCCCAAACAAGTCTCTTTCAAAACTTCATCCCCATCATAGGAAATTGCTCGCTGATTACCCACCCGGCGGGCACATAAAGTGCGTCTAAGGAGCGTTTTGCTCCAATTCAGCAATTTAACGCGATAAAATGAGCGCCAACTACCACGCGCTTCGTCATAGCAGAGGGCCGCTTCATAACAGACCAGCATCCCCTCTTGTTCCCAATCTTCATCGCTCATCATTCTAATATATGATCGTCGTTTCACATTTAGCAAGATCCAGTGGTACTTATTGTACAAACGAACCAAAGCATCTTCATTTCCGTCAATTTTGATCAGTTTTACCAAAGCCAAGTCTTCAATTTGGGCTTGTACTTCCTGGGGTGATAGTTCTCTCGGTTCCATAACCATTTCTCCTCCAAAAATTAATAAATTGAGGATAATGGATTTCAGCTGGTGGTTGGGGCAAATCAGCAGATTGTTTGACACTTTAAAATAAGTGTCCAAGCCCCGCTACACAGTTATTTGAAGAATGTAAAAAAAGCCATCTTCCGGCGTGAAGACAGCTTTTAAGACTTAATTACGATAAAGGATTTCGAGAATTCAGCATTTGATATAACAGGATCCCGGTAGCAACACTAGCATTCAAGGATTGAACGTGCCCCACCATCGGCAAGGTTAAAGTTTGATCCATTTGCTTTTTCAACAAAGGACTAATCCCCTTGCCTTCATTGCCAATGACTAGCACCGTCTTGCCCTTGGCATTCCAGCGACGATAATCTGTCCCCTGCATATCGGTTCCAAACAGCCAGTAGCCCCGATCTTTCAAAAGCTGGCTCGTTTGGACCAAATTATTTACGCGCGCAACCGGTACATGGTCAATGGCTCCCGTGCTAGTCTTAGCAACCACTGAAGTCAAGCCACTAGCCCGGCGTTTAGGAATAATAATCCCATCAACCCCAGTCGCATCAGCCGAACGCAAAATTGAACCTAAATTATGCGGATCTTCAATTGAATCCAGCATTAATAAAAAAGGTTCTTCCTTTTGGTCCAGCTGGTCCAGCAATTGGTCAAAATCCGCATATTCAAAACTTGAGACCGCCAGCACCAAGCCTTGGTGGTTGCCCCCATTAGCCAGATGATCAAGTTTGTGTTTCGGAACTTCTTGAACCACCAAGCGTTTCTTTTTCGCTAGCGCATAAACCTGACCAGCGAAATCATTCGCCACGCCAGTTTGCAAAAAGACTTTGTTAATGCGGTCAGCACTCTGCGTTTTCAAAAAATCAATTCCGGAATGCCGACCAAAGACAAAATCGCCATCATTCAAACTCATAATCAGCTAACCCTCCATCTTCTACTGTTTTTATGCACCAACGAGCTAGTTCAGCTACTCGTTCATCTTGGCCTGCCAAATTCAAATAGCCAATCAGACACTCAAACCCAGTAGAAAACTGATAGGTCCTCAGCTGGGTATGTTTTGCTTTAGTGTAGGTTTTGGCGTTACGCCCGCGTTTAAAAATGCCTTGCTCCTTTTCACTAAGCAAGCCGTCGTCGATCAGCTTCATCACTAATCCAGCTTGTGCTTTAGCGGAGACATAATGCGTAGCATCGCGTTGCAAAACCTGCGGGCGCACTACGCCGCCACGAATTAGGTGTTTGCGAATAAAAGTTTCATAGACGGCATCCCCCAAATAAGCGAGCGTTTGGCCGCTTAAAGTCTCTGGGTTCACATCTTGTTCAGTTAGCTTTTTGATCTTACTCACGAGTCCACCTCGTTCCCTGAGGCGTATCTAACAACTTGATGCCGCGTTTAGCTAATTCGTCCCGGATTTGGTCGCTGACGGCCCAATTCTTTTCTTTACGTGCCTGATCCCGCTTTTTAACCAAAGCATCGATTTCGGCATCGTCAGCAGCTGCAGAGCTAGTTAAGTTATCCAAATCAACGCCAAATACTCCCAGCCAGCCTGCTAAATGCTGTAAAAAGCTAGTTAGTTCGGTCTTAGCTACTTTTTCTTGGCTAGCCTGCTTATTTACCAGGGGCAACAAGTCATAAATTGCAGTTAAGGCATTTTGGACGTTAAAATCATCATCCATAGCCGCAACAAACGCATTTTCGGTCTTTTCAATTGCCTTAGCCAGTTCTGGCGCAGTGGTTTCGGCAGCCTTTCCAGCTAACCGGTATTGCACGCTTTCGACCGTATTCTTGAAACGATCCAAAATGGTTTTGGCCTGGTCCAAATTTTCTTCGGAATAGTTAATCTGGCGCCGATACTGTACACTGGCCATAAAGAAGCGCAAAATTTGCGGATCGATTTCTTGCAAAATATCATGCACCGTCACAAAATTGTGCAATGACTTAGACATCTTTTCTTCGTCCTTGCCCACAGTCACAAAACCATTGTGCAGCCAATAATTGACAAACTTCTTACCGGTCTTAGCCTCGCTTTGGGCAATCTCATTTTCGTGGTGAGGGAACTCTAGGTCTTGGCCACCACCATGAATATCAAACGTGTCGCCTAAATATTTAGTTGACATGACTGAACATTCAATATGCCAGCCGGGACGACCTTTGCCCCAAGGAGAATCCCACGCAATTTCGTCGGCCGTTTTTTGGGCTTTCCACAAGGCAAAATCAATTGGATCTTCTTTTCTGGCCTGTTCTTCATCATTGACGTGTTCAGAAGCGCCCTCTTCAAGTTCGGCAATATTTTGATCACTGAGTTTGCCATAATCTGGGAATTTCTTAGCCCGATAATAAACATCGCCATCAGCTTCGTAAGCATAGCCCTTGGCGATCAAGGTTTGCACAAAATCAATAATTGCCGGGATTTCCTGGGTAGCCCGCGGATGCAAGGTGGCTGGTTCAACATTTAGCGCTGCCGTATCTGCCAAAAAAGCCTTGATGTAGCGATCAGCCAATTCCGGCACACTGGTCCCCTCGTTTCTGGCCTCGTTGATCATCTTGTCATCAACATCAGTAAAGTTAGAAACATATTTGACCTTGTAGCCACGATATTCGAAATAGCGGCGAATCGTATCAAAAGCAATCACGCTCCGAGCATTGCCGATGTGGATATAGTTGTACACAGTTGGTCCACATACATACATGCTGACTTCACCTGGAACCAGGGGTTTAAATTCTTCTTTTTGTCGTGTTAGGGTATTGAAGACTTTCATGCTAAAACCTTTCTACTGCTTGTTTTATTTACTTATTTTAGCATTTTTCCACTTACCAAAAATGACTGACCGTCAGGCCAGCCATTTTAGTTTATTTACTTAATTCCTGCTTGGTCAAGTTCAGCTAGGGTTTGATCAAGATGACCCATTACCTTTTCCTTGCCCATCAATTCAATCGCTTCGCCAATACCAGGTCCAACCATTGACCGCGTAGCCGCAATCCGAATTGGCATAAAGAGCTTGCGACCCTTAACGCCAGTTGCAGCTCTAGTAGCTTGAATGGCATTCATTGCTTGTACCGCAGTAAAGCGTGGAACAGCGTCTAATTGCTTTCTAAATTCTTCAATTACTGGCCGAGCCTCATCCTGCTTGATTTCTTCAAGTTCTTCGTCATTAAGCTTAGCTGGCGACTTGAAGAAGATCTGTGCTAAGTCAACGATTTGCTTGGTGTAGGACATTTGCACAGCATAAATGTTAACTAATTGACGAACCCATTCCATTTCTTGCGGACTGATCTTTTCGTCAACTAAACCTGCTTCTTGCAAGTTGTTCAAGGCTAAATCTAACAAAGTATCCCGGTTAGCAGACTTAATGTATTGGTTGTTGATCCATTCCAGTTTCTTTTGGTCAAAAGCAGCTGGTGACTTAGACAAACGCTTTGGATCAAATTGTTTGATAAATTCCCGTTTGGTGTAAATTTCCTTTTCGCCAACTGGTGACCAGCCTAATAAAGTGATGAAGTTGAACATGGCGTCTGGCAAGTAGCCAAGATCACGATATTGTTCAATAAATTGCAGCAAGGATTCATCACGCTTAGACAGCTTTTTACCAGTTTCTGAGTTAATGATCAAAGTCATGTGACCAAACTTTGGTGGTTCCCAGCCTAATGCTTCGTATACTACCAATTGCTTTGGCGTGTTAGAAACGTGGTCATCGCCACGGAAGACATGGGTGATCTTCATCAAGTGGTCATCAATAACTACGGCAAAGTTATAAGTTGGCATGCCGTCACGCTTTTGAATGACAAAGTCGCCACCGATAGTGTCAGATTCAAAGCTCAAGTGACCCTTAACAATATCATCCCATTCATAAGTTTCCATTTCTGGAATGTGAATCCGAACAACTGGCTGCAAGCCTTTAGCCCGTGCTTCTGCTTGGGACTTAGCAATTTCTTCAGCAGTCATGCCTTCATATTCGTAAGTGTAGTGCGGCGCAATGCCCATGGCCCGTTGTTCTTCACGTTGGGCTTCCAGCTCTTCTTCCGTCTTGAATGAGTAGTAAGCTTTGCCTTCATCCAAAAGTTGTTGAATGTATTTGTTATAAATTTCTTTACGTTCTGATTGACGGTAAGGGCCGTATTCGCCACCCTTATCCGGTCCTTCATCCCAATCAATTCCCAACCAGTGCAGGTTTTCCATTTGAGATTTTGAACCACCCTTGACGTTTCTGGCCAGGTCGGTATCTTCGATCCGCAAAACCAAAGTACCTTTGTTGTGACGAGCAAATAAGTAGTTGAACAATGCAGTTCTAGCGTTACCAATGTGTAAGTGCCCTGTTGGACTTGGAGCGTATCTTACACGAACTTTTTCTTTAGCCAAAATTCATGCCTCTTTCAAAAAATAGTAGATTTAAACAAGAATAGTTTACTCGTTAAATAAGAAATGAGCAAATCTAATTACTAGCCAAAAACCAGCTTCATCGCCTGGGCAATGCTGGCAACCGGAATAACTTCAATTCCATAATTGGGCAATTGGTCAGACATATTATGTCGCGGAATGTAAATGCGTTTAAAGCCAACCTGGGCTGCTTCCTTAATGCGGGCTTCAATTTTATTGACGCGCCGAACTTCGCCAGTTAGGCCCACTTCGCCCACAAAGGCATCAGTAGAAGGAATTTCCATACTCTTATAACTGGAAGCAATGGCCATGACAATTGCCAAATCAATTGCCGGCTCATTCAAGCGCATCCCGCCGATAGAAGTTAGATAGGCATCCTGGTTTTGCAGCATCAAATTGCCTTGCTTTTCTAAAACAGCTAGCAGCAAGGCGGCCCGATTATAATCAATGCCACTAGTGGTCCGCTTGGCGTAGCCAAAAGCGGTTGGGGTCACTAAGGCTTGGATTTCTGCTAAAATCGGCCGCGTTCCTTCAAGGGAAACCACAATGGCGGACCCAGTAGAATTAGGCAAGCGTTCGTTTAAAAAGATCGCCGAGGGATTATCAACCTCTTTTAGACCAGCATTCTCCATTTCAAACATGCCAACTTCATTAGCTGCCCCAAAACGATTTTTAACAGAGTGCAAAATGCGGTATGCGTGGTGCTCATCGCCTTCAAAATAAAGCACCGTATCAACCATGTGTTCCAAAATTTTAGGTCCGGCAATTGCGCCTTCTTTGGTGACATGGCCAATCACAAAGACCGTAATCGTATCGATTTTAGCGATTTTCATTAACTCGCTAGTAACTTCCCGCACCTGCGAAGCCGAACCTGTCATGGCGTCAAGGCTCGGTTCATTCATGGTTTGAATTGAATCGATCACCACAAAGTCAGGCTTTATTTCATCAATCGTATCGCGGATTTTTTCCATATTGGTTTCAGGATATAATAACATCCCGCTCTGGTCTAAGCCCAAACGCTCAGCCCGTAATTTAATTTGCCCGGCTGACTCTTCTCCTGAGATATACAAGACCTTGTATTTTTGAGCCAGTTCGCCAGTGACTTGCAGCATTAAAGTCGACTTGCCAATTCCCGGGTCCCCACCAATTAGGACCAAGGATCCAGGTACGATGCCGCCGCCCAAAACTCGATCCAATTCTTCCATGTTGGTAGAAATGCGGGACTCGACTTTTGCCTCAACCTTAGCCATGGCCACGGGCTCATTGTTGCCAATTGCTGAAATCATCCGACTAGGCGTTGCTTTATTTGAAACTTTTTTTACTTCTGAAGTCTGTTTTTCAAACTGATTCCATGCGCCGCAATTAGGACAGCGTCCTAAGTAAGAAGCAGAAATATAGCCACAAGATTGACATTTATATTGGGTTTTTACTCTAGCCATAAAATTATTCCTTATTAGTGGAGCCAAAGCCGCTCACGCGCTGGCGATTAATTGGATTATCATCATCAGTCCGTAAGTACTTGGTAAAAATAGCTTGGGCAATTCGTTCGCCTTTTTTGATGTGCAGAGGACGGACGCCATAATTAATTACCTGCACGCCCAATTCGCCTTCATTGTTAGGATTGTTGTAGTAGTCGCTATCAACGACGCCAATGCCATTAGGCAAGGTAAAATTGCGCCGAAAAGTGTTGGAAGACCGATTGGCAATAATTAAAACCTCATCTTCTGGCATATAAGCCTTTAAGCCAGTAGGAATAATGATCGGTTTTAAAATTTGGTCAGCCATGTGATAGTCGCGTTCATATAATTGGTGACCATTTCTAATCATGCGAAAAATGCGCACGAAATTTAACCGCCAAATACTTGGAATTACCATATCTTCGGCTGCTTCTAAATCATATCCAGCTGAACCTGGAGTCTGGCGACGAGGCAGCTTGATCCCCTGATCTTGATACTTGCTGATTACTTCAAAGCCCCTGGTTTTCATAGTTTTTTAGCTTGCTCCTTTTTTTAGTCAGAAATCTATTCTACACTAGTTTTGTTACAAAAACCTCAGTTTATCCATGCTTATTTTAAGCGAATTTTCGTTAGCTTGGATAAAAATTGTTTACAAAAAGGCAGAAAAATGGAAAAAGAAATTTATAGTTTTGAACACCGCACCGATCAGCTGCTCAGTCGCGTTGAAATCGACCTGGTTTCCCGCCCTGAGGGGAAAGTTTGGGCCGTTGGAGCCGTGATGGTCAACCCCAGCGCTGATCAGACCGCAGAATATGCCAACCTGTATGGGCAAATTGCTAAATTTAATCAAAAGTACAATTTTCCGCTGTGGCTGTTAGACCCCAGTTTTAAGTCATATATCGTAGAGCATGCACCAGCTAACGAAGTGCTTTACCGAAATTAAGAGACTAGCCCCTTGCAGGAAAATAAGATAGAATGATAATTATATGATATAGATGATATTGTTATTCTGAGGAGGATTTTATGGCAAAAGAAATTACTAATAAAACCATTGCTGATTTTGAAGCTGATTTAGCCAAGCATCCCGCATATAAAGTGGCTGCGCGGGCTGCGCAAGAAAATGGCATTTTTAAGGCTAGCCAAGATTTAGAAACTAAGAAGAATTTAACGCCAACTTTTTCAATTGAAATCGACACTGGCAAAGTCTCGAATCAATTACGGTCTGGTCGCTGCTGGATGTTCTCAGCCTTGAACACCATGCGCCACCCACTGCAATCCAAGTTCAAGATCAAAGACTTTGAACTTTCTCAAAACTACACTAACTTCTGGGACAAGTTCGAAAAGTCCAACTGGTTCTTTGAAAATGTAATTGCTACTGCCGACCAAGAATTGGGCGACCGGAAGGTTTCATTCTTATTTGCTACCCCGCAACAAGACGGTGGTCAATGGGACATGCTTTGCGGAATCATTGAAAAGTACGGCATCGTACCAAAATATGCCTACCCAGAAACTGCTAACTCTAACAACTCCAGTGCTTTGAACGACACTTTGAACCACTTGCTGCGTAAAGATGGGTTGAAATTGCGTGAATTAGTAAGAACCGGCAAGAGCAGCGACGAAGTTGAAGCGCAAAAGCAAGCAATGCTAAACGACGTCTTCCGAGTTTTAGCTACTTCATTAGGCGTTCCACCAAAGAAATTTGACTTTGAATACCGGGATGACGACAACAACTACCACCGCGATCCAGATTTGACGCCTCAAGAATTCTTCAAGAAATATGTTGGCATGAACTTGACTGACCATATTTCTACCATCAACGCCCCAACTACTGACAAGCCATGGCACAAGGTCTTCTCCGTTGAATACCTAGGCAACGTCGTGGGCGGCCGCCAAGTTCGTCACTTGAACTTGCAAATTGATGAAATGAAAGATTTAATCATCAAACAACTCAAGGACGGCGAAGTGGTATGGTTTGGTTCAAACGTTGTCAAAGATTCTGAACGCCAAGCAGGCTTTTTGGACACTGCCCTTTACCGGCGTGATGAACTGTTTGATGTTGACTACTCCATGACCAAGGCTGAAGCCCTTGACTCAGGCGAATCAATGATGGACCACGCCATGGTTATCACTGGGGTTGATTTAGTTGACGGCAAGCCAACTAAGTGGAAGATTGAAAACTCCTGGGGTGAAAAGGCCGGCTTCAAGGGTTACTTTATTATGAGCGATGCTTGGTTTGATAGCTTTGTTTACCAAGCCGTAGTTGATAAAAAGTACTTGCCAGCAGACTTAAAGCAAGCCTTTGAAGAAGGCAGCAAGAACCCAATCCAATTATTGCCTTGGGACCCAATGGGTGCTTTAGCTGACTTATATTAATTGCTAATAAATAAACAAAAATCGCGATCGTTAATCGATCGCGATTTTTTTACCAAATATGCAGCAAACGAGTTGGATCAAGTTTGCTTAAATTGAACTGGTGCACGTGTTGTTGCTTGTTTTCAGGGAATTCCTTAACAAAATCAGCAACGTTGTAGAGCCCCGTGCTATAGCTCCAGACCCCTTTGACCTTATGAATTGGATCCAGCATTTCATTTCTAATCGGATAAGCCGAAACCAAGAAATGCTTATGGTGGAATTTAAACACAAAATACGGCAACTTAAATTCATTTACCGCTTCGTCAATCGTCTTGGCAATCGTCACGACATTGCGGTAGCTGCCATACTTGGCAGTGAATTTATCGTTGAATGAAAAATAAAAATTAGAGATATGCACATGGGGAAAATCCGCTTCTTCTACCTTGTCAGGTACGGCAATCACATGTGCATAACGATCCAAATTAGTTTCTCGCTGCATTAAGGCTTTATCCATTTGCGCAGGACTAATTTGGTGTGCCCATTCTGGAACCTCCGGATGCGCCTTATAGGCCCGGTACATTGACTTGATTACCTCAGGTTTAACCCAGTCATATTGCATTCTAATTTCATTGCGCTTCAGTAGACCTGCCAAGTCATTATGAGCCATCAAATCCACCACAAACAACTCATAGTGGTACTTATCCACCCATGGCTTAAAGTGTTCAATGGCGCTAGGAACAATGTGGGTTCCATCAACAATTACGGTTTCGCCATAGGACATTTTATGTTCCACTAAGTTATCCACCATTTGTTCAGTTCGCACAGTTACGTGCCGGGGAATAACCTGATGAAGCGAATCAGTTGAATCCTCATAATACACCGTCAAGTCCGCCAATAATAACCGAATCTGATCACGACTGATCGCATACGGTGTTAAGTGATGGCGAGCAATAAAAGAAGATTTCCCGGAGCCTGGTGCACCTCGTAATAAAAATATTTTACGCATGCATGTTCTCCAAACTAAGAAAAATAAATACTAAATAGTCATGATAGATTTTACCACAAAAGTACCGTTTTTTGATAGTTCGTAATTATCCCCAGGAAAAATTTATCCCCTGAGGATTTCCTTGTGGATAATATTTAGGTGTTGATCAAAAGTATAAACAATTGGTTCGGCATTGGGAACTTCCAACTTGATGATGTCATGATCATTGATCGCTTCAAGATACTTGATCAAAGCTCGTAAACTTGACCCGTGCGCAACCACCAGTTGATCTTGCCCCTGAACGAGACGCGAGGCTACTTGGTCCTCATAATAAGGCAAAAGTCGCAGCTGCGTTTGGTGCAAACTTTCGGCTCTCGGCATTAAGCGCTGGTCAAATTTAGCATAACGGCGATCAATCACTGGTGACCCTTGAGCTGGTGGCACGGAATCAAACCCCCGACGCCATTCCAGCACTTGTTCTTTACCAAATACCGCGCGCGAAACATCCTTATTCAAACCGCGCAAAGCCCCATAATGGCGCTCATTTAAGCGCCAGGTTTTATAAAGCGGCAAATAAAGCCAGTCGCAAGTTTCAGCTACAATATTAGCAGTCATAATAGCGCGCGACAAAACCGAGGTATGAATCGCCGTTGGGTTAAAATCCCCTAATTGTTGAATTAACTGCCCCGCTCTACGGGCTTGCTCCTGCCCTTTTGGCGTTAGCGGCACATCGTTCCATCCAGTATAGACATTTTGCTGATTGGCAATACTTTCACCATGTCTGACTAAAACTAATTTGACCATTTTCCTACCGTAGCACCAGCATAACTATTCCGCCAACCGTGAACAAAACGCCTAAAATGGCAAAGCCAATCACGCCGGTTTTCTTCCCTGGTTGGGACCGACGATTAAAAGCATATGCTAGATCATATAAGCCCACAATCAAAACGATAATCGCCGTAAATAAATTATATTTCACAACTAGTCCTCCTGGCCTTTCGGCTTAATCATGCGATCGTTTCTCCCGCGCTCACATTCTGCCTGTAGGGTAACATGGTTAATTCCAAACTTGCTTTTCAAGACAGCGGCAATTTGGCCATTCAACTCTTCCAACTCGGCCGCACGGCAGTTTTTGTCAACATTAATATGCGCATCCAGCATCACCACATCATCACTATAGCGCCAGAGGTGAACGTGATGCACATTTTCAACTTGGGGAAAAGTTAAAATCGTTTGGTGCACTTGCTCCAAATCAACGTTAGGGTTAGATTCCATCAAAATGTTGGCCGCTTTTTCAGTAATCTCCCACGCTTCATGCAGGATAAATAAGGAAACCAGCAAGGTCAACAAGGGATCGAGCCATGGCAGATCAAGAAAATTCAAAATAACTGCTCCCACAACCACCGCTACGCTCGAAAGCGCATCACTCATCATATGGGCAAAAGTAGCACGCAGATTTAAATTCTTTCCGGTTTGACTGACCACAACCAGCATCGAAATTACATTTGCTGCTAGGCCAATCACGGCAATGATCAGCATCAATTTGCCCTTGACCGGTTCAGGATTAAAGAAGCGCTGAATTGCTTCGCCTAACAAAAACAAGCTAATCACAATTAAAACCACGCCATTGGTAAAAGCAGCTAAGGTTTCTGCCCGCTCATAACCGAAGGTTTTGGAAGTATTTCGTTGGCGCTTGCTAATTAAGTGAGCCACAAAGGCCAAAACAATAGCTCCAACATCGCCTAAATTATGAAAAGCGTCGGATAAAAGCGACAAAGAACCAGACAGTGCACCACCAATAAATTCGGCAATGGTAATAACTAGATTTAGGGCCGTTACCAGCACATATTTTTTAGTTGAACTATCTTTTGGCATCGCAACTCTCCTCTCTATTTAACAGTGTAGCAAAAAAAGAGGCTAAAAAAAGCCTCATTATTTTGAGCTAAATTACGATTTCAGCAGCGTTCATATTGTAGTCGACAATTTCAAAGCTGCCGTCCGAGTGAATTATGCCCCGGGAAATACTCCCATTATCTGGGAAAGGAATATCGTGAATGCCGTCGCTTTCATTCCAGTACTTAATTCCAAGCGTCTTAATGAAATCACCATGACTAACCAAGAGCACCCGCCGTTCATCCAGAGTTAGTTGGTGCAAAACCGCAATTGCCCGTTCCATCCGCTGGTCGAGTTCTTCCTTGTTCTCTGCTAAATGACGCGGGTCAGCCTTTTTAGTGGCCTCGCGAAACTTATAAATGCCAACTTGATTGATAATTTTGACCACATTGTTTGTAGGAGCAAGCCCGGCTGCATTAGCTACTGCTTGCCAGGTTTGGTCAATGTCATCCCCTTCAAATGAGCCAAAAAAGACCTCTCTGAATTCAGGCAGCTTGCGAATTTTGCCAATTGTCGAAACTTGATTGTAATTTTTCATCAAGTGGACCGTATCAATCGCTCTTTTTAAGTCAGAGGAATACATATTATCAAAATGAACCTGTGACAAGGCATTGGCAGTGCGTTTTAAATCATTAATGCCTTTCACGGTGAGTGGCGAATCGCACCAGCCCTGAACCTTGTTCAATTGATTAAACATCGTTTCACCGTGTCGTACCAAATAAACTTCTGTTGTCAAAAGCATTCCTCCATTCATAAAAACTTGCAATTAATTTTACTACATGTAAGCTTGATATCCTAGATAAAGAGCTAAGAAGATGGCAAAAACAAAAGTGATCCACTTAACCGCTTTAATTGGTAAATAGTGAATTAGTTTTTGCCCTAGATAGCCACCGATAAATAAACCAATAGCTAAAGGAATAGCGCGATTCCAGTAAACTTTTGACGTAAAGACAAAGACGAGGAGCGCAATTAGGTTTCCTAAAGAGCCAATCACATTTTTAAAAGCGTTTTGGACGATAAAATCGTCATCCGTTACTTTGGTTAAGACAAACAACAGCAAAACGCCGGCTGCTGCGCCAAAATAACCAGTGTAAAGACCTGAAAGAAAAATTCCAAAATAAGCCGCTAATTTCTTAACGCCGGTCAGCTGTTCGCGTTTATAGGCATTTTTGTCATTGCTAAGCAAGAACAATAAGGCTGATAAAAGTACAAAAAAGGGCACTAATTTTTCGAACACCTTGCCTGGAAAGGCCGTTAACAAAAGACTGCCGCATAATGCTCCAGCCATTGCCAGCCCTAAAATCCACAGATATTTACGCCAAGTTGCTTTAATTTCTTTGAGCGATGATAAAGCGGCTCCGCCACCGGTAAAAATCAAGGCTGCCGTATTAGTCATATTGGCATACACGGGACTGACGCCAACCATCAGCAAGGCGGGGTAAGAAACCAGGGATGCCATGCTAGACACCACCGAAACAATGCCGGCGACGATCCCGGCAAAGATCAAAAATATAAAAATTCCAAATTCCAAGATAATGACCTCCAAAATTGTCACTACCTAAATTCTACCCTTCCACGGAAAAAATGCGTACAATATTGTTAGACATTTGATAAAGAAAGGATGATTTGATGACCAGAGCTGCTGTTGTCTTTGCAGACGGCTGTGAAGAAATTGAAGGTTTAAGCCAGGTCGATGTTTTTCGGCGCTTAGGCGTGGAATGCGACATGGTTGGGTTAAACAAATTAGAAGTTAACGGCGATCATAACATTAAAATCATTTGCGACAAATTAGTCGACGAGTCACTTTTGGATTACGATATGGTTTCCTTCCCTGGTGGCAAACCAGGGGCTATCCATCTGCGTGATTCCGTAAAATTGAACAAGCTCATGAATCAACGCCATGCGGCTGGCAAGTGGTGTGCGGCAATGTGTGCTGCTCCGATTGCCCTTGGCAAGTACGGCTTGCTGAATCAGGCGGAATTTACCTGCTACCCTGGTTTTGAAAAAGAAATCTTAGCCGAAGCCCCAGAAGCCAAATTCTCTGAGGCAATCACGGTAACTGATAAGAAGCAAAAGATTGTAACCAGTCGTGGCCCGGCCACTGCTTTAGCATTTAGTTATGCCTTGGCAGAAGCACTAGGAATTGACACTGACCAGTTACAAGAAGGGATGCTTTACAAGCAATTTAAGCCGCAGAATAGTTAAAAGCATGATTTAAGGATCTAGAAGTTGAAGACTTCTGGATCTTTTTTATTTCCCAGGAAATAAAAAATGACTCTTAAAAGAGTCATTTTATTCTGCACTACTTTGGAGTTGCCTTTTTAGTAACTTTCTTACCCATCTCCATTTCATCGTTGTAGCCCCATACCCAGGTTACGATAAATGAAACGGTGATTGCGACGACGCTTGAAAGCAAGAAAGCATAGAAACTAGTTAAGTCAGCTGGGTTCTTTGGATTGAAGAATGAGGAGAAACCAATCAAAGATCCAGTAAAGCCATACATCGTACCATGCATTAAACCGGTAATGAAACCACCAACGCCGGAGCCGATTAAGCCAGATACAAAGACCTTCCGGTAACGCAAGTTAATCCCATAAATAGCTGGTTCAGTAACGCCGCAGAAAGCTGAAATCATGGCAGCAAAACCAAGTGATTTCATGTCGCTCTTCTTTGACTTAATGGCAACTGCCAAAACGGCTGCCCCTTGAGAAACCATCGTAACTGAGATAATCGCATTTAGAGCACTTTGTCCTGAACCGGCAATTTGTTGTGCAACCAGTGGAACAACACCCCAGTGTAGGCCGAAAATAACCAGCACTTGGTAAAAGGCACCAATGATCAAACCGCCAATCCAGCCTGAGCTCTTAACCAGCATGTTGATTACGTCAGCAATGCCGTTTGCCAAGCCTTGAATTACCGGGCCAGTAATTACAATGGTAATGGTTGAAACTACCAAAATCGTAATCATTGGGTTGAAGATCATCTGCAAGTAAGATGGCAAAACTTTCTTTAGCCAGTCCCCTAATTTCTTAGCCATCCAAGCAGCCAAGATCATTGGGAAAATTGAATAAGTGTAGTTCAAGAATTGGAACTTAAAGCCGCCAATCGCAAACATCGTGTGGTACTTGCCACCCCAAGCGACAATTTGCGGATAAGTCAAGAAAGCCCCGATCACGGCAGCGACAATTGGATCTCCGCCTAATCTTTTGGCAGCAGAGTAACCAACCAAAACCGGCAAGAAGTAGAAGGATGCATCGGCCATTGCGCTAACCGTGATATATAAAGTACTAGTGGTACTTAAGAGACTGCCTAATTGTGGCAAAGTCAGTAAAGCCAAGATCCCTTTGATAATACCTGAAGCGGCAATTACCCCAACTACCGGACTCATCGAACCAGTAATGATGCCGATCAAATTGTTGAAGCCCCGTTGAAAAGCGTTGCCTGATTGGTCAACTGGCGTCGTATCCATATCTGAATCTTGCAGCTTGGGCAGTTTTTTCATTACTGCATCGTAGACGTCAACAACCTCGTTGCCAATCACAACTTGATATTGGCCACCTGCGTGTAAAATGTCGATAACGCCCTTGGTATTCTTTAACACATCATCGTTAGCTTTAGCTTCATCTTTTAAGTAGAAGCGCAAGCGCGTGATACAGTGGATCAAACCCTTGATGTTTTCCTCGCCGCCGACATTTTTAATAATCACATCAGCCAATTCATCATAGCTCAATTTAGTTTTGGCAGCGGTTTGCTCTTTGACATAAGCCGTACCAACTGCATCCCCACCATTTACCGTACCTTCTTCAAAATCAAAACCGGTCAGCATATCTTGGGAGTTGGTAATCACCGTCAAAACCGTGGTTGGCAAGTTTGCCATCTTAATGCTTTCAATGCTCATCTTGGCAATTGCTTGTCCAGCTTCAACTTGAGCATTTTCTTCAACCAAAATATCAAACGGTTCGCCATGCAGCTGAACCGTGTCTAGTCCCATGTGCACCAAAACTTCTAGGCCATCGGCGGTTTTAATTCCCAAGGCATGCTTAGATTCAGCTATCATCGTGATGGTACCTGAAACAGGCGCTTTGATTTCTTCACCGCTCGGCTCAACGCCAAAGCCTTCGCCCATCATTCCTGATGAGAAAACGTCATCCTTTACTTTGCTTAAAGCGATTACGTCACCAGATACCGGTGCGTAAATTGAAATTTTATTAGTCATAATCGTTTCCCTCTGTAAGCGTTTTATCAATTTCTGAACTAAGTATACTATCTTGTCTAGACATGTGTCAATAATTTTATTAAAAGTCTATTCTTAAACTATTTATAACCGCATTTTTCTTGTTTTTAAAGTCTAGACATGATTATAATAAAGGCAAATATAGAAAGGGTTAAATCATGGAAAGCAAGCAGCGTTTAATCGCGAAAGATTTATTAGCAAAAATAAAATCCGGGCAATATCGGCCGGGTGACCTTTTACCAGGCGAAGTCCAATTAACCGAGCTGTATGGCACCTCCCGCGAGACCGTCCGCAAGGCTTTACGGCATCTGGTCGATTTGGGACTGATTCAAAAAGTCCGTGGACGGGGATCAGTGGTACTTAATCTTGATCGCTATAAATTTCCGATTTCCGGCTTGACTAGTTTTAAGGAACTTAACGCTTCACAAGGTTTGAATGCGGAAACCAAAGTTTTAGTTTTGGAAGAACGCCCCTCGCCGGAGTACTTTATGACAGCAGAACTGACAAGCGAGCCAGCCACCTTTATTCGGCGCTTGCGGATTATTAATGGCGAGCCTGATGTGGTCGATGAAGATTTCATTTTAAAATCAGTCGTGCCCGAAATTCCGCTGGGTGAAGCAGCCAACTCACTTTATCGCTACTTTGAAGATGACTTGGGGTTAGACATTTCATATGCCACTAAATTGGTTACTTTTGAAAAAGCTCCCCAACATGTGGCTAAACTGTTGCAAGTTGCTAGCGTTGCGGTTGTTCGCAGCATGGTTTATTTGCAGGACACGCGGCTATTTCAGTTAACCACCTCTTATCACCGACCAGATAAATTCGAATTTTCAGATTTTGCCCGCAGACAGAAACTATAGAGGTATTACGATGACAAATTTAGGAAAGAAAGTTATTTACCAAATCTATCCCAAATCTTTTTATGATGCCAATAACGATGGAGTTGGAGATTTACAGGGCATCATTGCTAAAATCGATTATCTAGCTAAACTTAACGTTGATTTTATTTGGTTCAATCCATTTTTTGTTTCACCGCAAAAAGACAACGGCTATGATATCGCCGACTATTACCAAATTGATCCGCGGTTCGGTACGATGGCGGACTTTGAGGAACTGGCAGCCAAATTAAAAGCCCATCACATTGGCATCATGCTCGATATGGTGTTAAATCACTGCTCGACTGAACATGAATGGTTTAAAAAGGCGCTGGCTGGAGATAAATACTATCAGGACTTTTTCTACCTTCGCCCAGCTAAAGCTGATGGCAATCTGCCCAACAATTGGCAATCCAAATTTGGTGGCCCGGCTTGGGCAAAGTTTGGTGATACTGGTCTTTACTACCTCCACTTATATGCCCCGCAGCAAGCTGACCTCAATTGGCATAATCCCCATGTCCGTCAAGAAGCTGCTAAAATTGTTAATTTCTGGCATGAAAAAGGCGTAACTGGTTTTAGATTTGATGTTTTGAACGTTATTGGCAAAGATGAAAAGCTGGTTGATTCCCAGGATCCAGTCAGTGAAAAACTGCTCTACACCGATACGCCAATTGTTCATGATTACATCAAAGAGTTAAACCGCAATAGTTTTGGGCAAGATCCGGAAGCCATAACTGTGGGGGAAATGTCCTCGACTTCAATTGCAAATTCGATTGGTTACACTAATCCGAAAAATCATGAATTATCAATGGTCTTCAGCTTCCATCATCTGAAGGTTGATTATGACCATGGTGAAAAATGGTCCCAGATCCCCTTTGATTTTGCAAAATTAAAGCAGCTTTTGTTTGACTGGCAAACTGGCATGGATCAAGGCGGCGGCTGGCAAGCCCTGTTTTGGAACAACCATGATCAACCTTGGGCCTTAAACCGCTTCGGCGACCCAGTTCACTACCGGGAAAAATCCGCTGAGATGCTAGCTACCACGATGCACCTTTTGCGCGGAACTCCCTATATCTACATGGGTGAAGAACTCGGCATGGTTGATCCAGATTATCACTCAATTAAGGACTATTGCGATATTGAAGCCCTAAACGCATATCAAGAATTGCTTGACCAAGGCAAGACTGAACAGGAAGCTTTTGCGATTGTTCATGCTAAGGCCCGCGACAATTCCCGTACGCCCATGCACTGGGATGATTCTGAATATGCCGGCTTTAGCACCCACAAGCCATGGCTGACGCCAACCGACCAAAAACAAATTAACGTTCAAAAAGAACTAGCTCATGGTGAAATTTTCAATTATTACCAAAAGTTAATTGCTATAAGGAAGCGTGAAGACCTAGTTAGCGATGGCCACGTTAAGCCAATCGCACCAGAGCATCCCCAAGTTTTTGCCTTTGAGCGTTTCTTGAATAACGAACGCCTATTGGTGGTAAATAATTTTTATGGTAAAAAAACTAAACTAGACCTGCCAGCTGAATGGCAAAATGTGGCTGGTTCAACCCTAATCAGCAATTATGACCGCTCAATAACTAAATTAGGAGTAGCTCTTGAACTAGCACCATATGAAAGTTTAGCCTTTAAATTGCAATAGCAAAAAATCCCGTTTCTCGCTTGAAACGGGATTTTTAATTCAATTAGCTTTTTTCTGTAAGCTTGGTTAGAATAAATTGGTAACTGTAAATAGGAGGAAAGAGAGTGTTATGAGTTTAATCTATATCCAACCAGCTGCAGAAGCAGATCTGGCTGAGATAATGGCGATTATGCAAGACGCCAAGGCTTTTCTCAAATCATCCGGCAGCTCGCAGTGGCAAAACGGGTATCCCGATACTGCTGCTATCAAGAATGATCTTGTCCATTCTGCCGGATGGTTGTTGAAAGTCAACGGAGAAACTGCAGGTTATTTAGCAGCCATTACTGATGGCGAGCCAACATATAAAGCAATCACTGGTGGCTCTTGGCAAAACGACCAAGATCCTTATGTCACTATTCACCGACTGGCAGTCAAAAGCCGTTATCGCGGCCAGCACCTGACCAGTTATTTCTTTGCCAGCATCATCAGTTTGATGTTGCAGGAAGGTTTCCACAATTTCCGAATAGATACTTCACCTGTTAATCAGCCGATGCAGCAAGCAGCACTCAGCCAAGGCTTCAAATTGCGCGGCCATATCTTAGTTGCTACTGATCCCGATTCACCAGACCGTTTAGCATATGAATTAAATCTTTAGGAAAGAAGGAAAACATGCCAAAATATCGAATTCAGTCCTTGATTTTCATCTTGACCACCTTTATGTTGGGATGCAATGAGTACATGATCGTTGGAGTGCTATCAGATATCCACAAAGATTTCGGCACTTCAATGTCGAACCTCGGAATTTTAATCACAGCTTTTGCACTGACTTATGCAATTGCTACTCCACTTGTCAGCATCTTAACATCGAAATTTAAACGACACCAAGTTTATTTTGGGCTGTTAGCAGTCTTTTTTGTCGGTAACACCTGGACGGCTTTAGCCACCAATTACTTATCGCTCATGGGATCGCGCATCCTTACAGCATCTACTGCTGGAGCCATCTGTTCGTTAACTTTAACCATGACCAACTTTGTGGTCCCACAAGAAAAACGGGCTGCTACCATTGCTTGGGTGTTTGCGGGCTTTAATATTGCTTCGGTCGCTGGGGTTCCCTTGGGAACTTTTATCTCGACCAACTGGGGCTGGCACGCAAGTTACTGGCTAGTGGACATCATAGCCGCAATTACAATTAGCTTGTTGATATTTTTAGTTCCGCGCAATACTCCACAGGCTATCCACAAGAAAGATGCTGCAAATGCCGGCGGCGTGAAAGACTTTATGCTGGATAAACGGGTAATTCTCACGGTTAGCTTTATTATGGCAATCTGTGCCGCCCAATTCAGCTTCTACACGTATATCCGGCCAATCATTACCGGACAAATGGGTTTTAGCGTATCCTCGCTTAACCTGCTTTTACTGATTTTGGGCTTAATGGCGATTGTCGGCAACAACCTCGGAGGCTGGTGTGCTGATAATGGCGGGGTCAAGGTCCTACCACGCTTATACGTAATAATGGGGATCTTTTTGATCATAGCTGGTTTGACTATGAAAAATTTAGCCGTGGTCTCATTTATTTGCATCGCTATTGTCTGCATTTTCAATTCAAGTTATGGTGCTACCGTGCAGGTATTGATGATGGACATTGCTTCAAAGGAATCCCCTGCTGCCTTAGATCTCGCTTCATCATTAAACCCAGTCTTTTCAAATGTTGGTATTTCAATTGGGTCATTCCTGGCAGCGCAAATGTTGCACTTCACTACTGTTAACAACATTGTTTACCTGTCAGCAATCTTTGCCTTTGCTGGCTTTGGGATTATTTTCCAACTGAAACGAATTTATTCTAAATAGGCGTGACGACGCCTATTTTTTTACATCAAAAAAACACACCAGCAAATTGCTGATGTGTTTTGAGAAACGCTGATAATAAATATTAACGCTTTGAGAATTGTGAAGCCTTACGAGCCTTCTTCAGACCTGGCTTCTTTCTTTCCTTCATTCTTGGGTCACGAGTAAGGAAACCAGCCTTCTTAAGTGGACCACGGAAGTCTGGGTCAACTTCAAGCAAAGCCCGTGCAATACCGTGACGAATGGCCCCAGCTTGACCTGAGAAGCCACCACCGTTAACGTTTACTAAAACGTCGTATTGACCATCGGTTTCAGTTAAAGTCAAAGGTTGCTTCAAGTCCTTAACCAAGTTTGGGTATGGGATGTATGAGTCAACATCTTTGCCGTTAACAGTAATTGTACCGTTGCCTGGTACTAAACGAACGCGCGCAACTGAATCCTTGCGACGACCAGTACCTGCGTATGCAGCTTGTTGTGCCATTTAGATAACCTCCTTAAATCAATTCGTTGATGTCTAATGCTTCAGGCTTTTGTGCTTCGTGCTTGTGTTCAGCATCTGCGTAAACGTGCAGCTTTAAGAATTCTTGGTGACCAAGAGTGTTCTTTGGAAGCATACCCTTAACTGACAATTCGATCAATCTAACTGGGTTTTCTTCACGCATTTGGCCGGCTGGAGTAGCCTTCAGGCCGCCACGCCATGATGAGTGGTGGTAGTAAATCTTGTCAGTAGCCTTCTTACCAGTCAACTTAACCTTTGAAGCGTTAATGATAATAACGTTGTCGCCAGTGTCAACATTTGGTGTGTATTGAGGCTTGTTCTTACCTCTCAAGATAGTAGCTACGGCTGCAGACAGACGACCTAAAGATACGTCAGTTGCATCGATAACATACCACTTACGTTCGATTTCACCTGATTTTGCTAATGGTGTAGTACGCAATTTAAATTCCTCCGTATTTTTGCAGTTTGAAAACAATAAGTTTCCGGGGCCTATCGTGGACAAACATACTATACTAATGTACGTCGAAATGGCCTAAAAGTCAATTATTTTATTGTAGATCGAGTCGATATTTTGCTGGTACGTCTTCATAGAATACATGATACAAATATAACCCGCTTGCATGGGCCGTTCCTTGAACCTCCAGGCGATTTTTGGCTGCTATTACCCGGGGAATATCATCTACCGGACGCCGGCCATTGCCTATTTCTAGCAGCATGGCAACCAAAATGCGGACCATATTGTACAAAAATCCGCTGCCGATAAAATCAAAAATGATTTCATTATTGGCCTTATCTTCTTGAATATTCACGTAGTAAATGGTTCGCACCTTGTCTTCGATCGACCCGCCACTAGCTGCAAAACTGGTAAAATCATGTGTTCCAATTAGGTCGCTAGCGGCTTTTTGCATCTTAGCTACATCCAAGGGATAGGGAAAATGTCCCGTATAGAAACGCTTAAAAGGATTTACAAAGTGATCCAAGCTGCAGCGATACCGATACCACTTGCCTTTGGCACTGTAGCGGACGTGAAAATCATCATCGACAATTTCGCAATTTGTAAAGATGATATCCGTCGGCATTTGGGAATTGAGTGCCGGTAACATTCTTTCGGCAGGTATTTCGCGCTGCGGGTAATCAAAATGAATTACCTGCCCCATCGCATGTACTCCTGCATCGGTGCGCCCGGAACCTTCCACTTTGACATACTTGCCTTTAGTCATTCTTTTTAAAACGTCTTCAACTACCCCTTGAACGGTCCGTTGATCAGGTTGAACTTGAAAACCATGAAAAAGATGGCCATCATAAGCCATCGTCATTTTATATCTTGTCATTAGCGTATTCTAAAAATCTCTAGTAGTACTATGAGGGCGATAAAACTGCCCAAATTAATCAAATCGTATCTGCTCCAGCTCAGTACCCGGTATTTGGTACGGCCCTCGCTGCCTTGATATCCCCGCGCTTCCATCGCAGTAGAAAGATCTACCGCCACTTCTAGGGAATTGATAAATAGCGGGACGATCAGGGGAGCAATTGCCTTGATCCGCTTGATCAACCCACCGTCGTTGAAATCAGCCCCGCGTGCGCGCTGCGCGTTCATGATTTTTAAGGTTTCATCAAACAGTGTAGGTACAAAACGGAGTGCGATTGACATCACCAAGGCAATTTTTTCTACCGGAACCTTAATCCACTTTAAAGGCCACAGCAGCCATTCAATTCCATCAGCAATTTCTAAAGGCTGCGTAGTAACCGTCATGACCGTTGAGATCAGGATGATTAGGGTAAAGCGTAAGAAAATGTAAATCGCATTGCGAATGCCGTAATTAGTTATCCACAGCCCCCACCAATGCCAATAAACTTTTCCACCTGTGGTAAAAAACAATTGCAACAGCGATGTAAATAGAATCAGGAAAACCATTGGCTTTACCCCATCCCAAAACACCTTTGGGCGCAAATGCGTGCCAATAATTGCTAGTAGAGTATACAAGGTGATGATGCTGTAGGTCACCCAATTGTTGGCTAAGAAGATGACAAACACAAAAATAAAGCACGTCAGCAACTTGCCCCGGGGATCCATTTTATAAATATAGGTATCACCAGGGATGTATCGACCAATTATGATTTTGCTCATGCTTCACCTGCTTTCATTTTTGCTTTTAGAGCTTGCGTTAACTCATTTAAGGTTAAAACCTCGTCATCTAGCTGCAAGCCTTTTTGTGCTAGCTTTTGGGCAAACTTAGCGGCGGTTGGCGAACCCAAGTGGTGAGCAGTCAGCCAAGAAGCGTCAGCAAATACCTCCTTGGGTGTGGCATGCTTGATCAACTTTCCGCCTTCCATGACCAAAACGTCGTCAGCATAGTCTGCAACATCGTCCATATTGTGGGTTACCAAGATTACTGTGTGGCCGCTTTCTTGATATTCTTTGAATAATTCCAGCATTTCTTTGCGCCCGCGCGGATCGAGTCCGGCAGCTGGTTCATCTAAACACAAAATGGCTGGTTCATAGGCCATTACCCCAGCAATTGCAATTCGCCGCATTTGACCGCCTGAAAGTTCAAACGGCGACCGCTCGGCGACGGTTTCATCTAGACCAACTTTCTTTAACCACTTCAGTGCAAGTTCTTTAGCTTCGTCCTCGCTATAACCAAAATTCTTGGGTCCAAAAGCAATATCAGCTAACACTGTGTTTTCAAAGAGCTGACTTTCTGGAAACTGAAATACCAGACTTACATTTTTGCGCAACTGTTTTAGATTTTTGTTGCTAGTGTCTTTATTGATGGTGTATCCCGCAATCGTGATTTCACCCTCAGTCGGTTTTAAGAGCGCATTAAAATGCTGCATTAACGTGGACTTGCCACTGCCAGTATGGCCGATTAAAGCAGTAAAACTATTCTCTTTGATCTTAAAACTTACCTGGTCCAGCCCTTTTTGTTCTAAGGGACTTCCTGGTGAATAGATATAACTTACATTTTTGAATTCAATTGACATAAGTAGTTAACCAACTCTTCTTCTGAGCTAATAGACGATGGCACGCTAACTCCAGCCGCCTCTAGGCTATCGCGAACTTGATAAAAGAAAGGCACGTCTAAGCCGATTTCGCGCAGCAGCTTGGTATGGGAAAAAATCTTGTCAGGCTGGTCATACGCTAGCAGCTTCCCGTCATCTACCACTGCTACTAAATCACTGTTATTAACAGCATTAATGTCATGAGTAATTGAGATTACCGTCAGGTGATCGCGTTTTTGCATTTCACGCACTATGTGCAGAATTTCATCGCGACCTTCCGGATCAAGCATCGAAGTAGCT
Source organism: Lactobacillus corticis (assembly GCF_018327645.1). Lineage (GTDB taxonomy): Bacteria > Bacillota > Bacilli > Lactobacillales > Lactobacillaceae > Lactobacillus > Lactobacillus corticis. The sequence continues at coordinate 14,597 of NZ_BMAY01000013.1, read as the reverse complement.
TCGTCTAAAATGATAATTTGCGGATGAACAGCCAAGATCCCAGCAATCGCGACACGCTGTTTTTGACCGCCTGAGAGGTTGCTTGGCTCTGTTTTAGCATAATCATCCATTCCCACATCTTTAAGGGCCTGAGCGACTCTCTTAACCATTTCTGGGCGGGCAATGCCACGATTCTCTAGGCCAAAGGCAACATCATCAGCAACCGTCGCTCCCACAAATTGATTATCGGGATTTTGAAAAACAATTCCGATCTGCTTGCGTAAATCCCAAACAGTCTCTGGAGTCAATTCTACTCCATCAATGAAGATTTTTGATTTTTCAAGATTGTCTGATGCAATTAAACCATCGATCAGCCTGGTTATGGTTGATTTACCACTGCCGTTATGACCGATGATTGACACCCAGCTGCCCTTTGGAATATCGAGATTTAAATTGTCTACAGCTGGTTTTGAAGCTTCACGGTATGTAAACGTTACATTTCGCATGCTGACAATATTTTCTTGTACCATTTGATCACCACCTAAAACAGTTCAATTTTACCAAAAATAAGTGTAAAAAAAAAATCATCCATGATGAGGGATGATCAAAATCATCTAAGCTAGACTAAGCCTTTCGGCCATCATCATCGCGCTTATTCTCGCTTCCATGGATAATTCTTAATACGTATTAAGTTTGGTTATCTTTTGCTATTAAACAAGTTCAAGAATAACCATTGGAGCTGCATCGCCCTTACGAGCCTTAGCAAGCTTCAAGATTCTAGTGTAACCACCATTACGGTCTTTGTAACGAGGTGCAACATCTGAGAAAAGCTTTTGTAAAGCGTTCTTTACAACAACTGCATCGTTTTCTTCATGAATGTCAGCAACTTCCTTACGGATGAATGCTGCAGCTTGACGACGAGCAGCTAAGTCACCGCGCTTGCCCAAAGTAATCATCTTTTCAGCAGTCTTGCGGATTTCTTTGGCGCGAGCTTCAGTCGTAACAATGCGTTCGTTGATGATCAATTGAGTAGTCATTTCACGGAGCATTGCTTTTCTGTGAGCACTATCGCGACCTAATTTACGGTATGCCATGAATTTGCCTCCTTGTTCGCAAACTTAGTCTTCTTGACGAAGTGATAAACCTAAGTCTGCTAATTTGTTCTTTACTTCTTCCAATGACTTGCGTCCTAAGTTACGTACGCGCATCATGTCCGCTTCAGTCTTGTCTGTCAATTCTTGCAACGTGTTAATGCCAGCACGCTTCAAGCAGTTGTATGAACGAACTGAAAGATCAAGCTCTTCAATAGTCATTTCAAGCTTCTTTTCTTTCTTGTCGTCTTCCTTTTCAACCATTACTTCGCTGTATTGGGCACTTGCATCTGCCGATTCAAATACCTTGAAGTGTTCAACCAAGATTTTGGCAGCAAAACTAAGGGCGTCATTTGGCTTGATTGAGCCGTCAGTCCAGATCTCTAAAGTTAGCTTGTCGTAGTCATCTCTCTTACCAACACGAGTAGCTTCTACTTGGTAGTTAACTTTCTTGATTGGTGAGTACAGAGAATCAACTGGAATAACACCGATAGGCATATCATCAGTCTTGTTATCACTTGCAGCAATGTAACCACGACCATTGTTGATCGCAATTTGCATGTGCAAGTGGCCACCTTCAGCAATGGTACAAATGTACTGATCTGGGTTAAGAACTTGAACATCTGCATCAACTTTTAAGTCGTCAGCAGTGACCGTAGCCGGACCTTCAACATCAAGCTCAATAATCTTCTGCTCATCAGAAAATGACTTAAGTTCAAGTTTCTTCAAGTTCAAGATGATCTTGGTTACATCTTCTCTAACACCTGGGATGGTAGAAAATTCATGCAACACTCCATCGATTTGAACGTAGACGAGTCCGGTGCCCGGGATCGAAGTTAGCAAAACTCTGCGCAATGAGTTGCCTAAGGTCGTCCCAAAGCCACGTTCAAGTGGTTCAACAACAAATTTACCGTAAGCTTCATCTTGATCAATAACGGTAATATTTGGTTTTTCAAATTCAATCATTACTGGGCCCCTTTCAAAACGTAACGTCCTCCATCAAGGACAAGATTAAACACGACGACGTTTTGGTGGTCTGGAACCATTGTGTGGAACTGGCGTAACGTCACGAATTGCAGTAATTTCAAGACCAGTAGCTTGAAGTGAACGAATAGCTGATTCACGACCAGCACCAGGACCTTTAACTGAAACTTCTACGTGCTTCATACCTTGGTCCATAGCAGTCTTGGCTGCAGCTTCAGCTGCCATTTGAGCAGCAAATGGAGTTGACTTACGTGAACCCTTAAAGCCCAATGCACCAGCTGAAGACCAAGCAACGGCGTTACCTTGAACGTCAGTAATCATGACTAAAGTGTTGTTGAAAGTTGAGTGAATGTGAGCTACGCCGCTTTCAACATGCTTCTTCACACGACGCTTACGCGCTGTTTTCTTTGCAGGCATTAATAAACCTCCTTAAAACCTAAATTAACGACTTCTCTTTGAACCCTTGCGAGTACGGGCGTTGTTCTTAGTGTTTTGACCACGAACCGGAAGTCCACGGCGGTGACGAATACCACGGTAAGAACCGATATCAACAAGCCGCTTAATGTTCATGCTGACTTGACGACGCAAGTCACCTTCTACACGGTACTTGTCAACTTCTGAACGAAGCTTTTCTTGGTCTTCTGGAGTTAAATCCTTTGCCCGAATATCTTCAGAAACACCTGCATCAGCACAGATCTTCTTAGCAGTTGCATCACCGATCCCGTAAATGTAGGTCAGCGCGATAACGACTCTTTTTTCTCTTGGTAAGTCTACACCAGCAATACGTGCCATCTATTTGCACCTCCTATTTTAACCTTGACGTTGCTTGTGCTTTGGGTTTGCTGGGCAAATAACCATCACACGGCCATGTCTCTTGATAACTCTACAATGTTCGCACATTGGTTTAACAGATGGTCTAACCTTCATGTTTACCTCCGTTATTTAATAAATCGATACGTAATTCTACCTTTAGTTAAGTCATATGGAGATAGTTCAACAGTTACTCTGTCTCCAGGCAAAATACGAATGTAGTGCATTCTGATTTTCCCTGAAACGTGGGCTAAAATTTCAGCCCCATTCTCCAATTCAACTTTAAACATAGCATTAGGTAAGGTATCAACTACCTTACCTTCTACTTCAATGACATCATCTTTTGCCAAAGTTGTTCCTCCGCAATTTAAACAGTCATACTTTGAAATTATAGCACGCCAAAAAATTAATTCAACAATTAATCTCTTGACAAAACTGCGTCTAGATCTTTAAAGACTTTTTCAGGAGTTTGTTCACCGTCAATAACAGTTAACAAACCTTTCTTTTCGTAAAAGTCTTTCAAAGGAGCATTCATTTTTTCGTTTACTTCCAAACGATTCTTAACTACTTCTGGCTTGTCATCTTCACGTTGATAAAATTCGTGGCCACCACAACGATCACAAGTGCCTTCAACTTTAGGCATCTTAGTAAGCTTGTTGTAAGTTGCACCACAATTCTTACACATGAAGCGGGCTGACAAACGTTCAATCAAAGTTTGTTCATTGACATCGAGTGAGATGACATTTGATAAAGGCTTGTTTACTCGTTCAAGAATCCCGTCCAAAAGTTCAGCTTGCTTAGTGGTTCTTGGAAAACCATCCAAGATGAAGCCTTCTTTGATATCAGGTTGGTTTAAACGTTCTTCAACCAATTTGGCAGTTACTTCATCAGGTACCAAATTACCTTTATCAATGTAGCTCTTGGCTTCAAGACCAACTTTAGTCTTGTTAGCCATAGCTTCCCTAAACATATCCCCAGTTGAGATATGTGTTAAGTGATACTTATCAACGATTCGCTCTGAAACAGTACCTTTACCAGCACCAGGCAAACCCAAAAGAATCAAGTTAATCATTTTTTCCGTTCCTATCTAATGAATCCTACATATTCCTTCTTCATCAACAAACCATTGATTTGCCGTGAAAGTTCTAGAACAACACCAATTACGATTAATAAACTTGTCCCGCCCAAGCCAATTGAACTTGGTAAGTCAAAGATATTTGTAGCAAGTTGTGGCAGCAATGCAACCAAACCTAGGAAGACCGATCCTACTGTTGATAATCTGATCAAAGTCTTTGATACAAATCCTTGCGTATCTTTCCCTGGCCGAACACTTGGAATATATGCACCTTGCTTAGTCAAGTTTTCAGACAGCTTTTCAGGATTTACCTGAACAAAAGCGTAGAAGAAAGTAAACAAGATAATCAACACAGTATAAAGAATCACACCTGGAGTAGTTTGCATACTGAAGATTTGACTACATACTTGGTACCAAGTTTCATCACTGTGCGAGTTTTGGAACAACATCAAAATAGTTGCTGGTGTCACAATAAATGAACTGGCGAAGATAACTGGAATAACCCCAGACACATTAACTTTTAAGGGTAGAAAACTTTCTGATCCGCTAGTCGTCGCTCTTCTCGTATATTGAATTGGAATACGACGATCTGCTTGTTCTACCCAAGTAACAATTTGAGTAACGATCAGAATAACAAGAATGAGTCCGACAAAGAAAAGAACACCTTGAAGCCGATCGCTTGAACTAGCATCCGTAATGTATTCCTGGAAGACTGAAGCCAGTCCATTTGGAAGACGTGCGATGATTCCCGCAAAGATAATTACTGAAACACCATTTCCTAAACCTTTATCAGTAATTTCGTCACCCAACCAGGTCAACAGCATCGTACCACCAGTCATGATGATGGCAATTTCAACGTAAGATAAAGCAGTTTGAGTCTTAACCAGTCCTAAAGACGTTAAGGAGTTAAATCCTAAGGTAATTCCCAAACTTTGAACGAAGGCAACCACCAAAGTTAAGTATCTTGTTACCTGGTTCGTCTTTCTTCGTCCAACTTCACCCTGCTTGCCCCATTCAACAAGTGTAGGCACAATATCCATCTGCAACAACTGAATAACAATTTGTGCAGTGATGTATGGTGAAACACCCAAAGAAAAGATTGAATAGTTGTCAAGTCCACCACCAGAAACAGTATCAAGCATTGATACAAGTCCCGTTGATGATACCTGACTGATCGCTTTCGCATTGATTCCTGGGACAGTGATATTAGCACCAATCCGATAAATCAATAGAATAAAAAGCGTGAAATATATTTTCTTTCTAATCTCTTTATCCTTAAAGGCGTTCTTCAAGGTCGAAAACATTAGATCACCTCAACAGTACCGCCAGCAGCTTCCACTGCCTTCTTAGCAGCTTCTGAAGCCTTGTTAACTTTAACAGTTAACTTAACTTTCAATTCGCCACTTGCGAGTAACTTGACGCCTGACAATTCTTTCTTAACCAGGCCTTGTTCTTTAAGGTTTTCGATAGTTACAACGCTACCTTCTTCAAACTTGTTCAAGTCTGCTAATTTAACAATAGCGTATTCTTTACGATTAATATTCTTAAAACCACGCTTAGGCATAGTTCTGAATAAAGGCATTTGTCCACCTTCAAAACCTAAACGGGTGTGACCGCCTTGACGAGCCAATTGACCCTTTTGACCACGGCCAGAAGTCTTACCGTAACCACTAGAAGTACCACGACCAACGCGCTTTCTTGCACGACGTGAACCTTCTGCAGCATGTAATTCATGAAGCTTCATTAACTAGGCACCTCCTGTAATTATTTGTTGATTTCTTCAACTGAGATCAAGTGAGCGATCTTCAGCAATGCGCCACGAACAGATGCACTGTCCTTAAGCACAACTGAGCTGTTAACCTTGCCCAAACCTAATGATTTAACAATCTTGCGTTGGTTTGGAAGACGGTGGGCAGCACTTCTAATTAAAGTTACTTTTAAATCAGTCATCTATGTTCTCCCTAATCTTCTAAACTCTTTGCTGATTGACGGAGCTTCAAAACATCTTCACGAGTCTTAAGCTTCTTCAAACCATCAATGGTTGCACGAACTACGTTAATAGGAGTGTTTGAACCAAGTGACTTTGAAGTAACGTCAGCAACGCCGGCCATATCCATAACGATACGTACGGCACCACCGGCAGCAACACCGGAACCAGCTGCGGCAGGCTTCAATAAAATTTCACCTGAACCGTAGTGACCGATAACTTCGTGAGGAATAGTGGTACCAACAGTTGGAACAGCAATCATGTTCTTCTTACCAGCTTCAACTGCCTTACGGATAGCTTCTGGGACTTCTTGAGCCTTACCAGTACCGAAGCCAACGTGACCCTTCTTGTCGCCAACAACAACAAGAGCAGCAAATCTCATCCGACGACCACCCTTAACAACCTTGGTGATCCGGTTAACTGCAACTAATTGGTCTTCGATTTCGTCCTTAGGTCTACGATCTTTGCGAGAATCGTTGCGGTTTGCCATGTGTTAATCTCCTTTCCTAGAATACTAATCCGTTTTCACGAGCAGCGTCAGCTAAAGCTTGAACACGGCCGTGGTATAAGTAACCACTTCTGTCAAAGACAACAGTTTCGATGTTCTTGGCTTTAGCAGCTTCAGCGATGGCCTTACCAACAGCTTGAGCTTGTTCTACCTTAGTAGCATCTTGAGAAACAGATTTGTCTAAAGTTGAGGCACTTGCAAGCGTTACACCCGCTACGTCATCAATTAATTGAGCGTAGATGTTTTTGTTAGAACGGAAAATACTTAAGCGTGGGCGCTCAGCAGTACCAGAGATCTTACCACGAATACGTTTATGACGCTTTAAGCGTAATTTGTTTTTATCTGGTTTAGAAATCACAATTTCACCTCAAAATTTATCTATTATTTACCAGTCTTACCTTCCTTACGACGTACGTATTCATCAACATAACGAATACCCTTGCCCTTGTAAGGTTCTGGTGGACGTACGTCCCGGATTTCGGCTGCAAATTGACCAACGTCTTGTTTTGAAATACCTTCAACTTCAACGTCGGTTGCTGAAGTGGCCTTAACAGTTACACCTTCTGGAGCTTCCAGAACAACTGGGTGTGAGTAACCAACGTTCAAGGTTAACTTGTTACCTTGAGCAACTGCACGGTAACCAACACCGATAAGCTTCAAGCTCTTCTTGTAACCATTAACTACACCTTCAACCATTGATGCAAGGTTAGCTCTTTCAGTACCGTGTAAAGCCTTGTCAGCTTCACTAGTACGTGAGAAGTTAATCTTACCATCGTTTTGTTCAAACTTGATCTTTGGATCAAAGTGGCGAGTTAATTCACCCTTAGGGCCCTTAACAGTGATAAATTCACCATCCTTGGTAACAGTGACACCTTCGGGTACTTCAATAGTCTTTAAACCAATACGACTCATTGATTTTTCTCCTTTCTGTCAGAATTACCAAACGTAAGCGATAACTTCGCCGCCGACGTTCTTTTGTCTTGCTTCCTTGTCAGTAATAAGGCCAGCAGAAGTGGAAACGATGGCAATACCTAAGCCGTTAAGAACCTTAGGTAAGTTATCAGCGCCAACGTAGTTTCTAAGACCTGGCTTAGAAATACGCTTCAAACCTGAAATGACACGTTCTCCGTTTGGACCATACTTCAAGAAAATCTTGATAACGCCTTGCTTACCGTCTTCGGTTACTTCGTAATCGCGGATGAAACCTTCGTTCTTCAAGATTTCAGAAATAGCCTTCTTAATGTTTGATGCAGGAACTTCTACTGAATCGTGCTTTGCCATGTTGGCGTTACGAATTCTAGTTAAGTAGTCTGCGATCGGATCTGTCATAACCATTTAATTCTATCCTCCTAACTGTATTACCAACTAGCCTTCTTAAGACCAGGAATCTTACCTTCGTGTGCCAATTCCTTTAAGCAGATACGGCACAAACCAAACTTACGGTATACAGAATGTGGACGGCCACATCTCTCACAGCGAGTGTATTCGCGTGATGAGAACTTAGCAGGACGTGAATTTCTGATTTTTTGTGATGTTTTAGCCATTAATGTCCTCCATTATTTAGCAAAAGGCATACCAAATTGAGTTAAAAGTTCACGAGCTTCTTCGTCAGTGTTGGCAGTAGTAACGATAACAATGTCTAAACCTCTAGTGCGGTTTACCTTGTCAAAGTCGATTTCTGGGAAAATCAATTGTTCCTTGACACCCAAAGTGTAGTTACCACGACCGTCAAATGAACGGCTTGAAACACCACGGAAGTCACGAACACGTGGAAGGGCAACGTTTACGAGCTTGTACAAGAAGTCGTACATTCTGTCGCCTCTTAAGGTAACCTTTGCACCGATTGACATACCTTCACGTAAACGGAAGTTGGCGATTGACTTCTTGGCCTTGGTAATTAATGGCTTTTGGCCTGAGATTAAAGTCAATTCTTCAACGGCTTCATCCAAGTTCTTTGCGTTTGAAACGGCGTCACCGACACCCATGTTCAAAACGATCTTGTCGATCTTAGGAACTTGCATTACTGACTTGTATTCAAATTTGTCTTCTAAAGCTGGAACAACTTTTTCTTTGTATTGTTGAGCTAAAATACTTGCCATGTGTATCCTCCCTTCTCTTACTTGTCTTCCTTAGTTGCCTTAGCAATTACTTTAACGTTTGATGCGTGAATTGAACCTTCTTGTTCAACTACACCACCATTAGCGTTAGTTTGTGAAGGCTTTTGGTGCTTCTTAATTACGTTAACGCCCTTAACAACTACGCGGTTCTTCTTAACGTTAACTGAAAGAACAGTACCTTCCTTGCCCTTGTCCTTGCCGGCAATAACCTTTACTTTGTCACCAGTTTTAACAAACATTAGCGCACCTCACTTAGACTATAATACTTCAGGAGCAAGAGAAACGATCTTCATAAAGTCGCCTTCACGCAATTCACGTGCAACAGGCCCGAAGATACGAGTCCCACGAGGGCTCTTGTCTGCGTTAATAACTACGGCTGCGTTTTCGTCAAACTTGATGTATGAACCATCAGCACGACGTGCACCTGACTTGGTTCTTACAACAACGGCCTTTACAACGTCACCCTTTTTGACAACGCCACCTGGTGTTGCTTGCTTAACAGTAGCTACAACAATGTCACCGATGTTACCAGTCTTACGCTTTGAACCGCCTAAGACTCTAATAACAAGTAATTCTCTGGCACCAGAGTTGTCGGCAACCTTTAAACGAGATTCGTTTTGAATCACTGTGGAATCCTCCCCTCAATCCGCAATTAAACAGATTTCTTAACGATGTTAACTAAACGGAAGCGTTTGTTACGAGACAATGGACGGGTTTCCATGATACGAACAGTGTCGCCAACCTTAGCTTCGTTGTTTTCGTCGTGAGCGTAGTACTTCTTTGAATACTTAATCCGCTTGTTGTAAGTTGGGTGATTCTTGTAAGTATCAACGACAACAGTGATGGTCTTGTCCATCTTGTCAGAAACTACGCGTCCTTGATAAACGTGACGACGATTTCTTTCGATTGATTCGCTCAAGTTAATAGCTCCCTTCCGTTAGTTATTTTCTAATTCTTTTTCGCTCAAAATTGTCTTAATTCTGGCGATGTTCTTGCGGACTTTGTTTAAGCGAGCGGTATTTTCTAATTGACCGGTTGCTTGTTGGAAACGCAAATTGAAGAGTTCTTCTTTGTATTGCTTTTCCTTTTCTACCATTTGATCAGTGGTTAATGCTCTGATTTCTTTAGCCTTCATTAGATTCGCCACCTACTTCCGAACTCTTTGTAACAAACTTACACTTGATTGGCAACTTGGTAGCAGCAAGACGTAAAGCTTCACGAGCAACATCTTCTGAAACGCCGCCAATTTCAAACATGATCTTTTCTCTCTTAACTACAGCTACCCAGCCTGCAGGTGCACCTTTACCTGAACCCATACGTACACCTACACCTTTTGCAGTGTAAGACTTTTGAGGGAAGATTCTGATCCAAACCTTACCGCCACGCTTCATGTAACGAGTCATGGCAACACGGGCAGCTTCGATTTGACGGTTAGTAATCCAGTGTGATTCTAAGGCTTCAAGACCATATTCACCAAAAGCGATGGTCTTACCACCCTTAGCAGCACCACGCATCTTACCACGGAATTCACGACGGTGTTTTACACGTTTTGGTACTAAAGGCATTACTTGTTTCCTCCCTTCACAGGCTTGTTCTTGCGAGTAGGCAAGATTTCACCACGGTTGATCCATACACGAACACCAATTTCACCATAAGTAGTGAAGGCGTTAACCCATGCATAGTCAATGTCGGCTCTCAAAGTTTGTAATGGAACACGACCTTCAGTGTGCCATTCACGCCGTGCCATGTCAGCACCATTCAAACGACCTGAAGTTTGAATCTTGATACCCTTGGCACCAGCACGCATTGAACGTTGAGTTGCTTGACGCATAGCACGTCTGAAAGCAATACGAGCTTCAAGTTGACGAGCAACACTGTCAGCAGTCAATTCGGCGTCTAAATCAGGCTTCTTGATTTCAACAATGTTGATGTGAACTTGCTTGTTAGTCAAAGCGTTTAATTCTTTACGTAAAGCTTCAACTTCTGAACCACCTTTACCAATAACCATACCTGGCTTAGCAGTGTGGATTGAAATGTTAATCCGGTTTGCTGCACGTTCGATTTCTACAGTTGAAACTGAAGCGTCCTTCAACTTCTTTGAAATGAAGTCTCTAATACGAAGGTCTTCGTTTAAGGTTTCCTTGTAATTCTTGTCAGCATACCATTTTGATTCCCAATCGCGGATAACGCCAAGACGGAAACCATTTGGGTTAATCTTTTGACCCATTAATATACCTCCCTTAATCGTTCTTTGTTGAAACTACAACAACTACGTGACTAGTTCTCTTGTTAATTGGAGAAGCCATACCCTTAGCACGTGGGCGGAATCTCTTCAAAGTAGCACCTTCGTTTACGTAAGCTTCTGATACGTAAAGGTCAGCACTTTCAAGATCGTAGTTGTGTTCTGCGTTAGCAACAGCTGAACGCAAAACCTTCTTAACGATTGGGGAAGCAGCTCTAGGCGTAAATTCCAAGATTGCTAATGCTTCAGCAACGCTCTTGCCACGGATTAAGTCAACAACTAAGCGGGCTTTTCTAGGAGCGATGCGAACAGTTCTTGCTTCAGCGCGAGCTGAACTAATTTGTTCTGCCATTTAAGTGTTTCTCCTTCCTTACTTGGTAGCTTTGTCTTCAGAAGCCTTGTGGCCACGGAAAGTTCTAGTTGGAACAAATTCGCCCAACTTGTGACCTACCATGTCTTCAGTAACATAAACTGGGACGTGCTTTCTACCATCGTAAACAGCTATCGTCAAACCAACAAATGAAGGGAAAATAGTTGAACGACGTGACCAAGTCTTAATAACTTGCTTCTTATCTGCATCTGCTTGTGCATCGACCTTCTTTAACAGGTGTGCATCAGCAAAAGGACCTTTTTTAATACTACGGCTCATTAATTAACCCTCCTTCTGTTACTTGCTACCCTTACGGTGACGGATGATAAGCTTTTCGCTAGCCTTCTTAGTGTTGCGAGTCTTAATACCACGTGACTTCTTGCCCCATGGGGTCATTGGTTGTGGACGACCAACAGGAGCCTTACCTTCACCACCACCATGTGGGTGATCGTTAGGGTTCATTACAGAACCACGAGATTGTGGACGCTTGCCCAACCAACGGCTACGACCAGCTTTACCCAGTTGGATCAATGAGTGTTGTTCGTTACCAACAACACCAACAGTTGCACGGCAAGTTGACAAGATCTTGCGAACTTCACCAGATTGTAATCTTACTAAAGTGTAGTTGCCGTCAACACCCAAAACTTGAGCACTAGCACCAGCACTTCTTACAAGTTGGCCACCCTTGCCAGGCTTCAATTCAATGTTGTGGATAGCAGTACCAGTAGGAATGTTCTTAAGTGGTAATGCGTTACCAACCTTGATATCTGCGTTTTCACCAGATTCAATAACAGTACCAACAGTCAAGCCCTTAGGAGCTAAGATGTATGCCTTAACACCATCAGTGTAGGTAACAAGGGCAATGTTAGCAGTTCTGTTTGGATCGTATTCGATAGCCTTAACGATTGCCTTTGCGTTATCCTTGTTACGCTTGAAATCGATAATACGGTACTTTTGCTTGTGACCACCGCCACGGTGTCTTACAGTAATGTGACCGTATGAGTTACGACCTGCAGTGTGTGATTGAGATTCAACCAGTGAACGTTCTGGTTTAGTCTTCGTGATTTCTGCAAAGTCAGATGAAGTCATATTACGACGACCGTTGGTAGTTGGCTTGTAGACTTTAATAGCCAATTGTCTGACCTCCTATTACTTGTCTTCTTTTTCGTCTTCGTTGTTGAAAATCTTAATGTCGTTTGAGTCGTTAGTTAAAGTAACGATTGCCTTTCTACGACGAGCAGTCTTACCAGTGTAACGACCAACACGCTTATCCTTGCCGCGAACGTTCATAATGTTAACGCTCTTTACCTTTACGTCAAAGATTTCTTCAACAGCTTCGCGAACTTGAGTCTTGGTTGCAGTCAAGAGAACATCGAAGGTGTACTTCTTGTTGTCCATCAAGTTGGCGGACTTTTCAGTAATAACAGGTCTTAAAATGATATCGCGTGCGTTCATTAGGCCAAAACCTCCTCGATCTTCTTAACAGCATCTTGAGTTAAGATCAGCTTGTCGTAATCAACTGCGTCAACTACGTTCAAGCCGTTAACTGGAACAACCTTAACCTTTGGCAAGTTGTGAGCTGAAAGTTGAACGTTCTTGTCGTCAGAAACAACCAAAACCTTACCTTCAACCTTTAAGTTGTTCAATAATGCAACAAAGTCCTTAGTCTTTGGTGCAGCAAAAGTTAAACTGTCCAATACGATTAATTCGTTGTCAGCAAGCTTTTGTGAAAGAACAGACTTGATAGCCAAACGGCGTTGCTTTCTTGGCATACTGTATGCGTATGAACGTGGAGTTGGGCCAAATACCGTACCACCGCCACGCCATTGTGGAGCTCTGATAGAACCTTGACGAGCACGACCAGTACCCTTTTGTCTCCAAGGCTTCTTACCGCCACCGCTAACTGCGGATCTGTTCTTAACCTTTGAGGTACCTTGACGCTTGCCAGCTCTTTGTCTAATGATTGCGTCGAACACAACGCTTTCGTTAGGTTCAATACCGAAAACTTGGTCGTTTAAGGTAACTTCACCAGAGTCTTTACCGTTTTGATCGATAACTTTTAAATTAGCCATGTAAGTCCTCCTCCCTATTTATCAGCTTTTACAGCTTTAGCAGCTGACTTAACAACGATTAATGAGTTCTTGGCACCTGGAACGTTACCCTTAACCAATAATACGTTCTTATCTGCAACTACTTTTTCAATTACTAAGTTTTCAATGGTAACTTTCTTCACACCCATGTGACCTGGCAATTTCTTACCCTTTGGTACACGGTTAATGATTGAACCCATTGAACCTGGGATTCTGTGGTAACGTGAACCGTGGGTTTCAGGCCCTCTAGATTGGTGGTGACGCTTAATGTTACCTTGGTATCCATGACCTCTCGTAATTCCAGTAACGTCAACAACGTCACCTTCCTTAAACGTGTCCACAGTAACTTCTGAGCCGACTTCATAGTCCTTAAGCTCAACACCGCGGATTTCCCGAATGAAGCGCTTAGGCGAAGTCTCTGCTTTAGCAGCATGACCCTTTTCTGGTTTGTTGCTCAAAACTTCACGCTTGTCTTGGTAACCTAATTGAACAGCTTCGTAGCCGTCAGATTCAACCGTCTTAACTTGCAAAACAACGTTTGGAGTTGCTTCAACAACAGTAACGGGAACCAGGACACCATCTTTGTTGAAGATTTGAGTCATACCGACTTTTCTTCCTAAGATTCCTTTGGTCATGTTTACACCTCTTTCTATTTATGATTACAGCTTAATTTCGATGTCAACGCCGCTTGGAAGATCAAGCTTCATTAATGAATCAACCGTCTTAGGGGTTGGGTTCAAAATGTCGATTAAACGCTTGTGAGTGCGCATTTCGAATTGTTCACGTGAGTCCTTGTTCTTGTGTGGTGAACGAAGAACAGTGAATAAAGTTCTTTCTGTTGGAAGTGGTACAGGACCTGAGATTTCTGCACCAGTTCTTTTAGCAGTAGCTACGATCTTAGCAGCTGATTCATCGAGAATACCATGTTCGTATGACTTAAGTCTGATACGAATAGTTTGACTTGCCATCAAATTACCTCCTTAACGTCTTCTTTGATAAGATGACTAGCTCGGCAAAAATTCCCCGCACGCCACTGTGGCAATGCAGCCTGGCGTGCCGCAACCTTTTGCGTCAACGCTTAACAACAAAATAGTGCATAGGGCATAGTTACCCTTCATAAATGCACTTTACCTAGTATAGAGGATCAAGCCTTTTAATTCAAGGGTTTAGCAGCATTTATTTTTGATTTTTTTTGCGGAATTTTCCGCGCAAAAATTTCTGCTTTTTTCAAAAAATTTTTTTCCGTAAATTGCAATAATAAATTGAACATTTATACTGCTTGATAGATATGATCTAATTCTTTCTCAAAGATTTCATCTGGAGTATGATATGCCAAGATCTTTC
>NZ_BMAY01000012.1 GCF_018327645.1 Lactobacillus corticis | reverse complement strand
CATTTGTGACCTCCAATAGATGTTTTTGTGGTCATTAACATTCTATCAAACAGGTCCAAATGGACTTTTTTATTTTTCTAAAGTGTTCAATTTGATTTTACAATCGGCGAAAATAAGTTAAATTAAGTTTAAGCAAAAAATTATTAAAACAGGAGCGACAATTATGCAGCTAAACGGTAAAAATTCTCACCTAGCTAAAGCTTTACACACCAAATTAAGTCAACTTCGAGCTGGTCACGGTGCTGCTTGTGCTGCAGCAGTAGTTTATCAAAATGACTTGCTAGCCGAGTGTGCAGTTGGTACTACCGGCGATGGGGAAAAGCCGGCTAGTATCAACGACTTATACGATATTGGCTCGATCACTAAAGTCTATACGGCTCTGGCAGTCGTGCGCCTAGTGCAAAAAGGAAAGCTAAACTTGGATGACCCAGTGGTCAAATATTTGCCTAACTTTAAAACTAACGATCCCCGGTCTGATCAAATTACCGTTAAAATGCTGCTGAACCACGCTTCGGGTTTGCCTGGGACAAATTTACGCGGCTCCATCACTTCGGGCGTTTTGCACCAAAATTATGAACAAGAAAATGACCACTATTGGAAATTGGCAAAATTAAAAGCTGCTCCCGGGGCTTTTAGTGTCTATTGCAATGAAGGCTTTACCCTAGCTGCGACTTTGGTCGAGCAAGTAAGCGGGATGAACTTTATGGCCTTTTTGCGGAAGGAATTTTTCGAACCTTTAGGCTTAAAAAGTTTTGAATTGGCTGATCATCCTTCTGCTGCCAAACATCCCCTATACTTATTGAATTCCCAAGAGGAATATATTTTTGTAACTGGGGCCGGGGCAATGCGGTGCACCATGGCTGATAATGCGCTTTTTGGCGCAGCTTTCTTGCATCCCGGCGTCATTAGTTCAGCTGAAATAAAGTTAATGACCACACCTGCTGGCGTTAGTTTTTTAGCCCATGATCAGATGTCGCCTAACTATGGTCTTGGTTGGGATAGCGTTGGACCAGACAGCGTCTTAGACTTAGGGCCGAAAGTTTTCCACAAGGGTGGCGGCACCTTGCATTTTGGCAGTTACTTGTTGGTAGTTCCTAAGTATGATCTGGTTCTTTCATTTTCGACGACCTTGGACACGGGGCTAAATCCTGTTGCAACTGCCTACGAACTCTTGAACATCGTGGGGCAAGAATTGGATTTGGACCTAGTTCAGATTGCTTTTAACGACCTTGCAGCCAAAAAGCTGCCAGCCAAGTTAGCGGCGGAATATGGCGGGATTTATTATGGCGGCGATACTGTTTATCGCGTAATGTTTAAAAATGACAAACTCCAAGTTGAACAATCTGCCGAAACAGGTTGGCAGAAAGTCCCAGCTTTAACTGACTTAAGTTATGACGGCAGCAGTTTTGTGGGGCCGAAAAATAAAGTGCTCTTTGAAAAGCATGGTCAAGCCGTGTATCTGCTGCGCAATAATTTAGCAAATGGTTTAGGCCTGGTGCCAATTGGCAAAAAATTTCTCACCGTTGAAACTTTGCCTCAAGCTTGGCGCAATCGTCTAGGCAACGTTTATGTGACCTGTGATTTAAATCCAGCTTGCCTAAATTCAGGCCAAGCTTGTGGCGGCCCATTTTTGGCAAAATTAGCAACTTTTGGTGATGGCCAGGTGGTCTTTTTCACCACAAATGCGGGAGCATTAACTGCCAAGCCTTGTTCAGATAATGCCACGGCTTACTGCTTGGATGCCCCTGGGATGGGAAGTCGGGAAAGCTGGGCACCGAGTTTTAAGCAAGCTGGTGAGAGTGAAGTTTTGCAGCTGTGGAATTATCAGCTCCTGCCGGTAGACCAAGTGCCTAGTTTGCAAGCAGGGCAGGTGCAATTAGCAGCTTATCAAAATGCTGTTTTTGCAACGCAATCAGGTCAACAGCTAAGCGGTAAATTGCCCAAGGGAGTCTATGCCGCCACGATTAGCGCCGATGGCAAGGAGGCAGCGACTTTTTATCTCGAAACGCATCCGCATTTAGTGGATGGCTATGTGATATTTGTGAGCGAAGAGAAAAAGAATTTTTCAATTGAGCTGGCAGGAAAGGAGTCGGGGCATGAATAAAATTGTTGGATTAGCTTATCAAGTTGTGGAAGTTCCCATGAAATATACCTTTAAGGTTAGTTTAGGCGAAATATCTGCTATTACTAGCGTGATCGTCAAAGTGGAAACTGAAAATGGCATCTATGGTCTAGGCGAAGCAGCGCCCGTCCCGTTTGTCACAGGTGAAACGATTGCCACGGTTAAAGCCGCTTTGGAGTTGTTCCGACCATTGCTTTGCGGAATGGAAGCTAATGATATTAGTGGCGTGCACGCCGTGATGGACCGCGCTTTAAAACATAATACGGCAGCTAAATGTGCCGTGGATATTGCGCTTTATGATATCAAAGGCAAAATCATGCAAGCTCCGCTTTATCAAGTGCTAGGCGGAAATAAGCCGACAGTTGTCAATGATCTGACGATTGGTATTGATCGGCCAGAAAAAATGGCAGAAAAAGCTAAACAAGCAGTGCAAGCTGGTTTTTCGATTATAAAAGTAAAAACCGGCCTTAATCCAGCTGATGATGTCAAAGCCATTGCTTTAATCAGAAAAGCTGTTGGGCCAGACGTGGTCATTCGCATTGATGCTAACCAAGGCTACGATTTGGCAACAGCCGTTGATACCTTAAACCGGATGAAACCATACCAGGTGGCAGCAGCGGAACAATGCTTGCCAGAGTGGGATTTTGCTGGAGCAGCAGAATTAAAACAAAAAGTTTCTGGGATCAGCTTGATGCTGGATGAGTCAATCCATTCGCCCCACGACGCGATGAGAGCTGCCAAGCTGCGAGCGGCCGATACTTTTAACATTAAGCTGATGAAGTGTGGTGGTTTGTATAATGCGGAAAAGATCAATACCATTGCTGAAGTTAACGACATCAATTGTATGGTTGGCTGCATGCCCGAAACTAAGATTGGCATTACGGCAGGGCTGAGTTTTGTCGCTGCGCATGCGAATGTGACGGAATCAGATTGCGATAGCTTTTTGCTGACGAAAGATCCTGAAATGGGGATGCCGGGGGGCTTTACGCGTAAAGGCGGGGTAATTACCCTAACTGATAAACCAGGTTTAGGGATTGCATATGATTTTTAAAATAAGCTACTAAAAAATCCTGTTGCTTGAGGCAACAGGATTTTTTCTTAGTAAATTGGATATTTGGCTAATAATTCATCAACTCCAGCTTGCACTTGCTGCAGCTGATTTTCATCATGTGGAGCTGCCAAAGCTTGTAAAATCAACCGGGCCACTTTTTTAGCATCCGCTTCTTGAAAGCCGCGACTAGTGATAGCTGGCGTCCCAATTCTCAGTCCGCTGGTGATAAATGGACTGCGCGGATCATTGGGAATAGCTTCTTTATTGGTGGTAATGTGCACTGAATCAAGCAAGTTTTGCGCATCTTTACCAGTGATGCCACTCTTAGTCAGATCTAAGTTTAAAAGGTGATTTTCAGTGCCACCAGACACGACTCGCACCAAGTTGCTCTCTTTAAAGACTTCTGCCATGGCGGCCGCATTTTGCACAACTTGTTTGATATAGTCAGTAAATTCAGGCTGCAAGTCTTCGTAAAAGGCTTGAGCTTTAGCGGCAATTACATGTTCCAAAGGGCCGCCTTGCGTGCCTGGGAAGAGGGCGGAGTCGATTTTTTTACCTAAAGCCGGATCTTTAGCAAGAATCATCCCGCCGCGAGGTCCGCGCAAGGTTTTGTGCGTCGTGGTTGTAACCACGTCGGCCACGGGAATCGGGCTAGGGTGCAGGCCAGCTGCAACCAAACCAGCAATGTGGGCCATATCCACCATGAGATAAGCTCCGACTTCATCAGCTATTTTGCGAAAGGCTTGCCAATCAATGATCTTGCTGTAAGCAGATGCCCCAGCAACGATTAGCTTAGGTTTGACCTCTAAGGCTTGCTGGCGAATTGCCTCGTAATCAAGTTCTTCAGTTTCGGGATCTAAGTCATAGCTATAAGAGCGGTAGAGTTTGCCGGAAAAATTAACTTTAGCGCCGTGAGTTAAGTGGCCGCCGGCGTCCATTCCCATGCCTAAAATGACATCGCCTGGTTTAAGCAAAGCTTGATAAACCGCCATGTTAGCTTGTGAACCGGAGTGGGGCTGGACGTTGGCATAGGGAGCAGCGAACAATTTTTTAGCATAGTCAATTGCTAGTTGTTCAACTTGGTCGATGTATTCGCATCCGCCATAGTAACGCTGGTTAGGATAGCCTTCAGCATATTTATTGGTTAAGACAGAGCCTTGAGCTTCACGGACCGCGTCAGAAACGATGTTTTCCGATGCGATCAGTTCGATCGTGTCTTGCTGCCGCCTTTCTTCACGTTTAATAGCGCTCCAAAGAGCAGGGGATTTAAGTGAATATTGCATATGAGTCCCTCCTATTACTAGTTAAGTTTATTTTAGCAAGCAGCTTGCTGAAAATACTAGTCTTTAATCGGGGTTTCGTATAAGGCCAACAAGGTTAGGGTTGCATCATAATAATTATCAGTTGGCAATTTGCGGGCAAAAATATACTGGGTCCGCATGTACAAATCGCTAAATTCCGGAGTCTTATCCACATTGACGGCAGCAAAGATTGGAGCATCAAAACTAGCTGATTGACTTAAAGTTAAGGGCTTGCCGTTTAACTTGTAGCCAGCTGCGGCATAATTGGTATTTTTGAAAAAGCGCAACATCTTGTGCAAAATCTTGGGGGCGCCATTTTTTTGATAACCTGCTAGCAGCATCGGAATCCGGCAGCTGTTATAACTATAATCGCCGTCTTCTTTGGTCGCAATGCTGTTTGGTTTAGCCGGAACGGCTTTTTGGCCGCTAATTTTAGCAAAATCGGGAATTAGCCCGGTTTTATGTTGGGCTGATAAAGTCCCTAAATAGTGCAGCATGCTTTGGCGGACTTTGATCCAGCGTTCGTCACCCGTTAAGTCGTACAAGTCATCAAAGGCGTAGGGGATGCAGTCGCTGGTGCGAATATAATGATAATATTTGCTTTTCGGACTAACCCAATTGCCAAGCTGAACCGTGTAGTTTTGCTGATTAATTTCGGAAGCCATGATATCGGCTGCGAGTTTTTTAGCTAGTTTCCGATAGGACGGTTGCTGCCACTTGCGATAGGCGAGAATCAAAGCATGGGCAATGATGATATCGCCATCGGACGCACTGGTTTGGTCAGCGGAATATTTTTTACATTTAATGTGCTGGCGCCAGGACATTAAAGAGCTCTTTTTTAAACGATGATCTAGATAGTAGCGGGTCAATTGGTTGAAGTCGCGCTGGGCATGTGGGTTGTTATCAGCTCCCATAACGGTTAAATACATCCCATAGCCGACCGCTTCGCTAGTGGTATAGCGTTTTTCGCCATTAACGGTCATCCGGACATAACTTGACTTGGTTTTGGGCACTTTGACCAGATAACTTTTACGCCAAGCAGTGAAGTAGTGCGTGCGCACGGCAGTCGGATTATCTTTTCGCACCCACAGCATGATCAAGGTGTAGGCACTGATAAAAAATAAACCTAAAATCAGATACCAAATTTTAGTTCTTTTTTTCATAGTCGTCCCCCCTAGTCAGCAAAGCGTTTAGTTTTAACCCACTTATTGCCATTGCGGTGGAACAGGTGGTCCAAGCTAACGCTAATGACAGCGTGGAGGGCCACAATGATGAATAGCTGTGAATAAGTGAAATACGAAGCCAAGCTAATGAATACTTGATCGGTAGTTGCTTGCCCAAATTGGGTTGCTAGGGAAATGCCAATTTGTAAAACATAAAGCAGAATCATCAAGATCCAGTTGAAGAGCAAAAGCTGCATCATCATCATGTTTGAACCGGCAAAGGTGAAGGGCAGCTTCAGGGGAATAAACAAGTTAATGAGCAGGGCGATGATATTACTGAAGAAAATAATATCTGATAAAACAATGGCCGCATTAAACCAGAAAAAGGTACAGGAGTAGTAAAAGACTTCTAATTTTACCCGCCAATTTGCAGGCAAGAATAAGTACTTAAAGTTTTTGATGACTACCTCATAGTTCCCCTTGGCCCAGCGCAGGCGCTGAAAATAGTAGTCTTTAAGGCGTTCCGGTTCTTGTTGAAAAGCTTCACTGTTGTACGCTAGAGCAATTAGGCGGCCAGTTTGCATAATTTTAAAGGAAATATCAGTATCTTCAGTTAAGGCCCCGTTTTCCCAGCCGCCGATCGACTTTACGAAGTCGCAATTAATAATGAAGTTGGTTCCGGGGATGCGGCCGATTTTGAATAAATGCCAAATCCCAACGTGTTGAATCCGCTGAGTTACGACTATTTCCTGATTGATGCAACGAGTTAAGAAATTTTGCTTGGCATTGCGCGTTTTATTGCGGCCAAAAGTGGCCATATAACGTTTAGGATCTTCTAGGACCTTTTTGACCAAAAAGTAAAGCGCGTTTTTCTCAGGCATAGCATCGGCATCGTACACCCCGATGTATTCCCCTTGGGCTAGCTTTAGGGCATCGTTTAAAACGCCCGCCTTGCCGCCGCTACCAGTTCGTTCAATTACCGTGATCTTCCGCCCCGGGTAGTTGGCCTTGATTTTCCGCATGATTTCGGCAGTATTATCCTGACAATTGTCGGCAAATAGCAAAAGCTGGACACAGCTGGCTGGATAATTTAAATTTAAAATTGCCTCAGTTGTTTTGCGAATTACTAATGCCTCATTGTGGGCAGGAACGACAATGGTTATTTTGGGGTAACGTGCTAAAGGCGTAACTTTAACCAGCTTTTTAGAATGGGGCAGCCAAAAGTGAACTGCTCCTGCTAAAGTTACGATTCCCATGATCAAAGAGCACCAAATTGAAAAAAGGGTGATGATGATTAGGACGTTAGTCAGCATTTTTATCATTCCTTCTGGTAATAAAAGCTTTTTCATTGCGGAACAGGATGATGGTGCCGCAAATAAATAAAACTAAAAAGCAAAATAGAAAAAATAAGGTGATGGCACTAGCCGCATAATAAAAGAAAGTTAGCATTAGTTTTTCTCCAAATATTCAACGCGAATTTCAGTTTCAAGCAGTCGTTTAAGGTGATGGAAAGCTGTTTTAAAATCAGGGAATTTTTCAATATCTGCGTAAGTAATTTTTTGCATAACCACGCTGGCTTCCATCCCATAGGGCTGCAAAATTTGTTTTAGCCGTTTGCCGATCTCCGAGTTGATGATGGCGTAGACCTGGGGATCAATTGAGTAAGAGACGACTAAAAAACTGGCATCGCCAGTGTAAAATAAACGTTCGCTCGGTAAACGATGATTCTTTAATAGGTCTGACATGGCAATTAGCATCTCATTGTATTCTTGTTGGTGGAACTGCTTAAATTGCTCAGCTTCGACATGCACCAGGCGCAGGTTCATCACCAAGGGCATTTTAGGGTGTTCTTTCATCGAACGAAGTTCATCGGCATAAAGCTTTTCAGCATCTTCAATTCCCGCCATTTTTACCAGTGGTACAAAGTGGCGCACATAGCGTTGAACGGCCCGACTCCGAGGGCTAAAACTAGACCAATGAAAGAGATAGTTGACTAGGCCCGTTAAGAGCAAGGTAGTCAGCGGCCCGGCAAAAATTAAGATCATTTTTTGGCTGGTAGGCATGATGATGTAGCCGAACAAGAGTAAACCTGTACCAATAATGATCATAATTAGATTCAGCCAAACCCCGATTAGATTAGGCAAAACTAAGGGCATGATCACTGCCAGGGTTAGCGTACCGGCCAAGCCTAGCTGAACATTGGCAGGAAAAGTTCTAGCTAAGTACATTAGCCAAATTAAAATAACCAAAGTTGATAAAAGCAATAGTTTTGCCCTTCTAATACGCCTGCGATTCATTGTTCATCCCTCCATAATTTGACAATGCTAATATTATACAGCAAAATAGGCAAGCTGATAGTCTGAGTATAGGTTATAAAAGAATATTTTTTAGAATGAAAGCTTGCTCTTAATACTAATCAAGAAACTAATCTATAAAATCTGCATTGTTTAATTAACATACAGTTGCTTTTACATGTAAAACTATATCGAAGAAATATACTGATTTAAATGAATAATTGGTCATATTTAGATATTTTTATAAAATTGAATAAATATAGAAATGAGGAATAACGTTGGGGTATTTACAGCTTTTTATTGCCATCGTCTGTGAAATCGTGGCGACCAATGCTTTAAAAGCATCGCATAGTTTCACTCGATTAGGACCGAGCTTATTGACGATAATTTTTTATGCAATTTGTTATTATGCTTTTGCCCAATCTTTGAAGACGGTCAATTTAAGCGTGGCCTATGCGACCTGGGGCGGATTGGGGATTGTCTTAACAACAATTATTGCTATTTTCTTTTGGGGAGAAAAAATTAATTTGCCTGAAGGGATCGGCATTATGCTGATTGTGATTGGCGTTGTGGTCTGTAATTATTTTGCCAAGTAAGCTGCTTAAATGACTTGACTTGGACTTAACTCCAAGTGCTAAGTTAATCATGGAGGTGCTGAAATGGCTGATTTAACTATCACTGAAGTCAGTGAAAAATACCACATTAAACCTGATACTTTGCGCTACTACGAACGCATTAAGCTTTTGCCGCAGGTTCCGCGGAGCAAAAACGGCAATCGATATTATCCAGATGAGCTTCAAAGCTGGATTGAGATGGTTGTCTGCCTGCGTCATTCCGGCGTACCAGTAGAAAAATTGATTGATTATGCCCAAATGCTGCAGGCAGGGGATGCAACTTTAGATGCACGGGAAAATTTATTGCGCGAACAATTGGCAGAATTGGAAGAAAAGCGACATGATCTTGAGCGGTCAATTTCCCGCCTGCAGCATAAAATCCATCTCTATGAAACAGGAGAAATTAAACAGGGCAAGAGCTATTTCAGTGATTATGGCATTATAGATGATTAGGAGGCAATTCATGAAGACAACAGTTTTTTTATTTCACCCTAAAATGCGTCAGTCGCGGGTTAACGCCGCTTTAGCTAACAGTTTGGACGACGATATTGAAGTGCGTGATTTGTATGCCTTATATCCAGATTTCAAAATTGATGTTGCAAAAGAACAAGATGCATTAGCGGCAGCAGACCGAGTAGTTTTGCAATTTCCAATGTACTGGTAATCATCTCCGGCACTGTTAAAACAATGGGAAGATAAGGTGCTTGAGTATGGTTGGGCTTATGGCACTGGTGGCACAGCTCTGCATGGTAAAGAATTAGTTTTGGCAGTTTCGCCAGGAGCCGACAATTACGGACGTGAAAAGTTTGCCAAATATACTGTGCACGAACTATTGCGACCATTACAAGCAATGAGTCGTTTGGTCGGAATGGATTTCAAGGTGCCGTTTATAACAGTAGGAGCTAGTTCAATCGGTAAAGCTGAAATCGCCCAACAGGCTAAAAAATATGATACTTACTTGCATGAGACAGCTTTGCCAACGTTAGGTGATTTTGACTAATACTTAGGAGGTACAATCATGAGTTTGATAGTTAATTTATATTACACCGGCAAGCCAGGGGCGGCGCAGGCTTTCGTCAAAGAAATGGAAGCTAGTGGCTGCGCTGAGCGAATTCGCCAGGAAGCGGGCAATGAGCGTTATGATTATTTCCAACCTTTGAATGATCCAGATACGATTTTGCTAATTGATCAGTGGGCTGACCAAGCATCACTAGACCGCCACCACGCTTCGCCAATGATGCAAGAATTAGCAGACTTACGGGAAAAGTATGATTTGCATATGCGGGTGGAACGCATGGTTCCCGCTAATGATGCGCCGGGGGATGAAAAATTTCTACGCAAATAAAATGAATCCGTCTGCTTCAAGGAATTTTAGTTTTGCCTCAGTTCATGGTACAATCTTTGCATTAACACTTGATTTTTAATGGAGTGAAGGAAAATGAAGAAGATTTGGTTGCTTTTGAGTTTAGTAGCCGTTTTGACTTTAGCAGCTTGTACGGGCAAAGGGGTTGAACAAAAGAAGATGAACAACACTGAGGTTCAATATACTTTTCCAGACGAAAATGAGCCACATGAAGGTACGTGGCTAATCTGGCCGCACGCACATACATATGGCAAAAAGTATGCTCGTGAGCTCGAACCAATCTGGATTAAGATGACCAAGGCCCTAGCACCGGGAGAACGGGTTCATATCATTGCTTATAATGAAGCTTTGAAGCGGCATATTCAAACGCAGCTCAGGCAAGCCAAAGTTAAGCTAAGCCATGTTGATTATGTTATTGCCAAGTCAGACGATGTCTGGGCCCGCGATACTGGTCCGATGTTTGTCTATGATCGACAGGATCATTTGAAAATTGTTGACTTTGGCTTTAATGGCTGGGGCAAGAAGACGCCATATCGCCATGATGACCAAATTCCGCAAAAAGTGGCCAAAGCGATGGATCTTCCAATTGTTGATGCCAGCAAACTGGTCTTAGAAGGTGGTGCCGTTGACATGGCTTCAGATGGCACAATCTTAGCTTGTCGCAGTTCAGTTACTAATTCTAACCGGAACCCGCATCTGTCGCAGAAGCAGGTAGAACAATATTTGCGGCGCTATCTTGGAGCTAAACATTTTATTTGGTTAGATGGGGTAAGCGGCGAAGATATTACCGATGCCCATATCGATGGTTTTGCCCGTTTTTATAACGATCGCACCATTATGACAGTTCCGGAAAAGGACTTTTTCGATCTATATGAAGGTATGAAAACCTCTGATTACGAAAAGTTGATGTCTGCGAAAAATGCTGCGGGTAAGCCCTATAAATATATCGAAATTCCGCTTACCAAGAAGAATGTAACTGGTCTCGATTATAAAGGCTCATATTTGAATTATTATTTAGGTAACAAGGTACTATTATTGCCAGTGTATGGGGATGCTAATGATGCTGTGGCCATTAAAAAGATGGCACAGCTTTATCCTCACCATCAAGTAGTTCCGATTAACGTCACCAAGCTCTATAAAAATGGCGGCATGCTGCATTGCGTAACGCAGCAACAACCATATTAATGAAATAATAAGGCACTTAGTTATTTGAACTGAGTGCCTTTTTAGTAAAGATCAAAATTAAATCTGCAACATCATTCGAATATTAAAAAATTGCTCCATGTCTAGCATAGTCGCCATTAATGATTCAGGCTTGAGCAATGTGGATAAGAACCTTGCCATTAGGATGTCCATTTTTTACCAATTCTAGTGCTTCTTTAGCATGTTCTAGGTCAAAGTAGTGAGGATCAAGAGCAGGCATCACTTTACGCTTAGCCATAATTGCCGCTACTTTAGTTAACTGTTGACCGTCAGGTCGCATGTATAAAAAACGATATTCTTTTCCTTGTTTGGCTGCCAAGTGATCTAGTCTATAGCCCGCAATACCAAAGAGGATTCGCTTATACCAAGCAAACTGATTATTTCTCGCAAAGGCATAATTAGGCATTGCCTTAAGACTGACTAATCGTCCGCCCTTAGCCATTACGGATAATTCACGCGGAATCTCGTTAGCTCCTAAAGTGTCGATTACGTAATCGACATTGCTTACCTTATCCCAATAGTTTTCTTTGCGATAATCAAAATATTGGTCCGCACCTAATTCTAAAATGTGTTGTTTTGCTTTAGCGTTTCCTGTTACCAGTACCTTTAAGCCTAGCTCTTTGGCAAGCGGAACGGCCATTTGTCCAAAACCACCTGATCCTCCTGGAATTAATAAAGTTTTGCCGGGGCTTACTGCAAGTTCTTCGATGAGGGCTTGATACGCAGTGACGCCAGTTAAGGGGATGGCAGCCGCAGTATCAAAGTCATAAAAGTCTGGAATTTTGGCAACCGCTTCTTGGCTAACCGCTACTTCTTGTGCAAAGGCGCCGATTTTTTCCATGGGCAGGCGGGTGAATACGCGGTCTCCAGGTTTAAAGCCGGTGACCGCTTTGCCAACTTTACTAATAATCCCAGAGCATTCGTTCCCTAGAGTGGCAGGCAGTGACAAAGGCTGAATAAGTTTTACAGATCCTGTCATATTAAGCAAGTCAACGGGATTCACAGCAGCTGTGACAACCTTGATTAATACTTCATTAGCACTAATAGTTAGAGTAGGCAATGTTCGTTGAATTGGTGAAATTTCTGAACTGTAGCGATCAATTTGAATTGCTTGCATTATTTTTCCTCAAATTCTTTTTTATATTTAGTACCCCAAGTTTTTAGGGCAGCTACTACTTTGGTTAAGTCCGCTCCCATTGGAGTTAACGTATAAGTTGAACGTAGCGGGGTCGTTGTACTTATTTGACGTTTTAGTAGGTGGTCAGATTCTAAAGCCTTTAGACTTTTGGACAACATTTTGTCACTGATTTCTGGAATTGCATGTTTGAAATCACTGTAGTGCTTTGAAGCAGGCCGATCTCTAAGCAATTCCCGCATAATTTGAATTTTCCACTTGTCACCGACTAAAATGATAGCCGTGGCAATTGGACAAGATGGAAGTTGGTTAGCCATAAGCACTCTCCTTTAGTTAGTTAATAACTTTTAGTTAGTATACAAGATGCATAATATTAAGTCAATTTTTAAATTGAAAAAATGCTAATTTGATCTTGCAAAACAATAGATTTTAGTCTAATATCTATTGCAAGAACTAGCCTAAAAGCTAACAACTAACTTAACGGAATTTTCACTGAGGTAGCATGATGACAATTAGAGATACAATCAAAAACTTAGCAGCAGAACATGATGAAACAATTGCTGAGCTAGAGCGCAAGCTGGATTTTGGCAACGGGACGATTGCTAGATGGGACCGGCGATCACCTTCGTCAAGCAAATTAGCTAAAGTAGCCGATCATTATCATGTGTCAGTAGATTATATTCTCGGGCGAGAAGCTTCACCCCAGGCTGAACAAGATTTAGACAAGCTGCTAGATCAGGCTCATAGTTTTGACGGCAAACCGATGGATGACCACGATCGCAATCTAATTAAAAGCATCATTCGTGGCTATTATTCAGGTAAGAAGGCATAAGTATGAAACGTTATCTAAGAGATAAGCTGCGTGAGTTAAAGGTCGACTATCACCTAGTCGATGGCTTGCACAGTCTGGGCCAATTCATTCCTGAAAATAGCCAAATGGCAATGCCAGCAACTATTTTTTTGAATGCTGACTTATCTGAAGATGAGCAAGAAATTGTGCTTTTGCATGAACTAGGCCACTTGCTGACAGATGATACGATGGCTGAAAAGTACCATGATGATTATGCTGTGCGCTGTGAGTCGGAGAAGCTGGCCAATGATTATCTGCTAGATAAAATGACCAGTGACTATGCTGATTTAGTTGAGGCGGAATCGGCTAATTTTGTCGAATTAGCAAACTATTTGCAACAAGATTATGACACAGTGGCTGCTGCGCTTAAGAAGGCCTACCAGCAAGGACAGAAGCAAAAACGTAAAAGTTGTTGATAAAGCTTTAGCTGCAGGATTTGGAGTTACACAATGAGCAAAGAATTTGATCAGCGAATAAGCAATTTTTTTAAAAATTATCAAGATCGGGGCATGAAAAAGTGGCAAGGTTTTTACTTGAGCGAACACACTTCAACTATCCAAAAATTTAAAGCCAAAAATGCCACAGTTTACACTAAAAAGCGAACCATGTCTGAGGCGGCGATCAGTCAGCAGCTGCTCAAGGCCTTTGCCGAGCATTACTCTGTGTCAATCCAACTAAGTGAACTTACTAGTGAAGGCGACTATCTAGATAATGTCCGCGGCTGGGTTGAAGGTTATCAAAATAGTACGGTTATCGTGTCAGGACGCAAGATCGATTTGGCCGCCATCAACCACATTGAACTGTTAGCTTGACCAAGTGCTGTGAAGGGATGTGATCAAATGTACGACTATCGTTATGAACCGCATCGAGTGATCTTTATGATTGATAACAAAAGCTTTTTTGCCTCATGTGAAGCCTTGCGGTTAGGACTTGATCCAATGAAAGTCTGTTTGGCCGTACTTTCACGGCAAAAAGATACTGATTGGGGTTCAGGCTTAATTATGGCGGCCTCGCCCCTAGCCAAGCAAAAATATGGCTTGCACAATGTTATGCGGGCACGTGATTTGCCATCGCGTCGGGAAGCACCGGACTTACTGCTAGTTGAACCGCATATGAATCTGTATATTAAGCGCAACATGCAAGTGTTAGAAATTTTTCGAAAATATGCTGCTGATGAGGATATCCACATGTATTCGATTGATGAAGGCATGCTTGATATGACTAAATCTTGGCATCTTTTTGGTGATGATCCTTACAATGTAGCGCACAAAATTCAAAAAGATATTCACGATAGCTTAGGCCTATACACAACCTGTGGAATTGGCGAGAATCCCTTGTTAGCAAAATTGGCAATGGATAATGAAGCTAAGCACAACAAGTCGATGATTGCGTCCTGGCACTATATTGATGTCCCTGATACGATTTGGCAGATAAAAAAATTGGAGGATGTTTGGGGAATAAATACCCGAACGGCTGATCGTTTACGGCAAATCGGCATTGAGAATATGTATCAACTGGCCCATTCCGATCCTAAAGTCTTAAAACGAGAATTTGGGGTGATCGGGGAACAGCTGTTTGCGGAAAGCTGGGGCGTCGACCGTAGCATTATCAGCCAAAAGTACCATCCCCGAGCAAAGAGCATCGGAAATTCACAGGTCTTGCAACGAGACTACTATGAAGCAAAGGAAATCAAAGTAGTAATTCGGGAAATCGGTGAACAAGTTGCTAGTAGAATTCGTGCTCATAATTTGCGCGCGGGAAAAGTTGAATTATATATTAGGTATTCTTTTACTGAACCAACCTATGAGGAAGGCAATCACGGCTTTAGCGTTCAGCGCAAAATTGTACCAACTAGTACCAGCCATGATTTAGTGACTCAGTTGTATGCGCTGTTTGATCAACATTGGCACGGTGAACCGGTCCGCTGTATTGGGGTTAACTATGGCAAGCTTTCACCAGATCTCAGCATGCAGCTGAATTTGCTGGAGAAGCCAGAAACCCAGTTGAAACGTCATAAATTGGACCATGTGATTGATGATATTAGGAAAAAATATGGTTTTGCCTCGGTAGTGAAGGTGTCAAGCTTAACCGCTGGAGGAACAGCCATTAGACGAAGCAAATTGGTGGGTGGTCATAATGCTGGGAATGGTTAAAGAAAAAAGCAAGTTAATGGCAAATTATTTTGATAGAGGAAAAGAGCAATTTGAAATGCCAGAACAGTTTATTGCAAAAATTGAGCCAGTGCCCGACAAGGGCGGAGCTTTTGTTAGGGTCCCCTTTGATATTAGGGAAAAATACGGCAAGGGCCGAGTAAAGATTCATGCTGAATTTGATGGTTATCCTTATGATGGCAACATTGTAAATATGGGCGTGAAGAATGCGGATGGTTCGATTTGCTATATTCTCGGCGTGAGAAAAGATATCCAAAAAGCCATTGGCAAAACGGTTGGCGATTCAGTTGAAGTGAAGTATTCACTCAGGGACTAGTGCGATGAAACGAGAAGAACTGATAAATTATCTTAAAGACGCCTATGACGTTGAGCCAGAATATATGTGGGCCAAGTATCCCAACTTCTGTGTTTTTAGATACGGTCATGGACGGAAATGGTTCACAATCTTGATGGATGCCCCAAACAAGACTTTGGGAATAGGTGATTCTGGCACGACCGATGTGATCGATGTGCGACTGGCTCCAACACAAATTGATGATTTATTAGCTAGCAAGACGCCAGGCTTTTTGCCGGCCTATCATATGAATAAGAGCAACTGGATTTCCGTCGTAATTGAACAAGTTACCAAGGAACAATTGATTAAATTGATAGCTGCCAGTTGGGAGAATACTCAAAAATAGCCAAGTAACTTCGAAAAGAGGTAGCTTGGCTATTTTTTGTTGGAAAGGCTGAATTAAAAAGTTGAATTTCGTTTTACTAGAGTGGTGGGGATAAGAATTTGGTCACCACTTTCATTGGGGGTTTTAATTACTTTTAAAATATTTTCTATAGTATAATGTGCAATTTTATCAGTGTTTTGGGCAATTGTGGTTAAAGTTGGAGAAATAATTTCATCCGCTGGTATATTGTCGAAACCAATTACTTGAATATCGTCAGGTACTTTTTTGCCAATTTGCTTTAGCGCCATGATTAATTCGATGGCCAATCTATCATCAATAGCAAAAAATCCATCTGTCTCTGGATAAGTACTGAGATATTTGGTTAAAGAGGTTATCCCATTAAAACAAAAGATGTTCTCTTTTCGATCAAAAACAATATTGTGCTCTTCTAGTGAATTTCGAAATCCATTAATTCGCCCGTTAAGGATAGGACTATGTTTTCGGATAACCATTGCAGGTCGTTGAACATCATGGTCCAACAAATAATTCGCTGCATCTTGTGCGCCTAATTCATGATTTGAAGATATAAAAATTGTTTTGTTAAAATCAGCTGGTTTTCGGTCAATACATATATAGGGAATGTTTTTTAGTGAACTTTCAAACCTAAATCCTTGTTTGGCACCGGAAATAACTATTATTCCATCTACCTTTTTATTTTCTAGCATTCTTAAATAGGATTTTTCTTTTTCTTCATCTGAATCAGTATTGCAAATAATGGTGGAGTAGTTTTTATCAAAAAGCTCTTTTTCAATTTTTTGTACTAGATCAGCAAAGAAAAAGTTTTTGATATCAGGTACCAATATTCCGATTGTAAAAGTGATATTAGTCTTTAAACTTTGGGCACTGCCGTCTACTTTGTAACCAGTCTGGTTAATTATTTTTAGAACCTTTTCTTTAGTTTCCTCCGAATATTTGCCTTTATTATTGATAACTCGGGAGACGGTTGCGATTGATACCCCTGCCATAGCCGCTATATCTTTGATTGAATATTTACTCATAGCTTGCTCCTAAAGCTTAAAAGGATTTACTACCAGTATACCACTTAGAATCAGGTAAACGTTTCCCAAAAAAATGCATTATAGGGAAAATATTTTTTGGGTAATATTGACATCGCTTTCATAATGACCTATGATAATTCTGTAATCATTAAGGTAAACGTTTACCTAAAAAGGAGAACAAGCATGACGTTATTATTAAGCCCATCAATGATGTGTGCAGACTTTAAAAATTTGGCTTCTGACGTTAAACAACTAAATGAAGCTGGAGTGGATATGTACCATATGGATATTATGGATGGCCAATATGTCCCTAATTTTGGGTTGAGCCCTGAAGATTATCAAACTATTCGAGATTTAACAGATAAGCCGATGGATGCTCATTTGATGATTAAAAATCCAAGACAGTACATTAAATTCTTTGCAGAATTGGGCACCAATTTAGTGTATTTTTGTCCAGATGCCGAGCAGCAACCGGCAAGAACGATCGATGATATTCACGCCGCTGGAATGAAAGCAGGAATTGCAGTAAATACTGGTACTTCTTTTGAATCAGTCAAAGAGCTGCTCCCAAATATTGATTATGTTTTGGTAATGACGGTCCATCCTGGTTTTGCCGGACAGCCATTTCAGGACTTTGTAATGCCAAAATTGAATCAGTTTATTGCAGCCAAGAAGCAATACGGGTATGTGCTTGGCATTGATGGCGCTGTTTCAAGAGAGAAAATTATGGAGCTTCATAAGGCTGGAGTAGATAATTTTATTCTTGGAACTTCGGCCTTATTCGGCAAAGACGAGGATTATATGACGATTATTTCTGATATAAGAAAGGAAAACGATTAACCATGACAAAAAAGAAACTAAGAATTGCATTTGGATCAGATCACGTAGGCTTGGAATTGAAGCCTACTATTATCGAATATGTTAAAAGTTTAGGCTATGAAGTTCATGATTTTGGACCATTTAGTGATGAAAGAACTGATTATCCAATCTACGGTAAGAAGGTTGCCGAAGAAGTGGCTAATGGCAATTACGACCTAGGAATTTTGATGTGTGGTACTGGTGTCGGTATTTCTTTAGCAGCAAACAAGGTAAAGGGAATCAGAGCTTGTGTATGCAGTGACTGCTACTCAGCTAAACTTTCGAGGATGCACAATAATACGAATATTTTGGCATTTGGTTCAAGAGTTGTCGGTTCAGAATTGGCCAAGATGATTGTTAAAAATTGGCTTGAAGCTAAATTTATTGGTGGCCGTCACCAAAGAAGAGTGGATGAATTAGCTGCTATCGAAGCTGGAGATGACAAAGAATTCGAAACTATCAGAAACTCCAAAGATTATGACGGTAAAGAACAATTTGAAGATCAGAGTGTTTAATAAAAATAGAGGGTAAAAATGAGCGTTGTTAGACTAATTAGTGCCAAAAGTGACGACATTAGAAAAATGTCTGGACGTGATTTAAAGGAATCTATCAAAAAATCTGAAGGTCGTGTAATTATGGCGCAACACTTATTGTTTGCGTCAACTGGTTTAGTTCGTGGTATTACCAATACGGAATTAAATAAGGCCTTTGGAGCTGATATGATTCTGCTAAATACATATAATTTTGATGATTCAGCAAAAAACCTAGGATTGCAAGGTAACACTGTTCAAGATTTAAAAGATAAAGTTGGAGTACCAGTTGGAATCTATTTGGGATGTCCGGGAAAAGGCAGTACGCAAGATGACCAGATTTACGACAAAAATGGCATGCTAGCTTCTATTGAACACATTAAAAAGCTAAAAGAGCTTGCTCCCGATTACGTAATCTTAGGAGGTAATCCTGGAACCGGTACTAGTTTAGAAGATATTATTTCCGGAACTAAAATGGTTCGAAAAATTTTAGGTCCGGATACGCTCATCTTTGCCGGAAAGTGGGAGGACGGTGTTGATGAAAAAGTCCTCGGAGATCCATTAGCAACATACGATACCAAGGAAGTCATTAAGAGATTAATTGAAGCTGGCGCAGATGTGATTGACTTTCCTGCTCCCGGCTCTCGAAGTGGCATTAGTGTAAGACATATCCAAGAATTAATTGAATTTGTTCACAGTTATCCGAAAGAAACATTAGCTATGAGCTTTTTAGACAGTTCATTAGAAGGTTCGGATACTGAAACAATTAGAGAAATTGCACTGCAAATAAAAGAAACAGGTGCGGATGTAATTGCAATTGGGGATGGTGGTTTTAGCGGATGCCCAATTCCTGAAAATATTTTGCAGCTTTCTACTTCAATCAAAGGTAAACCATACACCTACTTCCGTATGGCTAGTCACTAATAAGAAAGATAGGTTATAAAAATGGCTAAGCAGAAATATAAAGATCAAGCTAAAGAAATTCTTGAATCTGTTGGTGGTCCTAGTAATGTAAGCAATGTTGTGCATTGTGCTACTAGATTGCGCTTTCACTTGAAAGACATGAAAAAGGCTGATAAAGAAGCAACCGAAAAAGTAGACGGGGTTATCCAGGTTGTTGAAAGTGGTGGTCAATATCAAGTAGTTATTGGCAATACCGTTGGTGATGTTTTTGATGTGCTGACTCCAATGCTAGGTGATATGAGCGGATCAGATGATACCGTTGATGAAGATAAGTCTTGGTTCAACAAAGCAATTGATTTAATTTCAGGGATATTTACCCCAATTTTACCTGCTTTGATTGGTGCAGGTATGATCAAGGGGCTATTGATGCTTGCGGTCGAGTTTGGCTTAAGTAAATCAAGTGGGACATACCAAATCTGGTATGCAGCTGGGGATGCTGTTTTCTATTTCTTGCCAATTTTATTAGCAGTAACCTCAGCTAATAAATTCAAGACCAATACGTTCTTGGCTTTAGCTGTAGCTGGTGCCATGGAATATCCTACTTTGGTGAGCCTATTTAGTAAGTCAAGTACACATCTATCATTTTTAGGGATTCCGGTGATCAGTACAACTTATACTTCTTCTGTTTTGCCAATTATCTTCACTGTTTATGTGATGTCAAAAATTGAGCATTTCTGTAATGATCACTTTCATCCTTCAGTTAAGAATGTATTGACCCCATTGCTGACACTTGGAATTACTGTTCCACTAGCATTCCTAATCATTGGGCCTATTATGAACACGCTTGATACTTGGTTGGGAAAAGGGTATACGGCACTTTATGGTGTTAATCCGCTTATTTGTGGTTTGGTCTTTGGTGCTGCTTGGCAGATTCTGGTTATTTTTGGCGTTCACTGGGGAATTGTTCCACTTTGTTATAATAACTTGGCCCTCTATGGTCGTGATACCATCAGTGGAATGATTGGGCCTTCGAACTTTGCGCAAGCTGGGGCTGCCTTTGGGGTATTCTTAAAATCTAAAGATACCAAAAATAGAGAATTATCATTGTCTTCGGCAATTACTGCGCTGTTTAGTATTACTGAACCATCGATTTATGGTGTTAATTTAAAGTTTAAGAAGCCATTCTACATTGCTTGTGTAATGGGAGGCGTTTCCGGTGCAATTACCGGTGCGGCTAATAGTGCTGCCATAGCCTCAACTCCTGTCGGCGTTTTAAGTATTCCGGTATTTGTTGGTAAAGGGTTTATTCCATTTCTGATTGCCATTGCTATTGCCTTCTTTGGTACAGCAATTTTAACCTATCTGTTTGGTTATGATGATTCAATGCTGGAAAAGAAGAAAACAGAACCAGTTGAAGCTTCTACCATCAAAGATGAAACAATTAATAGTCCTGTAAAGGGCACAAGTTTAGCTTTGAGTGATGTAAATGATAGTGTCTTTTCATCACTAAGCTTGGGTGAAGGCATTGCAATTTCTCCAAAAGATAATAATATTTATGCTCCGGTTTCTGGAATTATTCGAGTAGCCTATGAAACTGGCCATGCCTACGGCATTGCGTCTCAAAATGGAGCAGAAGTATTAATTCATGCAGGTATTGATACGGTCAACTTAAATGGCAAGTACTTCAAGAGCCATGTAGAACAAGGAATGAAGGTTGAACAGGGGGATTTAATTGCAGAATTTGATGTTGAAGGAATAAAGAAAGCTGGCTATGATCCAACAGTAATGGAAATTATTACTAATACTGCCGAATATAAGGCCGTACTTCCAGAGCCTTATGGTGAAGTGACAAAGGATAATGCAGTCATTAAGGTAAAAGCCTAATCATGTATCCCTCAACTAGATAACTTTTTGACTGTGGATCTAACATATTGTAGTGTTCCAACAAGAGTATATACTTTATTGAAATTAAGCTATTAAGGGCTGATCAAGTATTTCAGTTCTTAATGCAATTAAAACAAGGAATTAGCAATTGCTAATTCCTTGTTTTTTTATATTTATTTATCTTGGGGATCTGAGTTGTGTTTTAAAAAATGAAGTAGCCAGTGATGCAAGTAAAAAACATTGCTGTTGCTTATCTCTATGCAATCCATGATATCCACTGATTGCTTTTAGGATCTCAACAACTAAACAGCAAATAATGCTTAACCTGTTGACAATAAAAATACACGTAATACAATTAACTTGTAAAACATAAAGCAACAAGTATGGAGGCATAAACATGAAATATGCAGTAACAGCAGCAACTGGTCATTTTGGTCAAGCAGCTGTCAAGACTTTAACTGAATTAGTTGGAAAAGAAAACGTCGTAGTAGTTGCGCGAAATCTCGAAAAAGCTAACAAGCTTTTCCCTGGATATGAAATTCGTCGCGGTGACTACTCCGATGAGCAATCATTGCAAGAAGCACTTACCGGCATCGACCGCGTTTTATTTATTTCATCCCAACCAGGTGGAGAAGTTTCAAGACTCAAGCAACATCAAAATATGGTGGAGGCTTTAAAGCAAACGCAAGTTGACTTTGTCGCTTATACCAGTTTTCCCAATGCTCAAAATGCTGCAACGCCATTAGCTGAAGACCACTGGGCTACTGAAAAGCTGATCAAAGAAAGCGACATTAAGCATGCATTTTTGCGAAACAACTGGTACCTCGAAAATGAAAGTGCCTTTATTAAATCTGCTGCTGACGGACAGGCTGAATATTGGACTAATGGTTTAGCTGGCTGGGCCCTAGAACGGGAATATGCTGAAGCAGCAGCTAAGGTATTGGTTCAAGATAACAACAAGGAAATTTACGAATTTGCCGGCCTAATGAAGACTTATGCTGATCTGGGCAAGGCTGTAGCTGCAGCTGCCGGCAAAGACATTACGGTTAAGCAAGTTAGTGAAGACGAGTACGTCAAGAATTTGCTTAGTCAAGGGATGGACGAAGGAGCTGCCAAATGGCTTTCTTTTGCCCAAGGCATTATTGACGAAGGTACTTTAGATCATCCTAGTTCAGATTTGGCAGATGTGCTTGGTCACCCAACTTTAGCATTGGATCAAGCTGCAGTTGAAATTCTGAAGCGGTAAAACGGGCTTGCAGACCATTCATTTTCCCAGTACAATCGTGTACGGCAGGTGAAAAATCTTATGAAGTACTCACATAAACTGAGCGACGCAATCCATATCATGGTCTATCTCGACATGTTTCAGGATGGCGACCTATCTAGTCGGGCAATTGCTAGCAGTGTGAATTCGAATGCAAGTGTAGTCCGCAGTCTAATGAGCAGTTTGCGTGCAGCAAAGTTAATTCAATCAAAGCAGGGAATTGCGGGGGCAAAACTAACCAAACCAGCTGCGCAAATCAATCTTTATGAAATTTATCGCGCAGTTGAAGGTGAGCAGCAGCTGCTTCATGTTGACCCGAAAACGAACCCAAATTGCGTAATTGGCGGCAATATTCAAACGGTATTGGAAGCTGAGTACCAAAGGATTGCTAATCAAGCTTTTGCTGAGATGAAACGGATTAGTCTGCAGGATATAATTGACGGGATTAAGCGACAAGTTGAACATTAATATATGTAAACCAAAAGACCAAAAGTCAGTTTTGACTTTTGGCCTTTTTAAATAGAGTATGCCGATAATTATTTTGATAAAACGTCAGCAACAAGTTTGCCAGAGAAGAATGAGTAGCCACCTTCGGTACCAGGCATGTTAGGACCATAAGTATCACCAATTAACATCCCGGCGGCATCATTACCAATTGCATATAAACCTGGAATAGCTTGACCATCGTGATCAAGAACTTGATTATTAAGGGTAACTTTTAAGCCACCCATTGTACAAAAGGCACCAACGCCTTGTTCAATGGCGTAAACCGGACCATCGACAACAGGAATCATGAATTTGGCATTCTTTCCAAAGTCTTCGTCTTGCCCCTTAGCTGCTAATTCATTGTAGCGTTTGATTGTTGCTGGCAAGTCAGGCAACGATAGTTTTTCAGCTAATTCATTTACCGAATCAGCTTTGGTTAAGTATTTGGCATCACGAGCTAATTCATCATCGATTTCTTGTTGCAAGTTAGGAAGCTTGTCATCATGATAGTCATAAGTGCCCATTGCCTTGTAAAGGCCAACGTTTTGCAGATGGTCAACTGTTTTTTGGTCTAAAATAGTATAGAACTTGTTTTGCGTAAACAAAGCATTGCCGGCTTCAGAAAAGTTGTCAACTACTTCTTCGTTGACAAAGC
The DNA here is from genome assembly GCF_018327645.1 of Lactobacillus corticis. Lineage (GTDB taxonomy): Bacteria > Bacillota > Bacilli > Lactobacillales > Lactobacillaceae > Lactobacillus > Lactobacillus corticis. The sequence continues at coordinate 25,343 of NZ_BMAY01000012.1, read as the reverse complement.
GTTTACCTATTTCATTTACCCAGAGCAGGGATTGTTGGTTGGCTGCACCATTAAGTTCATCATAGCGGTAAACATAAATTGGCTTGTCTGGATCCTTAATGTACCCACCAAATAACATTGCCATTCCCATATTGTATCGCTGAGCGCCAGCTTTCCAAGCTAATGAAAGTCCATCACCGGTATTTTTGCCTGAGTTAACTGGAATCAATTGCTTTTCATCATAATTGGTGTAGTCAGCAATCATTTCAGAATTGTTCAAGTAACCACCGGTGGCTAAAACAACGTTATCTCCTTTAACCGTCATTTCATCATTAGATTTAGTATTCTTAATTTTGACACCAGTTACTTTACCGTTTTCAGTAACTAGATCTGTTACTTTGGTTTCCGTAATGATATCAGCACCTAATTCTTTTGCCTTTGGTAAAAGGACTTCGTTAATAACAGCATCTCCGCGGCCTTCGAACAAATGCCAAGTCCGTTCTCCGCTTCCTAAAGGAGCAACGTCGATGTATTCCACGCCTAAGTCACTTAACCATTTAATAATGTCAGCTGAGCCATCGATGTATTGTTTCCAAGTGTTGGTATCGGCCTTATAGTGAGAATATGTTAATTCCTCAGCTAAGGCTGCTTCTTTAGTTAAATGGTAATCTTTGTGTTGTTTTTGCATATATGAATTAACTGCGAAAATACCTTCAACGTAGTTGCCGCTACCACCGGTCTTGTGACCTTTTTCGACAACTAATACGCTTTTTCCATTCTTAGCTGCCTCATAGGCACAAGCTGCGCCACTCGCACCACTACCAACAATGATTAAGTCATATTGTGATTTGAATTCCATGAAATATACCTGCTTCCTAAATAGTTTGTTATCATTTACACATTTATTTTAAAACGGTTTCACGGTAGAATGTATGTGTAAAGTGGTCAGCAGTAGAACATTAAGGTACGGGTAATGGATTCAAATCAATTAAGAATTTTTATTCAAGTTGCACAAGAAGGTAGTTTTGATCGTGTGGCAGACCAAAATTATGTTAGCCAACGTGCTGTTTCGAGACTGGTAAAACGTCTTGAAAATGAAATTGGTTTAAAACTTTTTGAACGTGGGGCAAATCGGATCAAATTAACACCCAGTGGTGAATACTTTGCTAAAAGAGCTGAAGAATATCTCGATGTCATGGATGATGCTATTTATGTTGCACAAGACATCGAAAATAAACAAAAAGAAAATTTGAAAATTGGCTATTTTTCAATATTTGACGGGGTTTTAATGCGAGATGAGATTTTACATTATCAAGCTAGTAAACTCAAACCAGAGATATCGTTTACAACGGTTGAGGAATCAGTTGAGCATATCCTGGCTGATTTATCTTTGCATAGGTTAGATTGTGGCTATATAAATCAGTATGGTAAGTATCGTTTTATCAATCGCAATTTATATAATTTTGTGAATGTTTATCAAAATGAAATGGTGTTAGGGATAAGCAAACAAAATCCACTTGCAGAGAAAGAGATAATTACCGAAAGTGATTTAGTTGGTCAGAGATTGCTTTATTATAGTGTTGAGACAAGTGATTTCATGAGGGATACTTTCTTAGAAACTTTGGGAAAACAATGGAGTTCATTTCATATTAAGAGAGTTTCTTCAATAGAACAATTGATGTTTAATTGCTCATTAAACCATGGTCTTGCGTATATTACTAAAGGATTGGCAGAAAAATTTTTGGCTCCAGACGATAATATAGTTTTTAAATCATTGGCATCGGAAAAGATCGATCAAACATATACTATGCAACTGATTTACCGTAAGGATGATGATTCACTAGCTTTAAAAAAGTTTATTGCTAGTCTGAAAAATATTGATTAACCAAAAGACCAAAAGTCAGTTGTGACTTTTGGCCTTTTTAAATTTTGTTAAAATTGCGAACAAATATTTCACATAAAGTGGAAATTGCGGACCAATTAAGTTATTATAATCATATAAAGAAAAATATACAAATTATAGCCAAATAGGAGGAAGGGTAATGCGTAAATTATGGCTTACAACCGTCTTATTAGGCGGTCTCATCTTAACCGGGTGTCAAAACCAACAAGAAAACTCGGCAAGTCAAAAAACAAGCAGTCAAAGTACATCAGTTCAGTCTAGTAAAAAATCTAGCAGCCAATCATCTTCGACTAGAGCTAAGGCTATTTCAGCTGATAAATTATTTGACCAAGCAATTGCAAAATTTAAAGCTGATCATCCTAAGGCCGTAATCACAGCTTTTAGCTGGGAAGAAGAATATGGTGGCACACAGGTTGAAGTAGAAGGACAAGATCAGAAGCACGAATACACTTTAGTTTTTGATCAAAGCGGCAAATTAATCAGAAAGAATCGCGAGCTTAACGATGAACTTAACTGGAAAGCCGATGCCATTAATCCAGCCAAGGTCATTTCACTTAAAACGGCGTTTGCAAAAGCTAAAACTCAAGCAAGCGGTGTAGTAAAATCAGCTGATTTGGAAAATGACAATGGCACGCTAAAGTGGGAAGTCAAGCTGAGTCACAACCATCAAGAAACAGAAATTAGCTTGGACGCTCAAACTGGCAAGGTCTTGAAAAAAGAATATGATGATTAAAAAAAGCAGTTCACATGAGTGAGCTGCCTTTTTGCTTATTTTTTATCTAAGAGAACCGTCCCTTGGGGCGGGTTGCTTTTAATTGCGCCAACAATTGGATGTGGTTGGTACAATTCTTCAAGATAAGTGATTTCATCTGGTGAGAGCTGGACGTCAAGCGCACTTACGGCGTCGTCCAAGTGGTGAGGCTTGCTGGTTCCGATAATCGGGGCAGTTACCCCTTTAGCCCATTGCCAAGCTAAGGCTACTGCTGCCATAGTGGTATGATGCTTTTCACTAATTTCATGGACGCGTTCAACAATTGGATAATCAGCATCTTCCATTCGGTCATACTTTCCCCGAATTACGCGGTCGGTTTGGCTGCGCTTGGTATTGACGGTCCAACCTAAATGGGCTAGGTGACCTCCTGCTAAAGGACTATAAGGCATCAAAGAAACATGATATTGTTTGCAGATCGGAATTAATTCTCGTTCATCTTCACGATAGAGTAAATTGTAGTGGTTTTCCATGGTTTGAAATTGAGCTAAACCATTTTCTTGGGCAAAAACCTGCATATTGTGGAATTGATAGCCATACATGGCAGAAGCACCGATAGCCCGGACTTTTCCTGCTTTTACCAAATCATTTAAAGCCGTCATGGTTTCCTCAATTGGCGTATCATAATCGAAGCGGTGAATTATATATAGGTCTAAGTAGTCTGTTCCTAGCCGCTTGAGCGTGCCTTCAATTTCCCGGTTAATGGCTGCTTTTGAGAGCCGGCCAGGGTTAAAGTAAACCTTCGATGCAATAACTACCTTAGAGCGATCTACTTTTGCGTCTTTCAATGCCCGACCTAAATACTCTTCGCTGGTACCTTTCGAGTAAACATTTGCCGTATCGAAAAAGTTTAGTCCTAAGTCGAGTGCGTGTTCGATGGCAGTTTTGGAATCTTGGTAGTTTAAGGTCCAATCATGCATAGAGCCCGGTTGTCCAAAACTCATGCAGCCAACGGCAAGCGGCGAGACCTTGAGGTCGGTATTGCCTAAAGTTGTATATTTCATAGCAAAATCCTTTCTATAAAACTGTTCATCTTAAGCATAAAAGTTATTACAAGTGGCTTCCAATACCAAGAACTTATCGTTAAAGATAAGCAGGGAGTATGGTTCACTAAAAAAGACGCCTGCGGGAGGCGTCTTCTTTACAAAATTTCTTTGAAATAGATTTAGGTGTAAGCGAGATTTTTTTATTAATCTATTTCATTACCGTTTGTAGCAATAACATTTTTATACCAGTAGAACGAGTCTTTTGGATATCTTTTATAAGAACCATTACCGTAATCGTCTGCATCTACATATATGAAGCCATATCGTTTTTTCATTTCTCCAGTTGAGGCACTGACAAGATCAATACATCCCCATGGGAGATATCCTATTAAATCGACTTCATCTTCAACTACAGCTTTCTTCATTTCTCTAATATGATTTCGAAGATACTCTATTCTATAAGTGTCGTGTACTTTTAAATCAGGTGTTAATTCATCGTATGCGCCAACTCCATTTTCCACAATGAACAAGGGCTTATGCCATCTGGAGGTCATCCAATTTAAAGAATATCGTAAACCGACTGGATCAATGGCCCAACCCCAGTCGTTAGTTTTTATATTGGGATTTGGAACAAGATCTTGATATTCCCGATAATCCATATGATCAGTATACTTAACACTAAATGACATATAGTATGAAAAAGCAACATAATCAACGGTTCCGTTCTCTAGAATTTGGAGATCGTTTTTAGTAATGTCCATATCGTATTGTTTCTTTTGGAAATATGATAATAAAAAGTTGGGATAATGCCCATTGACATGAACATCTCCAAAATATAAGCGAGTATCCATCGCACGTTGAGCAAACAGCACATCCTCTGGTTTGGATGAGTTAGGATAAATAGGGCAAAAGGCTAACATGCATCCTATTTGCAATGATGGATCAATTGCATGACCAATTTGAACGGCCTCTGCACTTGCTACTAATTCATAATGTGCAGCTTGATACATTAATTTCTGTCGGTCATCATTAGGCTTGAATTTTATTCCTGAGTTTTCATAAACCGAAAGAGTACTTTGGTAATTGGTCTGATTATTAATTTCATTGAAAGTCATCCAATATTTGACCTTACTGTGGTACCGTTCAAAGCAAACATGAGCAAAGCGAACAAAGAAGTCAATTACTTTTCTGTTTGACCATCCACCGTACTTATTTACTAAATGAATTGGCATTTCAAAATGTGACAAAGTTACGACTGGTTGGATGTTGTATTTGAGAAGCTCGTCAAATAGATTGTCGTAAAACTTCAATCCTGCTTCATTTGGAGTTTGTTCATCACCGTTTGGAAAGATTCTGGTCCAAGCAATTGAAGTTCGAAATGCTTTAAATCCCATGTCAGACATTAATTTAACGTCTTCTTTATAATGATGGTAAAAGTCATTTCCAACGTGATTAGGATAATATTTATCTGACTCAATTGTTTTTGTTATTTTCCTGGGCTGGTCCTTATTACCCAATGTCATAAAGTCAGCAATTGATAAGCCTTTTCCGTCTTTGTCATAAGCACCTTCCAATTGATGAGCTGCAACAGCACCACCCCACAAAAAATTATTATTGAAACTTTTTTGCATAAAAAAACTCCTTTCTTGCTGCTTTTAACCAAGATTATATGGTAATTAAATGGTAGATTACAGTAATAGAGGAGCTTTTGGCATAGGACAGTAAAAAAGGTTGGATTATCAATCCTGAAACGCAGTGTTCCATTAATTTGACAACATGCTTTCCAAAATACTATCAATTTTTTCAATTATGTACATTACAGGAACTTGTGAGGATAGATCATTTCCATTAACTAATCTATGAGTCTCTTCGTAGTAAGGCAACACATAGCGACTCATTTTAGCAATGGAACTTTTCTCGTCACTTGTAATACAGATAATAGTTACATCCTCATTATTTACAAAGTCATTTATTAGCTCAATTAATTCAACAGAGTTACCTGAAACGGAAAAGCATAATAGTATATCATTTGTGGTATTTTTTAATTTCGAACTTAAAGGATAAAAAGGATCGGAAACGGGAGTAGTGTTGATTCCCAGAGAAGCCAATCTTCTAGCGGCATACTCAGCTAAAAATCCAGATTCACCCATTCCCAAAGTTGTCACATTATCACTTTGATAAATTTCATTAGCTACTACAATAAGACGACTTTCAATGTCTTTAGGAAAGCTGTTCTCATCCACAAATTTGAATGATAGTGAACTAGTGTCTGTATGTAGATTGGTATTTTTTAGATAGGCTTTAAATTCTGGGAATCTATTAAATCCTATTTTATGAATAAAACGCATTACCGATGAACTAGAAACGTTTGCGTTAGTTGCAATATCGCGGACGCGCATATATACAACTTCATTCACATTTTGAGTGACGTAGCGATAAATTGTCATGTCGACGTCAGAAAGTGATGATAAATTCTTAAATCCAAAAAATGCCATACTTAAATCTCCATAGATATCTATTAAGGATAGGTTATCATACTCTAATTATTTTTGGAACATAGTGTTTCATCTATGAAATATTGAGCTAAAAAAAACTTACATACCTAAGGATGTTAAAACTATTGATTATAAGAAATCGCTTACATAAAATTGTAGTTGAAAAGGATGTAAAGGTTAGAGGGGAGAAAAAAATGCAAAACTTCATAAACACAAAAATACTGCCTCCTATCATGAAATTTGTAAATACAAGGCCTATTGTTGCCTTGAAGGATGGTATGGTCCTTTCATTACCATTTATTATGGTAGGATCGGTTTTCTTGCTCCTTGCTTCATTTCCAATTCCAGCAGTTGCTAATTGGATGACAGCAACTGGCTTGACCCAATATTGGAATCAAGCATATAATGCATCATTTGGAATAGTAGCTGTGTTTGCTGTTATTGGTATCGCTAATACTTGGGCAAAAAATGATGGTGTAGAGGGACTACCGGCAGGAATGACAGCCTTTGTTGGCTTTTTGATTATTATGAATCCGACGACTGCCGTAATGAATGGTAGTAAAACAGTAATTTCAGCTAGCCAAGCACCTACTTTATTACAAGGATTTATTGATAGAACTTGGCTTGGTGGCCAAGGTATGATTGCTGCTATTATTGTTGGCCTTTTTACCGGTTGGATTTATTCATGGTTTGTAACTCATAAGATTACTATTAAGTTACCTGATCAAGTTCCACCAGCAGTTGCTAACTCTTTTATCGCCTTGATTCCTTCTGCTGTCTTAACCTGTTGGTGGCTTTTAGTATACATTTTCTTTGAAAAAGTTGCTCACACCACAATGACCCAATGGATCTATTCAACAATTCAAACTCCACTACAAGGTGTAACTGATTCATTCGGAGGGATCTTGCTGTTGACATTGTTGGTACCATTCTTCTGGTTCTTTGGTGTCCATGGCTCTACTTTGGTAGGTGGTATTGCGGGACCTATTTTGAGTGCAAATGCGTTAGAAAATGCAGCTATTTTCAAAAAAATGGGTTACGTTGATGGTGCTCACGGTGGCCATATTGTAATTCAAGGGTTATTTGACCAGTTCTCAACTGTTACTGGTGCAGGGATGACAATTGGATTGGTAGTATTCATGTGCTTTTTTGCCAAGTCTCAACAAATGAAGAGCATTGGTAAGCTAGCCTTAATCCCAGGAATCTTTAATATCAATGAGCCAGTTTTATTTGGTATTCCTATTGTGATGAACCCTCTATTGGCATTACCATTCTTTATAATGCCACCATTGTCGGCAGGCTCTACTTATCTCTTGATTAAGGCCGGTATTTTACCTTATCTAAACGGTGTACAAGTTCCATGGACAACACCGCCAATTGTATCAGGTTTCTTAATTGGAGGATGGAAAGTCGCAATTTGGCAAGCCATAATACTTGTTGTTTCATTCTTTGTTTACCTTCCGTTCGCTCGGAGCTATGACAATATGCTATATGAAAAGGAACAAAATGCAGTTGTTAATGATAAATAATATTGTCTACTAAAAAGGCGCCCGCAGGGGGCGCCTTTTTTGAAGGCAGACAAACATAACTTGCACCCCCTCTAACTTTTCATTTAAAGAAACAACGGACAAGTTAGACTTGTCAATAGACACATTTTTTGTGCCAGGGCAGTGGACTTGGAATAATAGAATTATGACTGTTAATAGTTGAATTTGGTAATCACGACCAAGCATAATGTAATTACGAGGTGGAAAACATGCAAGAACTAAAAGGAAAATCCAAACTGTTTAAAACAGGCAATTCATTTGGATTGCGTTTAACGAAAAGTGATAAAAAATATTTAGGCGCAAATATCGGAGATGAATTTGAAAAAACGCTCTCTCCTGATGGACAAACTATTACTTTCCGCAAAAAACAAACTGTTAGTTCAGAGACGATGGAAATGATCAAAGAACTGTTTGATGAAAATAAAGAATTAATGGAACGGCTAAAGGGCGAATGATTTTTAAACGGAGCGGAAATTATAGCCGTCAACAGATATGTGCTTGAGGACGTAAAGCAGAAATTCCAAGGGATTCAATATCCAGAGGGGCTGTCAATAGTAGTTGATCAACCCAAGAGGGCGATCTTTGGTCATGTTTTGTATCTTAAGGGTGCGTATATTATGCAGAAAATAGCAGTCATTCTCGAACAGCACAGTACTGAACCTGCAACATGAAAAGTCTTGGTTAATCTGCCAAGTCTTTTTTGTTTTGCTGCTTACCTTTGGTTTATGGAAATCTTCCAAATTGCATAGGTAAACTCTCCATAGGCTTTCCATATTTGTTCCAAAAGCAAAAAGAAAGAACAGAATCTTTTGCGGGATGCGTGCCCTGAAAATTCTGTTCTATAACTTTTATAAAATTTCTTTGATCGCTTCTTCAACTTGGCTCATTTTAAAATTCGGCTCAAAGCGATCAACTACGTTACCATTGCGATCAATCAAAAATTTAGTGAAATTCCATTTGATCTTGTTGTTATGACGATAATCCGGATCATATTTGCGCAGCATAATTGCCATTCTCATTGCTCCAGGTCCGCTGCCAAAACCGATAAACGGACGCTGGGACTTTAAATAAGTATAAAGGGGCAGTTCATGTTCGCCATTAACGTCAGACTTTTTCATTTGGTTAAACTTGGTATGATATTCACCTTTGCAAAATTCTTCGATTTCCTCATCGTCGCCAGGTGTTTGACCAGCGAACTGATTGCAGGTAATATCGATAATCTCCAGTCCGGCTTTATGGTATTTTTCATAAATATTTTCCAAGTCCTTATATTGCGGGGTAAAGCGACATTCAGTCGCCGTATTGACAATTAAGAGTACTTTGTCTTTGTCCTGTGCCAAAGAGTAAGGCTTGCCGGTAGGAGTGGGGATGGTGTAGTCGTAAATACCCATTAAAAATCCTCCTTGAAAAATTTTATTGTTATTGTACCACGTTTATTGTCGTACATTTAGAGCTAATTAAAAGGCTTACAGAAAAATGAGCATTTATCTTATTAATAGTGTACAATAAAATTATAGGACTAGGTTTTTACTAAGCGTAATTTGGATTGAGGGGATGCGTATGGCTAAAGCGTATTTAGAGACCAATTATCAAAAACTAAACTTAGGTCAACAAGTTGCCGTTTGGGAGGATGGATTGCGCACTAGTGGCAAGGAAGGTGAATTTGAGTGGTGGTACTATGACGCCAAAATGACCGACGGAACTGCCATCACAATTACGTTTTTTACGACGGATCCCACTGCTGGTACTGCTGGCTTCAATCCCAGCATGCAGGTCAATTTGACCAATCCTGATGGCACTCAGGTCAGTGATCGCTTATTTTTTGACGCCGAGAATTGTTACTTTTCTCCAAGGCATTGCCATATTCGCATGGGGATAAATCAGTTTATGGGGGATTTAGACCAATACCGGATTTACGTTCGCACTAGTAAATTAACGGCAAAAATTACGCTCAAAAGTCGGACCCAACCTTGGCGTCCGGCAACGGGATTTCAAAAATATGGCAATGATGGCTACTTTGCCTGGCTGCCGGCAGTTCCTGAAGGTACTACCGAGGCCGACATTACGCTCAATGGTCAGGAAAAACATTATCGTGGTACTGGTTACCATGACCATAACTGGGGCAATGTTTCGTTAATTTCAATCCTGCACCACTGGTACTGGGGAAGAGCTAAAATAGGCCCTTATACCGCGATTAATAGTTACATTACCAGTACCAAGAAATATGGCTATCATCATTTTCCAATTTTTATGTTGGCTAAGGGCAAACAATTAGTTTGCGATAATCCCGCCAATTTGCAGTTTAGCCAGCTTGATCCCCATTATTCTCATAAGACGCGTAAACATTATCATCAAAGATTGGTTTACGAATACCAAGGCGCCGATGGCCACTACCGCATTACTTATCATGAGCGAGAAGATATTTCGAGTTTTTCTTTGTTAGGCGATCAGCAGCACCAGCCTTCATTGCTTAAAGTGAGAATTTTCCGTTTAACAGGCATGGATCCAACTTATGATCGCTTCAGTGGGGAAGCAGTTTTAGAAAAAATTGAAGATGGCAAAGTTGTCGAAAAGTACCAAGGTCCGGCAACCTGGGAATTAATGTATTTTAAACGTGATCGCAATGTCTAAAGCAATAAGCCACCCGCTTAATTGGGCGGCTTTTTTTAATTTATTGATGTACATCAATTTACTTTTTCTAAGGATGTGCTAAATTCGAATTATTAGATCAAAGAGGCATTAGGTATGAATTCAGAAGTTGCAAAAATTATCGAAGAAATTAAACGTGATCCTGAAAATCAGGAGTTTACCCAGGCAGGGATTGATCCTTTGTTTTTTGTTGATCCTGAAGCGACGATTTTAATTATCGGCCAGGCTCCAGGCCGGATTGCCCAAGAAAAGCGGATCTTTTGGGATGATCCTTCTGGTGACCGTTTGCGGGACTGGATGGGAATCGACCGGGATCAGTTTTATCATTCAGGAAAAGTCGCAATTTTGCCGATGGATTTTTATTATCCAGGAAAGGGCAAGTCGGGCGATTTGCCGCCGCGGGCTGATTTTGCGGCTAAATGGCATCCCCAGTTGTTAAAAATGATGCCCAAACTTGAGTTAACGATGCTCGTGGGCAGCTATGCCGTTAAGAAATATCTGAAATTAAAAAGCTCAGCCAAATTGACTGAGGTTGTAAAAAATTATCAAACTTATCAGCCTGACTACTTCCCACTGGTTCACCCTTCACCGCGCAATCAGTTGTGGATGAAACGCAATCCTTGGTTTGCTGCAGAGGTTTTGCCCGTTCTTAAACAGGAAGTAGCACAAGCAATGAAATAATTTATAGCAGGGTAATATGTTTACCCTGCATTTTTATTTCTCCTTGCTGCTCTAAAGCTCGGAGGTTGCGACTGAGCGTTTCCGGACTGACGCCGATCAAACTGGCAAATTCTTGCTTTTTCAAGGGAAGATCAAATTCATTGCTGTCAGCTTCCAATGACCAATCTTGGAAATAGGCGAGAATCCGGTCGCGGGCTTCCAACAAGTTGCGTCTTGAGATGCTGACTTCGGTGGCTGAAAGCTTTGAGCCGATTTCGTTTAATAATTCTAAAGTTAAAATTGGCGCGCTTTTGAGGAGATTCTGAAAATCATCATGCTGCATGGAACAAACCCAAGAATCTTGGGTAGCTTGCACATATTTGGGAAAGTCAGCTGGATCAAAGAGATTTTCAACGCCTTCAATCGTTCCAGCACTGATAAAATAAAGCAGCTTTTCTTTGCCATTTGCGCCAATTGTGTAAACTTTTGCGCGGCCTTCATCAATGAACATCAAGGCTTTGGGGTCGGCCGGGGTGGTAATGAAGTCGCCTTTTTTGAAAAATTGCCGGTGGCGCGAGATTTTGACTAAGCGCTTTAGGGTCTTTTCAGGCAAGTCGCGGAAGAAACTAATATTTCTGATGCAATTTATTTCTGAATGTGCCATTTTTTTTGCCTCAATTTGACATAGATCAATTTTTATTCTATTTTAGCTTGCTAAAATACAATTGTAAATTCGAAATGTGACAACAATGGTGAGAAAAATGACAAAATATCGTGCTGAAATTAAGCCGTTAAATGCGGACAAGATCGGTACACGTGCTCATGGAACAGCAGAATTTGAACTGACTGCCACGACCTTAAAGATCGTGGTAGAAATGTTTGATACTCCTGCTTCCATGCAGCACTGGGAACACTTCCACGGTTTTCCTGATGGCCGGGAAGCCGAAGTGCCGACCATGGTCCAAGATGTTAATGGCGATGGTTTTATTGACTTGGAAGAAACTTTTCCAGTATCAGGGACAACAATGGTTCCTTTTGACGACCAACCTGATGCGATGAACATTCCTAATGATACCTATCCTGTGAGTGACCAAGCAGGACACTACAAGTATGAAAAGGAAGTTCCCCTAGCTAACTTACAAGCACAGTTTGAAAAGACTTTTAAGACTAGTGATTTAGCTTTGGACAAGCGGGTAGTTTACGTTCACGGAGTGAGCCCAGAAATGCCCATGCCAGCAAGTGTTGGTGGCAACTTGAACGAAAAGTATACCTGCCACACGACCTTGCCGATTGCTTGTGGAAAGATTGTGAAGGTGGATTAGGATGGATCAAACTTTTTTACAGGTCTTGGAGCATGAAGGGCCTGTTACGATCATTGCACCGTATGCTAGCCCCGCTCCTGTAGTTAATACCTGGATGAGTTACGTAAAACTAAATTCAGAGCAAACCGAGCTCTACTTGCCGGCAGCGGGGATGCGCTCAATTGAGCACGTCTTGCCTGATGACGACCGGCTGCTTTTGACTTTTGGTTCAAAAGCAGTCATGGGGACAGAAGGACCTGGAGCTGGCTTTCATGTGAGTGGAAAAGGCTATTTCATTGCTGATGGACCAATCTACGAAGAAATGAAAGAGCAATTCCCATGGCTGCGGAAGGTTTTAGCCGTAAAAATTACTGCCGTGACCCAGAAAATTTAAGGGCCGGTTGAACATCTGAATTGGTCAATAAAAGCTGAGCTGAAGCTCGGCTTTTTTCTTTTGCCTGGATCAGCCCGTGGTAAACTAATAGAAAAAATATTTTTTTACTGAAAGGACGCTGCTTATGTGCACGGGAATTAGTTGGGTCGCCGGAGACCATTACTTTGGCCGAAATTTGGATCTGGATACGAGCTATGGCTAAGAAGTTGTGATTTGTCCACGGAATTTTCCGCTGACTTTTCGTCATCTGCCTGCGCAGGAACATCACTTGGCAATGATTGGCATGGCTACAGTCATGAAGGATTATCCCCTGTATTTTGATGCCGTGAACGAACAAGGGTTAGGGATGGCAGGACTTAATTATCCTGGGAATGCCCAATATTTTGCACCTGTGGATAAAAAAGCCAATGTTGCTTCGTTTGAATTAATTCCCTGGATTTTAGGACAGGCTAAATCGGTCAAAGATGCCCGTGAATTAGTGAAGCAGTTGAACATTACTGATGATGCCTTTATGCCAGATCTAGCACCCGGTACTCTGCACTGGCTGGTGAGCGATCGAAAAGGATCAATCGTGCTTGAACAAAATAAGACTGGTTTGTACGTTTATGATAATCCTATAGGCGTTTTGACCAACAATCCCAGTTTTGACTTGCAGCAGTTTAATTTAAACAATTATCAAGGCTTGCAGGTGCAAAATCCACAAGGAAAATTTGGTTCCTTGATAGTCCGAAATTACTGTTCTGGATTGGGCAGCCTCGGCCTGCCTGGTGATTTAAGTTCGCCTGGCCGGTTTGTGCGCGCAGCTTTTACGAAAATGCACGCAACGCTCGGAGCCAATGAGGGCGAGCGCGTGAGTCAATTTTTCCATATATTGGCAAGCACGGCCCAAGTTAAGGGCACCAACCAATTGGATAATGGAAATTTTGAGTATACGATTTATTCGTCTTGTGCTAATGCCACGAAAGGCCGGTACTATTACACGACTTATCACAACCCGCAAATCAATTGTGTTAGCTTAGATCGCTATGAGTTGAAATCGCAGCAGCTCGGCCGCTATCCGCTCCAAGCAGCTAACCAAATCAATTTTCAAAATTAGCAGGGTTATTGCAAAATTTTATGAAATCGGTTACAATTATCTTTGCGTAAGTAAATATGAATCAACAAATTCAAACATTTGAGTGAGAGACCTAAATCTGAAGAGGATAATCTAGGTCTTTTTTGCTGTCATAATAAAAATTGTAGTTTTATAGTCAGAAGTAATAATTTAATTGTAGCCGTTTGTTTGACTATTTTACGGAAGGATTAGAAGTTCTGTCATAAACTAAATTTTGTTTGATGTTGTGATATTATTGTTTTGTCTACAGAAGATTTGTGGACACAAGTAATGTGTAATGTAAAGATATGAGGAGACAATATGTCCAAGATCACCGAGGCCCACGCACGAGCAAATCGGCGCTGGGACGCAAAAAACAAAGAACGCAAACTTTATTTAACGCAGCGTTCGACTTGTAAAAACTTTATTCTAAAAAAAGCGACTAAGGAAGATTTGGAGGCGATTAAGGGTTATATCGAGACCAGACTTTCCTTGTTAGCAGAAAATAAACAAAAAGGCGTCCAGTAGGGCGCCTTTTCATTCGAAATGTGTGTGTGAGAATTTGTCATTGCTAAAACATGAGAGACACCGAAGTTGGTGCGGTTTTATGAATGACTTGGATTATTAGTTTCAACTTAATAACCCAGGGTTCATTGTAGAGTATTAGGTTAGCAGGTACCAGTAATTTGCATTTAATAAAGTCACAAAAAGCCTAGAAATACTGCTGTATTAGCTACTGAAGCGGAGTAAAAATAACAAATGATACTTTCAAATTTAGCAAGAAATAGCAAGAAATAGCCAGAATTTGGGGGTGGTTAAGGAATTTGACAATCAGGCATGATAACGGGCTTTGATCAAGCTTTCAGCAGAAAAATCAAAAAAATTGCAATTTTTACTTGCAAGACCTAAAAGTTTCTAGTAGTATTAAATACGCACTTGTGATGAAGCAAGTCGGCAACTGCTAAGAGGTTTTTCTCACAATTAACTCAAAAAATTAGTTGAAAAAAGTTGTTGACAAAAACTTCTGATCAATGTAACATAATAAAAGTGTTCTGCGAAAGACATAACACAAAATGACAATTCGACCCGTTGGTCAAGTGGTTAAGACACGGCCCTTTCACGGCCGTAACATGGGTTCAAATCCCGTACGGGTCATTGCCAATACAATTGAATATTATTGGTACTTTTCATCTTTGGAGGATTACCCAAGTGGCTTAAGGGAACGGTCTTGAAAACCGTCAGGCGGGTTCTGCTCGCGCGTGGGTTCAAATCCCACATCCTCCTTAATATCGCGGGATGGAGCAGTCTGGTAGCTCGTCGGGCTCATAACCCGAAGGTCGTTGGTTCAAATCCAGCTCCCGCAATATGGTCCATTGGAGCAGTGGTTTATCTCGCCTCCCTGTCACGGAGGAGATCGCGGGTTCAAATCCCGCATGGACCGTAAGATGGCTCGGTAGCTCAGTTGGTAGAGCAAAGGATTGAAGCTCCTTGTGTCGGCGGTTCGATTCCGTCCCGCGCCATCAACCTGGAGGAGTAGCGAAGTGGCTAAACGCGACGGTCTGTAAAACCGTTCTCTCTGAGTTCGGCGGTTCGAATCCACCCTCCTCCATAATAGGGATATAGTATAAAGGTAGTACATCGGTCTCCAAAACCGCTAGTGTGGGTTCAATTCCTACTATCCCTGTTAAAACCATGGCGGAATTGGTGAAGTGGTTAACACATCGGTTTGTGGATCCGACATACGTGGGTTCGATTCCCACATTCCGCCCTTGATCAACTATGTTGATCCTTTAAAATTTGAAACTCATGGCGGTGTAGCCAAGTGGTAAGGCAGAGGTCTGCAAAACCTTAATCGTCGGTTCGAATCCGATCCCCGCCTTTCCTTAGCTCAGCCTGAGTTAAGTTACATATGAATATGGCGGTGTGGCGGAATTGGCAGACGCGTCAGACTCAAAATCTGGTGTCCATTTTGGACGTATCGGTTCGACCCCGATCACCGCTATAAAGAACGATCTACTGTGGTAGATCGTTTTTTTGTTTTTCTACTAAATTTCTTGTCAAACTTGGTAGGTGAATTGCAAGCCTTCTTTTGAATCCTTATAATGAAAAGCATGGAGGATTTTTTATGAATATCGGCTTATTTACTGATACATACTTTCCACAACTTAGTGGAGTAGCAACGTCGGTTAAGACCTTGAAAGAGGCACTGGAAGCAGAAGGTCATAATGTATTTATTTTTACGACGACTGATCCTCATGTCCCAAAGGGAACAGTTGAGCCCAACGTGTTTCGCTTTGGCTCGATGCCGTTTGTTTCGTTTACGGATCGACGGATCGCCGTCCGGGGATTGTTTGAGGCAACCAAAGTGGCCAAAGAAGTGCAGCTGGATGTGGTCCATACACAAACTGAATTTGCCTTGGGGGCAATCGGCAAGTATGTTGCTCACCAATTGGACATTCCCGCCATTCACACTTACCACACCATGTATGAAGATTATTTACATTATGTGTTAAATGGGCACTTGATCAAGCCCATCCACGTTAAACAGTTTACCCATTCTTATTTGAAAAACATGGATGGGGTGATTGCTCCTTCTAAACGGGTTGAGGCTTTGCTAAATCGCTATAAAGTAGAGATTCCAATTAGGGTCATTCCTACTGGTGTGGACATTGAGGCGATTAACACCCCCGTAAAGCGTGATATCCGGAAAGATTATGGTATCAGTGAAGATGCACCGGTAATTCTGACTTTAAGCCGAATTGCTCAGGAAAAGAAAATTGATCGCATTTTAAATGTGATGCCGGAAATAATTGAAGAATTTCCAGATGTTAAATTGGTAATTGCGGGTGATGGACCGGATGTTAACTTGCTTGAAGACCAAGTAGAACGATTAACGCTGGAAGACTATGTCATTTTCACCGGAGAAATTAATCACGAAGAAGTTGGCAACTACTACCGGATGGCTGACTTATTTGTTTCAGCTAGTGATACTGAAACTCAAGGCTTAACCTACATCGAAGCCTTAGCTTCAGGGACCAGGTGCGTGGTTTACGATACGGATTACACCGAACATGTCTTCAATCGACCAGAATTTGGCGCAGTCTTTACTACTAAGGAAGAAATGTTAGATCAGATTTTGGCCTACCTGCGTAAACCAGATTCTGTCATCCCACCGGCTGAATTAAAAAGCAAATTAGCAGAAATTTCTGCCAAACATTTTGCCGATTCAGTAGCAGATTTTTATCAATATGCAATAGCTCACTATGAACCAAAGGACAATGTAAATGATACGGATAAACATGTTTAGTCAAGCTGACTCTGTAAAAGGCCAGGGAGTTGGCAGTGCCTACCAGGAACTGATGCGCCTTTTAAGAACTGACTTAGTGGATGATTTTTATGTGACGGTTAATCGTTATGGCAATTCAGATTTAACGCACTACCACACGATCAATCCAACTTATTACGCCAATAGTTTTTCTCCGGCTCGGGGGCGGAAGATTGGCTACGTGCATTTTCTGCCTGATACGCTGGAAGGGTCGATTAAATTGCCCGGTTTTGCCTTTAAGGTATTCAGCAAGTATGTGATCGACTTTTACGATCGCATGGATCAGATTGTCGTGGTCAATCCGGTATTTATTGATAAATTAGTTGATTATGGCATCGATCGGGATAAGGTTCGCTATATTCCCAACTTTGTCTCCAAACAAGAATTTTATCCGGAAAGCCTGGCTGAAAAGAATGCTTTCAGGAATAAGTTAGGAATTCCCCATGATAAATTTGTGGTCTTTGGCGATGGACAAGTTCAAGAACGCAAAGGAGTTGACGACTTTGCTAAAATGGCGGAAGCCCATCCTGACTTGCAATTTATTTGGGCTGGTGGTTTTTCTTTTGGAAAAATTACCGATGGCTATGATCACTATCGGGATTTGGTGAAAAACCCACCAAAGAATTTAACTTTTACCGGGATTATTGATCGGCAAGAATTAGTTCACTATTTAAACATTGCCGACTTGTTCTTCTTGCCATCATTTGATGAGCTTTTCCCGATGTCCGTGTTAGAGGCGTTCAGTTGCGGCACGCCGGTGCTCTTGCGCGACCTTGATTTGTATAAGGCAATCTTGGATGGCTATTACCTAAAGGGTGCAGATTTTGACCAGCTGAACGAAGCCTTGCGCGGAGCAGTGAAGAATCCAGCGCTATTAAAGGACTATCAAGCCAAATCACTAGCAGCTAGTGAAGAATATTCTGAAGAGCACTTAGCCAAGATTTGGCGAGAATTTTATCTAGAACAGTATCAGTTAGGTAAGAAACTGGGACAAATTCACGTTTAGCATATGAATAAAAAACACTTATGGGGCATCTTGATTGTTTTGGCAATCAGTGCCTATGTTATTTACAGCGAAATTAAAGCTACATCATTTGCGGTTTTGCTGAAAGCAGCCGATAGCTTGGTTTGGAGCAAGGTGGTATTGGTCTTTATCCTGATGCTCGGATCGTATGCTTGCGAGGCCATGATCCTGCATTTATTAGCCAAAAGACCGGCTTCACCCAAGCATTCAATTTGGGCCTGGTGCCGCATCCCAATCATCCAATCGCTATTTAATGCAATTACGCCCTTGGCCAGTGGGGGACAGGCTTCCCAATTAGCAGCCATGGTGCAAATGGGGATTGAAGGCGGCCGGGCTACTTCAGTTTTAATGATGAAGTTCATTATTTATCAATTAGCGGTTTTTGTGGCCTACATTTGGGCCTTTGCCTCTGGTTATCATTTGGTAGTTACCAAGTTTTCTGGTATTGCGGTCTTAATTTTGCTTGGCTTTGTCATGCATGTCAGTTCGATTATCTTTTTGCTGGCAGTAATGTTTGCCCATGATTGGACGGTAAAATTTGTTAAATGGCTCATGAGCTTGTTAGCTAAATTTATCAATCCGCAAAAAGTTGCCGAGTGGGAAAAAGCCACAATGGAGAAAATAGCTACTTTTTACACTGAAAGTCAAAAGCTGAAGCAAGACAAGGGCAGACTGGTGAAAGCCGCTGGCCTGACGGTTTTGCAGTTATTGTGCTACTACTCAATTCCTTTTATGACCATCCAAGCTTTAGGCATTCACGCATCTTGGTTGACCGTTACTGAAACAACTTTAATGATTATCATGTTTATGGCCGTTATCCCGATCCCTGGAGCTAGTGGCGGGGCAGAATTTAGTTTTCAATCCTTATTTTCGATGTTTATTGCTGATTCCGGTCAATTAGTCTTAGGGATGTTTATTTGGCGCTTTGTTACTTACTTCTTTGGCATGCTTCTAGGAATTTTTGGCTGGATCATCAGACCGAAGAAGGTAGCAGACTGAGTTATTAGAAAGGAAACTTAATGTCACGTCTAAAACGGGGATTGGGCTGGTTAACGCAAACTAGAGCAGGCTTTTTAACGATTATGGTGCTTTCCTATTGGTTAAAAACCTATCTGATTTACCAGACCAAGTTCAATTTAGGCGCCACTGGCGCGATGCAACAGTTTTTACTGTTCATAAATCCCCTGCCTTCAGCTTTGCTGCTATTAGGGGTGGGGATGTTCTTCAAAGGGCGCAAGGCCTATTGGATTACCTGGATTATTGATTTACTATTAACTACTTGGTTATTTGCCAATATTTTATATTATCGCGAATTTTCCAATTTTCTTTCGATCTCAATTATCAAAACTTCTGGTTCAACCAGTGAAAACTTAGGTAAAAGCATTGTTGGCATCCTTTTGCCGACTGATTTTTTAGCCTATTTGGATGTGCTGATTATCTTGCTTTTACTGAGTTTTAAGCTGATCAAAATGGAAACTCACGCCTGGCGCTTGCGCTGGAAAATGTTGGTTGAAGTTGTTGCCTTGCTTTTGATGGGAGTCAATTTATTACTGGCCCAGCATGACCGGTCAGGTTTATTGACACGGACTTTTGACAATAACTATATTGTTAAATATTTGGGAATTAACGAATATGCCGTTTATGATGGCGTAAAGACGGCCAAGTCAAGTGCGCAAATGGCACGGGCCAACGTTTCGGACATTAAGGCGGTTAAAAACTATTTAAAAGCCAATTATGTCAAGCCAAATAGTCAATATACCGGAGTAGCTAAGGGAAAAAACGTGTTGATCATTCACTTGGAGAGTTTTCAACAATTTCTGATTGACTATAAATATAAAGGTAAATATGTAACTCCCAATTTAAATAAGATCTATCATAGCAAGAATAGCTTGAGTTTTGATAATTTCTTTAATCAAGTTGGGCAAGGCAAAACCAGTGATGCCGAAATGATGTTGGAAAATTCACTTTTTGGATTGCAATCAGGTTCAGCCATGTCGACTTATGGTACGACCAACACCTTTGAAAGCGCACCGGCAATTTTAAGCCAAAAACTTGGTTATACGACGGCAGTCATGCACGGCGGAACGGCTAGTTTTTGGAACCGGAACAATGCCTACAAGTCGTTTGGCTATGATTACTTTTTCTCACTGAATTACTACAAAAACAAAGCGGATTATTCAATTGGCTACGGATTAAAAGATAAAATTTTTTTCAAAGAATCAGTTCCTTTTTTGGAACGGTTGCCCCAACCATTTTATTTGAAGATGATTACCGTTACGAATCACTATCCATATCAACTGGACAAGCCTAACCAAACAATTTCTAAAACTAAGACTGGGGACGAAACGGTTGACGGCTATGTCCAAACTGCCCATTATTTGGACCAGGCAGTTGGAGAATTGATGAAGTATCTGAAGAAAACCGGTCTTTTGAAAAACACCATGCTGGTCTTTTATGGCGATCATTACGGCATTAGTGGCAACCACCATGCGGCCAGTGCTGAATTGCTTGGTCAAAAAACATTTAACGACTTTGATAATGTGCAATTCCAGCGCGTCCCTTTGATAATTAACATGAAGGGGCTAAAGGGTGAAATTAACCACACTTATGGCGGAGAGATTGATGTCTTGCCAACCTTGCTTAACTTATTAGGGGTTTCCAACAAAGGGATGATCCAATTTGGACATGACCTTTTGAGCAAACAGGCACCCCAAATTGTTGCGCAGCGAAATGGTGATTTTATCACGCCAACTTATACCAAGGTTGACGGCGGCTATTACGATACGAAAACCGGTGAAAAACTAACCAAGCTAAGCAAAAAGCAAAAGCGCGAATTGAGCACCATCAACAACAAAGTGACCACCGAGCTTTCCTTATCGGACCGGGTAATTGAAGGCAATTTGCTTCGGTTTTACAAGCCAAAGTGGTTTAAATATGTTAAAACTAGCGACTACTCGTATAACAAGACTGAGGCTTTGAAGAAATTGCTGAAGGATAAAACAACCACTAGTTTATATGCACGCAATAAGGATAAATCAACTGCCAAAGACTACAAGACTGATGCTCCCGAACTGAAAAAATAACTATTAAAATGCTAAGACTTATGGTAGAATGAGTCGAGTAACGTATCTGATTAATGGAGGCAGCGCTTTGTATAATGTATGTATGACGCTACTAATCATTGTTTCAATCTTAATTATCATTGCAACAATGATGCAGCCACAAAAACAACAAGATGCCTTGAACGCTTTATCTGGCGGTGCTGTTTTCAGCGGCCAGTCTAAGAAGCGTGGTTTTGAAGCATTTATGGAAAAGGTAACTTCCGTCTTATTAGTGCTATTTTTCGCGCTTTCACTAATTTTGGCGTACTTATCTTCAAAATAGTCTTGTGTACCTCCCGATCAAATTGACGGGAGGTTTTTTATTTTATTTTTATTAAGAGCAGAACGGAGTTTGATTAATGGGACAAAACGAAAAAATGCTAGCTGGGGTTTTGGAACTCTTTCGGCACAATCCCCAAAGACAGTTCCGCGTTGACCAGATTGAACGCATGCTGCGCCGTGATCATTTAGGCAATTTTACTGAACTGGTCAAGGCACTGGCTTATTTAGAACAAGAAAAAATGATTATTACCGATGGCCAAGGGCAATACCAATTAGCTCAAGAAAATACAGTGGTTGAAGGTGAATTTCGGGCTAATGATAAGGGCCTTGGCTTTGTTAAGTTGGACGATGAAGAAGCCGATGATGTCTTTGTGGCCAGTGATTATACCCATTTCGCAATTCAAGGCGATCGGGTTAAGGTAAAAATTACCGCTGGCGGCAACCCTTGGAATGGCAAAGGCCCTGAAGGGCAAGTCATTGAAGTGCTGGAACACAGTGTCGACAGCCTAGTTGGAGAATACCATCCGCTATCTGATTTGCAAGTAAAGTTGAGCCACTTCATTGGTTACGTTGTTCCGAGCAATAAGAAATTAGCCAAATATCGGGTTTATGTTGGCGATAATGGCTTAATTCCGCAAATGGGTGACATGGTTAAGGTTACTTTGAAGGATTATCCTTCTGAAGATATGCCTGAAGCCATGGTGGGCGCAGTCATCAAAGTAATCGGCAATAAAAACGACCCTGGAGTCGATATTATGTCGATTGTTGCTGCCCACGACGTCATTACCGACTGGCCAAAAGAAGCAATGGAACAAGCCAACCAGATTCCTGACCACGTGACGGAAGCTGAAAAACAGGGCCGAATTGATATCACCGATCAACCGGCCGTAACGATTGACGGAGATGACTCCAAAGACTTTGACGATGCGGTAGTCCTTTGGCGTTTGCCAAATGGCAACTATCATTTAGGCGTGCACATCGCTGATGTGGCTCACTATGTCACGGAAGGCTCCCCACTAGACAAGGAAGCTTTTGAACGAGGCAATTCGACTTACTTGGTTGACCGCGTAATTCCGATGCTGCCATTTCGTTTATCAAACGGAATTTGTTCTTTGAATGAAGGGGTTGAACGCCTGGTTTTAAGTTGTGATATGGAAATTACTCCTGACGGCGACCGGGTAAGCTATGATATTCACCCATCTTTGATGCGGTCACATGGTCGTTTGACTTACAACAAAGTAAATCAAGCTTTAGCAGCCAATGATCCAAGCGAAATTAGCGATTTGGAAGAAAAATACCAAAAACTGCAACCAATGCTGAAAGATATGGCTAAGCTGC
This sequence comes from Lactobacillus corticis, assembly GCF_018327645.1. Lineage (GTDB taxonomy): Bacteria > Bacillota > Bacilli > Lactobacillales > Lactobacillaceae > Lactobacillus > Lactobacillus corticis. The sequence goes on along the minus strand of NZ_BMAY01000012.1, from coordinate 2,497 downwards.
ATGAAGCTTTGTATCAAAAGCGGCATGCTCGCGGAGCCATTGACTTTGAAGAACCCGAAGCAAAAATTATTGTTGACGCCAAGGGTAAGCCAACCGACATCGTTTTGCATGAACGGGGCACAGCAGAAAAAATGATCGAAAGTTTCATGCTGATTGCTAATGAAACGGTTGCGGAAGCTTATTTCAAAAAGCATGTTCCATTTTTGTACCGGGTACACGAAACGCCCGACGGCGAAACAATGGCGCATTTCTTTGAATTTTGCTCGGCCTTAGGGTTAAACATTCATGCTGATCCAAATAACGTGGTTCCAAAGAACTTGCAAGAGGTCGTAACTAAAACAGAAGACACGCCAGAAGCTGCAGTTATTCAAATTATGATGCTGCGCAGCATGCGGCAGGCTCATTATTCCGATCAGCCACTGGGACACTTTGGTTTGGCAGCTACCTACTACACCCACTTTACCTCGCCAATTAGACGGTACTCAGACTTGATGGTTCACCGGATGATTCACCAATATGCTGATGCCGGGATGGGCGAGAAGGTTACGAGCCACTTTGCCAACCAGTTAGAAGCAGTAGCAGAGCAAACCTCAACTCAAGAACGCCGGTCGATCGATACTGAGCGCGAAGTTAATGATTTAAAGATGACCGAGTACATGGCTGACCGCGTTGGTGAAACTTTTGATGCAGTTGTTTCTTCAGTAACCAGTTTTGGGATGTTTATTCAATTGCCAAACACGGTTGAAGGCCTAGTCCATATTTCTAATTTAACTGATGATTTCTACAGCTTTGATGAAAAGACCTTAACGCTAACGGGCCGAACTACCCATAAGCAATATAAGATTGGGATGCCGATCAAGGTTACCATGATCAATGCCAATGTCGAACAACATCAGTTGGATTTTGAAATTTATGATCCAAATGCTCCTAAAAAGGCGCACACTGACCGCGGACAAGGTCGCAATCGGCGTCCTGGCAGAGGAAATAATAATCGGCGCGGACATGGCCAAAATCGGTCTCGAAATGGCTATCGAGGCAAGCGTGGGCGTAATCGCCACTAAGGGTGGAAGCAAATGAAAGAAAAAGCAGAGAATTTGATTGCCCAAAATAAAAAAGCCGGTCACGACTACTTTATTAAGGAAACTTATGAAGCCGGCATCGCTTTAACCGGTACCGAAATTAAATCAGTGCGGGCTAGGCGGATCAATTTGCGTGATGGCTATGTGCAAATTGTTAATGGCTCGGCTTTTTTGGAAAACGTGCATATCAGTGAATATAAGCAAGGAAATCGCTATAACCATGAACCTTTACGGTCTCGGCGACTATTGCTGCATAAGCGCGAATTGGCCCATTTAGCCAAGGCCCAAGCTGAGCGCGGGATTGCGATTGTGCCGTTGAAAGTTTATCTAAAACATGGCTTTGCCAAAGTCTTAATTGGTGTTGGACAAGGTAAGAAGCAATATGATAAACGTGAGACTATTAAAAAAAGAGACCAAGAACGCGAATTGCGAAGAAAATATCGGGTGTAAAAGATCAAGTATTTTTTACTTGGTCTTTTTATTTTATCCGCGCCGAGCATTGATCTACCAACAATTTTATGCAAAGTACTTGTTATTATTAATACAATACTATTGCAGATATATTAATGGTTTGATATATTTAAAAAACCGAAATTAGGGAAGAGAGGAAAGCAAATGCTGACAAAAGGAAGAATGACTTTAATGAGCCTTTTAGCCGATCGTTCTTTTAAAAAAGTAACGGTTACCAAATTTTGCCAACTTGTTGGAATTTCTCGCTCAAGTTTCTACTGGGCTTATCCTGACATTAATTATCTCTGTGTAGATGTTATTGTGCATGAATTTGAGGTTCGATTTAATGAAAAGCGCCAAAAGGAAGCAACATTAAGCAAAAGAATCTATGAATATTTAGAGTATTTGCAAGAAAATGCGCTATTTTATCAAAATTTATCTAAACAGGTTCAAACTGGCGGCTGCCAATGTCGATCAATCAAGAATGCCGTTTATCGTGCATTGGCACGTGAAGCACAAATCGAAGAGAGCTTGCAAGTGCGGAGTCTGCGGATTATTGCTAATAATATTTATGTGATCGTGCGCGACTGGATTCGGCATCGCTGTCGCAACATGGATATTCATGATATATACCGCGCCGTGATCTTGCAATTGCGTCAAGAGAAGTGGGTTAACCTGTAAAAGCTACTTGGACGATGTCCAAGTATTTTTTTTGCAAAAAAAATTAAGTTCGCAATTTGCAGAAAAAACAAGTTGAAAACCAGGACGATAGGCCAAAATGTTTCACAAAATAAAAATAAAACACCAGGAACAGCAGGATAAAAGCGTCAAAGAACGAACATAGCGGAAAAAGGAGAGAAAAAGCAGGAGTTGACGAAAGAGGCGAGGACCTGTAAAGTAATATACGTCGCTTGGCGAGGAGCCAAGGCGGCGAGCAGATATCAAAAAAAGCAGTTGACAAAGAAGCC
>NZ_BMAY01000011.1 GCF_018327645.1 Lactobacillus corticis | reverse complement strand
AAGATCTTGGCATATCATACTCCAGATGAAATCTTTGAGAAAGAATTAGATCATATCTATCAAGCAGTATAAATGTTCAATTTATTATTGCAATTTACGTTTAATTAAAATTGATAGTTTTTACAATTGTTTGCTATTGTACGGGTTGGTCATATATTTTAGTGGGCAGAAGCGCCGGTGTGGGCATCTTCTGATGGTTTAATCTGGTTTTCCTTAGTTACAGGATAGGCCTTTCTGATCCGCGGGTCAGTGTTTGATGGCCAGTCATCACGATCATAGTGAATGTTGCGGATATCAGCATGCTTAACATCTTCAATCGTCTTGCAGCCGGTTAATTGCATGTCGATCAGCAATTCCTTGTTAAGCTGTTCAATTACTGAAGCAACACCTTGAGGACCGCCTAAAGCCAAACCGTAAAGGTAAGGCCGGCCAATCCCGACTAAGTCTGCGCCCATTGCCAAAGCTTTAAAGACATGTGAGCCGCGACGAACGCCAGAATCTAAGATAATTGGAACTTGGTGGTTAACTGCCCGAGCAACTTCTGGCAAAACGTCAATCGTAGCAGGAGCCCCATCAATTTCCCGGCCACCATGGTTAGAAACGACAATTCCGTCAGCACCGGCTTCAATTGACCGCTTGGCGTCGTCTCCACTCATCACGCCCTTGACGAAGACCGGCAGGCCGGAGATTTCCTTGATCCGCTTAACATCTTCTGGGCCAATCTTTTGGGCACTTGCGGCATACATTTGGGCAACTGATTGACCTTCGCCTTTACCACCCAGGTAGCGGGTAAAGAAGTCTAGTGGCACGGGATAAGTGAAGTTAGTCCGCAGGTTAGCTTCCCGGTAGCCTGATACCAGGGCATCAACCGTTAATAAGATCCCCTTGTAGCCAGCCTTCTTAGCTAGATCGAGCACCATTTCGTTGAACTTCCAGTCCTTTGACAGGTATAGCTGCAAAAAGCGTGGTGCTTCTGGTGCGGCAGCGGCAATTTCTTCAACACTCTTGTTTGCATAAGTACTTGAAGCAAAGAGCGCACCTGCCATCGCAGCCCCTTTTTGAGTAGCAATTTCAGCATCTTTATGAGCAATCCCGTGGCAGGCAATCGGTGAAATCATCACTGGCGTCTTAAGCTTCATTCCCATAAATTCAGTATCAGTTGAAGGATGATCCATATCGGTTAAAGCCCGCGGAATAATTTGGTAGTGGTTGAACGCACTAGTATTATTCCGCCAAGTCCATTCGTTTTCAGACCCAGAGGCAATATAGTAGTAGGCTCCTTCCGGCATGATGTCTTTCACGCGGCGTTCGAGCTCATCGAGGTTGATCATGTCAATCTTTTCATCCCGCTCGCTTTGTGGGAACCCCTTGTAATAGTAAGTCATAACAATTCCTCCTAATAGGATAGAGCTTATCTATCGCTAAAAAAACTAACTGTCTACATTATAGATTAAGCGCTTACAAAGCGAAAGGAAAAAGGCGAAATTTGTGAAAAAACATTTGCTGTTTGGACAACATCAAGCTTTATCCAAGAAACTTTGTGAAAAAATTATATTAGTTAAAAGTTATTAACACAGCAGGAAAGCTGACTTTACTAAAAAATAAAAAGGCAACCTGCACTGCAAGTTGTCTTTTTAGGTGATGTTTAAAATTTGCCGATTAGACTTTCAAATTCGTTGAGCCGCTTTTCAAAAGTCTTAAAGGCATCTTCCAGGTAATCCGGCTTGGTCATATCAACGCCTGCACGTTTCATGATTTCGGTTGGATAATCACTGGAACCAGCCTTCAAAAAGCCTAAGTAAGCATCCCGATCAGCTTCAGTCCCATGTACGACTTTGTTTGCCAAAGCCGTTGCTGCCGCAAACCCAGTAGCATATTGGTAAACGTAGAAGTTGTAGTAGAAGTGCGGGATGCGTGACCATTCTTTGGCGATGTCGCCGCCTGGAGTAACACTGTCGCCGTAATAGCGTTGGTTCAAATCGCCATAGTAGGCATCCAGCTTGTCGGCCGTTAATGCTTCACCCTTGGCATCTTCTTCATGAATCCATTGCTCAAATTCCGCAAATTGCGTTTGCCGGTAAAGCGTGCCCTTGAATGAGTCTAAGTAGTGGTTGAGCAGAAAGGCGCGGGTCTTCGGATCGGTTACGTGATCCAAGAAGTATTCCGTTAAGATGTTTTCGTTGGTGGTTGAGGCAATCTCCGCCACAAAAATAGGGTATTCGCCATATTGGTAAGGCTGGGTGTGGCGCGTGTAGTAGCTGTGCACAGAGTGGCCGGTTTCATGGACCAGAGTGTAAAGCGAATCCAAGTTGTCCTCCCAGTTAAGCAGTTCGTACGGATCGGTGTCGTATGAACCGCCAGAGTAAGCACCGGTAACCTTGTTTTGGGATTCAACGACGTCGATTACGCGGTTGTTGAAAATGTAGTCAACCTGCTTTAAGTAGTCCTCGCCTAAAGGAGCTAAGGCCTTTTTGGCTTCAGCTTTGGCCTGGTCAAAGGTGTAGGACAAAGCGGGCTGGCCGGTCAAGGGCACATACATGTCCCACATTGCTAGATCCTTGAGGCCTAAAATGCGCTTGCGCAGAGCGACATAACGGTGGAGCAGGTCGAGGTGCTGGTTAACACTGGTGAAAAGCGTGTCGTAGACTTGCGTCGGCACGCCATTTTCAAACAAGGCAGCATCCCGAGCACTGGCAAACTTGTGGGCTTGGGCATCAAAGTTGTGCATTTTGACTACGCCGGACAAAGTTGAAGCCAGCGAGTTTTCAAATTGCCCATAGCTAGCGTACAAAACGTCGAACGCATTTTTGCGGACGCTGCGGTCTTGCGACTGGATCAAAAGCGAGTAGAGTCCGTCGGACAATTGCACCATGTCGCCGTTTTCGTCTTGCACATAGCCATATTCCATGTCCGAGTTGGTCAAGACGTTGAAGGTGTTTTCGGATACGCCCATGGCGTCATGGGCTGAAGCAATCAGTTTTTCCTGGTCAGGTGAAAGCGTATGGCTGCGCTTGTCAGTAATCCGCTTTAACCATTGGTCATAGTCTTTCAGCTCGGGTTCAGCTTGGAAAAATGCTGCCAGCTGCTTTTCAGAAATACTTAAAATCTCTGGGGTGACGAAACTGGTTTCAGCACTAAAGCTGTTAGCTAGTGCCTGCGCCTGCCCCACGTAAGCTAAATAATGGGTGTTGCTAGTGTCAACATCGCTGGACATCGTAGCATAGACGTAAAGCTTTTCTAGGCGTCTTTGAACGCTGAGCAATTGCTTGATCCCGCTAAGCAGGTGGGCAGCATCTTGGCTAAGCGTGCCCTTGAGCTGGCTAAGACCAGCAGTTTCGGCCTTGACGGCACTCAGCTCTTTTTCCCACTCTTGGTCATTCTTAAAGACCCGGGTAAGGTCCCAGGTTAATTCGGTTGGTACATCGGTTCTTTTGGGAATTGCCATGTTAATCCTCCTTAAGTGTTTCTATCTGATAATTTCTATGATAAAGGAGGCGCAAAATAAATACAAAGGATAAGTAATTATTAATTTTGCCCGCAAATTTCCAGATTTTTCGAAAAAAGTGGTAAAAAAGAAAATAAGTAATTATCGAGAGGAATAGGGAAAATGGATCAATCGCCAAATCCAAATAAACGGGAAAGCTATCGCAAGCACAGCAAGCTGCAATTGCACCGCAACAATGCCTTTACCAACACTGGCACTCCCCGCGGCGGCAACAAATTGCTGCGCATTATTGGCTTATTAGTTGCTTGCGTACTAGCAGTCGGGTTGGGCTATGCTTCCCATATGTATTTCAGTATCAATAGTGCGGTTGATGGTTCGGGCACCAAAAATAGTGCCACTAGTGCTAAAATTGCGGCCAAAAAGCCGATCTCGGTCCTCATCTTGGGGGTTGACCAGGGGATCGAAGGCCGACATGACCAAGGCAACTCAGATACCTTGATCTTAGCAACCGCCAATCCGCAAACCGGCAAATCTACCTTGACGTCAATCCCGCGTGATACCCTGGCTGATATTCGGGGCGACAGCGGCAAATACTTTATGTACCGGATTAATTCGGCTTATGAAGTTGGCGGCAGCAAGGCCTCCGTTAAAACGGTGTCAACTTTACTGGATGTGCCGATTAATTATTACGTAGAAGTTAACATGAAGGCGCTAAAAGAATTAGTTGATGCAGTCGGCGGGGTAACGGTGAAAGTGCCGTTCAGCTTCTCCTACGACTGGTGTGACTTCAAGAAGGGCTACCAGCATTTAAATGGTCGCCATGCGGTGGCTTATTCGCGGATGCGTAAAGAAGACCCGCGGGGAGACTATGGTCGGCAACTGCGCCAAAGACAAATTATTCAAGCCGTGGTAAAAAAGGCGCTAAACGTCAATACTTTAGCTAACTACCGGAAGCTGGTTACGATTTTCCAGAAGTACGTTACTACTAATATGAGCTTTGGCGACATGCTGTCATTGGCTTTGAACTACCGCGCAGCTGCCAAGAACTTGAAGAGCAACTACATCCAAGGCCATGATGCCTGGATCGATGGTGCGTCAATTCAAGTTGCCTCAACTTCTGAATTGCAAAAGAAGTCAAACATGATTAGAAAGAACCTGGGTTTGTCGACGGTTAGCTTGAGCAACGAAGAAACTCGCCAAAATTCCCTGAATGAGAGTAAGAATAATGTCGATTTCAGCGATGCTAATGCCTTTACCAATTACAAGATCTATGATGATTATGGCAATGTCACTAGTTTGCTAAACTAAAAAAGAGCCCGATAGGCTCTTTTATTTTGGTTTAATTTTTGGCTGCTTCTTTAGCTTGCTGGCGCTTAGCGATCATTGGCAGGATAATTCCCAATCCGATCAAGAACAGCGGCTCAACAATGTTTAGAATCAGCATGTGCCACCAGGTTGCTGAACCGAACTTGGCGTCAATTGGCAGGATGCCAAAGGTAGCGGCCACAATTGTCAGGATGAAGCACCACCAGCCGACAAAGATCGCAAATTTGCGGTTCTTAATGTAGACATAGTCTGATGGAAACTTTTCTTCATTTTCCCGGACTTTGATAAAGGCCCAGAATAAAAGACTAGTCACATATGGCGAAATAATGCCGTTGAGGTTCAATAACTGGTTAAAGATGTCATTCATGGTTGGCAGGGTGGCACTTAACAGCAAAATAACCGTACAAATAAAGGTTGTTAGCCAGTAGCCGTTGATCGGCAGGCCATTTCGGTCAGTTTTGGTTAATTGCTTGGGCAGGTACTTCTTAGCCGTATCGCTTAAGAAAATCCGCGCACCGCCATCCACTAGGACTGCTAATTGCGCTAGCATGTACAATGCCTGGGTAATGATAAAGACATACAAGAAGAACTTGCCCATGCCAAATTCTTTGCCCATCGCCTGGAAGGCATAGTAGGAACCGTTCATCTTCAAGTCATGCGGCAAGTTGTGAGCATTGAAGAACACGCCCAAGGCAAAGGAGCCAAAGATGGTCAAAAATCCGGTCATGATGGCCAGCATGTACATGGCCTTAGGGAAGTCGCGCTTGCCGTTCTTCATTTCGTTAACGTAAGGAGCAACGAATTCTGAGCCGTTCATGGCAAAAATCAATAAGCCCAAGGACATCAAGAACTTCATATCGAATTTAGGAATGAAGCTGGTAAAGTTGAAGGGATGCGTGTGCACCTGACCGCCCTTGCCTAGGTAAGCAACCGTCATGATCACGTACAAAATGGTAACAATAAACATCGCTCCGCCGCCCAAGATTGATAAAATCTGCAGGGAATTGGAGAAGTGGTGTTGGAAGAAAATAAATAGGACAAAGATGACCGCCGTCAGCAAGGCAAACATCTGGTTGGACATTTTATCTTCCATTGAGTTGTTGCCGTTAACCAGCCAGCCTAAGGCAACAACGGTTGAATTGGCAACATCGACCAAGTATGGCAGGGAAACTACCCAATAGGACCAGGCAGCAATATATCCCATCTTGTCGCCGCTAGTGTGCCGAATCCAGCTGGACAAACCGCCGCCTTCTTCGGGAAAAGTGGAACCGAGGTGGCCAACAATCAGTTCGTAGGGAATAACAAATAAAATCAACAGCAAGACCCAGTCGCCGACAACTTGCAACCCTTGGTTTTGGAAGTTATAGATAATATCATCAAAACCAATAACCGTCACGAAGTCCATTAAGGCAATAACCGGCCAACTGATCGGCTTGCGTTTGGTATCTTCAATCATTAATTTTGTCCTCCTATATATACTAAAACAACTAATTATACCGCTAAAATACTTGTAAACAGCCCGTTAATGGCTAAAATATCGCTTACATCAAAAAACTGTTTTGCTAACTTTAGCAAAACAGCTTTTTTATTCTAAGATTAATTGCATCTGATCATTGTAGTAATTGAGATAAGCTAGGTGAACCATAATGACTGAGCCGATTCCCGTGGCGGCTAGCAGCATAAAAGTTACCATGATCTGGTATTTAATTGCATATACGGGATCAACCCCGGCAAAGATCAAACCTGACATCATCCCCGGCAGGCTGACCATCCCGACGGTCTTAGCCGAATCGATGGTCGGCTGCATGGCAGTTTTCAGACTTCTTCTGATAATTTCCATGCTGGCTAGTTTCGGGGATGCTCCCAAGGCTAATTTTTCCAAGACTTGCTGGCGCTGGTCGTGAAAAGCATCGTGCATTGCCTTGAAGGCTAGGCCAATGGCAACCATTTCGTTCCCCGCAATCATTCCAGTAATAGTGATGACCTGGGAAGGAACCATTTTAATGGCACCGGTGACCAGTAAAGTGCTTAAAGTTAAGTAAGTACCGATAAATTGGGCAACGAAGGCCTGCCAGAATTTGCGGTGAGGGTTGGGGTCACGCTGATAGGCATTCCAAGCAGCGTTGAAGATAATCACCAGGGTCATCGCAATGGTTAAAAAGAGGTTGTCGACTTTGAAAATGGCTTTGAGCAAGTAGCCGACAATAACTAATTGAATTATGGCCCGGGCAACTGAATATAGGGTATCTTTGGTTAAGCCTAGTTTTTCCTTCCAGGAAATAACCAGTGATACCAGAACCAGGGCAAAGGCTAGCAAGAGCGACCAATTATTAACAGCGAGATTTTTCATTGGCTAATCCTCCCATTTTCCACGTGCAGCTGCAGCTTGGCCTCAGCTAATTCGCTTTGGTCGTGGGTGATCTGCACAATCGTGACGCCACGTTCTTGTTCATTTTTAATCAATTGGTGCACTTGCTGCTTGCTGAAGTCATCTAAGCCGGTAGTAACTTCGTCCAGCAACAGCACTTCTGGCTCGAACAGCACGTTGCGAATTAAGGCGACTCGCTGTTTTTCCCCGCCGGAAAGCTGCGTGATTTTTTTGCCTAAAAAATTACTGCTTAAATCGACTTCTTTTAGGCGCGCAAGACACTTTGCTTCGTCAAAGGCCTGTTTGCGGATCGCGAAGGGGAAGGCTAGATTATCCTTAACGGTTTCGCCAAATAAAGTCGGCTGCTGAAAGCAATAAGACACGCGTTGGCGGTATTGGTCAGGCTGATAACTGGTGGTCTTTTGGCCTTGATAAAGAATCTCGCCTTCGCTGGGACTGATTAAGTTGGCTAACAGCCGCAAGATGGTACTTTTACCGCTGCCGGACGGGCCAGTGAGCGTCAGGGTGCTGCCGGCTTCGATGTTGAAGCTGATATCTTGCAGCACTTTAGTGTCATGGGTGCGATAGGCAACGTGATGCAATTCGAATAGCATGGCAAAATCCTCCTTAGCTAAAATTTTAGGAGCGTGAAAGTTTCATTGCAACTTATAAGTATTCTAAATTGCAAAATAATTGGAAACAAAGAGACCGATACTATTTCTATCCGAGACTGTCAAACTTTGTTGGCTATATTACCTTTGTGGCATATAGTAGTATATTGAGTACCAAACCGCATGCATTGATAGAAGAATTTTGGGGTTAAAAGTTGACTAATTTGCCTCTGGGCGTTAAGTTAAGTTCAATATCTGCCAAATAATTAGCAAAGGACCCAAATTATGCAAAAGCCTAGTCTTTTTCCCGTAATCTACGGCATTATTTCTGCTCTGATCGGTTTTATTGCCGTTTTCTTCATCTGTGAACGTTCTTTTAAAATGAATCTTTCCATGGCCATCTTGGTTTCAGGAGTTTTTGCCCTGGTCTTTTTCGTGATTTCATTTTTCCGCGGGCATGCTTCAGTTGAAATCAAGCGGATTGCCAAGAAATATCAGCTTAGTGACCAGGAACTGGCCCGAATTACCGGCATGAAACCCAGTGACTTTCCTATTTATCATGACCAGTTGCAGTTGATTTTGCCTAAACGTTATTGGCCCAAGGTGTTAGCGGCATTGCAAAAATACGAGCGTGAGCGGGATCATGCTGAAAATTACTAGTTTTAACGATCTGACTTAATTTTTAAGTTGGGTCTTTTTTCTTGGCGGTTTTTAGTGTAGTTTTATTGTGTAAGTAGTGAAAGGGCGGGGCAGCAGTGAGCTTATTGACAGTTAGTCATCTAAGTCAGAGTTTTATCGATAAGACTTTGTACGAAGATGCAAATTTTGTTTTAAATAAAGAAGATCATATGGGCGTTACCGGTCAAAATGGGGTCGGCAAGTCCACGCTGATCAAGATTTTAACCGGCGAGATTCTGCCTGATGACGGCAGCGTAAAATGGCAGAATCGCATTAGCGTAGGGTATTTGGACCAATATGCCAAGCTGACTCCGGGGGTGACCATCCGTGGCTTTTTACGGACGGCCTTTGATGAACTGTATGCCAAGGAAAAAACGCTTAATCAGCTGTATGAACAATATGGCGAAAGCGGCGATGACAGTCTTTTGGAAAAAGCCGGCAAGCTGCAAACCCAATTGGAAGAAAACAATTTCTATGATCTTGATACTGAAATTGAACGAGTTGCTTCTGGCTTGGGCCTGGCCGATCTAGGCTATGACCATGACGTTGCCAAGCTTTCTGGTGGGCAGCGGTCTAAGATCATTTTGGCTAAATTGCTCCTCCAGCAGCCTGACGTGCTGGTCTTGGACGAACCGACCAACTACTTGGATGTCTCGCATATTGACTGGTTGGTTGATTATCTAAATAACTTTACCGGCGCCTTCATTGTTGTCAGTCATGACTATGACTTTCTAGGGCGGATTACCAATTGCATTATTGATATTGATTTTGGCACGATTACCCGCTATACGGGAACTTTGAAACAGGCGATGCGGCAAAAAGCGGCTAACCGTGAGACCTACCTCAAGGCCTATGCCAACCAGCAGCGCAAAATTGCCAAAACCGAGGCTTACATCCGCAAGAATAAGGCTGGTACGCGGGCCAAGTCGGCAAAATCGCGGGAGAAGCAGCTGGCTCGAATGGATGTGTTGACGCCGCCAAAGAATAATAAGAAGGCTAATTTTGAATTTCCATATGCCGCAACAGCCTCCAATCTGTTATTGCAGACGCAGGATCTGGTTATCGGCTATGACCATGCCTTGGTTAAAAGTGCCTTTAACTTTTCGGTTGGCGGCAATGAAAAAGTGGCGATTACTGGCTTTAACGGGATCGGGAAAACGACCCTGTTAAAGACCTTGCTGGGGCAATTAAAGCCGATTTATGGCGGCTATGACCTATCGGTAACGGCCAAATTAGCCTACTTCAAACAGGATTTGACCTGGCCCAACAACAATATGACGCCCCTGCAATACCTGCAGGAAGAATTTGACCGGAAAAAACCCAAAGAATTGCGGCAGGCGCTGGCTCGCATGGGCTTGACGGCCCAGCAGGCGATGAGTCCCTTAAAAGAACTTTCTGGGGGCGAACAGGAAAAAGTCAAGCTTGCCAAGATGCAGTTTGAACCGGCCAACTTATTGTTTTTGGATGAGCCAACCAACCACCTGGATAATGACACCAAAGATGCCTTGCGCAAGGCCATTGTCAACTTCCCAGGCGGGGTCATTATTGTTTCCCACGAACGGGACTTTTTCCGTGGCGACTGGGTCGACAAGACAATTGATATTGAAAAAATGAACTAACATGGTAACGACAAAAGAGAACAAGGTTGTTTATCAACAAGTATTGGACGTGTGCTTGACTGCCGGCCGGCTAATGATTGAAGGCGGCAGCGAAATGTACCGGGTTGAAGATACGATGAAGCGGATTGCCCTGAACGCCGGCATGACTAATCCGCGGGTGTTTGCAACGCCTACCGGAGTCTTTATGAGTTTGGCGGGCGGCGATATGATGCAGCTGATCCAAGTGCGCGACCGCAATATTAATTTAGAGCTGGTTGACCGCGTGAATGAATTGTCGCGGGAATTTGCCCGGCAGGAAATAACCCTGGATCAATTGGAAAATAAGATAAACCGAGTGGCCATTGCAACGCCTACTTTTCCGATTTGGCTGCAAGTTTTGGGGGCTGCGATTCTAAGTCCCACCTTGATGGTTTTATTTACCGGGAAATATGATTGGATTGATTTCCCCGCAGCTGCGGTGGTTGGGGCAATTGGCTATTTGGTTTTTGGTTCATTTAAGCGGTGGACCAAAATTCGCTTCCTATCAGAACTGATTGCTTCAGCCGTCATGGGACTGGTTGCGATTGGCTTAAATTGGCTATTCCCGCAATTGACGATCGATTACATTTTAATTGGTGCCTTGATGACCCTGGTTCCCGGTCTAGCTTTGACTAACGCTTTACGTGATCTTTTTATGGGAGACCTGGTGTCAGGCGTAGTTCGCGGGGTGGAAGCGGCGCTAACGGCTGTTTCGCTTGGTGCCGGCGTAGCTATTGTGATCAGATTCTTTGGAGGTTAGGACCATGGTGCTGTGGCTGCAAGTTTTAATTAATATTATTTTTTCCTATTTGGCTTCAGTTGGCTTTGCCCTGACAATTAATGTTCCTCGGCGCGCTTTGAATTTAGCAGGAATCAACGGCGTGATTGGCTGGATGATTTATTGGCTAACTTTTCACGCTGGCTTAGGTCGGGCTATTCCTAATACATTGGGGGCTTTGGCGATTGGCATTTGCAGTTTGGCTTTTTCCCGCATGAAAAAATGCCCAGTGACGGTCTTTAATATCCCCGCCCTGGTGCCGCTAGTGCCAGGAGTGCCGGCCTATCAAGCAATGAGAGCCATGATGGGCGGCAATACCAACTTGGCGATGGAATATCTGGTAAAAACGGCCATTATTACCGGAGCAATTGGGGTCGGGTTTTTACTTTCAACCATGCTGACGGAATTTTATTTCCGGATCTGGCGATTTTACAGAAACAAGAAAAACAAGTATAATACCCACTGACGAGTCGATAAAGTACGCGAGATGCGTGATTTTTGAGATAGAGGACAGCCGCCTTAACTGGCGAAACTCGGGAAGAGTTGCTGTTGGACAAGACTGATGTGAACAGACACTATCCACATGCTTCGGCGTGCCTTGATTGAGCGGATTAATCAGTTTGATTGATCCGCTTTTTGTTTGCCCGGTTTATTTTGAGATTACAAAGTGTAAAAGTTTGTATTCGCTTACCAATAAGTAGATAATAATAATCGAAGGCTGTCGTGACTAGATGAACCCAGGGGAAGCCAAGGGATTGCGAACAGTCTTCATTAGTAAAACAATATAAAGGGTTAGCTAATTAACGCCGCTCTCGCCAGCGCTGTGGCATAAAGTGTGGATTGTGCTGGCGATTTGGAGTCAAGGGTGGAGTTACACTGTGACTGGCTTTTAGCTGGTTGTGCCTGCTGCACCCAGCTTGGTTAAGACCAGGAATGAGCAATCATTTCTGTTTGTTGTTTTTGTTAATTTTATAACCCTTTACTGAAGGCTACTGGCAACATGCCAGTGGCTTTTCTTATTATTTGCAAAATTAACAAAAAAGTCATAAATATATCACAGCTTCAAAGCCATAACTGTGTATACTAAATAGGTAAAACTTATGGTTTGTTAAAGAAAGTAAAGGGTATATGAATTAACATGAAGAAGCTGTCGAAAATAATTGCTGCATTTACGATTTTGGTTACATTGTTGGTCACTACGGGTGTCCCAATTTTTGCCAGCAGCAAAACCAACCTTTCGATAGCTAAACTGGTTACGGGGACGACCACCGCTTTAAGTGGAGCTAAGTTGGTGATCAAGTCTGCAGATGGCACAAATGTTGCTGCTTGGACTAGTGGCCAGACGCCGTATGGGCTGGCATTAGCAGATGGCACCTATACCCTGAGTGAAACCGCTGCGCCAACTGGCTACCAAAAAGCTGCTGCGATTACTTTTAAGGTCGTGAATGGCCGCGTCTATGAGCAAGTGGGGGATGCTTGGAAACTAGCTGCTTCTCAGACCAGCGGTTTTTCGGTTAGCAAATTAGTTCTGGATGCTAGCGACGTAAGCAGTTATTGCTTTAAGGTCAATGACCAGACTGCTTTTGGCGGCGATCCGGCAAAATTAAAAGCTAGCACAACCGGCGTTAGCGGCTATAGTTTAACTACCATTACTAATAGCAAGTTGGCGGGAGTTTTGACCCATGGCTATGGTACGGCGCCCTTGCCAGAGGGCTTGACCGAAGCGGAATTTGCTAAGGTTACCCAGGCAGCTGTTTGGCAAGTGCTGGGCTATAGCGTGGATCATGCCGACTTTACCAGCAAAATGAACGCAGTCTATGAAAGTCTGCTGACGAAAACGGCCGATGAACAAGTTGATGTCTATAGCTTAAACGATGCAAGTTGGCAAAAAGTTTATGCTATTCATCAAAAGGCCCCAAGTGAATTGAAACTGTATGATCAAAAAGCTGAGACGACTGCTAAGAGCAATGCTAAGAAGGCAACCAAGGCAACCACCAGCAGCCAGACTGAGAAAACCGTCGCAGCAAAGGCTAGCTCGATGGCTAGTTCAACTAATACTAGTGCAGCCAGTTCGACTAGCTCTACCAGCTCTAGCCAGAAGGCAAGTTCAAGTAGAGCCAGCACTAGTTCGAGTTCAGCTGTCATTAATCAAAAGACGACGGTAACAGGACAGGTTGAGCCAATTGGCGGTCAGGGTGAGACCGGCGCAATTTTCACCAATGCGATCAGCAAGGCCAATGAGTTGCCGCAAACTGGTGAGGATGTGGTGTCCTTAGCAGTATTGGGACTAGTGGTTTTAGGTTTTGCTGGTGGGATGCAGCATTATAATAAGAAACGAGCATAAAAGAACTCCATTCTCTTTAATTCGCAGTTAAGGGGATGGAGTTTATTTTTGCAAATAAAATAATTTTCGACGTATAAATATAAAAATATGAGATAAGTTTCGACAACAAACTAGCATAGGAATTGCAAAAAGGCTTTAATAACACTTGTGATCTAATTTTATCTTTACAAATTTTAGCAGGTAAAATAACGTTTCCTTTGGGTTAACACCCGATCTTTTATATTAATGTATGATTAGTATCTTATCGAGCATTCATATATGTTTTTATGATATTTCTAATGTATAATAAGTTTGAAATAGCAAATTATTATAAATGGAAAATCGGAGGAAACGAAAATGAAGAGGCTCTCAAGACTGCTAGCTTCATTAGTACTTTTGCTAGCTGCAGCATTTTCGTGGGGTAGTATCCAGTCGGTAAAGGCGGATTCTACTAGTTCAACCACTTATACTGCACAAAAGGTTTATCCTAATAGTAGCGATTTAACCAAGTACTATTTTACGATTAATGGCGAAGTCGGATATTGTGCCGATCCAACGAAACAAATGCCAAGTGAATTTGGCTCTAGCGGCTATAGTTTGACTACGGAACAAAATGCCAATTTAGCTGGCGTTTTGGAAAATGGCTATGGCTATGCTGACACGCCTGATGGCTTAAGTGATGCAGAATTTGCTCAGGTTACGCAATATGCTGTATGGCATGTTTTAGGCTATGACTTTAGTCATAGTAGTTTCTCAACGGCGATAGAAGAAGTTTACAATGACTTGATCAGTTCAAGTGATGCAAGTAAAACGGTTAACTTCTACACTCCAAGCGATAGTTATTTGCAAGGAATTGTAACTTTGTCGACTACTAGTTCAGATGACTCTAGTTCATCATCTAGCTCAGAGAGTTCTAGCTCATCATCTAGCTCAGAAGAGAGCTCAAGTTCAGAAAGTACGAACTCATCGAGCGAAAGCACTAGTTCATCAAGTGATAGCACGAACTCATCAAGTGAAAGTTCAAGTTCAAGCTCGTCAAACGCAGATGTAAGTTCGGCATCAAGCGACAATTCAAGTTCAGAGAGTTCTAACTCATCATCAAGTTCAGAGGAGAGCTCAAGTTCAGAAAGTACGAACTCATCGAGTGAAAGCACTAGTTCATCAAGTGATAGCACGAACTCATCGAGCGAAAGTTCAAGCTCAAGCTCGTCAAACGCAGATGTAAGTTCGGCATCAAGCGACAATTCAAGTTCAGAAAGCTCAAGCTCATCATCTAGTTCAGAAGAGAGCTCAAGTTCAGAAAGTTCTAGCTCAGAAGAAAGCTCAAGCAGCTCTAACAAGGGCAGTGATCAGCTCGCAGTCATAGCTTCAAGCGATAACTCCGGCTCTGGCACCAGCACTACAGATGTAGCTGCAGCAGCTGATTCTTCTGACGAAGATTCAACTTTGCCACAAACTGGTGACCATGCTACTCTGGCAGCTTCCGTTGCAGGCGTCATGTTGTTAGCACTAGCTGCAGCAACCTATCTTTGGGAAAAGCGACGTCAAGCAAACAAATAATTACGACGCATAGATAAAAAAGTCGATTCAGTTCAAACTGAGTCGGCTTTTTAGTTCTACAAAATTGCCAAAATTCTGATGATTACATTGACCATAATCGATACCAAGAAGGAAAAGCTCAGAGCAGAAACGCTAAATTGCGCAATTGTTTGTGTCACCGCTGCTACCTGAACGTTTCCTCCCAGCAGCGAGCCCACAAAAATCAGGATAAAACTGATCAACGCCAGCTCCCCAAAAGCAGTAACGCAGCTAGCAAGATCAGCACTGCTTAAAGCAAAACCGCCAATTGTAATCGACATAATTAACAATACGGCTATGATGACGCGAATTTTTTCACCTTGGCTGCTTATCCCCGTGGCCCACAACAAATTCCAAGTTGGGGTTTCTAGGTTAATGACTTGATGAGCAAAAGTTGTCAGGTTTTGATACCATTCAGGTGCCAAAAAGCGCGACACGCAATAAATTGCCAAGGTTGAGCCATAAACGGGAGCTGTTCCAATAAAAGCATTCCCTAGCTGCTGGTAAAGTGAGTGGGGATTCCACTGGTGGTTAACATAGCCTAGTCTTACAGTACCATTTTCAGTCGAGCGGACGTCTTTGGGTAGGACTAGCAATTTGTATTCAGTCACCTTGTGTCCAAAGAAAAGGGCTAGGAGCAGGTGACTAAGTTCATGGATGATAATGCCTAGCCAGCCTAGGTACACTTCCCATTGCCAGCCAACGCTGCCGTCCAACATGGCATCGGTGTTGCGATTTAAATAAGTAAGAAAAAGTACCAGCCCTAAAGGTACGCCAAAGCCGAGCAGCAAGTACTTAATTGCCATCAGCAGAAGATGTCCAAGCGCCATTTTAGGCCTCCAATCTGTGCAATAATATTAATAATAGTACACTTCAGGCGCAATCGCCTAATTTAGGAGGATTCTTATGAGAAAAGCAGTACCTTTTTTAGATGAACAAACTAGTAACGAAGACTTTTTACGTCTTTTTGCAGATAGTTTTCAATCAGTCGTTTTTGCGACGGTAGATCGGCAAGGCAATCCCATTACTAATGTCGCGGATATCGAACTGGCTGAGCAGGGACGGCTGTATTTTGCGACTACCTATGAGAAGCCGTTTTACCACCGTTTGAAAGAACATCCCCGAATTTCAATCACGGCTTTGAAAGGGGAAGAGACGATGGATAGCGTTGGCGTAAGTTTGGTGGGCGAGGTTGAGGAAGCTGATTTGGCCGTCTTGGATCGAATTTTTGCCAGCCATCCGGAAATGGCGACAATTTCTGGTGAAAATCACTCTGAACGCCGAGAATTGCTGCGACCATTTGCCATTAAGCCAATCAGTGGCTCCGTTTATGACTTGCGGCAGCATCCAATTTTCCAAAAGAGTTTCAAATTTAGATAAAAAAGTGTACAAAAAAAGTCCGACTGAAGGAAAATGAAGAAGATAAGTTAGTTAAGTCTAGCTATCGTTTATACGCTCATTTAGGGGTAGAAGATAGTCAATGAGCGCTGGAGGTCCTTCAGTGGGCTTTATTTAATTATAGCATTGATTAATAAAAGGGTAGTTATTATTGCTTGGTGCTACAGAATTCCCCGCTCCAAAGCTAAGAAAATCGTAGAAATCAACAAATCGGCACATCCTCCTAAGCTGTAATTTTTCTCTTTGAAAGTCACGTTTAATTCAGCCAGAAATGCCATGCCAGCTTGGCTTTTAGCACCACCCAGGTCGAGAAAATGCTGCGCCTGCTCTTGTGCCCACTTTACCACCGTAACTGATCCCGCGCGTTTGATTAGCGTCGAATCAGCAGCTTGGGTTGCGATTTTCATCAAGGTATCAAGCAGTCGCTGGTTGGTGGTTCCGGTGCTTTTGGCTAAAAAAGGCAGAGCCACGTCTTCAATTATCGGGTAACCTGCTTCGGCCATAGCTCGCGCACCGCCCAGGCCATACTTGCGATATTGCTTCTCTCCCGCAGTTGGGGCTGCTGAGGCTTTACCAAGATCGTGCTTGACCAAGCCGCGACACATTTGGCGAATTACTGCAAAAACGTCTTGGTCGGGATGCTTCTGAACGTATGCCTCTGCACCCACGAAAATGCCTAGAGAAAAAATTGCCCCTTTATGAGTGTTGATGCCGTGAGTTGCTGCCAGCATTTCTTTTTCGGCTTGAATGCCGCGCGGGCGTAATTTTTCAAAAAGCTCACGTAAGTCGCTGCCGTTGAAGGCGGAGCCGGCTTGTTCGCAAAAAGTGAAGTATGGTTCTAGACTGAGGCTGCTGTCGATAAAAGTAAATACGTCCATGTCCTTGTGCGAGCCAGGGTCTACGGGATCTACCAAACCTGGTTTGGGACACGTTGTAACTTCATAAAGAAGAGCCTTTACGGCGTTTTGGGTAATTGTTGATGCTGCCATGATAAAACTCTTTCTATCCCTCTGGTATTGCTGCTAATACCTCAGCTAATTGCTGTTCAACCGGGGCAATTTTAGTGACTACGTCTACATCAGCCTCAGTATCGGTCCAGCCGGCCTCTAAGTCACCTTTCACGAAACCATTAATTAAGCCTTGATAGCGATTAGCTTGTTCCCATAACTCAGCCGGAGAAGAGGTACTTGTGGCCAAATTATCTGGTAATTTTCCAGGCAGAGAATAAACGGTTCCGAATGGAAGTTTAAAGCTTACTAATTTGTCTTTCGTAGCTTCCACATATTGTTGTTTGATTGCCTCAGCGGTAAGGGCTTCTTCGCTGGTATAAAAGAGTAAGCGATTGCTGATGCCATCTGCACCAGCAGCGAATGCTTGTTTGACTTCAGCTGCAGTTACTACGCCACGGGCAACTAGGATGGCAGTTGGTATTTTGGCTCGAATAGCAGGAATTAACTCTTGGCCTGCCAGCAGGACGTCTACACCTTTTTCTTGTTCTTCCACAGCTTCTTCCACGCTATTAATTCTTTCAATAATGCGAATTCCGTTATCTTTGAGCACTTTAAGCCAAGCCGTGGAAATTAAGTGGCCAAAACCTTCGAAATAAGCAATTGTGATTCGACGCTTTCGCATTAGAGCAACTAAAGAATCAGCAATTGGATCTTCAGTCGGGCTCTGTTTCGCAGAAGCAATTTCAACGCCAAAGGGTCTAAAAGTCCTTTCGAGAGCAGCGTTTATTTGCTCATTCATCAGATTGCGTTCTGTCATTGTATCTAGGATTGCATAATTATTGGGATCGCCAACTGTTGTGCTATCGGACGCCGACGCGCTAGTGGTGGCATCAGCTGAAGTATTAACGTGATAACCGGCATTGATTCCTAAAAAGCCGAGAAATCCTGCTTCCGATACTGCACTGATAAATTTTCCATTAGTTAAAGTATGAATTGGCTCTTGAATGATCGGAGAGTGGATCCCTAGCAATTTGCAAAGTTTATTAGTCATAAAATTCACCTTATCCTTTAAGTAGCATTTTACGCTATTGAGATTAAGAAAAAAATCACAAACAGACAAATAAAAAGACTATAGCTAGCTATAGTCTTATTCTATATCTTCAATTGGTTCCATTGGAAAATGTTCTGTTAAATGGTGTTTTTGTCGCTTTAAGAAGTCTAGAAAGTTGCAGAATTCTGGGGACATGCTTCTTTCTGAGTCATAGGCTAAATATATCTGCCGTGTATCTTTTGGTAAATCCAGTTTGATGCGATGGAGGTCGAATCCTTTTAAATATACTGTATCAGCAACCACGCCGACAATGTTGTTAGTCATAACTTGTCCAGCAATGGCTAACTCATCGTGTAGCCGATTTTCAATTTTTAAGTCTGAGGCTTTAGCAAGCAAAGCATTAGTAATTGACTGACCAATTTCAATTTCCTTAGTGTAAGTCAGTAAATTTTCCCCACGTAATTCTTCAGGAGAAATCCTATCGATCTTAGCTAGGTCACTGTCAGGAGATACGATTGCAATTACTGGTTCATAAAAGAAAGGAATGAAATTGAAATTATCAAATCCCTCAACATAAGAAGTAATTCCTATATCATACCAACCATTTTGAATTCCCTGACAGATTTGGAGCGAAGGATTGTCATGATAAATAATTCTAGGAGCAGTTTCTGTTTCTTGTTTATATTCTTTGACCAGTCTTGGCAACAAGGTGCCTACATGAGTCGGAATACAAGCTACATGAATATTGCCTTGGTCTTGGCTGATTTGTTGCTCCAGTCGACGCTTGCCGTCATCAAGTACATCGAGCGTCTTAACAACGGTACTGTAAAAAAGCCTCCCATAAGGAGTTAATTCAACATTGTGACCATTATGCCGGAATAACTTACAATTTAATTCACTTTCAAGTTGTTTTATTGAGACTGAAAGTGTGGGCTGGCTAATATAAAGCAGTTCAGCTGCCCGTGTGTACTGTTGTTGTTCTGCTAATTCTCGAAAATAATACAGTTGGTTTAAATTCATTTTGTGCCTCTGTGTTAGTCAAACGCAATTTAAACATAAATTTCGTTAATACTTGCGCTTCGTGCTTAGAGTACTAGGAAGTAACGAAAGCGCTTTTTCAAAATAGTGACGCTATTCACAAAATCAACTACAGTTTACGGGGCAAATTTTCCATAGTCAAGGGTGAAAATATTACTAAAGCTAATACACTATTATCCGTAATTAATTTTACATGATCTCAGTAAGGATTGATAATCATTACTGTAATCAAAAAGAAAGCGCTTGCTAATGAAGAGCGATTAACTAAGGAGATATTTAGATCATGGAAAAGAAATTACACACGTTACCACCTTATGAAGAAACTCCAATCATGCACACCACCAAACCTGGTGAATCAATGTCAGATGAAGACTTCCAAAACTACTTGAAGGAAATTAGTCACTTGGCACAAAACGAATTTGATCGGATGACTCCATACATTGAAGAAAATCGTGAATTTCCAAAGGACTTCTTCCCAATTGCAATCAAGCACGACTTGTATCGTTTCGCATTACCAAAGCAATATGGTGGTTGGGGCTTGAGTGAAAAGCAAATTTTGCAAGTTCAAGAAGAATTCTCACGTACCCAAGGTGGTATTCGGATGCACTTGCACCACGCCTCAGACATGAACTGGAGAATCCTTGATACCTTCGGCAGCAAGGAGCTTAAGGACAAGTACATGGATAAATTCCAAGACAAGAGCATCTATGCAAACTTTGCCTTAACTGAAAAGACAGGTGGTACTGGTGCCGACCTTCACACTACTGCTGTTAAGGATGGCGATGACTGGATTATCAACGGTGAAAAGACTTTGATTTCTCACGCTGACGTTGCTGACTTTACTTACCTGATCGTTGTTACTGACCCAGACAAGCAAGGTGACGAAAGATTGTCAGCCTTCTGGGTACCAACTGACACCCCAGGATTCGAAGCTCATGAAATGCCATTAATGATGGGTTGTCGTGGTGCTGGTCACGCCGACTTGAAGTTCACTAACATGCGTGTTCCTGACAAGTACATGTTAGGTAAGCGTGGTGAAGGTATGAAGGTTGCTATCCACTCGCTGTCACTTTCAAGAGCCCACATTGCCGACTCAAACTTAGGTATGGCTCAACGGATGCTTGAAATGTCAATTGCTTACGCTAAGGACCGTGTAACCTTTGGCAAGCCTTTAGCTAAGAGACAATCAATCATCTTTGAAATCGCTGACATGGGTTCAAAGATTCACGCATTGCGTTTAATGCTTTGGGACTTGGCAGAAGACTACGATGCTGGTAAGGACATTACCAAGAAGGCATCAATGGCTAAGCTTGAAAGTATTAACACTGTAAAGCTGGTTTCAGACTACATGCTTGAAATCTTTGGTGGTATTGGTTACTTCCAGGACAACCCTTACGGCCCTGCTGAACGGCTTTACCGTGACTGCCGTGCTATGTGGCTTGAAGAAGGTCCACGTTCTGTTCAGAGATTGACTGCTGGTCGTTTGCTCATCAAAGACGGTGGCAACACTGAAATTAACAGCATCAAGTAATAAATATTGATTTAAGGACTGGATCTAACTAAATAACAAGATTCAGTCCTTTTTTATGAAGGTATCTAAAGAGGCAATACAAATGGCTAATGAAATTTTAAAAGGCATTCGAGTAGTTGACTTAACTCAATTCTTGGCAGCTCCTACTGCAGGTAGAATTATGGGTGAATGGGGAGCTGACGTCATTAAGGTTGAAGCTCCAAAAGGCGATGCTGGTAGAACGCAGGGTGCCGTTTTCAACATGAAATATGAAGATGATGAAAACCTTGGTTTCGATGTTTCTAACATGAACAAGCGGTTCATTACGCTGAACATGAAGACTCCTGAAGGGATGAAAGCCTTCAAGGACTTGCTGGCAACTGCAGACGTATTCCTAACTTCAGTAAGAACCAAGAGTTTGGAACACATGGGAATTACTTGGGAAGAATTACATAAAGAATTTCCAAAACTAGTCTTTGCCCAAGACCGTGGTTATGGTGAGTTTGGTCCCAAGAAAGATGCAGCTGGTTATGACGCAACTGCTTACCAAGCTCGTGGCGGTGTTCAAGGTACGACTGTTGATAAGGGAAGCAACCCATATAACCCTGTTAACGGCTATGGTGACTTCCAAGTTTCATTGACTTTGGTTGCTGGTATCTGTGCAGCTTTGCTAAAAGTTAAGCGGACTGGCATTGGTGAAAAGCTGACTGTCAACTTAAACCACGCAGCCATCTTTATGCAAAACATCGCCATGGTTTCAGCTCAATATGGCAACGAATATCCAAAGAGCAGAAAAGAAGTTACTAACCCATTTAACGACACTTACAAGACTAGTGATGATCGTTGGTTCGTATTATGTGTTCCGGAATACGACCGTGACTTTGACAAAGTTATGCATGACGTTGGTCGTGACGACGTTGTTGGCGATGAACGCTACAACAAGATGGATACTTTGAACAAGAATGGCACAAGCAGTGAAGTTATTGCTATTTTGGAAGATGCCTTCAAGAAGCAACCATTAAAGCACTGGGTTGATCTATTTAACAAAGAAGACTTGCCACTAGAAGCTTGCCAAGTTCCTGAAGAAATTTACAAAGACCCAGAGGCTTTGGATAACGATGAAATTCGCTTGATGACTTTCCCATCAGGCGCGAAGAGATTTATTCCTACTAACCCTGTAAGATTTGCTTCTCAAGGTAAGCCAACTTTGACTCCTTCAAGAGCTCAAGGTTCTGACACGCGCGAAATCTTGGAAAAGGACCTTGGATATAGCAAGGAAAAGGTTGAAGAAATGATTAAGAGTGGAGCTGCTGGTGACTTGCGTCACATCGGTGATCCAATTAAGTAGGTTTTATTATGGCATTACAATATACAGAACAACAAAGAGAGTATATTCACCTAGCTCAAGAATTTGGTGATAAATACCTCAAACCAGAATTAATCAGCAAATGGGATAAAGCAGGCGAATGTCCAAAAGAAGCTTTTAATCCAGCTTTTGATTTAGGCTTGCACATGTTAGAAATTCCTAAGGAATATGGTGGTGCAGGACTGTCATTTGAAGACTCGGCTTTGGTTTTTGAAAAATTAGCAGAATACGATGCTGGGTATGCGTTGACCTTGATCACTTCTTTTGTTGCACTGCGTTGTGTCATGATTTCAGGTACGCCTGACCAAGCTAGAAGATTTGCAGATATCTTAAAGCCAGGAAAATTTGCTGCCTTCACTTTATCTGAAGCAGATTCTGGGTCAGATTCCGGATCTCTGCGGGATACAGCTGTTCGCAAAGGTAATGAATACATTCTTAATGGTGAAAAAGCTTTTGCAACTAATGGTGGTGTTGCTGACGTATATATTGGCGTCTTCAGAACTTCTAACAATGGTAATCATGGGTTATCAGCCTTTATGATTCCTCGGGATACACCAGGAATTTATGTTGGAAAACATGAAGATAAGATGGGATTGAGATTATCAAATACGGTTCCACTATTCTTCAAAGACGTCCATGTACCAGTTGAAAATTTGATTGGCAAAGAAGGTAAAGGGATAAATATTGCCCTTAATAGCCTGAACTTGTCACGTGCTTTTGTATCAACTTTAACTGTTGGGATTATGCAAAGAGCGCTTGATGAAGCTGGCAATTATGCAGTTAAGCGGGAACAATTCGGCCAACCAATTGCCAACTTTGAATCTGTTCAGAATATGCTGGCTGACATGGCTACTTCAGTTGAAACTGCCCGTCTCTTGGTTAACAACACCATGAAGATGATGGATAAGGGCAGCCTAGTTAGAAAAGAAGGTGCCATGACCAAGTTGTTTGTAACTGATGTTGCTCAAAAGGTCACGTCTGATGCAGTGCAAATCTTTGGTGGTTATGGTTACACTCGGATTTACCCAGTTGAAAAATTAATGCGTGATGTCAAAGGCTTCCAGATTTTGGAAGGTACTAATGAAATTCAGCGGATGACGATTGCACGTGAAGTTGCTAAGGAATATGCAAAGGAATAGAAGGTGAAGTCATGAAGATTGCAACTATTGTCAAAAGTGAATTAACTGATCCTAAAACATACACGACTCACCGGACCAAAGTTTTTTACCATCCTGAAAAGCTGTTTCTTAGTGACAGTGATAAAGCAGCTGTTGAGTTAGCAGTAAAAATTGCTGGTAATAATGGTCAGGTAGACTTATTTACTTTAGAGCAAGGTGAAGTTGGCGTAAGAGTGCTGCATGAAGCCTTAGCAATGGGAGCCGCTTCTGCGACCGAATTTGTTGGTTCAGATCCTAATGACCCAGCAAATGCATACTTAGCAGCAGAAAAGGTTAGTGAATATCTCAAAGACCAAGGTTATGACCTAATTTTAGTTGGGGATGTTGTTGGATCTGCTCCAATTGCAGCCTATCTAGCTGAGAATTTGGGCTTTAACTTATATGAAAATGTCACTCGTTTAAGTCCTAACTGGGAATATGAAACTGAACTTGATCGGGGTCAGCTTAAGGGCAAAGTTCAAACTCCAGCTGTTTTAACGGTTGAAGCCAACGCAATTGAACCAGAATTGCCAAGCTTCCCAGCCTTAGAAGCAGCTCAAAAACAAACGATTAAGTCAGTTGCTTTAAACTTGGATACTGAAGAAGCAAGTGAAGTTGTAGTCAACCAAACGCAGCATCCACATGTTATTTGGAATCTGGATGAAGAACCAGATGCGGTTGAAAAGTTGGTCGCAGCTTTAAGACAAGATGGAATTATGAAGTAAGGACGGAGTTTTAAGATGGCATATTTTATTCAATTTGAGGATAAGAGCCTGGGCGAAAATACCAGCTTGGCAACTTTAGCCGGCGTCAAGGCAAATTTCAGCAGCTTAACGAACATCGTTCTTACTAATCACGCCAGCGATTTGCATGATAAGTATGCTAACTCTGGGGTAAAGACTGTTTTATACCAAGATGAAAACTTTACAGTACGTGATTTAGCTCAAACTGCTGAATTCTTATTTAACCTCCTCAAGAACAGTAATGACACGTACATTTTTGAAGATAGTAAATTAGGAAATTTAGTTGCTGCAAGATTGGCAGCTAAGTTGGCTGTTCCTTTTATTCCAAGTATCAGCAATATTAAAGTTGGTCCTAACTCAGTCAGCCTTAGTCGTGAAATTGATTCAACTAAGGTAGTTCGACTATCCCATTTAAAAGGTAAGGGTGTAATTTCGGTAGCAATTAATGGCGTGGTTGAAAAAGCTAAAGCTGAAGTAAGTGAAAAGCCAATGACAATTTCAGCTGAAGAACCTGCAACTTATGTAGAAAAACGAGATGCCGGCAATGATCTACTGTTTGCCAAAACAGTTGTTGCTGGTGGTAAAGGATTACAAGATGCTGAAGGCTTCAAACCATTAGAGCAATTGGCTGATAAGCTGGATGCAAGTGTTGGTGCCACTAAAGCGGTAACTGATGTAGGTTGGTTGCCAGTCAGTCGCATGATTGGGATCTCAGGAGTAAGCGTCAAGCCGGACATCTTCTACTCATTTGGGATTGCTGGGGCAGTACAGCATACAACTGGAATGGACCAGTCAAAGCATATTATTGCGGTTAATACGGATCCAACCGCACCTATTTTTAAACTAGCTGATTATGGAATTGTTGGCGATGCCAACCAAGTTATCGATCAACTAATTAACTTGGTCTAGAAAGAGAGAAGAAAAATGGCAGGGATTGAGACGGCAAAATCAATAAAAGATGCTTGGGACCTTCGGGTTCAGCTTTCGCCAGAAAAAACTTTTGTCATCTATAACGATAAAAGTTTCAGTTATGAAGAAGTTGATAATTTAGCTGCTCAATGTGCATATTTGCTGCAAAGTACCGGTTTACGCCGGGGTGACATTGTAGCCTTGCAATTTGAAAGTGACATTGATGATGTAGTTTATATATTGGCTTGTATCAAACTAGGCGCGATTATTAACCCGATCAATCCTCATTTTGATAGTACCGAAATTCAGAACCTAATCAGTGACTTCAAGCCATTTTTGATCGTGGCCCAAAAAGCCCCCCGTGGCCGTGATACAATCTATAACGATGAACTTGCTGAGTACGATAGTAAAAAAGTCGGGGAACTAAAATATTATTATCGTTCAGACCATGCTTCAACCATTGATTTTCCTGCTGATCCGGCTGATCAGCCTGCTGTTATCTTAAATACTTCCGGAACTACAGGCGCTCCTAAAGGGGTCGTTTTAACTAACGAAAATGTATTATCAGCAGAATTAGCTTATAATCAAGCTTTTAAAATTACTGATAACGATATGATCGCAATGCCTTCTGGTTTTTATCATGCGATTGGTTTCCATCACGGGATTGTTTCAACTATCCTGGCTGGGAGTACCATGGTAATCATGCGACACTATCGTGCCAGCTATTTAGCAGAAATTATCAAGAAGTATCCAGTAACATATATTGATAGTGTACCGACAGTTATTTACGATGTGCTTTTTAACATTGATGATTTAGGACATTTGCGTCAACTAATCGTTGGTGGTGATAAGTTGAAACAAAGTCTGCTTGATCAAGCTCGAAAGCGTCGCTTACCAGTTTATAATTGCTATGGTTTAACCGAGGCAGTTCCTTTTGCTTATACTCCTGCTGATGCTTTTGCCAAATCTGACTATACCGAAACAGGAGTTATACCAGTTAAAGGAGTAGCCATTCGTTTAATCGATATCAAGGGTAAGGAAATTACCCAACCCGGCCAAAAAGGTACAATTGAAGTTAAAGGTAAAATAATTTTCAAAGAATACTTGCATCGTCCTGAAAAAACTCGCGCAAGTTTTGATGGCGAATGGCTAAATACCGGTGATTATGGACATTATTCGGCAGATCATTTGCTTGAAATTGATGGCCGTAACAGTGATAAAATCATTCGTGGCGGAGAGAACATTTCAGCCAAGGTGGTTGAAGAAAAAGTGAAAGAGTGTCAGAATATCGCTGATGCAGCTGTTATGGGCTATCCTGATGATCGCCTTGGTCAAAGAATTGGTGCATTTATTGTCCTTAAGGATAAAGGACAGAAGATGAATAAAGATTTATTGTTGGCCAACTTATCTGAGAATGATGTTGATAAGAAATTATGGCCGGAGATCATTTGGATTATGGATGCTTTACCTAAAACAGCTAACGGAAAGACTAAAAAGTATCTATTAAAAGAGAAGATGTTAGAAAGTATAGGCAATGAGTAATAATTCATTTTATCGAGAAGAGTGTGGGCGTTTTATTGTTGCTCCAGGGATGTTGAATCATATGAACATCCTTCATGGGGGCGTTTTGGTGACACACCTAGATTCCGCAATTGGAATTTTGGTCTCTGAATATAATCATTCGCTTGCAGTTACTGGAAGAATTAACTACTTTAGCTTTACTAAAAGAGCGGTAGTTGGAGATCATATTAGTTTTGAGTTAACCTTGCTTCAGACATCAAAACACACGATGATGGTATATGCTGATGTGCTTCGCAAAACATTAGACGGTGAAAAAACGGTAATTGGTAGTGGTATCTTTACTTTCGTGGCTGTTGATAGTAACTTTACGCCAGTACCTGTGAAGCCATTAACAATTACTGATCCGGAGCAAAAAGCGTTTATTCAAACTAAGCTAGCCAAGTATAAAAAATAAAAATTAAGCCGTAATCATTATGATTACGGCTTTTTCTCTTGATATAAAAAAACTTAATAGAAGAATGCAACGTGCCTATAAAACCGTGATAATTAAGCATGGCTTTCACAGTTATTAAGCAATAACGGCTATTTTAATTAACAAATGTAAATAAGAAGTATCTATAGAACAAGCTTTTAGCTTAATATAAAGCTTACAAATATCAGCATAGCAATTAGCAATTATACGATAAAGCGCTTACGCGTTATATTGTTAATAGTTGATCAAGTTCAAAAGAGAAAAACCAATTAGAGGTGTAATGATGAATAAGAAGAACTATGCTGGTGCAGCGGCAACCGTGTATTTAAATTATGCTGTTGTCGGTGCCGCAACAATTTTTATTAGTCAGTATCGTGAATTCTTCATGAAAGCCTGGGGCGCAACTAGCACTACTTTATCACTAGTTATGGCCATGGTAGGACTTGGGAGAATTATTACGATTCTGTTTGCTGGTGCGATTTCCGATAAAATCGGTAGACGTAAGACATTATTAATTGCTTTAATCTGTGACATTATCTTCCTGCTTGGAGCAGCCTATGCAAGAAATATTTGGCTTGCTGGTTTGGCAACACTATTCTTTGGTGCTACCAACTCATTTGGTGACACGGCAGGATACCCAGCTTTGGCTGATGCCTTTCCAAATAATACTGCTACTATGAACTCGCTTGTAAAGGCAGCGATGCAAATTGCGCAAACTATCTTTCCCTTCTTAGTTGCAGCAATCACTGACCCTAAAGTTACCGCACTAATTTTAGTAATTATCTTAGTAATTGATGTGCTATTAACGTTGAAGGTTCCGTATGCACCTCAGCAAACTGATGAGAAGAGTAGTAATGATTCGGTTAAGGCTTCTGAGCCAACTGGTGAACAACCAAAATTGGCAGTTGATGGGGTAATGATTATTACTTTAGGTTTTACCCTTTGCTTTACCTTCTACATCTTTTCGTTATACTCACCGTATTACGGACAATATGTATTGAAGTCGACGGGTGATGTAGCTAACAGATTAGTTTCATGGTATTCATTGGCCTCATTGGTTTCAGTATTTGTAACCTCAGCTTTAGTTACCAAGATTAAGCGTTTGGTTTTGATTTTGATCTACTCAACAATGTCAGCGATTGGCTTGTTACTGATGATTTTAGCTCCATCAGCAACCACTGGTGTCTTGGGTGCTGTTTTGATTGGATTCTTTGCTGCTGGTGGTGTTTGGCAAGTAGGTCTGTCTGTGTTGACATCGTACTTCCCACAAGGCCATGGTAAGATTACTTCCTACTACAGCTTTGCTCCAGCCCTGGTATACTTTGTAGCACCATTGATCGCCGCCTTTGTCTTAAAGGCTGATGCTTTCAATACTCTACTGGTATTCTGGATTACAGCTATTATTACGATTGTTTCTGTTGTGTTAACTTTGATCTTGTTAACTAGATCTAAGAAATTCAATATTAAGGGTTAACGCACAAGTTTGTCTTTGCACAAACTATAGGGGATTTAAGTTAAAAACTGAATCCTCTTTTATTTTGCAATATTTATAAAAGAATTTTATTAATTTTAAAAAACTTGTTTGTGTTTTAGAAGCCTAAATCATCATATAATGAAAGCGATTTAATACGCGAGGGAAAGGACTTAATCACTCATGACTGAAAAAATTGTAAAGGCCACAGCCCAAGGGCGGAATGGCGAAATTGACTTTGATATCAAGCTAGCTGATAACAAGATTGCTGATGTTGAAGTAACTAAGAGTTCTGAAACACCAGCTATCTTTAATCAAGCATTCGGTAAACTGAAAGAGAATATTATTGATCGACAATCATTTGATGTTGATGTGATTTCTGGTGCTTCAATCATGACCCAAGGAATCTTGGATTCTGGCAAGGCTGCTTTGAATGACGCTGGCGTAACCGTAAAAGCCAAGAATGTTAAGAAAGCTCACCAAGAAGTTACAATTGATACTGATGTTGCCGTAATTGGATCCGGAGCTGCTGGGCTGATCGCTGCTTTGAGAGCTTTATCAATGGGCAAGAAGGTAGTCGTTCTTGAAAAAAATGGCTACTTGGGTGGAGCTACAATCTTAAATGGCTCAAACGTTGTTGGTACTGGCTCAAAGGTTTCAGCACGTCTTTTGGAAGACGCTGCTAAGGACTCACCAGCAAGATTAGTTCGTGATATTACTCGCGAATGTCGCGGTACCAATTATCCGATGCTGTCAGAATTGTTAGCTAACAATATCGGTAAGGCGGTTGATTTTGTGGCTTCCTATGCTGATGTAACTTACCAAAAGGCTGAAACCCAAACGATAGAGCACTCAGTTGATCGACAAATCGAAGTTCCTTCTGAGAGCTCCTATGAACTGATTACCAAGTTAGCCAAGGCCTTTGAGGCTAAAGGTGGCCAAATCCTCTTGGACGCCCGAGTAGAAGACTTGGAAACAGACTCTGAAGGCAAGCTGCATGCTTTAACAGCTGAAGGACGGACACAAACAACCCACGTAAACTTCAAGTCATTGGTCTTAGCTGCTGGTGGTTGGGGTGCACGCGACTACAAGCAAAAGAAGACGGATATTCCATATTATGGCCCGATGACATCAACTGGCGACTACTTTAACTTTACCAAGAAACTTAATTTGGCTAGTCGCAACTTAGATTGGTACAAGATCTATCCGCACGGTTTGGAAGTTGAACCCGGCATTGCTAAGCTGACTACTTACTCAACCAAGGAAGCCACTGACATGGGAGCTATTTTTGTTAACCACGATGGAAAACGAATTGTAAATGAATCAGCTCCATACACCCATTTCCGGGATGCAATTGGTGAACAAAAAGGCAAGGTCGCTTACATCGTGATGGAT
The DNA here is from genome assembly GCF_018327645.1 of Lactobacillus corticis. Taxonomy (GTDB): domain Bacteria; phylum Bacillota; class Bacilli; order Lactobacillales; family Lactobacillaceae; genus Lactobacillus; species Lactobacillus corticis. The sequence continues at coordinate 21,464 of NZ_BMAY01000011.1, read as the reverse complement.
CAACGCACCTGGGACCGCTTCTACGAACTGCTCCTCAAGTATGGTTTCACTGCTGATGAAGTTACTGGCTTCTTTGCTAAAGATGGCAAGGAAAGCCCTGTATTGGTTAAGGGTGATTTGAAGACTGTAGCTGAGAAAGCTGCAATCGACTATGACAACTTGAAAGATACACTCGATAAGTACGCTAGTTATGTCGCAAACGGCAAGGATGAAGAATTTGGCCGTGATCCTAAGTTTATGCATGCATACGAAGGTGACACATACTATGTCATCGAACAGAAGCAGCGTTTCTGCACAACCTTGGGCGGTTACGAAACCAATAGCCATATGCAGCTACTGGATGCTGAATTTAACTTAGTACCTAACTTCTATGCTGCTGGTGAAATTATTGGCGGTGCTAATGGTCATGACTCAATGCCAAGCATGATGAACTCATGGAGTTATGCCTCTGGCTTTGTAGCTGGTACTGAAGCAGCTGATAATGCTAACTAATTAATAAAATGATCTAACTAGAAAAACTCTGCTACTTTTTGCTAAGTAGCAGAGTTTTCTATATCTTCCTACCAACAGAGGTGTAGTGTTTTCGGCAAAATTGTTCCGCGTATTCTTGAAATTTGGTTGCAGCAGGAGCCAAAAAGTGATCGTATTTGGTAATTAGATAAATTGGATGGGTCACAATATCATCTTTAATTTTTAAAAGACAAACTTTTTCAGTATTAAGCAGCGATAAATGTGGCACAATTGCAACGCCATAGCCCCAACGCACGAAACCTAAAATGGTATTATCTTCTACTACTTCTATGCCAATTTTAGGTGCAATATTGGCTTCAGTCATAATTTGGTCAATTTGCTGTCTTAACCCGGTACCTGGTGAATACAGGACCATGCGATACTGGGTTAATTCTTTTAAAGAAACCTCACCTTTGTGAGCCAGTGGATGGTCAAAGGGAACAGCAGCCAATAATTCTTGATCTACTAAACGAAAGATATTGATTTTGGAATTGTATTCTTTATGAAGAGGCATGCTTGAAAAAACTAAATCTAGATCTTCATTGATCAACTGGTGGACCAAGGCATCGGTAATGTCCTGTTTATAGGAAAAGGATATTTGTTGGTTTTCGCTTTTTTGCTTAAAATTGTGGACCATATGTGGAACTAATTCTTGCCCCAAAGTATAAGTAAAGCCGAGATTAATATGCCCCTTTGTGGTATCCAACATCGCTTCAATGTAGTCATTACCCCGTTGCAATTCTGTCAAGGAGTTTTGCACGTATGCAAAATAGATCTTGCCATATTTAGTAATCTTGATGTTGCGACCGTCTTTTTCAAATAATGGTACACCCAGTTCTTTTTCTAAGCTGGAAATCGCATATGACAAAGATGGTTGGGAAATTCCTAATTGTTCAGCAGCCTTTGCCATATGTTGGGTTTCGGCTAGTTTAATAAAAAATTGCAGGTGACGTAAATTCATTCTCGCAATCCCTCCGTAGAAGCTTGTTATCAAAAAACAATAGAATAATTTTATTAATATCTTTACTTTACATTATGTATGTTAGCTCATGCAAGCGGTAACATTATAGTGAATTGATAAATATTTAACAAAGTATAAGGAGACAATTCTTATGGCAAATGAAATTACAGGTGTAAATGGTCCTATTACTGGCTGGCTTGATGGTCACACTTACTTGATTGGTTTGATGGCATACCCAATTCGTCACTCAATGTCACCAACGATGCACAATAACGCTTTTGCAAAGCTGGGTTTGAACTATACTTACTTATGCTTTGAAGTTGGCAATGACAAGTTGGAAAAGGCTGTTGATGCTATTCGGACTTTAGACATGCGTGGCAGCAACGTTTCAATGCCAAACAAGAAAGAAGTTATCAAATACTTGGACAAGTTGTCAAAGGCTTCAGAAATGTGTGATGCTGTTAACACAATCGTTAATGACCACGGCGTATTAACTGGCTACACAACTGATGGTATTGGTTTTGTTCGTGCCCTTAAGAAGGAAGGCCAAACTGTTAAAGGCAAGATTATGACTTTGGCTGGTGCTGGTGGTGCCGCAACTCCAATTGCTGTTCAATCAGCTCTTGATGGCTGCAAGGAAATTCGCATCTTCAACTTGCACGATGACAAGTGGGCACAAGCCGAAAAGAACGTTAAGACGATTGAAGAAAATACTGACTGTAAGGTAACTTTGACCGACTTAAAGGACCAAGATGCCTTCAAGAAGTCAATTGCTGAATCAGACATTTACTGTGATGCAACTGGTGTTGGGATGAAGCCGTTGGAAGATATGTCCTTGGTTGAAGATCCATCATGGTTCCACAAAGACATGGTTGTCTTCGACACAGTTTATGCCCCTCGGACTACTAAGTTGATGAAAGTAGCTCAAAAGGCTGGAGTCGAACATGTCTTTAATGGGATCGGCATGATGATTGAACAAGGAGCTGCTTCATTTAAGCTATGGACTGGTGAAGAGATGCCAACCGACTACATTAAGCAAATTATTGATGATGAAGATGCAGCTAAAGGTACCAAGTAATTTGTCACTTTGTAAATGGTGATGAGGATGAAAAAAGAATATACTCCTACGGCTTTTGGGCTATACCTCAATTTCTTTGTTCATGGGATGAGTGTGGTTATCTTATCTCAGAACGCTGCTAATTTAGCCGTTCAATGGCATACAACAGTTGCTGGTGCATTGGCAGTAGTTTCTTCCCTGGGACTAGGACGGTTGTTTACGATCCTGATCTCAGGGATTTTATCAGACAAAATTGGACGTAAACCTTTTGTCATTATTGGTATTCTGGCTTATTTGAGTTTCTTCATTGGCCTATTGATGTCACCAAATGTGACGATTGCTTATATTGCAGGGATTTTAGCTGGAGCAGGCAATTCATTTTTAGATGCTGCGACTTATCCAGCACTAATGGAAATCTATCCAGAAGCAAAAGGTTCATCTAATGTGATCATCAAGGCATTCATTTCAGCAGGTACTTTTTTGTTGCCACTGATTGCCAGCTTTTTAACTAATAATCACTTATGGTTTGGCTGGAGCTTCATTTTACCTATTACTATTTTGACGGGGACACTAATTTTCTTTTCGACAATGAGTCGTTTTCCAGCTCGAAATCAGGTTAAAACTGAGGAAGTAACGGTCGGAGATACCGGCAACAAATTGCTAGATGGTGGATTGTTCTTACTATATGGGTTTATTTCTCAAGGAACATTCTATTTAATTAGTCAAATGCTGACACAGTATGGCTTAGAAGTTGGGCATTTATCAGAAACTACTGCTCACGCTTTGGTTTCATGGTACTCGGTAGGCTCGATTACCTGTGTATTTGTAACTGCCTTATTAGGTCGCAAATTCCGGGAAATTCAATTTGTTCCGGTTTATACTTTCGGTGCTCTGGTATCGATTGCTTTAATGTGGCTATTTCCTACAAATGCGCAGTTAATGACGATTTTAGCGGTATGTGTCGGTTATTTTGCTGCTGGAGGTGTAATGCAGCTCGCTTTAACTGTAATGGCAGAATTTTTCCCACAAGGGAAAGGAACAGTAACGGGTATTTTTTATACATCTGGGTCACTGGCAAGTTTCGTTTTGCCGCTAGCTATTAAATGGATTGGTGATATGCACCAAGTGATGCTGCTAGATTTGGTGATTGCATTGGCCGGTTTTATAGTTACTAGTTTAATTGCAATTCGATATAAAAAATTATTTGGAAGTTTGAAAAAGACTGAATAAAAATAGATACAGAGAGGTTCTCTATGACTACTGTAAAATTAAGAAATATTACTTTAGGTGAAGGCCTTCCCAAAATTGCAGTTCCAGATGTTGGTGAATCTGAAACAGAAATTTTGGCATCAGCTAAAGCTATCGCTGCTGCCAAACCAGACTTAATGGAATGGCGGATTGACTACTACCAAGCTGGAATAGCTGACTTCGAGACGCTGGCGGAAACGGCTAAGAAGGTACGTGAAACGGTCGGCGAACTGCCAATCTTAGTTACTTTCAGAACCAAGGCAGAAGGCGGAGTATTGGAATTAGCTGAAGACAGATATCTTGACTTGGTACAATTCGTAATTGAGAAACGTCTTGGTGATGCTGTTGATATTGAACTTTTCCACGATGAAAGTCGCGTATCAGCATTAGTCAAAGCTGCCCATAATTACAACGTAGTCGTAGTCATGAGCAACCACGACTTTGACAAGGTACCGGCTAAGGATGTCATCGAATTCCGCTTAAAGAAAATGGCTGACTTGGGTGCTGATGTGCCCAAGCTCGCCTGCATGCCACACACAGCTGGGGATGTTTTAACGCTTTTGACGGCAACCAATGAAGCCAGCCAAGCATTGAACACGCCAATTATCACTATGGCCATGGGTGATTTGGGCAAGGTGACCCGGATCAGCGGACAAGTCTTTGGTTCATGCCTGTCATTTGGGGCTGTTGGTAAGACTTCAGCGCCAGGACAATTGTCGATTGACGATTTGAAGCAGGCTGAAGGGTACCTGGAAGTACACTAAATTCTGAAAAATAATTCAATAAATACAATAAATTCAATTATGCAGCAAAAACAGCGCCGTATCACAGATGATATGACGCTGTTTTGCTTGGGATGAGCAATTTGCTCGAGTAAGATGATAGAATAAATTGGAAGATTTTAGTCAGTGCAAATCAAAAAGTAGGAGCTGCATCATGGGATTCATAAGATCTTTGCATAAAATATTTTCTACCGATAAAGACAAAAAAATGGTGCAATTAAGGGTTTTGAGGCAGATGGAACACCAATTATCACTGATGAATTTTATAAACTGTGCATGACAGCACCAAAATTCAGTGACTTTATTGATCGAGATGTTGCTTGCCCGCCTTTTACTGATACTTACGATACGGATACGCCTTATACTTTGCGCAAGCTGTTCTTATTAGTGTGGTACAGCCGAAAACATGGTAGTAAACCCAAAATAGGTGCATATCCGCAATTTCCCCAATACATGTTTGATGATTATGGAATTAATGGTGAAAAGTTGACCGATGAGTTTTTAAAGGCAGAGTACCTGTATGACACGGGGGACCGGATTCGGTTAACTAAGAAAGGCTGGAAATTAGCTAAAGACTTTTCTGACTTATGGGAGATCCATCGGGCTCGGGAACGATATATTTTATGCTTTGACGAAGATTTTCCTCTTTGGAATAAGGGTAGACGATTAGGAAAATTCATCTCGGCTGAAACTGAATTTTACCAGGCACGGATTAAATGGCTGAAAAAGTATGCCCACTTGGTTAAGGATGATTATGATGAATATAATAGCGTTTTGACCTCAATTGAGGCATATGAGACTTCAATTAAGCAGAATCAGATTAAGCTTGAGGCATTGAGCTAAATTAGAAGATATTGTTTTATTTAAGATCTTTTTCTCGAACTTGTTTCTTTGAATTTTTCTTCTTTCTGATCATCAGATAAATTGCCCTGCCAACAGCAAACAAATCAATTGCGGTAACTGAAATTATACATAATCCAAGATTCCATTCCTGATAAAATTGCCAAAATTTTTGAACTGAAACTTCAGGATACAGGGTCATAATGGTCCAGATCGACCATATACTAAGCAAAATAATGACTACAATATCGGCAAGCAGCAGGGTCCCAATCCAAGTGAGCGCTTTTTTGAACTTCTTCATGATCATCTGACCTCTAGCCACATTTAGCAACATCAATATTGGTGCGTGAAGCGATTGGAAAACTTAACAAAAGGTTAAAAAGCATCACTACACAATTTGCTTTCCTACTTCTTGGTGTACTGCTAAACATATATTTTTCTCCTTCAAAATAATTATAAAGCCTTGATTATAGTAATATTAAAAGATTAATGTGCTGCCTGTCAATGAAATATTAGATCTGTTTTGCTCAGTGTTAAAGCCAAAATAAAATATCTTCATACCAAGCTATCAATCAGCAATGGCATGAAGATATTTTTTGTATTTGAGAGCACTTCCATCCGGTTTTGTCATTCTCAGCGGGCTTACCGGTTAATCGACCGGGCCATGCGCGAGATCGTATGATTCAAGCCACGGATGGTTTTGCTTAATTCAAAAATTGTCTCTAACGGCGAGATCGTGCCCCAGCCGGCATCACCAATATGCTGGATGTCAACGCCGCAAATTTTCGTCGCTAGTGCAATCTCCCGCACGGTGTCCTTGCCGCTGGCTTCCTGACTGGTGCCGATCGTGCTCATTACCAGCTTGCCACGTTCGTGTACGAAACTAGTTAAGCTGGTCAATTTTTCTTGACTAAATCCCGGGACCGTCCCAACGGCCGGCAGGAGAATTACATCTGCTCCGGCAGCAATGAATTCGTTGATAGAATCCTTATCAGCAATTGGCTCATCAACTCCAGCACTGTGCATTTTTCCGGCAATAATCATACCGGTAAAATGCTTTTTAGCTGTTTTAATAGCTTGGGTGATCATTTTGTTGGTAACGCCCGTTCCCGGGTTCCCGGTAAAACAAACAAAGTTAAAACCGAGTTTTTCTGCAGCTTGCATTGTTTCAGCAGTAGCTGTTCGGCCAACTGGAATTTCAATTTTAGATGACTCCATTGCGGCTTCTTGGTCAACTGGTTCCAAGTTTACGCCAATTGGTCGGCCAGTTAACTTCTTCAACTGGTTAATCGTTTGGCTTGGATCAGCCGTTTCTAAACCGAAAATTTGGGGATGCAAGACATCTAATGCGTTCAGTAAAATTAGATCTGCTCCCATCGCGGCAGCTATTTCGGATGTAGTGATTCCGTCAGGGGCGGGAGTAAATACTACGTTTTCGCTTAAAACGGTGCGTCCTTCACTAGCCTTGATACTTTGAACTAGGTCTGCTCCGTTCATTTTAATTAGTTCACTTGAATTTGCACTGATAAGTCGTGTAACCATAAAAACTATGCCTCCATTTGCGTTTTTGCTAATTCTTGTCGGTTAATGGCAGCAACGAACGGGAAGTAAATTGCAGTATCAATAATAATATTGATGACTTGCAAGGCGCTTCCCAGCCAACTATTAGTTGCTAAAAAGCCGGAAATAATCGGTGGCATGGTCCAAGGAATTACTGTCCCTGTACACAGTGGTACAAGTCCAGTGGCCATGGCGATGTAAGTGGTCACTGCGTTGACCATTGGAACCAAAATAAATGGAATAAGAATTGTAAAGTTCAGTACCACTGGTAAACCAAAGATAACAGGTTCATTGATGTTGAATAAGCCTGGGATAATCGTCAAAGGAGCCAAAACCTTATATTGCGGGTTGGCTTTTTTTATCATTACCAGGATACCAATTGAGATTACTAAGCCAAGAGTGGCACCACCACCACCCATGTAAACAAAGTTGTTAATAAAAGTGTAGTCAATGATATGACCACCGTGAGCTAAGTCTAAGTGGTGAGCTTGGTATAAGACCCGGTTGGCATCGGTCTGCATTAACCACATTGGGTTAAGGGCAGTATTGACAATGCTGGCACCATGAATCCCCACAAACCAAAAAGCACAAAGCAAAAAGATGGAAATTAAAGTTCCCCAAAGGGTATCGCTCAGCATGCTTAACGGCTTGTACAACAGGTTAATGAATACTTCATGAATGTTGCCCCAGCCGGCCCATGAGAATAGTGCATAAACTGCGCCGGCAAATAAGATAATAGCAGCACCGGGCAACAGTGCGGAGAAGCTTTTGGCAACTGCTGGAGGAACACTGTCAGGCATTTTGATTTCGATGTGGTGTGCGATAAACCAATGGTAAATCGAAGCGGAAATTAAGCCGATGATGATAGCTACAAACAATCCGTTGGATCCCAAGTATTTATATGGCATGCCTTCAAGAACGGTTTTGCCTGAACTGGTAATGCTTGGAGTGACAATGAAGAAAGCAGCGGCAGATAGGATACCTGCACTCGTGCCATCAACCTTCTTTTGTGAGGCATAGCTTTGGGCAACCCCAAAGGCTGCCACTAGCCCCATAATGCCAAATGACCCATTGCTGATTTTAGCAAATACAGCTGAAATGCTGACGTTATTAATTACTGTTTTGCTGATGAAGTTAGTCCATGCAGTAATTGGAAAACTAGCTAAGATAGTAAAGAACGAACCGATAATAATTAACGGCAAAGCCAAAGTTAGTCCATCACGAATAGCAATTAAAGGACGAAATTGGCTAATTTTGCCGGCCACAGGAACAATATGCTTGTTAACCCATGAACTGGAATTAGATTCAGCCATGATGCTCTCCTCCTCTCATAACACAACTATAGGGGTTTTCCTATAATTATTATATCATGATAGCGCTATCATGAGACTGCGACTGAAAGTAAGCTGCTAGTATAATAAGCTCAAACTAATTCCGCATGTAAACCCCTTTTTGAAAATACGCTCCTTATTAAGTTATAATAAACTAAAGCGCTTACGTTAGAATTTTGAAAAGAGGTAACTATATGAGTATTAAACTTGTGGCATTAGATACTGACGGCACTTTGCTTAATTCACAAAGCAAAATTTTAGACAGCACCAAAAAAGTCGTCGCTCAAGCTTTAGCGGCGGGCGTAAAAGTCGTGCTTTGCTCGGGTCGTCCCATTGCCGGCCTAGCCCCATATATGGCTGAACTGGGAATTACCGGCGACGACCAATATGCCGTCACGCTCAATGGCGCCATTACGCGAACAGCTAGTGGCAAGGTCCAAACTGAAGATATTTTGAGCCATGAAACTTATCTGGAATTGACAGAATTTGCGCGTGCCCACCACACGCCATTTAACGTTGTGGCTCCTGACTCAAAAATTATTACCGCTGACCATGATATTGACTTCATGGTATATGTCCAGGCTTATGAAAATACGGCGACCTTGTACGTTCGCCAGCCGAGTGAATTGCCAGCAGATTTTCAACCAGCCAAGGGTGCTTTTGTGGGCACGAAAGAACAGCTGGATCAAATTGAACCACTGGTGCGTGAACGCTTTGACCAAAATAATTATGTCGTAAGAGCTGATGACCGCTTTTTGGAAATCATGCATCCGAATGTCAACAAGGGGCAAGGTTTGCGGGAACTTTGTCAAAAAATTGGTATCAAACCTGCCGAAGTTATGGCCGTGGGGGATGCCGGCAATGACCTGACGATGTTTGAATTTGCCGGGGTGGCTGTGGCCATGGGCAACGGAACGCCGGAAGCTAAGGCAGCAGCTGATTTTGTCACCGGGTCAAATGATGCTGATGGGATTGCCCAAGCTTTTGAAAAATTTGTCTTTTAAATAAAATTGCTTTATTGGTAGCCAATTGTTGACAGTTTGATTTGTGAACAAGTAAACTTAATCTAAAGATTAGAAAATCTTAGATATTAAGAAATATTTGCCGAGGAATTCATTATGAAAAATCAACTGAAAAAGGTCACGATGGCTACTTTAAACGGCACTTCCCTGGCTGTGGTGATTGCTTTGATCCCGTCAGCCCTGCTTAGCCAGCTGCTGAAATTTTTGCCGGCTAATTCCGTTACCAATGAAATTACGGTCATGATCACCATGGTTCAAAGTGCTTTGCCTTTGATTGCTGCTTTTGCCGTCGGGAGCATGTTGAAGTACGGACTGCTGGAATCAGGATCGATGTCTTTGGCGGCGATGGTGGCCGGAGGCATTATTACGCAAAAAAACGGCAGCTTTATCATCGGCGGTTCAGGCGTAATTTTGAACATTTTGCTGACGGTCTGGTTTGCTGCTTGGTGCGTCTTATTGTGCCAAAAGTTTTTAGGCCAGTTTAAGACTATCCTGGAACCACTCTTAGTCTTGCTGATTGCCGGGGGACTGGGCCTAGCTACCATGCCGCTAATGGTGGCAGTGCAGAACTTTATTGGCCAAATCGTTAAGCAATCGACTAACGCTTCGCCAATTATCATGGGGATCATCTTAGGCATGATCTTTGCAGTTTTGATCGTTTCGCCGATTTCTTCGGTCGGCATTGCCATGGCGATCAGTTTGGCCGGAATTGGTTCAGGTGCAGCCAACGCCGGGATTACTGCTTGTTCGTTCACTTTGGCTTGGATGGGTGCCAGTGTCAACCCGCTTGGTACCACACTAGCCCATTTTCTGGGCTCGCCCAAGATTCAAATGGCTAATATGATTAAACAGCCGAAGTTGTTTGTACCGGTGCTAGTTGCTTCTGGCGTTTCTGGTGCGGTGACGACGATCTTGAACTTGAAGGGCACGCCATTTTCTGCCGGCTTTGGCTTTTCCGGCTTGATTGGACCGCTGACGGCCTACCAGACTTCCAGTGGCAGCTTGCTCTTAGTCCGGGTTCTGGTCGGCTTTGTGATCGTTCCGGTAATTATGGCTGGCTTGTGCAATTGGTTGTTTGTCAAACGCAGTCACTTTGTGGATGCTGAGGATTTGCAACTTACTATTAATTAATATTATTGCTGCTTGTTAAAAAAAGACGATCCTGCGGGAAAAATTCCGTAGCATCGCCTTTTATTTTGGCAAGAAAAATTAAGCTTTTCTGCCGACTGCGTAGATTAAACTGACCATGAACAAGATTGCAAAAAAGCCTGCTGAAATTAATAAAGCTGCTTGAGCTGTTTTGCCGCCGAGGACTTCCAACAAGATGGGCGAAAATGAGCAGCCAATGTTGCCACTAATCAGCACCAGGGTTGTCGCACTAGCGACTAATTCGTGCGGGCAAAAGCGATCGAGCAGCCGATAAAGGACGGGCATGATTAAACCGTACCCGATGCCGGCTAAAATATCGCCGACCAATAGGACGGGTAAATTATTGGCTAAGCTGATTACTAGAAACCCAGCAAACAAGATCAAGGCACTTGCTGGCAGCAGCAGGGATTTGAAACGGTCATAAAGCCGTCCGAAAATCGCCCCCACCGGCAAGCCAACCAGCATCATACAACCAGCCAGCATGGAGTAGGTGCTGGTTGAGACGAAGCCTTTTTCCACGGCAAAAATCGGCAGCTTGTAACCCAAAGTCATGTAGAAGGCTAAAACCAAAAACATTAACAGGGCCATGATCCAAACAGCCAGAGGCAAGTTCCAGTGGAAAGTTTTCTGGCTTGCTGTTTGGGGCAATTCGACTGCTTTCACAAAGAGGAGTAGACCAGGCAATACCATCAAATACATCCAAAAGACGGCGTGCCAGCCGTAACTGACTAAAAAAGCCACAATGAACAATGATAAGGCACTGCCTAAAGATGCTGTTAAAGTCTGGTAGCCGACCATTTTAGAAAGTTCGTTAGTTTCATGATAAAGCTGGGGAATTAGACTGACCGCCAGTGAATTGAAGAGGCCAATTCCCAAGCCGACCAGAAAACGGGTGGCTAAAATGAGCCAGAAGTTGGTCAAAAAAGCCGGTAATAAGCCGCAGATTAAGGTAAGCAGCAAGCCACTGATGATGATCTTTTTTTGCCCGAAAGCTTTAACGGCAAAAGGACTCAGGATCAGACCAAGTACGATCCCGAAGTTGGGAATCGTGGTTAACAAATCTACCTGGGTGTGGCTGACTGAACCAAAAGCTTGATAGAGCAGGCTGGCTGCTGGCGAAATTGATGTGCCAATATAGACATAGAGCGAAATTGACAGTAAAGCCAATTTGAATAATTTGCTTGATTTTGAATTTTTCATTTAGTCTCCTATACGTATATCTAAAATATATAATCTATGCATATTGATATTTTATTTATAAAAGTCTATTTTGGCAAGAAAAAAACACCTTGGATCCGTTGATCGCAGGGTGTTTTTCAGATAAGGGGGATTTTGTGATAAATTATTAAGCTTGCTTGGTCTTGTTATCAGCAGCATCTTTTTGAGCAGCTAAGTGATGACGGTGAACACTCAGGTAGTGGCCAAGAGCGTAGATAAAGAAGAGGCCGAAGAAGACGGCTGATACCATCAAAGACATTTGCGCACTACTGTTGCCAATTAAACTTTGAATCCAGTTGATGACCATCGGTGAAATCGAGCAGCCAACGTTGACTAGCACCAGCACAATGGTGGTGGCAAAGTTAATCGATTCGCGTGGTGCCGCCCAGTCAAGCCAGTTGTACATGTAAGGCACCATCAGGCCAAAGCCAAACGTCAGCAGGATGTAGAAGATAATAAATACCACTGAGTTGGTAGACAAAGCCAAACCTAAGAAGCCAACAAAAGTGAAGAAGGCTCCAAGTGGGAAAATCTTGTCATGTAAGACCTTGTAGATCTTGCCAAAAGCAGCCCCTATCGGGATGCCAACTAGGGATAGAACGCCAATGGTAAAGGAGTAGGTGCTGTTGCTCATGATGCCATTTTGAACCGCAAAGACCGGCAGTTTAAATGCCATGGTCATGTAGAAAATAAAGAGCAGGAACATCAGGGCAGCAATTAGCACAACCTTGCTGTTGATCTTGTTGGATGACTTTTTAGCTGATTTTTCGGTAGTAACTACAGTTTCTTCTTGTGGGAACTTAACAAAGGCCGCAAAGAGCAAGAATACCGGAATTACCAGCAGGTAAATTGCAAACGCGCCATGCCAGCCGTAGCCTAATAGCCAACTGATCAAGAAAGAGGCTAGGGCACTACCGATCGTTCCCATCACGTTTTGGAAACCAATCATTTGGGCCAGTTCGTCTTCATCTCGCTGGTAAAACTTAGGGATCAAGCTGACAGCTAATGAGTTAAAAAGGCCAATCCCAAAGCCAATTAAGAACCGCGAAATTAAGATAGGCGTGTAGGCATTTGCATACATGGGGAAGGTCCCCGCTAACAAGGTGATTGCTAATCCGATTAAGACGGTAATCTTTTCTTTAAAGAATTTGATCAGAAACGGACTGACAATCAAGCCAACCACAATCCCGATATTGGGAATGGTGGTTAGTTCTTCCACGGCTGCTGGGCTTTGGTCGGGGAAGGCCTTGTACATCAGCGTTAAGGCTGGTGAAATGGCTGGAGCCATCATTAAGAAAATGGAAATTGATAAGAGGGAAATTTTAAACATTATCCCGTCTTGAATTTGCTTTTTTTCATTCATGGTAAACACCTTATTCCATATACTTGGTGAAAAATGCCGCCTCTTCATCATTTGCCTGGGATGCTAGTTCATCTCTTTGGTTAATCAGGAATACGTGCGGCTCTGGGTGGTCCTTGTCGCCATAGCTCTTAGTAACGTGAGGGACGCCCACTGCCCGCAGGAAGCCGTCAAAGATGAAGGTTTGGTCGTGGATAAAGTCTTCGTTAGCAGTAGTCAGAAAACAAGGCAAAAAGTCCTTGGTGATGTACTTTTCCGTTTCAAGCATGTCCCATTTTTCAGCTACAACTTCCTTAGTGAAGTAGGCTTCAGTCAAATCACTGATCATGCCGGGGTCAGTCACAAAGAAAGCGGCACTGTTCATCGCTGCTGCTCTGAAGTGCAGGTCAGTTAATTCATAACCAAACTTTGCCCGATATTCAGGGTTGGTTAAAATCGTCACGTATTGTTCAACCATTTGGCCGCCGGCACTGTCGCCAACCAAGAAGACATTGTTCTTGTCCAAGTTGTACTCATCCGCGTGGTCGCTCACCCAGTGGATGTAACGGTCCACATCATCTAATTCTTCAGGGAATTGGACCTCAGGAGCCAGGCGGTAGTTGGGGTTAACAAAGGCAAAACCGCGCTTAGCCATGCCTAAACCGTAAAATTGGTAGGTTTCTTTGGTACCGTAGCACCAACCGCCGCCGTGAATGTTGATCAGAATTGGCAGCTTGCCATCGACGTTTTTCGGCAAGTACAAATCTAACAAATTCCACTTAGGATCAGGGCCATATTGAATGTCGTTGATTCGTTTGACTTCTGGAATTTCTAACGGCAATCCGGCATCTCTTTGATCATCAACAGTCTTGCAGATATTTCTAAATTTTTTTACTGTTTCAAGTACGCTTGCTTCTACCATAATTTTCACACTTTCTATGTATTCGCTTACAATTATGATTGTAGGCAAAAATGGTCCAAAAAACCGCCCATCTGTTGACATGTTTTGGGCGGTAATTGACTAGTTTATTTTATATTATATTTAAAGTTCTTCGCTATTAACTTGCAGCAATAAGTTGTACAGTGCTCCGTATAAATTGGCTTTGTTACGAAAGGCTGCTTGAACAATCTCAGGCTGCTGAAATGTCATTTTGATTAGGTCCGAGCTATTGTAAAAGCGATCGACAGCTTCACGAATGCCGGTGATGACTGTGTCCTGGGCACTGATTCCGCCTCCGATTGAAATCTTTTCCAAGTCAACGACGCTTTGCAGATTAATGATTAAAATTGCAATGCGGTCGCAAAATTCAGTAAAGAGCTTAACTGCTTGTTTTTCTCCTGCATTAATAGCCTGAAAAGCAGCAAAGCCGTCATTAAGATCGCTGTTACCTTCGGCTTGGTTGACAGCTTCAATTAATTGCACGGCGGAGCAGTTGCCGCCAACCATGGAATGCATCAAATCAGTATCATAGTTGGTTTGCATAAAGCTGAGTTCGCCGGCTTGTTCGTGGAAGCCCCGAATTAGTTGACCGTTAACGATGATCCCGCCGCCAACGCCGGTACCAAGCACTACGGCAGCACAGTTGGCGCAGTCTTTTAAACTGCCGCGCCAGCTTTCGGCTAATACTCCGGCCTTGCCGTCATTGATTCCCCAAACAGGGATGTTGAGGTCTTGATAACGCTCTTTAAAGTCAACTCCATCAAGAAATGGCAGAGCCCCGCCAAAGTCGATTGTCCCGCCAACAATTTTTCCCGGTGCACAAAAAGCAAAGCCGTTAATCTTGCTCTGATATTCTTCCACAATCTTATCCACAGCAGCTAAAAAGTCTTCCTTGTTTTGCGGAGTAGGCGTGCGGAAGTCTTCCAGGATGTTACCGGAATGGTCAATTAAAGCGTACTTCAAATTAGTACCACCAATGTCTAAAGCTAAGTATTGCATTTGTTTACCTCTTATCTTTTTGTTCTTTTTGCATTTGCGATGCGGTTTTGCCGTAGAGTTTGCTAAAAGCTCGATTCATGGTCCGCAGGCCGCTGAACCCGCTCTCCCAAGCAATTTGTGAAAGGGACAAGTGGCCGGTATCGAAGAGTTCTTTAGCATGATGCGCCCGTACTTGGTCCACATATTGCCCCAGGGTAATGCCCATGTTTTGCTTAAAAAAGCGGGCCAGATATTCCTTGGAAATTGAACAGTGTTTGGCAATTTCGTCCAAATCTAAATTTTCTTGATAGTGATTGGAGACGTAATCGGCAATGTCCTGAATCCGGTCAACGGCGTAAACCTTGCGCCCAATTTTGCGTTCGTGGTGGCTTCTTTTGTGGGCAAAATTACGGATTAGCAGCAAAACGATCTGGTCAAAGGCTGCCATTACCTGTAAATAGCGGTAGGGATTGGTCTTGTCGCGCCAAGTGTGGACAATTAAGGCAAATTGACTCTGCAGGTCGTGATAGGCCAGTTTCTGATTGTTGTTCAGGGCATCATAGTCATTAATGATAAACTCGTACTCACTCATATTGGGGAATAGTCGCGTCAGGTAGTTATACGGGATGATAATTGATAAAGCGGAATCCCCGGCTTTATTAGCTGTATCCACACTATGGACTTCTTGGGTGTTAACCAGCAAAATTTGTCCGGGTTTAGTCCGAAAATGCTGGCCAGAAATTTCAAAGTCGTGGATTGAACCGCTGATAGTGTATGAAAGTTCAATGCCCCGATGCCAATGGGCGGAAATTTGCCCGGTTGGGGAATGGGCATCAAAATTGTGGAGATATATCCAAAACGGCAATGGTTCAGTGGTTTCCACAAGTTCATGAGCTGGTGCTGCCATGCTTGTCCTCCTTTCGCTATAGTTTAATTTTATATCAGTTGGTAGCGGTAACAACAGCTAAATATTGACCTAAATCTGGCGAAAATTGACCTGATCGGATCAAAAAAGCCCCCATCTAGGGGCAAGCAAAATTTAACTGATGTGACCTTCAACGCTTTCGAGGTCGTTTTTGCCATCAAATTCCACAATCGCACTAATGGCTGCCGTTAGGCCCTTAACATCATCTGCCAGAGAAAGGGCAGGGGTGTTGGGCCGGTTGACTACTTGATCAGGCAAAAATGGAATGTGGATAAAGCCAGTCTTAAGTTGGGGATAAAATTTATCACGTAAATACTGGACTTGGTAAAAGATGTGGTTGCAGACAAAGGTGCCGGCAGTTGTGGAAACACTGGCGGGCAAACCGGCTTCGCGGATCGCACGGACCATAGCTTTGATTGGCAGCTGCGTGAAGTAAGCGGGAGCACCGTCAGCTTGAATTGACGTGCTGATTGGCTGTTTACCGGCGTTGTCGGGGATGCGGGCATCATCGTAGTTGATGGCAACTAGTTCTGGCGTTAAACCAAACCGGCCCCCAGCTTGGCCGACATTTAGAACGTAATCGGGATGGTGTTGGTCGATGGCTTTTTTCACCACATCTTTACTGATGCCGAACTTGGTTGGAATTTCAAGTTTGATAATTTGCGCACCTGAGATCGTGTCGGGCAGGCGTTTTACTGCTTCAATAGCAGGGTTGATTTTGTCGTTACCGAAAGGGTCGAAACCTGTAACTAAAATTTTCATGTGGATAAACCTCGATTCTAAAATGCAAGAATGTACATTAAGATAATATGGAGCACTAACAAAATTACGGCAATTGGTAGTTGCTGCTTAATTACGCCCCATTGATCTTTCATCTCCAAAAATGCTACGGGCAAAGAGTTAAAGTTGGCAGCCATAGGTGTAACTAAAGTACCGCAATATCCGGCAGTCATTCCTAAGGTTGCTACTACGACTGGACTTCCCCCTTGTGCAATTACAAAAGGAACGCCAATTGCAGCTGTGATAACCGCAAAGGCAGCAAAGGCATTACCCATAATGATGGTAAAGAGTGCCATAGCTATGCAGTAAAGAGTTACCCCTAATAGTTTATTGCCTGTGGGAAAGGCTCCAGACACGGCTTTGGCAACCAGCGTCCCCACTCCAGCAGCTGTAAAGACTGAGCCTAACATGGCCAGCATTTGTGGCAGCATGCCGGCAGTTCCCATAGTTCTGAACATTCGTTGGGTATCATTGTAAACAAGTTTTATTGGTGCACGGGTTTCAATCATAGCAACAATTAAGGCTAAGGCAGCCCCGATACCAATCGCAATTTGTCCTCCCCAGTTGGTTAAAGATCCAACTAAAATAGCAGATAGTGCAAGCACAATACTTGGCAGGAAAAGCCAGATACCCAGTTTTTTGGCATATTCAGATGCACGGCTAGCATCAATCTCAGCAATTTTCCCAACTTTTACCTGTTTAAACAAAGACAAAAGTCCTAATACTAAAACTAGGGCACCAGAAATCGCTTTAGGTATTAAGTCGCCAAAGATGAATAACAGAGCTAGGATGAACCAGAAGAAACCAGTCCCAATTCGAGCGGGATTACTTTTATCCTTAATTGCTTCAATACCAGCAATAGCCATGCATATCCCCAAAAGACTATAGAAGAAAGTGGATAGATATTGTGTAAACATTTAAGCTTCCTCCTTAACAGCAAGTCGTTTATCCATTAAGTAGTTATAAACATAGGTAAGGATAAAGGTAATAACGGCGAAAGGTATTGAATAAAGAGCTATTTGTAATGGAGAGACGCCATGTTTCAGACTTTTCATCGTTGAACTAATTAACAAAACTCCACTTGAAGCCATAAAACAGTTCTGTGAGAAAAAGTTCCCCAAATTATCAACTGCAGCTGAACGACCTTTTAGCAATTCTTTATCAGCATCGCTCAACTTATAGCTAGCAGCACTGGCAGTAGCCATCGGGGCAACTAGTGGCCGAACAAAAGCAATTTGACCATTCAAAGAAATTCCCAAAGCATTTAGGACTTCTCTAATTAACATATAGGCACTAAGCACTTTTCCTGGCGTTGCCCGTTTAAGCTTCTTGATGGCATTGATTGCTACTTGGCGCAGGCCGTGACTCTCAACTAAACCAATCATTGGTAAAACCAAGAAATACAAACTGACCATTCTGTTATCTAGAAAACTTTGGCCCAACAAGGTTAGCACTTTGGTTATAGACATCCCTGCTAGCAGGGGAGTTACAAAGGCGGCAATGATAACAACCGCAAAGGTATCCCATTTTAAGGCGAAACCAAGCAAAATGATTAGCACGCCTAGTAAGGGTAAATACGACATTTTAATAACCTCCTTTAAACTAAATATAAGCTTATTGTAATATATATAATGATATAAAACTATGGCACCAGGCAAGATAATCTAAGAATTATGATAGCGGTTGTATAATGGAGATGTTATCGAATTACGGAGGTGCAATATGAAATTTGTAAAATTCGGTCCAACTACCTTGGAGGTTCCAGCAATTGCTTTGGGGATTATGCGGATGAACAAAAAGACCCCAGAAGAGGCCAGCGAGTTGTTAACGGCAGCTCATGATCAAGGGGTCAATTACATTGATTCGGCTGATATTTACGGGCAAGGCAAATCTGAAGAAGTCTTTGGCCGGGCTTTAAAGCTTAGTGGCTTAAGCCGGACAGACTTCCATATCCAGTCTAAAACCGGCATTGTTCCAGGACATCGTTATGATTTCAGTAAGGAACATATTTTATCAGCAGTCGACGGCATTCTTGAACGCATGCAAGTGGACTATCTCGATTCGCTCTTATTGCACCGACCAGATGCACTGATGGACGTTGAAGAAGTAGCTGAAGCTTTTGACTTGCTGCAGCAGCGTGGCAAAGTCCGCTTTTTCGGCGTTTCCAACTTTAACCCGAGCCAGATCAGCTTGCTTCAAAGTGCGGTCAGTCAGCGGCTGATTATCGACCAAGTGCAGTTTAGTTTGGATCATACCGGAATGATTGATGAGGGTATTTTTGTCAACCGTACTGAAGATGAAGGCATGGTGCGTTCAAGCGGGCTGCTAAATTATTGCCAAGAACACCATCTATTGGTGCAAACCTGGTCGCCGTTCCAGAATAGTCAAATGTCGGCTAGCTTCATTGATAATCCTTTCTTCCCGAAGCTGAACCGAGAATTAGAAAAATTGGCAGAGGCCCATCACACGAATAAAAATGCGATTGCTGTGGCTTGGATTTTGCGTCACCCAGCCCAAATGCAGGTGCTGATTGGCACGATGAATCCGAAACACTTGCTGGATAGCTGCGAAGGAGCAGGAATTAAGTTGACGCGGCAAGAATGGTACGACCTGTATTTGGCAGTTGGGCATGATTTGCCGTAAAATTTAACTAATCTAAAGAAATACTAGCATGATCTCATTGATAGCGCTTACGAGAAAGTGCTAGTATTTTTATATATAAGACTAAAAATTTAGTATTTTAGCAGAAAGGATAAAATATGACATTTCCAAAGAATTTTTTATGGGGCGGAGCTACCGCTGCCAACCAAATTGAAGGTGCCTATGACGTCGATGGCAAGGGCTTATCAGTTACTGATATTACGACTGCTGGTAGTTTAACAGCACCTAGAATGTTGACCTACAAGTTAAACGGCAAGCTGGAAAAGACGCCGGCAATGCCTGGGGCAGGTCTGCCTGAAGGGGCAGTTGGTGCCATTGATCCCAACAGCTACTATCCTAACCATGTAGCGATTGATTTCTATCATCACTATAAGGAAGACATTAAGCTGTTTGCTGACATGGGCTTTAAGACTTTCCGTTTGTCAATTGCCTGGACCCGGATTTTCCCAAAGGGTGACGAAGCTGAACCAAACCAAAAGGGCTTGGACTTCTACCGCCGCGTGTTTGAAGAATGCAAGAAGTACGGGATTGAACCATTAGTTACGATTTCTCACTATGAAGATCCCCTGTATTTGAGTGAAAAATACAACGACTGGCAAGACCGAGCCATGATCGACATGTATGTCAAATATGCTAAAGTTTTGTTCAAGGAATACAAGGGCTTGGTAAAGTATTGGCTGACTTTTAACGAAATCAACTCGAGCTTATTGATGCTGAATGCTTTTGGCAACAAGGTGACAGATGACAAGGTATATCAACATGCCTACCAAAAGCTGCACTACCAATTTGTAGCTTCAGCCCGTGCGGTTAAATTAGCCCATGAGATTGACCCTAACTATGTGGTCGGCAATATGATCTGCGGGGTGGTTGACTACCCATTGACGCCGGACCCTAAGGACATTCTTTTGAACCGCCACATGTGGGAAGAAGACCTGCTTTACTGCGGGGATGCGCAATGCAAGGGCAAGTACCCGACTTTTGCCAAGCGGCTCTGGGCTGAACATGACGTCCACTTGGATATTACCGAACAAGACAAGCAAGATATGCTTGACGGCAAGGTTGACATGTACACCTTCAGCTACTACATGTCGAACGTGGTAACTACTCACGAAGTGCAGGATAAGGCCAGTGGCAACTTTGCAGCTGGGGCCAAGAACCCATACTTGAACTACTCTGAATGGGGCTGGTCAACTGACCCAACTGGTTTGCAATACTACCTTGAAGTAATGTATGACCGGTACGAAATCCCAATGATGGTAGTTGAAAACGGCCTCGGTGCAGTTGACAAGATTGGTGAAGACGGCAAGATTCACGATGATTACCGGATCGATTACCTGCGTCAGCACATTGAAGCGATGGGTAAGGCAATTGCTGATGGCGTTGATTTGATCGGCTACACTACCTGGGGATGCATTGACCTGGTTAGTGCCGGGACCGGTCAAATGTCTAAGCGTTACGGCTTTATCTATGTTGACCGTGACGATGAGGGCAAGGGTACTTTAGCGAGAATGCCGAAGGATTCATTCTACTGGTACCAAAAAGTAATTAAATCTAATGGGGCTGACTTGGCTTAAAAACGACATGCACTAGTTAGAGTTTGTCCCCTAGAAATAAAACGACAAAGGCTATTCCCCCAGTCTTTGTCGTTTTTTTTGTGCGGAATTGTAAGGTGTAATTGGATAGATCATCAAGTGATAATTAATTGAAGGGAAAAAGGGACAGATGGATAAGCCAAAAGGTATTACGTGGAAAAATAGTTTTGAAATTTAGCGGGATAATTTAGTAACTAAATGTTTGAAATCTAAAACTATGCTGAAGCCAAGAGTAATTATGTTTAATTTCAAAAATAGATAAGTAAGAATTCTGAATAAAAGGGAAGTGAGTAGCTACGAGTTTGAAATAAAGTGACACAATTTTTAGAAGTGAAATTGCTTATCTGCCAAGTAGAGGCGTCAATACTGGGATGGCGACTTTGCAAAAATCCTGAAGCAAGAAATGAATTTAATATCAGCTATTAAAATATATAATCACATGTAAAAGCAGTATTGTTTTTTTTTTTTTTTTTTTTTTTTTTTTTTTTTTTTTTTTTTTTTTTTTTTTTTTTTTTTTTTTTTTTTTTTTTTTTTTTTTTTTTTTTTTTTTTTTTTTTTTTTTTTTTTTTTT
>NZ_BMAY01000010.1 GCF_018327645.1 Lactobacillus corticis | reverse complement strand
TCCATTTGTGACCTCCAATAGATGTTTTTGTGGTCATTAACATTCTATCAAACAGGTCCAAATGGACTTTTTTATTTTTCTAAAGTGTTCAATTTGATTTTACAATCGGCGAAAAATTTTTTTCAAATAAAAATACGACCTTTGCGTTTTTAAAAAAAGTCGTGCTAAATCACTTACTTTGTTACGTTTCTTATTTCGATCAATACCTATAAACAAATTGCACCTAACCTTGCAGCAAAATGCCAATAACATAATAGCTTTCTCGTTTTTAGCTTTTCTTATCAGTCTTCGTTGATTTTTCTTCATTATTAGTTATATGCAGCGTTTTACATTTATCGTGCAATATTCAAAGGATATTTTGTTTTTAAGCAAAAAAAGTAAAAAAAAGAGCTATTGGCTCTACCAATAGCTCGATCAAAATTAATATTTTGAAATTAGTTGTCTTTTTTTACTTGTAATTCAACATTAGAACCTTCGTAATCCAACAAAGATCAAATCTATTATATCAGGAATTAGTCAGCGTTGCCGCCGCGCTTCTTGATAATTTCTTCTTGGATTGACTTAGGAGTTGGTGAGTAGTGGTCGAATACCATAGTAAACGTACCACGACCTTGAGTTGATGAACGCAAAGTAGTTGCGTAACCAAACATTTCTGCCAATGGAACCATAGCGTTCAATACCTTGGCACCTGAACGGTCATCCATACCTTCCATAGTACCACGACGTGCAGTGATTGAACCCATTACATCACCCAAGTATTCTTCAGGGGTGATTACTTGAACCTTCATGATTGGTTCAAGGATTACGGCACCAGCCTTAGCAGCAGCATTCTTCAATGCAAGTGAAGCAGCAACCTTGAAGGCAGCTTCTGATGAGTCGACTTCGTGGTAACTACCATCGTAAAGCTTAGCCTTGATGTCGATTAATGGGTAGCCTGCAAGAACACCATTTTGCATAGCTTCTTGCAAACCAGCGTCAACTGAAGGAATGAATTCACGAGGAACAACACCACCAACGATAGCGTCTTCGAATTCGTAACCCTTACCTTCTTCGTTTGGCGTGAAGTCGATCCATACATCACCGTATTGGCCCTTACCACCAGATTGACGAACGAACTTACCTTGAGCCTTAGCTTCCTTGGTGAAGGTTTCACGGTAAGCAACTTGTGGTTCACCGATGGTTGCTTCAACGTGGAATTCACGCTTCATACGTTCAACCATGATGTCCAAGTGAAGTTCACCCATTCCGGCGATCAAAGTTTGACCAGTTTCAGCGTTAGTTTCAGCTCTGAAAGTTGGGTCTTCTTCAGTCAACTTTTGCAAAGCAACATCAAGCTTGTCACGGTCTGCCTTTGACTTAGGTTCGATAGAAACTTGGATAACTGGTTCAGGAACATCAAGACTTTCCAAGATCAATGGGTGGTCTGGGTCAGTCAATGAGTCACCAGTAGTAGTGTTCTTCAAACCAATGGCACCAGCGATATCACCTGAGAAGACTTCTGGGATTTCGCTACGGTCGTTAGCGTGCATTTGCATCAAACGACCAACACGTTCACGTGAGTTCTTTGAAGCGTTCAATACGTATGAACCTGATTGCAATGAACCAGTGTAAACACGGATGAAAGTCAAACGACCAACAAATGGGTCAGTAGCGATCTTAAATGCCAAAGCTGCAAATGGCTTCTTGTCATCAGCCAAAAGTTCAACTTCGTCACCAGTCTTAGGATCGTGGGCAACGTATGGCTTAACGTCAAGTGGTGATGGCAAGTAGTCAACAACACCGTCAAGCATCATTTGAACACCCTTGTTCTTGAAGGCTGAACCAGCGTAAACTGGGAAGAACTTCAAGTCCAAAGTAGCCTTACGGATAGCTGCCTTTAATTCATCGTTGCTGATTTCGTCACCATTCAAGTACTTGTCCATGATTTCATCATCAACATCAGCAACAGCTTCAATTAATTCGCCACGACGCTTTTCTGCTTCTTCCTTGTATTGGTCAGGAACTGGGATAGTTTCCCACTTAGCACCCATCTTGTCTTCGTCGTAAACGTCGGCAACCATTTCGATCAAGTCGATAACACCTTCGAATTGGTCTTCAGCACCGATAGGCATTTGTACGGCGTGAGCGTTAGCGTTCAAACGTTCGTGCAAAGTCTTAACTGAGTAGTCGAAGTTGGCACCAATCTTGTCCATCTTGTTAACGAAAACAATCCGAGGAACACCGTAGTTTTCAGCTTGACGCCATACGTTTTCAGTTTGAGGTTCAACACCTGATTGAGCGTCCAAAACAGTTACGGCACCGTCCAAAACCCGCAATGAACGTTCTACTTCGATAGTGAAGTCAACGTGTCCTGGGGTGTCGATGATGTTAATTCTGTAGTCCTTCCATTGAGCGGTAGTGGCTGCAGAAGTAATAGTGATCCCACGTTCCTTTTCTTCGTCCATCCAGTCCATTTGTGAATCCCCTTCGTGGGTTTCACCAATCTTGTGGATCTTACCGGTGTAGTAAAGAATACGTTCAGTGGTCGTAGTCTTGCCGGCATCGATGTGGGCCATGATACCAATGTTACGTGTCTTTTCAAGTGGAAATTCACGCTTGTTAGCCATAAGTAATTATCTCCTTATATTAATTAGAAGCGGTAGTGTGCAAATGCACGGTTAGCTTCAGCCATACGGTGAACATCTTCGCGTTTCTTAACTGCTGAACCAGTGTTGTTTGAAGCGTCGATAATTTCGTTTGCAAGACGTTCATCCATAGTGTGTTCGTTACGCAGACGTGCGTATGAAACAAGCCATCTTAAGCCTAAAGTAGTTCTTCTTTCAGGACGTACTTCAACTGGGATTTGGTAGTTAGAACCACCGATACGGCGAGCCTTAACTTCCAAAACTGGCATGATGTTGTTCATAGCTTCTTCAAAGACTTCCATTGGGTCCTTGCCAGTCTTTTCCTTAACGATGTCAAAAGCATCGTAAAGAATTGAAGATGCCTTAGCTCTCTTACCGTCCAGCATCAAGTGGTTGATCAACTTAGTAACCAACTTTGAGTTGTAAACTGGGTCTTCTAAAATTTCGCGCTTTGATACGTGACCTTTTCTTGGCATTATTTAACTCCTCCTTGATTAGTCTTTCTTTGCACCGTACTTAGAACGACCTTGCTTTCTGCCGTCAACACCAGCAGTATCAAGGGCACCACGAACGATGTGGTAACGTACACCAGGAAGGTCCTTTACACGACCACCACGAATTAAAACAACGGAGTGTTCTTGCAAGTTGTGGCCTTCACCTGGAATGTAAGCAGTAACTTCGATCAAGTTTGACAAGCGTACACGAGCGTACTTACGTAAAGCTGAGTTAGGCTTCTTAGGGGTCATAGTACCAACACGAGTTGCAACGCCACGCATTTGTGGAGCTGGGTTGAATACTAATTCCTTCTTCATTGAGTTGTAGCCGTAGTTAAGGGCTGGCGACTTTGATTTTGAGGTCTTTGAATGACGACCTTTTCTTACCAATTGATTAATAGTTGGCATTAAAATTGTCCTCCTAGTAATTCTTTCTTTTTGTTCACACATCCGGGAGTTTCTTTTTACTCTCGTAAGCGTTCAGTTCAAAACATACAAGCATAATTATACTCCCTTTTTTCGGGAAAACAAAGAGATATTTTTCCAAAAACATCAATCTGTTGCTTTTTCATGAAAAAAACCTCCTTTTTGCGTAATAAGTATTAGGAGGAATAATATGATTTATTTTGTCAATTTCTATCTCGGCGCCTGCTTAGCGTCATTTATGGCTGTCATCGCCGATCGCTATCCTGACCAAAACTTCATCTGGGGAAGATCCTACTGCTTCAATTGTCAGCACCAATTGGCTTGGCGAGATGAGCTGCCTATTTTCTCGTTTCTTCTATTAAAAGGGCGTTGTCGTTTTTGTCAGCAATTAATCCCCAAAACACTATTAATAGTAGAAATTTGCGGCGGCCTAGTTTTGAGTCACCTTAACTTTTTTGATATTTCGGCCTGGGTTGAGATTCTCTTCTTAACAAGTCTGCTTTTATTGAGCTTAATGGATATCAAACAGCATTATTTTGATATTATTTGGCTGAGTCCAATTGTCCTGACCTTGATTTTCCGGCGTATTTCCGCCCCCTTCTTTGACTGGCAAGACTGTCTGCAGCTGGTGCCAATCGTCGGCGCCATGGTTATTTCCATTCTCTTGGGGAAGTTCGGCCAAGGGGATTTGCTGATCTACTTGGCAATTGCCCTGTTCTACCACCCCGCCCGGGCCAATTTCAGTCTGCTTCTTGGTTGCCTTTTGTGCATAATTTGGGCCTTTTGGAAAAAGCCCAAGGGAGAATTGCCATTTTTGCCCTTTATCACTAGCGGCCTGGTCCTTGCACTATTTTTCAGCTAAAAGAAAACCTCGCCTTCGCCATCATAGCAAAAACGAGGTCTCTTGATTTTTGAAAAAAGCCGGCTGGCGCACTTTCCTGTGGGCCATTCATCGACGGTGAGCTATTTTAAACTGCTTAGCATTTTAAACGCAGTTTGCGTATCATGAGCTTTCAGCTGATAGACAGTGTTGCCATGTTGCCAAGTAACAATCGTATTCAGGCTGCCAGCAGCATCCCCCATCGTGACATAAAAGGCCGCTTTTGTGGATGTCTGGGGCAAACCGTAGATCTTATAGTAAAGCAGGGCTTTTTTTGCAAAAGCTACCGGATCATGATTAAACTGATTGATCCCGCGAACTACAAATGAATAATTGCCGATCTTCCAATTGACATAAGTTGACCCTGCTGCCCCTTCTACCGTTGCTTGAATATTTTCGTCTAAATTTTCTTTTGGCAAACCACGTTGGGGCGCCTGGTAATGAATCAAGCCGGAATTTTGTTCATGCTTGTATTGCGTCAAAACCGCATACGGCAATTCCTGTGAAACCTGCGGCGAGTTAAAAGCCAATGGCTGATTGCCAACACTGTAATAAACCACATTTTGGGCGTTATTAGCGGAATAGCGCACATTCAATTTGTCTGCGCCTTGGCCTAAGCCATCTTGGGTCGGCAAAAGCATCCCCGGAAATACTTGGCGCAAATTGCTAGTCAGTTGCTGCATCCGCGTTTGGGTCTTAGCAGTTGACGAGCTAGCTGAACTTGAAGACTTGGCAGCTGAACTAGAGCTGCTAGTTGACTTAGCCTTAGCTTTTTTCTGCTTTTTTGCCTTTTTGGATGAAACTGCAGAACTGCTGGAACTTTGACTGCTATTAGATTTTGACGTTGAATTTGCACCACAGCCAGCAAGTAAGAGTGCACACAGTGGCAGCAAGTAAATTAAGCTTTGTTTTTTCATTTTTCTTCACCCATAATAAATCGCTTGTTTCTACTTTTATTATATCTGATAATGCTAATCCCGTGATAATATATAGCTAATATGAACAACAAAAAGCCCCGAAATCGTAATGATCTCGGGGCTATAACGGTATTAAAAACTCATTTCCACAGGATAAGCAAACGGACC
The DNA here is from genome assembly GCF_018327645.1 of Lactobacillus corticis. Taxonomy (GTDB): domain Bacteria; phylum Bacillota; class Bacilli; order Lactobacillales; family Lactobacillaceae; genus Lactobacillus; species Lactobacillus corticis. The sequence goes on along the minus strand of NZ_BMAY01000010.1, from coordinate 47,044 downwards.
AGGTTCTTGTCCTGGTTTTGTATCTTGCTTATGTAACTGTGCGTATTCCCTTATATACTTAAAAATAAAAGGTAAGACAGTTGTTTGCTTAAACCGTATCGTCGTCGTTTCAAGCAATTTAATAAAATCTGGGTACCAAGAAATATTTTTTTCATCCTTATCGAAAGGAATAATTCGCTTAATTACAGATGCTCTTGTAATGGCACGGTTTACTCCTTTAGGAACGCCAACAGCATAAACTAATTCATTGGCATCAATTAAGTAATTTATACCGACCAAGCCTCCATAGAATTTTTCCAAATTTTCTACTCTTCGCCAATGTTTTCCGAATTGATTACGTAAAGTTCTCGTATAGGTCTTTGAATTATGTGTTTCCAAAAATGTCTTTAGCTCTTTTTGTAATTCACCCATCTGACCCGTCTTAGGTTCACTATTAGCCCAAGCCTTAACATCCCTCATTTGTGCTTCATCTTTATTCGATTCCCAAATAACATGATACATTGCTGTTTTCAATGAATTGGTTGAGAGATTTAAATCAGGCTGTTCACTTAATTCTTTTACCAACATTTCTATCGGTAACTGTGAAAAATTAGGTATCCGCTCTTTTAGTTGAGCGTATATTCTCTCCTCATCTTTTAATTTGGCAGCCTCTTCAGCACGTTTGGAAAAATCCGGTAGCATTCTCCCCTCGGTATTCCTAATATGGAATAAGCTGTTTTGTCCAACCTTAATGATTCCTAAATCATTATGATCGTATTCTGTAAAATCATTTCTTTCGTTTTTCTCGACTTCTTTTATAGTAATTTTACCTGCTGGTTCCAAATCCGCTTGGAAATAACGAGGATATTTTTCTGAAATATCTTTCCAAACAAAAGTCATTTCTTGGTTAATACTTCTTAAAATTTCTACATCGAATTGGGTCATTTTTCCCGTCTCTAAATCTCTTTTATATAAGTAATTTAAAAGCGAATTTAGAATTAAAGACGTTAAATCCTTTTTATTGCATGATTCAAGCATGATATGTTGGACCGGACGACTTCCATTATCACGATCGTTATGCGGGTCAGACCAGCCTCGATCCATGTAATATTTCGGTGAGTGAATTATTCGCAAAAGAAACCCTGCAGAATCGTTAGGTATTTCATTAGCTACCCTTACCCTAGTTTCATCTGCTATCTCCTTCTGTTTTTTAGAGCTCACAGCTCCTCTCAACAGATCAGGTATGGTGTCCTTGAGTTGTTCCACTTTCTCAAGATCACTTTTTTGTTCTTCTTCATTTTCCTTATCTTCAGCGGTTATAGCATCCGTCAATAAATAGATTCCGTCTGTGAAGTTTGTCTGATTGTCTTCTAACCAATTTTTGCCAATCCCCACCTCAATATGTGTAAACGACTCTTTGGCAAAATCAAACTCAAAATTAATTCATCACGGTAAACCTGATTAAACCGCTTTAAGACAGTATATAGACGATTAACTATTTGGGCTTCCGCTTCTGGATCATCTACTATGCAATAATCTTCTTGTGTATTTTTATCGTTACGGTATTTAGGGGCATTCAAATAAACATTTTTGCTCAGCTCTTCTTGTTTTAACTGATTCTCCAATGATCGACGCTCAATTTGGTCTTTGTCTTTGAATTCAAGCAGAATACGATTAGCTAAATTGCGACTCCTATTACGTTGATTTGTTTCCAGCTCCTTACGTCTATTAAGATCATTCCACCATTTTAAGGTAGTAAAGGTTGTTTGGCGAATCCCCAATTCACAGCTGTTACTTAAGTTTACCTGCAACAAAGTAAAATCTTCTTTATCTTTTTTCAGCCAATTAACCTTATTTAGATATAGCTGATCTAATAAGCTGTCACTACTAAAAAAGCTTTCAGTTCCGTTCAAGCCCTTCAGCATCAAGCGATATAAAATATTCTTTTTCAGCTCTTTAACTTCATTTTCGTGTAGCTTAATCACGTGAGGACTGCCATTTCTCGAATTTCGCAATGCTCTTTTAATATCTAGACGAGTTACTTTTGCATTAGTAAAGATGTAAGCATGAAAATAGTTGCTACCAGCTATTTTATTTTTTTCATCAATAGTAAAGGAGAGAACTCTAGAATTATCATTGCTATTTTTATTCAAACTAGCCACGCTGGAAATTACCGCATATTGGTCGAGAGCCTCCACATCAGCTGAAAAGAAATTATAATTCTGACACAGCTTATCAAAATTAATTTCTCCACCAACTAATTTACTATAATGTTCCGTTATCTTGTCTTCTGCTTGTGTGAACTTGGAGTTACTCTTCCCCATTACTGCATACCTCTTTTATTACTTTGATAGCATCTACATTTATACGTCCATTTTTCTCGAACAATGCAGGAATTTCAACTATTAATTTTCCATCTTGGTCTGCCTTAGGATGACTAGGCAATTCATACTTCTTATCGTCGGCAATTAAATTAATAATCATTACTTTTTCCCCAGACTGCAGCTTAGCTAAAGTCTTTGCACGATCTTGCTTAGCCCCTGTAGACGAAAGATGGTTGCTTGGACGCCAATATTTAGCATCCCAATAAATATTTTCACAACCCGTCTTATTTTTTCTGATTACCAATCCATCAAAACGCTCAAAATCCCTGTCTGGCATTTCATGTACATCAAGGCCCAAACCTTTTAAAACAATTTGGATTACTTTTTCACTAAATGCTGCAAGATAAAAATTAAATATCATTGGTGGAACCAGCCAATAACGATGAGGTTTTGAAAAATCAAATTTAGCATCTTTGAATTCTTTAGCAATCTCAGGATTGTTGTTCAAAATTGCTTTAATATCAGCTTGATAATTCAAAAATGGATTCTTCAGACTCTCTCCTGAAAGATTAGTGCCGATAGCTGCTAAAGGTGTATAGTCGGCATTGGCAGGACCATTTTTATACTCCCAATCTATAACCGGTTTGCCAAAATCATAATAAAATTGTCCCCATTTTGTTAACTCGCCTGGCTCATCGCCATATAAATTCAATAGAATAAAGGCTCTAAGATCTTTCCAGAATTTTCTACTTTTTGCATTTTTCTGCAAAAATGGAAGTTCATTCTGGTAAATGTACTCAATGCCATTGTTAATATCATCAACATTGCTGGCAGCTTTTACTTGAGGGGTCCAATTATACTTACCAAGTAAAGCTTCAATTGCTGGGATAGTTTGCTTATCTTCAAGGTAACTAAAGTCAATCCCGGTACGGTGGTCAAGAATTGACTCATCCCAATAATATCGAGTTATATTTGGCTTAATAACCGTTCTCTGCAAGCGACCCGCGGCTTGTTCCAGGAAAACGGAACCTGCAACTCTTACCGAATACAGATCATTTTTTGAATTCTTACTTATTGGACGTTGTTCCAAATAAGTTAGATCGTTTTCGATTGCAGTTTCTTCGCTAATTTCACCATCGTACGCCAATCCAGCATTTTCCAATATTATTTGTAATGCATCGTCTGGCCTTACCCTGCCATCTTGGTTGACGTACCATTTTCCAATGTTTCTTGGCTTTTCAAAATACGCAGCATCTAAATCTCGTTGCAAGATTTCACTGTCTGTTAAACGGCGCGAATCTACCACTACATAATTTGCAATCTGGTCTCTTTTAAGTGGCAAGGTAATATTTAATGACCGCCCTGCAGACGCGTAAGTGGTAAAAATTAACTGCGGTTCTGCCGTGTCAGATAATTCAAAATCTTCACCAGAGTAAAATTCCCTTATTTGTGGTGAAAGCTTAGGGAAAGCTTGTTCTAGCAATAGTTCATACCAAGCAATATTGGCTTTAGCATTCTTAAAAATTATCATTGCTTTATGTTGAGGATCTGGCTGCGTCAAGAAATCTAAGATTGCTGCCAAAGTCTGCATTTCACGTTTAAACAAAAAGTCTTTTCGATCATCATTTTCTAAATTAAGCTTGGCAATTATTTTGCTAATCTGCCTACTAGGGAGCGATATTTTATATTGCTTTAGCAGTGAAGTAAATATCTCAACCCGGTCAGAAAGTTCACTAACTGACAATAAAATTGTTTTGATCTCAGCCTTGCTATCTTCCAATTGCTTTTTTATTTCGTCAGCGGACTGTTGTAAATCTTCAATATCTGCATCAATTAACTTCAAATCATCCCATTCAACCTCTGTTTCAATGTGTCTAGACGAAAAATTGGCAATCGAAGAATCATTTCGACTGGTTGCAGACAAGCCGATAACTAATTGTCTTCGGCCCAATTCTGTTAGTAAAGCTTCAGGCGTCTGATTCAATTGATGAGCAGTGAAACTTACAGCATATTCATCTCCAGATTTTCGATCAATTTTTATAAAGTCAATTAACTGTAAATATGGATCTGTGTCCAGTAATTTATTACGATGCTGTAGTCTTTGATTAATTCTAGGAAGACTAACATTTGTTCTTTCATACTTGGACAAAAAATATGTCAGCATTTGCTCAGTTTCAGCAAAGTGCTGATTGAATATCACGTTAAAAAATGACTCAACTTTTTTCATTAGCAATTCTGTATCTTCGATATCAGAATGTTGAGCTTTGAGTGCATTAAGCGCAACTTTATACGCAGTCTTGGTAAATTTTTGAGTTAGCTCTACTATTTTAAATAGAAACCTTCCTAGTTCTGTACCCTTTGCTTCAGCATTGAGCTTATATACATTACTATTTTCATCATAGTAAAAATAAAGCTCTTGCTTGTGGGAAACTAGAGGGTGATCGATACTTCTAAACAGAAACGTCGGTTGCAAAATTTGGGTTAACTGGTCATCAAGTTTAAACTGCAAACTAGGATCATATCTCAATCTATTGCCAGTCTCGCTCTCCACTAAGCCTCGAAAGTTTTTATTTAGACACTTATTATATTTTTCCAACTCATCCCTTGAATGATCGTGTTTAAATTCATTAGGCAAAGCATCTAGGCGAGCCGGAGATAATGCACTTTTAAGATCTTTCATTAACTGCAGCAAACCACATTTATCGAAGTCTGAAGTACAAGCATCTGTAATCATTCGATTCAGCCAAACCTGCTTTTGTCCATCAAACTCATCAATAATCAATATTGGCTGATCCCGATCTTCAGTTTGCCAAAAGTGGCCACCAACGTTGGTAAACTTAATACTCGGAAGCAAAAATTTATCAGTAGTCAACAAACAAACTTTATACTGATTTGCGGGTTTTAGTTCTGTCCAAATTTTTGTTAGATCTGGATATTCTTCAACATATTTTTGACAAGCATGAGTTAAGTCCTTTCCGGATAACATCGGTCGGTCCTTGCGAAGGATACTATCTACTTGTCTAACATACACATGCAACAAGTGGGTAATTGACCGTGCCAAATTATTCCTTGGTAGTTCTTGTTTTTGGTCGATTAAGTAAGTCCAGTAATTATCGGCAACACTCTTAACAGCATTTTCGATCGGACTTTTCTTTACTCTGTCGTCACTGATGACTTCCAAAAAGTTTCTTTTTTAAATTTGCCCTATCCGGCACAGCACTAAGGCTAACCTTGTCATTAAAATCTAGTTTTGGAAAGTTATCACAATAAAAATGATCTAGTGCATCTACATGACTATATATGCAAACGACTAATTGCTGTTCTTTAGGATTATCAACAAGCTTAGCCATTAAACGATCGTAAAACTCATCCCTAGCTTTACGATCTACAATCGGAACTATGTACGAATGTTTCTTATCAGATAAAAGATCATCCGCGATCATTTCAATAACTTTTTCTGTCTTGCCACTACCAGTTGGGCACTGAATTCTTACTATTCCCTTTGAGTTTTTGGCAACTAAGTCGGCCATTTTTTTATATTGCTGGGTCATGCGATAATCCTTTCTAGCCAGTGCTGTAACCCTTCACATTAATAAATCATATAGTAATTTTATTAAATATGCAAAATAAACACCAAAAAAGCCCCGAAATCGTAATGATCTCGGGGCTGATAATTCAGACTAGTTAAGGCATGGGTATTTAGTTTATCTTTAGGCTAATTCTTGGTGTTGCATCAAAGTTACTTTGCCAAAGCCATCGCCTTGCAAGTCACTAATTGCTTGACCAACTGCTTTAATTGCTTCAGCAGACGCATCCAACTTAACGTTCTTGTAAGTCTTTTGGTCTGCACCTTCTTTGTAACGTGCGTTTTCGAAAGTGAATACTACTTCTTGTTGTACTAAATTCATGTTTAGCTCCTCTGTGTTCAAATGTTAGTTTCATAAGGCTGCGCAGCTCTTACACTATTACTAACGTTTGAAAAGGAGAAAAATGGACATGGCGGGGGTTAATTATTGGGTCTAGATCCAACCTGTTTTGAGGCTGAGATGGCGATTGGAAGATAAAAATCTAAGAAAACCTCTCTAAAATAAAACGTCGTCATACCTTGCCTTTACAAAAGCTTGGTATGACGATATTTTTAGTTTTAAGGAAGAGAGAAATCTCCGCCTTGGAATCTCGACTTAGCAAAATATATTACTTTAAGGGTTAGCTTTACTCAAACTCTATTATTAGAACCGAAAATTCTTATCTTTTCGCTAATATCTTTTTGGACTAACTCCATAATTTTTAGATCTGCATTGAAAAGAAATGTTTGTTTGTCTTTTTGTTCGTTCAAGTAATTTCTCAATCCGTTTGTTACATTGTAGGACATCGTAGAGTAGTAATTTACTTTGCTTATCCCATTGGAAATAGATTTATGATATTCTTCATCGGATAATCCTGATCCACCGTGTACAACTAGAGGAATTGGCAATGCCTCTGAAATTTCATATAATCTTTCAAAGTTTAAACTTAGCTTTTCACGATAAATACCATGAACAGTACCGTATGAAATAGCAACAGCATCAACGCCAGTTTCTTCATAAAATCTCTTAGCATCCTCAACCGTTGTATAATTATCCGAAAGGTTAGAATAGTCAGCTTTTCCTTTACCAACATCAGTAGTCATAACACCAACCTCTCCTTCAACGGTTGCGCCAAGCATATGAGCAACTTCTACTACTTTTTTGGTCGCTGCAATATTTTCATCCAACGGCTTTAAAGATTGGTCAATCATGACTGATTTAAATCCCATTTGCAACGCAATCATGCAGGTTTTTATATCAGTACCGTGATCTAAGTGAACTACTACCGGTACAGAGCTTTGTTTCGCCAAATCTAAAGCAATCTTTCCACCTATATCTAGTGGTAAATATGGAAAATGCGATTCAGCAATTTGTAATACCACTGGGGCTTTTTCAGTTTCAGCAGCTTTTACAATTCCTCTGGCAGTGTTCAAATCTGCATAGTTAAATGCGCCTACTGCGTAACCATCTTTCTTTGCTTTAGGTAATACATCATTAAGATTTGCTAATACCATTTTTTCGTCCTCCTTGTTTCACTTTTCACCTTCAGCTTAAGTTTATATATCGTCTATGTAAAGGCTTGCATGGTACATTGCAAACTTTTCACGTATAATCAAATTAAGTTCATTTTTTGGTAGTTATTATTCAAAATGTAACATTGGAGAAGATCATGTTTCAGTCACGTCAAAGAATCATATTGGAATTACTAAAGAAGTATAAGTATTTACGAATAAGTAAAATGGCTGAAATTTTGCACTATAGTACTTCTACAGTAAGAAGAGACCTTATTGCTCTGGAACAACAAAATTTAGTTCAAAGAGTAAACGGTGGTGCTTTACTTATCGAATCTAAATTCACAGAAGCTCCAGTAGACATTAAAAAGAGAATACATCTAGATGAAAAAAGGCATATTGGTGCTTTAGCAAGTAATTTAATCAATAAGAATCAATCTATCTTTATTGATGGTTCTTCTACCACGTTTAATCTTTGTCAGTTTTTAGATCCTAGTCTCAATTTGACTTTATACACCACAAATATTGATACCGCCGGCTATTTAATAAGAAATTACAGCAATTTCTCTGTCACTATATTCGGAGGAGAATTGTATGATTTTGAAGCTGGTGGCAATCAAACCATCGTTCAACTACAACAACATGTATTTGATATTGCTTTCCTTTCTTGCAGAGGTTTAGATAAAAAATTTGGTATAACTGATCGACTTGAGAAGGAAGCTATCTTAAAAAGAACACTTGAAAATCATGCTAAAAAAATTGTCTTACTCATAGATGATTCTAAATTTGATGAAGTCCTGAATTTTAAAGATCTTTCTTTATCTATGGTTGATGTGGTGGTAACCAACAAAAAACCAAGTAATGAATATCTCAATTTATTTAGAAGTAAACACATAAAAGTCATGTTCTAAAAACATATAGGTATATAAGCGACAGCTATTTTGAACCACCTCCTAAATTAGGAAAAAATCTAGTTTAGGGTTTTATTATGGTTAAATTCTCAAAAGAATATAAAATTGAATTTTTAGATTATAAAACGAATGATATCAATATGCTTTCTTAAGAAGAAGGTTCTGAAACAGGTAGCAGAGTTACCTATTTAGTTAAAATGATTGACTTTTACCCCCTCTGCAATTTTAGATAAACCAAGTACTAGATAATCTTAAGAAGCAAAGTCTACTGCAATTATTCAGATATTTCAGAATGTTATCTTAAATACAAGACTGTATTTATCAGCTATAATCGATGGTTCTACTCAAGAGTATCTTGTTCACCACTTTTCTGAGAGTCAAAATTCAAAGCATGATATCGAGAGCCATAATAACTGAGTCTTACCTGCCTTAATGACCTATTTTTTTCAAACAGATCAAGGTTAATAATATCAGCATAGTGTATTTCAAAAGCAGCTTGAGAATCATGGTACGATCTGTTTATTGTAAAAGAAATTCATTAGATGATGTATTAATTGAAGGAATCATTGGATAACTCAGTTGCAAAAGATTCTATGTTTTAAAAATTCGGTAAGAGTAAAAGCAATCTAAAAATAAAAAACATATATGAAATATTTAAGACAAAAAATCTGACTCCGATAGAATATCGAAATCAGATTCTTAATCAGTAGTATAAATATTTTGTTTCAATTTTAGGCTTCATATCAGTAATTAGTATTTTTTATCTTATAGACGCTTTCACTGAAACATTGAGCATTCTTCTTCACTAATTCATACTTTTCTTCTTTTCCGGGGGACACCAAGTTTCCTCCCACGCCTATGACAAATGCACCATTTTTAAACCACTCTTCTATATTGTCCAACGTTATACCACCACTAGGCATTACATTCACATAAGGAAAAGGTCCATGTATTTCAGAAATATACTTACTACCCACTAGGGAGCTTGGAAATATTTTTATCAAGTCTGAACCAAAAGTAAGAGCATCTTGTACCTCAGTTGGACTATAACACCCAGGAATATAAGGAACTCCATACAGGTTACATTCTTTTGCAGTTTCTTCACTAAAGGATGGGCTTACAATGAACTGAGCTCCAGCTAATATTGCGATTCTTGCTGTTTGACTATCTAATACAGTTCCAGCACCAATAACCACATGAGTATCATCTTTATATTCATGAACCAGTCTTCGTATGGTTACTTCTGCATCTGGAGAAGTAAAGGCTAATTCAATACCCACCACATTTCCTGCAATGCATGCCTTAGCTGTTTTATATGAATTTTCATCTGAAGTACCTCTTATGACTGCTACAATTCCAGCTTGGTACATTTTTTTAAGGAAATAAATTTGGATATTTTATTCATAATGTTCACTGTTCTTTTCATAAAACTTTCCTAATTCTCCTCTATTTGGGTATCCGTCATTATCGCCATGAGTTTGAAATTGAAGGGCGCCTATAGCATTTCCTCGATTAGCCGCTTCGAAATATGATTTTCCTTCCAAAAGAGCACTAATAACCCCTAAAGCAAATCCATCTCCCGCTCCAACTGTATCAACTACTTTAGCTACCTTAAAACCTTGAACTACCCTTTCATCGTTTGTCTTTGTTTTAACGTAAGCTCCATCAGGGCCCAGCTTTACAAATACAGCTTTTGTCTGCGGATTTTGAAGATAGTAATCAGCAATATCTTGGGGAGAATCAAGGCCTGTTAATATTTTTCCTTCTTTTATGCCAGGTAACATAATATCGGCATATTTGGCCAATTTATTAATGGTTTTCACCATATATGTTTCATTTTTCCACAATCTAGGTCTTAAGTTTGGGTCAAACGTCAAAGTGATTTTCCGCTTATTCATCTGTTTTGCAAAAAAAATGCTCGTTTCTAGTGAACTATCTGATAATGCGGGAAATATCCCAGTTAGATGTCCAAATTTTGCATTAGTTAAATCAACTCGTTTGAGAATATCAGGAGTCATGTGTGAAGCAGCAGAAGATTTTCTAAAGTTAAATACTTTTGGATCCCCTTCAGTAACAAGTTGTTTCATCTGATATCCAGTTATGAAGAGAGACGTCTTCTTCAAAACTGATGAATCCAATTTTTGCTTATTAATTTGATCTTCGATAAAGTCTCCTTGAGGATCTCTACCTATTTGACTTATGTATTTGACAGTGTGCCCTAATCTATTCAGGCCAATAGCAACGTTTAATTCAGCACCACCTACAACCCTTTTAAAATTTACGGCTTCCTTCAAACTAATATCTGGCTCGGTTGAACAGAAGACTACTAACGGCTCCCCTATTGTTATAACTTCTGACATAAAATCACAGTTTTCTTTACAAACCTTTCTTTATTTGTTTTTTGTTCCAAATAAGTAAAATTAAAGCAAAAATTGTCAACAATATTGCACCAATAATTGGAAGATTTACTGTTGTCTCGTACACTAACCAAGCTAATGGACTAGCTGCAAAATCTATACTTGCAACTGAATTTGTACCTGCAGGTATCAAACTAGATTGAACCATTTTTACTGCGTGAGTAAAAATTCATGCAAGTGCAGTAGCTGATAATACACCAAAGATTAAACTTACGATGCCTACTAGTAGTGACTTTAAGACATTTCCTTTGGTGTAAGGTAAAACTAAAGGAAAAATGTAGATTAAACCAGACAAACTTGCTAAAGGCAAAAATTGATTACCAGGAATAATTACTGAAAGAAAGAGAATAATTGGGATTAAAAGCAAACTGGTTACTAAAGTAACTGGATGACCTATTACTAAAGCTGGAGTCATTCCGATATTAAATTCTTTTCCTCTAAACTTTTGCTTAACAATTTCCTGAGTTCTTTTTGCGATAGGGGAAAGACCTTCAATAAACAAGCCGGTTATTCTTGGGATAAGAACCATAACTGCAGCTAGAATGACACCTAACTGAAGAATCTTAGCAACAGAATATTTGGCCAACGCTCCTATAATTATTCCAACAATAACTCCTAAAACAATCGGATCACCTAATACTCCAAACTTTTCTTTCATTTTATCTGCGTCAATATCAATTCTATTTAACCCAGGAATCCTATCCACTATCCAATTGATTATAATTGCAAAAGGAATAAAACTAATGCAGAAAGCTTGTGGAATTGAAATTCTGTCAAGTCCTTTCCATAGAACTCTTCTACTCTTTTTTGGGATCTATCTGCACCAACAAGCGTAACAATAATGGTTATTATTGACGCAAACATCCCCCACCAAAAACTTTTAGTTGCAAAGTATACAATTGATCCTATAAAAGCAAAATGCCAATAATTCCAAAGATCAATATTTAAAGTTTTAGTACATCCAATAAGCAAAATAACCAAATTAACGAGTAAACCTAATGGGATGATTATTGCACCTACTGATGTTGCAAAAGCAACTTGTGAAGCTGCGGGCCAGCCGATATCAAGCGTATACAAGTGTAAATGGTAAGCTTTAACCATAGAATTAACAGCCGGACCAATATTGTCTGAAAGTAACTGTGTAATTACGCTCAAACCCACAAATCCAACCCCAACTTTTAGCCCGGATATTAGAGATTTTCCAAATCCCATTCCTATAATTAGTCCCAATATAAGAAATATTATCGGCATCATGACACTTGCACCAAGGGACATAATGTAATTTATAACGGACATTTTAGAATTACCTTCCTTAAAATAAAAAAGTTATTTTAACGAACTAAATATCCACCATCTACGGGAATGATTGCACCATTAATGTAAGCCGCTGCGTCACTTGCTAAGAATACAGCAGGTCCCATTAATTCATATGGATCTGCCCAATGTCCCATAGGAATTCTGCTTAAGATTTCTTCATTTCTTTCTTTTTGAGCTCTAATCGGAGCTGTATTTTCAGTCTTAATATATCCTGGAGCTATAGCATTGACAGTAACGTTGTATGCCCCCATTTCAGAAGCAAAAGCCTTAGTCAAACCAGCAACCCCATGTTTCGAAGCCGTATATGAAGGAATGAATTTGCCGCCTTGGAAGGAAAGCATTGAACCAATATTAATAATTCTTCCACTATTCTGTTTAGCAAAAACCTTAGAAGCTGCAAGTGACATGTGATAAACAGCACTCAAATTGATTGCTATAACTTTATCCCAATCCTCATCTTTAGATTCAAGTATCGGATTACGTTTAATCATTCCTGCATTATTTACAAGGATATCAATATGGCCCATTCTTGCAATCGCTTCTTCAATAACCTTTTCTGGTTCACCAGGTTTAGTTAAGTCACAATCTAAAAATTCAACCTTTTGCCCAACACTTTCAATGATTTCTTGGGTATTTTTCCATTCTTTTTTTCCGAAAGTTGGAATAAAAATATCAGCTCCTGCCTTTGCCATAGCAATTGCGTAGCCTTGTCCTAACCCAGTATTTCCACCGGTAATAACGGCCACTTTACCTTTGAGGCTGAATTTATCCATACTAAAATTATTCTTCAATTCCTCTTCATGTTGCTTGATTTCTTTTTCTGTTTCATGAATCTCTGACATGATAATAACTCCTTTATCAAATCTGTTTATTTCCATTTAAGAAATGCCATTTCTTATTTACACGTAGATTGTAAGCGCTTAATAATAGATAGTCAAGATAATTTTGATAAAATAAACATATAGTCTAATAAGGAGAGGATTCTATGACAGAAAAAAACTTATACGGTGCTGTTATACTAAAAGCCAAGGATTTGTTGGATATAATCTCAGATTCTGAAGAACCACTTACCTTAAAGGAGATCAGTTCTAAGATGACGATTTCAAAATCTACAGTTTTAAAAATTCTTCAAACACTAGAATATTGTGGATTAGTCAGAGCAACTGGGGTTAATAAAAAATATTGCCTAGGGACTATTTTTATAAAATACGGAGATCAGGCGGTGCATAGTTTTAATTTGGAAGAAGTAGCAATGCCGTTTCTTAATAAGCTACGTGATGAAACTACCGAGGCAGTTAACCTAGGCATCGTTGAAAATAATAAGGTGGTTCTACTTGATAGAGCAAAAAGCACCAATAATATACGATTTGATTTGGTTCTGGGTGGAACTATGAACATGTATTCTTCTGCAATGGGAAAGGCAATTCTTGCCTGCTATTCAGATAAAGCCATCAATAGTTACATTGACCACACAGCACTAGTAAAAATGACTAAGAACACAATTATCAGTAGAGATGAACTTCTTAGTGAAATTAATATAATTCGAAAACAAGGATATGCCATTGATAATGTTGAAAATCAAGACGGAATATACTGTATCGGCTTTGCATTAATGAAAAACGAACACATATTCGGAGCCTTCAGTATCAGTGCTCCATTATTTAGAACAAATCAAGAAAAAATCAATGATTGGATTGCGCTGGGATTTCAGACTCAAAAGCAAATTTTAGATAAACTTTGATACTCACAATAGTGTTTGTTTTCACATTAAAAGTGGAATTATCTAAAATACCATCAATAATTTACGTCACATATTAATAAATTCCCCTAATCAGGTAGATACCTGGTTAGGGGGGAAAATAAATTACTGCAACTATAAAGGTAAATAAAAACTCTTCTCCAAAATGTTTATAAGCCAATTATTATTAAAGATAATTAGCTTATAAAAGAAACACACATTCTAAAAGAGTTTTTTGCATCTTCTGAATAGCTTTCGATTTGACGGAAGAAACTGCATTTTTTTGCTTTGATAGAGCTCACTTTTTTAAAGACAGCAATATTCTTCGCTTTAAAAAACCTGCATATTTGAAACACTGTAGACAGGACCTTAAAATATTTATTGACTATCTTGAGAGATGTGAAAAAAATCTAGCAACTAAAGTCTATTATTGGCCTGGACTTTTTCGTCATTCAGAAACACAGGAATGCGCTATGGTTGGTGAGCATTTGTACCATCAAGTCATGTCACACATTTCAAAGCCTTAAGATTTTATTCAAACCATGAGAAAAACTGAAACATACCGTGTGTATGAACAATCCAATCATAATATCGGCCTGGTAATGAAATTGTTGAACCATTGTAGTGAAGCAATGACGCTAGCCTATTTGGAATTAGACCAGGAAAGTCGAGAGCATATGTTAGATAAGGTGGACTTTGGAGACCTGAATAACAGATATCAATGTTTACTTTTTAATGTGAAAGAAATTGGAGGAATAAGAAGTGAAAAATGTAGATCAAGATTCCAAGACATTGATTGGTTGGCGAAAGTATCCTAAAACACGACAAAAAGATTTTCTAAGTGCGCTCAGGAATATAAAGAAGATAAAGGGAACTAAACAAGAAGATAATGTTCAAGCACAATGGTATGCGGTTTTGAATTACTGTTTTGCTGACTACAAAGAAAACAAAGATTATGCGACTCACATTGAAAAGCTACTTCAAACTGATGGCCTAATGTTTGTCCGTAATATTACCGTATCGATGAACTTGATAACCGAGTTCAAGAGCGATGTCAGCATGTCAAAGAGACTTGAACAAGAAAAGATCCTTGCACAAGTAATTTACTACTTGAAGCGTATTGAAGAGCATATTGCTGAAGGCAATACGCTGCATCTTGAAATGCCTAATGTAGTACTCGCTGCAGACGTTGATCAAGTATTTGTTATTAATGCCAGAGTACTGTGGGATTATTTAAAGCTACCATTAGGCGCCGACTGGGAAAAATTAAACCCTAGATACGTTTACGATAATCTAGAACCTAAAATTCTTTATGAGAGGCTTGAAGAAGACAGAAACATTAATCCTTATGTTTATGATGTTGAAGCAAAGGATTTTGATGTCAATGATGTTATTGGACTGATTGCTGATCTAGCGGTAACAGATGATGTTCATAATCTGACAAAAATCCCAGTTACAGATGCCAACATTAGAGGAGTTTTTGATGAATTTTCTCGGTTAGTTACTCAAGGAAAAACTAAACTCACTAGTCAAGAACAAGTTGGAATGTTCATTACAGCTCTTACTGATCATGATTCCTTCCTAATAAAAAAACAATACTGCTACACTAAAAAAAGACGATGGAACGTATCATGACTACAGAATTAACGGTAGAAATTGGTATGCATTTTTCTCAAGATTCGATACTAACTACTCTGCCTCTGAAGTTAAAAAGATTGTTGCTGTTGGGGATGCTCTATTAGAAGAAGTTCAAAGGAGAAGATCGGGGGAATTTTGGACTCCAACCATTTGGGCAAATGAAGCGATTGATGCTATAGGCAAAGCTTTAAATCATGAAAATTGGCGTGATCACTACTATGTTTGGGATGGGTCCGCGGGTTCTAAAAATTTGACCCGTGACTTTAAGTTCAAGCATTTATTTTCTTCTACTCTTTTTGAAAATGAACTTGATTTATGTAAAATGTTCAACAAAAACAACGTAGCCTTTCAGTATGATTTTTTAAATGATGATATTGATATCAATCCTGATAACGCTAAAAGGTCTAAATTATATAGGTTTGCACCAGAACTGGTAGAAGCGATGTTATCTGACAAACCCCTGGTCTTTTACCAAAACCCTCCCTACGCAACTTCAGGAGACTTGAGATTTGATTCTGTTCACCACAAAGCAGGAGTAGCAAACTCGGCTACCCATGATTTAATGAAGGAGGCAGATATTGGTCATGCGTCAGAAAATCTTTACTCTCAATTTTTCTATAGATGTAACATGTTCAGAGAAAGATTCCATCTGTCGCATGTTGTATTGGCTACCTTTACCAAAAGTCAGTTTATGGCTGGAGGAAACTATTTTGGTAAACTTACTGATTACTTATTCTCTAGATATGAATATAAGTCTGGTTTCTTGTTAAATGCAGGAGAATTTAATGATACTTCTTCCGAATGGGGTATCTCATTTACAATTTTAGAATCTAGAAATAATCAAAAATATTCTGTTCCTGAAGAATTTCCTTTAACTGTTAAAGCAATTGAACCACGGTTTGGTGTTATAAATATTTCAGAACATATGCTTCAAAACCTTGATACTAAAGACTTCTTATCTAAGTGGGTCAGGGATGCCTTACCCAAGGCAAAAGAAATTGATTGGTGCGAACCTGATACCTATCCTACTTTTACTAGCGCGTTTAAGACAAAAGAAAAGTCAGCTCACAAACCACCTAAATATCCAAAAGAAGCTTTAGGATATGCATGGAATAAGGCCAATAATGTTGAAAAGTCTAAATTAGAAACCGCTTTGTTCAGCGCCTGTTACAGAGATGGAAATGGATTTCCGATAATGAAAGAAAACTTTGATAGAGTTATTATCAACTTTGCAATCAGAAAAGCCACAAAACACAGCTGGATATTCGATAAAGATAATTATTCTAAGCCTTCCAGAAAATTGTTAGACGATCCCAAGACTTATAATCAAGTTTTAGCAGACTGTGTTGTCTATTCTCTCTTTAACACCTATAGTTATCAAGTTTCTCTAAAAAATGTTGAATATAAGAATAATTTATACGATATTAAAAATCAGTTTTTCTGGCTTACAAAACAAGAAATAGGAAAGATTGCAGCAGAAAACAAAAATTCAGATATGGGTTTTGAAATAATGGATGATGATGAGCGGTTTGTCGCTTCTTGGCTAAATTCGCACAGAGAGTTTTTAAGCAACGAAGCTAAAATTGTACTGACCGATGCAACAAACGTTCTCAAAGAAACATTTCGATACAGAGTTTTATTGGATGAAGACTATCCTGAATTTAACCTGCTTCGTTGGGATGCCGGCTGGGAACAAATAAGACGCATAATTCATAATACGAAGGCTTCAGCCAGCTATAACGATTATTTCAAGCCAAGTTACAACAATTTGGAACAGAAAATAAATGGCTACATCTATGATTATGGCTTTCTAAAAAGATAACTTGGTCAGATGAACTTTATATACGAAAACTAAAAAAATGGGTAAACGTATACAATTAAAAAAGTACCATATCATGAATCAAGTCTCTAAACTAATACAAAGCCTAGTTTAGGGGCTTTTTTATTTTCAATTATCGACCACTACACTCAAAAAGCTTGATAATCATGGTATTACGCAATCCATGTCTCGTAAAGGAAATTCATTAGACGCTTGGGGGGTTGGGGGATACTCAAACAGTTGTTCTAAGGCCTTGAAGACACTTTTAAATACATTGAGGATCTTAAGAGAAAAATTACAGAATATATAAGTTACTTCAACTGATAAAGAATCAGATTCTTTATCAGTAAAAAAGTTATTTTATCCCATTTTTTGGTTATACCAATATGGAATACTTTTCTTTCCTAAAAATAGTCCCTAATTTCTGGCTTTTCTCTTCTTAGACTCCTGCCCCAGTCCATTGCTGCTTCTCTATTCTGAATATCAAGGCTGCGATGAAACTTAGCCCACTCCAAATCATGTGCTCCGAGCATCAGTGCAGTCAGTTCATTTACGCTTATTGCTAAATCCAGATCACCGTCGTTACTGTGTTCAACTGTATTCTGCCCATTCTTGCGACTCAAAAGATAGACACCACCATTAGCTGGCAAAACACGATCAACAACTTTTACCCTAACTTGATCGAAGTTACTCAAATAATCGTAATTTTGAAGAAATTGCTCTACATTCACAATTCGGGCCATCATATACGGCTGAATATCTTGCTGCACAACAGCTGGTTCAGCAAACAAAGCTGAAAAATTATCATCTACAAAGTCAAAATCAATTTCTTCCACCACCGAGCTATGACCAGTGATAAAACTAGCCAAACCAAAATAGGCATCAGAACTTGCACATACCCATTCTTGGATGTGCATTTTTTGTTCCAACTCATACAAAATATAACCTTCAGGAGCACCTGCAGCATTATAATAAATGGCAGTTTTCCAGCCAATCTTTAGCGCCAGATAATTCCACCATTCCGCAGTACGGTAGATCATCCCATTTTTCGGTTGATACAATTTTTGCAAAACAGCCACATTTTCAGGAATGGTACCCCGTTCAACTTTTCCAGTGAAGCGATCTAAATTCAATTGATGAATATCACGACTGAAAACTTTAGCTGCATGCTTTTGGAAAACATCTTCAAAGCCAAGTCGCCGATAGAACTGAGAGGAAAAGGGAGCTAAATAAGCCAAAGCATAATCGTCCTCGTGCAATTCATGCAAAGCCTTTTGCAACATCTTAGTGGCATAACCGCGGCCACCAGCTTCAGGGTATGTCATTACATCCCCAATACCAGCTGCTTTATAGTCGCGTTCATGCAATCTAGCAGTAAATGGCAGGGCGTACATCCCGCTTAGCAATTTTTCGTTATCAACCAGGCCATAGCAGTGCGCCATTTTATACCTAGCAGTGAAAAACTTTCGCCGATACTCTGAATCTTGACGGTTAAAAGCATATAAGTATAGATGATAAAACTCATTCAAGTTGGATAGTTCGAGGTGTTTAAAGTTTGGCATTTGGTCGCCTCCGTTATCGATAATACTTATTAAAATGCTGTCAACTATGTAGGTACACACTAATCACATAACATTTACTTTAAACTTAATTATTCAAATAAAAAAGCACTTCTTAAGTGTTGTTTCACAGAAGTGCAATAAAATTGGATACACATTTATAATCATAGAGGTTGTACATCAATTATAATTTACTTATTTCAATAATTAACCACCCCCATTGTTTTTTAGAACTCCAACTACTATTATTAAGAAACCCAGAATGGTATATAACCAATCAAACTTTCCAAACCATTTTTTTGAAAAGAATCCTGTAAAAAATAGAAGTGTGCCCACTGAATATGTAATTACTACATTAGACATTATCAACACCTATTTTCCTAAAATTCCTAAAGCATAGCCCAAAATTCCAACCGCAAAAAGGATGAAAATCAAAACTATTGGACTTACTTTTTTCTTCAGTAAATACATCATCAACAAGGTCAAACCCAAGGCTGCCAATCCAGGACATAACTCGTCTAAAATATTTTGTACAGTAGTAATGGTAGTCTTTCCATTAGTGGTGGTTTTGGAAACAACCAAAGAAATATTAATAGTCGTCCATTTATTTACCAAACACCCCATGATAAATAGTCCTAAAATTGTGGCTCCTTCGGTCAATTTCTTTAATAAGTCTCCAGAAAGATCCTGGACTAAAGCCAATCCTCTATTAAGACCTAACTTTAATCCATACCACTTCAAACCTAATCTAACTGCATTGAAGGCTACAAAGAAGATCAGCGGCCCTAACCACGATCCCTGCATTGCAAGAGTAGCTCCTAAAGCTGCTAATATAGGTCTCAGAGTGCCCCACATGACAGGGTCACCTACACCACATAGTGGGCCCATTAGACCAATTTTAATACTATTTATGGTCGCTTCATCAATATCTTCACCGTCGGCTTTTGCCTGCTCAAGGGCACTTGTCATTCCAATTACAGGTCCACTGAACGCTGGAGTTACATTAAAAAAAGTATTATGGCGCTTCAAAGCGGCAACCTGATCTTTTTTGTTCTTATAAATACGTTTAATAGTAGGAATCATGTCCACACAGAAAGCTAATGCATGGATACGTTCATAGTTAAACGAAGCTTGTTGAAAGTTTTCAAAAACAAAAGTTTTGAAAATATCGCTTTTAGTAAGTTTATTTTCTACTTTTTTGATGACTCACTCATATCGATACCTCTCTAGTCCTCTAACTCATCTTCCGGCAAATCTCCGTCACTCACTTGAACAGCTGATGTAACCCCACTAGTTTTATGGAATTGTGGATCAAGTTGAACATAGACTAATGCCAAAATCAGACCCACAGCACCCCAAGCCAACAAGCTTAATTTTAAGTAGCCGCTCAATACAAAACCTAAATAAAAGAATGGCATTAAGTACTTAACGTACATCATGTTAAGAATCATTGCATAACCAACTGTTACAATGAAACCACCCGCTACAGATAAGCCATTAGTTACAACATCTGGTATTGCATTTAACGCAGATTGGACCATTGTTGGGCTGACAAAAATAGCAACCAATGTAGTCGGAATAGATACTCTTAAAGCCTGAACTCCCAAGGCTGAAAAATGTAACATTTCGATTGCTTTAAAGTTTGCATTTTCAACTGCCTTATCAGAGGCATGTTGGAAAGCAACCGTAATCGTTCTTGCAAAAACAGTTAACACTTGCCCAGCTGCCGCAACTGGTAAAGCAATAGCAATCCCCTTAGAAATACTTTGATGCCCCACAATTACTAAAATCGTAGAAATAGTAGAGGCTAAGGCTGAGTCTGGCGATTGAGCAGCACCAACATTCATCCAGCCTAGTGCAATTAATTCCAAAGTTCCTCCTAACACCAAACCGGTAGCAGGATCACCTAAAATTATTCCCATTACTGAACATGCAATCAACGGTCTATGAGTTTGCCATTCGTCCAAGACAGAACCACATCCAACAATCGAAGACCACAGGAACACTAAAATTATTTGTAAAGTTGACATAACTATTTCCTCGACTTCTATTCTTTAACTTTCTGGTCTATCAACTTAAGCAAATCTTTCTTTGCATCATCTGCCAAAACTCTAAGATCCAATTCAATACCCAATTTATCTAATTCTTTGAATGCCGCAATATCTTCCTTAGTTACTGATACTGCCTTGGTTATTTGGGTCTTTCCTTCTTCGAATCTCATACCACCGATATTTATTGACTTTAACGGGACTCCACTTTTTACTAGTTCCAGAACTTCTTCAGGATTAGTAAACAAATAGAATACGGTAGTATCTGCATATTTCGGATTATTATATACAGCAACAGCCTTTTTTACATCAACTACGTTTACCTTCATGCCTGCCGGAGCTGCTTGTTTAAGCAATTTTTTTCTTATGTCATTATTAAAAACTTCTTGGCTAACAACGATAATTCTTTCTGCATCAGCCTGCTTTGACCAAACAGTGGCAACCTGACCATGAATTAATCGATCATCGATCCTAGCAAATTTAATAATCATTAGAAATCGTCTTCTTTCTCTTCTTTTTCAACTTCTGAACTTAAGACTCTTACATATGAATTTGAGTCTTGGGCTAGCATTTTTACCAAATCTGCTACTTTCATTTTGTCCTTATTCAGAGCTACTTCTAGCAACATCGGTAAAGACATACCGGCAACAACATCTGTAACTTTCTGCTGTAAAGCTAAGGTTGATGCAGCATTATAAGGCGTGCCGGAAAACAGATCTGTAATTACAAGAGTTTCTTCATTAGAATCATTTATAACATTTTGGATCTTTGTTTCCACATCCTTAATACCTTCGCCAGGCATGAACGTTAGAGGTAGGAAATCATCTACTTTTCCATAAATCATCTCCACTGCGCCTTTAAAGGCAACCCCAGTTTTACCATGTCCAATTAAAATGACCTTCATTTTTTTAGCCTCTTGACTTTCCTCCAGCTACATTAATTGTTACGCCTGTAATGTAACTAGCACGATCAGATAATAAATAATTCACCAAATCTGCTACTTCACTGAGTTTTCCACTTCGCCCCATAGGGGTCGTAGTAGTACTCTTATACCCTTCTCTCAACTGATCTACCGTAATATTTCTTGTGTAAGCAAGAGCTTCTTCATAAGCAGGAGTTCTTAACCCGGTTGCTTCCATAATTTCGGGTGCCACACCCACAACTCTAACATGCGATTTTCCAAGTTCTTTAGCCCATGAGCGAGTTAATCCATTTATTGCTCCCTTAGTTGCGGAATAGATGCTTTGCCCTTGAGAGCCTTCCAAGCCAGCTTCAGAAGACATATTTACAACTACGCCACCCGAATTTTTAACAAGTTCTTTTACGACTGCTTGCGTCATCAGGAAGACTGATTGTACATTTACACTGAACATCTTTTGAAATTCAGATAATTTAAATTGATATTTGCTATCGGGCTGCTTCTGATCAACCAGAATTCTTGGGAGATTTATTCCCGCATTGTTTACTAAACCATCAATTTTTCCAAACTTTGCTTTTCCCGCTGCAACAGCTGCGTTTACATCTTCTTCAGATGTAACATCACATTTAACTGATAGCAAACGTTCATTTGTTATTTTGCTTGGATTAAGATCTGCATTAATAATGTTTGCTCCATTTTCCAAAAGTTCTTTGACAATCGAGTTTCCAATTCCAGAAGATCCTCCTGTTACCACATACGTTCTACCACTGATGCCTAACCAATCGCTCATAATCTCGCCCTTTCTTTAACATTTGTGATTTGTATATTTTCTTTTATGTCTGCGCTTTCATCACTGTCATAATAGCATATGCTGTAATATTTTCAAATATAATTAAGCTTTATTCACATTTGTGATTTGGAGGAAAGGTGGTAATATAGTTCTAGAGGTGATTAATATGGCAAGCAATAATATGGTGGAAAGACTAACAAAAGTAGCCGAATTATACTACAACCATGGACTTACTCAGCAAGAAATTGCATCAACTATTCATATTCATCGAAGTGAAATCAGTAGAATGTTGAAGCAAGCACGTAAACTAGGAATTGTTCAGATTAAAGTTAATTCAAATATAAAATTGGACGGGTCTCTCCAAAATTTCCTAATAGACAATTTTGGATTGAAAGATGCACTAGTAGTTCCAGAGCCAACTGACACTAATCCATTTCAAAATATCGGTAACTATGCTAGCAATTATTTAGTTCAAAACATCTCAAACAATTCAGTTGTAGGTTTATCTTGGGGTCACACTTTAGCTGACACAATTCATGCCATACCTGAAACAACTGACAAAAAGGGAATAACCGTTGTTTCTTTAATAGGAGGTCCTGTAGGTCGCTTAAAGAACGATTATCAGTCAAGCAAATTAGTTTATTCCTTAAGCAGAAAATTCAACGCAAAAAGCGAAGCTATTGCAGCTCCAGCTTTAGTGGGCTCTAAGGAACTAAAACATGAATTAATTTCAAATCCAAATAATGAATTAATCTTTAATTATTGGACTCAATTAGATTATGCAGTTTTAGGTATTGGTAGTAGTCTGATTACCGAATTAAGTCAGTGGCAAGAATTTTACAAGAATTCCAAATTTATCGATGCTTTTAAAGATAAAAGTATCGTTGGTGATATGCTTTCTCGTCCCTTTTCCATCGATGGAAAGCTAATATCTTCAGATAAATTCAATATTATTGGCATGGATCTACCAGATTTAAAGAAAGTACCAAATGTAATTGCTGTTGCCTTTGGCCAAAATAAAGCCGAAGCAATTTTAGGAGCTCTAAAAACAGGTGTTCTTGATGTACTTATTACCACTGATACAACTGCAATGAGAATAAAAAGTATTTATGAGCATAAATCACAATTGTGATTAAGCTCATAAAAGTATTGTAATTATAGGCATTAGATAATATCATCAAATGTGAAGTCGGCGCTATCATCTATTCTGTACAATTTAATTTTAAAAATTAGGAGATTTAATTATGGTTCAAAGCAAAGCGTTGAGAATTCACGGTAAAGAAGACATGAGAATTGATACTATCGAATTGCCGGAAATCAAAGATGATGAAATTTTAGCAGAAGTTATCTCTGATTCAATGTGCATGTCATCCTGGAAATTAGCAAAAGAGGGTGAGGATCACAAGAAGACTCCTTCAGATCTTAAGAACAACCCTGTTATGGTTGGGCATGAATTTTCTGGAAAGATACTGAAAGTTGGAAAGAAATGGGCTGATCAATACAAAGAAGGGGAAGATTTTGTAGTTCAGCCTAACTTGGCAAGAGATGATACGCCCTTTGTCCCTGGTTATTCATATCCATATATTGGCGGGGATGCGACGAAAATCATTATTCCAAATGAGGTAATGGAATTAGGTTGCCTCATCCCATTTAATGGTGATTCATACTACGAAGGCTCTCTATGTGAACCGGTAAGTTGCGTGATTGCAGCTTTTGACGCACAATTTCACTTAATTCCACATACTTATGACCATGAAATGGGAATTAAAGATGGAGGAAACATGTTGATCGTTGGTGGTAGCGGTCCAATGGGGTTATTAGCAATCGACTATGCTCTTCATGCTGATAAAAAACCAAGTAAATTAATTATTACCGATATCGATCAACAAAAACTTGACCGTGCAGAACAACTTTACCCATCAAACGATGTAGACGTAAAATTTATCAATACTAAAGGATTATCTATTGAAGAACAAGAAAAATTATTGAGAGCTGAAACTAACGGTAAAGGATTTGATGACTTATTCTTAATGATTAGTGTTGCTCCTCTTGCAGAAATGGCAGGACGACTTTTGAATAGTGATGGGTGTTTAAATCAGTTCGCAGGTCCTGTAAGTAAAGACTTTTCTGCAAAACTAAATTTCTATGACATTCACTATAACTTTACCCACGTTGTAGGAACTTCTGGTGGTAATGCTAAAAATGAGGCTAAGGCCGCAAAACTAATTGCTGAACACAGATTGGATGTAGCTAAGGTTATTACACACGTTTTAGGACTGGATGCTGCTGCTGAAACGACCCTTAGTCAACCAGAGATTGGCGGCGGAAAAAAATTAGTTTATACCCATAAAAAATTCAACAGGATTGAATTAGCCAAAGTAGATCCACAAAGTGAATTAGGAAAAATCTTAGCCAAGCATAACGGTGTATGGTCACATGAAGCTGAAAGTTGGATCTTAAACAACATGCCTGATATTTAATTAGATTATTCTTTCACAATTAGTCAAAAAAATGGAAAAGCGTGATTTTTCGCGCTTTTCCATTTTTAATATACGTTTATCACTACTTCTAATATAATAAACGCAGATTTAATTTTACATTCTCTTCCACCACATCCCCATCCCGTCGGACTTTCACGCCTCTCCAGCCGTATTTCTAAATCACCCAATATTCAGGTAAATTAATCGTGCACAAGCGCTTGTGACTAATATTTAGGAGTCACAAATACATGAACGAAATTAAACCTGAACACTTAGAAGCAGCCTGGAAGAACCAACGGCTGGTCCACGGAGCACTAAAGGTGGCTCACGTCCACTGCTACAGTCAGAATTACGAGGATTATCTACATGAGGGCCTTATTCTTTATGCGGAAATGCTGGCAAACAACGAAGATAAATCCCAAGAAGAAATCGACAAACTTTCCTTTAGAAAAATTGTTTGGCGCACAACTGACCAACTACGCAAAGTTCAGCGTGATACCGAACGTCAAGACAGCGATGACCAACTGCTCTTTCAAGGTTATGCAGAAAATTCCGACCGTTTGATTGGAATTAAAGAATTACTCGCTCAATTGGATAAAGTAGATCAGCAAATCCTATTAGAAGAAATTATCGCCAATCGTCCACAGAAGCAGGTTGCTGCTGAAGCTGGCATTACGGTTAGAACTTTAACCAGACGAAAAAAGAAGCTACTCAATCAATTACGAGAAAAACTTTTTTAATAACGCAAAAAGGGAGCTATCCGCGTGGATAGCTCCCTTTTACAATAGTTATAAAAAGAGGAGGGAAAAACTATTGTATTATTTTTAATATATTGAAACTTCAGTTCCTACAGTAATCTCCGGGAATTTTCCTGATTCTACATAAAGCGAGCCTGGTAATTCTGCTTTTGTTTCTCCTGAAAATCGAACGGCAATATGTCCCAAATTATTTAAGTTTGTAGCAACTTCATTACCTACAGCAGTAATTTTATAAGTTTCGTTGCCGATTTGAAGTGTTTTTCCAATTTCAATTTGGCCATTTACCGGAGTAACCTTTGTAATAAAACATGAGTCTCTCAAAGTATCAGGTGCTTCTTCACCAAAGAATATTAGCATATTAATATCTTTAAATTCTTTTGCATCCTTACCAATCTCAACAACCTCAGTTTTATAAATCAACTTGTTTCTTATACTTTCCATAACTACTTCTCCTATTTACCTGAATATAAGCCAAAGCTTGCCAACCAGGCTACAAATACTCTAGGTACACCATTAATAAATCTAGAGTAAAGAACAGAGGTAACACCAACTTCAACAGTTTCAGGTTTTGCTTCCATTAATCCTAATCCTACAGGAATAAAGTCACACCCGTTTTGAGTATTAATAGCAAATAATGCTGGTAAAGCGTACTGAGGAGCAATGTTCCCTTTACCAATTTCAACACCAATTAATGTACCAATAATTTGTCCAATAACAGCTCCTGGCCCTAATAACGGTGATAAGAATGGCAAGGAACAAATGAATCCTAACAAAAGCAAGCCCCAAATATTACCTGCTAGAGGAGTCATGACTTTTGCAAAGACTTTACCAATACCAGAGCCATTAATAATACCAATTATTAACGAAACGAAAGCCATAAATGGGATAATCGTGGTTAATACAGTGTTAACAGCCTGTTTAGCAGCCTGGTTAAAAGTGGCAACAACTTTACCTACCCCTACACCAATCTTACCAATGAATCCTGTTTTCTGTTGTTGAGTAATTGTTTTACTAGTATCAAATTTTTCTTCGGGTTCTGTATTTTCCGTCTCTGCATCAGCGTGTGTTTCAGAAGCTGCTTCTGCCTCATCAGCTAGACTGATTTGGTTAACTCCTACGTTTGACACATACAATTCAGGCACAATATACTCTGCTAACGGTCCTGATTTACCTGTTGGCAGAACATTAATAGTCTTAATATGCTTTTTAGGGTAAATCCCACATCTTAACGTTCCACCACAATCAACTATTGCAACTGCAATTTCTTCATCTGGTATAGAAGTTTTAAAACCATCCACAGCCTTCATTCCAGTCAGTTTAACCAGCTTATCAACTATCTCAGGACGATTTCCACCAGTAACATATAAAATCTTATTTCTAGTTTCTGTTGGAGTAATAACCAACGGGCCACCCCAACCACCGGTACCTTTAACAACTTTTACGCTATGAAATTCCATAATTATCTACCTCTCAAAACCCGCTTTATTTCAAATCAACAGTCTTAGAAAGTTGGATGCCTGTAGATTTGCAAACAAACTTAGTAGTATAGTCAGTAATCCAACCACCAATAAAGTTCATTACTAAACCAACTAATAAATAGCGAATAGCCAATTCTGTCGTGTTTAATCCTAACTTAGAAACCCCCTGAGCAATTCCCTGCCAAATAAACAATTCAGCTGGATTAATATGTGGGAACAAACCGTTGCTAGTGTGACAAAATTGCGCAGCAGAAGCATAGTAACTAGGCTTATAGTATTCAGGTAAAAACTTACCCATTGAGTGTGCCATTGGATTACCTAGCATAAACGCAGCAACAAATGGCAAAACCAAATATCTCGTAAATGGATTTTTAGCAGAAAAGCGAGCAAATTTGTTCATCTTTTCTTCCCCGATTAAGGAAATAATCGCATTCATCAAAACCAGTAATAGAAGTACTAGCGGTACAATGGAAGACATCCAGTCAATAAAAGTTGAAGCACCTGACTTAAAGAGACCTATAAACCCAGATGCAAAATTAACAAGGATCTTCATAATAGTATTCATTCCTTTCATTTATTAAATGATAGTTTCTTTTTTAGATCATTTATCCAAAGTACAATGTTGTTTTTCCAAAGCCTAAAAGTTGGCATGTCTAAGAAATTGACACTTGTGTCATAATCAGATCTACTCATTTTTCCAGTTTTAAAGTTAATAAAATTGCGATAAGCATTAAGTATGCATTCTTTAGTGAGCTTATCAAAGTTATTTAGTTCGTCATACGAAGCTGCTACCTCAGGCAAAGATTTACCATTTAATTTAGTAAAATGACGAAACTTTGCAAAAACCGAATAGCCTTTCATCAATTGCCCGTCATAAATTTTTCCAGAATCATCAATGTTGAGCAGGATAATGCTTCCTGATTGAATTTTCTTAGGATTTTTTCCAATTAATACTTTCCCTTGCTTGCTCATTTCATGGAAAATTTTAGAAAAGTTCCTTATCTGAAAAAAGCCTAGAATACTTTGGAATAAAAAAGCTATTCCTAATCCCAAACCTATTACCAATAAATTCATGTTACACACCTTCTAAAATTTGAATAAATGGACGTTCTGACTGATATTGAGTAATATTTTCAAACAAAGTAGGGTCTTGTGAAATCATTGGTATAAGATCATATACCTGCGAAGCAACCTCTACCAAATCATCATCAATCTTATCTGGAATCGCAATTAGCGCAATTAAATCGACTGGAAGATTATTGAAACTCATCTTCTTATCCGGAACTCCAAAACTTAACAACACTCTTTTTCGACCACTGCTATCTGAAGCATGTGGCATTGCAATTCTATTGTGAACTACGTTTTGGGTTTCACGGGCCTTGATCGCATCTAAAAAACTTCTATCTACATAACCACATTTAATTTGTTTTTCAATTAACTGAACTACAGCTTTTGTGTAATTAGGTTCAGCTAAATGATCAATCGTAACTAATAACCTTCCTTCATCGATGCTCCGACTAATTTCAGTTACAGCAGCTATTTTAGAAATAACATTCTTTTTAAAAATAGAATTTATACTTACTACCGGAGTATCCTCATATCTGAATGGAAATTGTGAAATTATAAAAGCATATTTTTTTCCAGTCTTATGTAGCTCATCGACACTGCTATATTTATCGAGTTGATAATCTGGAAATACTCTCTTTAACTCTGCCTCAATGAATTCCACGACTGAATGTCTCATATTTCCAATTAGGGCAATATTAATTATCTTGTGATTTCGTTCAATATCAGCATCCTGTAGCAACATTTCAACGTAGATGACAAGATAATCTATTTCTTTTGAACTAACAGTAACATCATAATTATTCTCAATTCGCTTTTTGAGTTTTAAAACAGCGTCCAGAGAAATTGGATATTTCTCAGCTATATTATTTGGTAAAACATCAGTTACAGGTTCTTGAACTAGGCTTCTATTTACCAAAAACAATAGGTGCCATTTTATTTTTTCATAGAAACCTTCAGGTCTGATATTGTAGCCTCGCAAAGTCTGATTGATAAAATCAATAACCAATTGATGTAGTTCTTCAAATTTTTGATTGGTACGCGAACTATCAAGAAACTTATTTTTTTCTAAATTCAGAGGAGACAACACGAATTCCATTTCACCATTTTCAATATCTGGGAAAATTTGTCTTATCGCCTTATCTACAGTATTAAGTTCTTCCATATCCCAAAGAGGTGTAAAATTAGGATTAAACTTTTGAACCTTTCCACGATAAATTCGCACAAAATCGAGAGCAAGCAAATTGTGAGCAATACTTTTACGCAAATGAACTGATAGCTGACAATTATTAAGTTGCTTTTTATAAGCCTCAAGTTTTTCAAAATCCATAAACTTAGGATTATTCGCAAAAATATTTCGCACACAAGTGAGAATCATCCATGGCTGACTTATTTCTAACTTCAGCCCCTTGCGTGGCCGTACATCAATTTTTACACCATACTTGGAAAAATAGACTTCTATTTCTTTTAGATATTTAGATATTGCTCTCTTATCCAGTAGAGTTAGATCTGCTAATTCATCATATGACACATAATCAATATGTTTTATTAACTCAAGAGATATATATGCTCGTCTTGTTTCGGGATCGTTTAGATCCAATTTTTCTTTTAAAAAACTGGACTCTAACTTCACAAAACGAGCATAATCATGAATAACTAAGCTATAAGTATTGCCTCGTCGCTCTATCTCTGCTACTGGATCTAAAATATTTTGTAAATCACCTATTCGGTTAGTTATTGTTCGTGTACTAACATTTTCGTAAAATGCAATTTCATCAGTAGTTAAGGGGCCATTTTCAATTAATAGTTTGACAATACTGAATAAAGCGTTATTCACAACGTTCTTCTCCTATCCTCTAGACTTACCCCCAGCAACATTTATGGTTACGCCGGTAATATAACTTGCACGCTCTGATAATAAATAAGAAACTAAGTTAGCTACCTCATAAAGATGTCCACTACGACCCAAAGGAGTTGTGGAAGTACTCTTATATCCGGCACGAAGTTCTTCAACAGTCTTATGTCTTGTGTATGCTAATGCTTCTTCATAAGATAGCGTTCTAAGTCCAGTTGCTTCCATAATCCCAGGTGCAACTCCAACTACACGGATATCATGTTCTCCTAATTCCTTTGCCCAAGAACGAGTAAAACCATTAATAGCACCTTTAGTAGCAGAATATACGCTTTGGCCTTGTGAGCCTTCTAGCCCTGCCTCTGATGACATATTAACTATCACTCCATGGTGTTGATCTACTAAGTAGCGACCAACTGCTTGACTCATTAGATATACGCTTTTTACATTTACAGCAAACATCTTTTCAAAGTCGCCTTCATGCAATTCATATTTTCCATGTGCGTCTTTTTTATCAACTAACAGACGTGGCAAATTGATACCTGCATTATTTACAACACCATCAATTGTCCCAAACATATCAACTGTAGCTTTTACTGTTTGTTCAACGTTTTCTTCATTCGTGACATCGGTATGAATAAACTTTAAGTTGTCATCCTTAACATCTGTATCATTCAAGTCAGCATCTACAACTTTTGCACCATGACCTAGTAAATCA
Source organism: Lactobacillus corticis (assembly GCF_018327645.1). GTDB lineage: Bacteria > Bacillota > Bacilli > Lactobacillales > Lactobacillaceae > Lactobacillus > Lactobacillus corticis. The sequence goes on along the minus strand of NZ_BMAY01000010.1, from coordinate 16,157 downwards.
TTAACAATGGCTTTGCCGATACCTGATGATCCTCCGGTAACAATAAAAACCTTACCTTCTAAGTTCAACCAATCTTCCATCTCTGTGTCCTTCTTTCTTTTATTTACATTTCCAATACTAATGTATTCGCTTACATTGCTTAAAGACACATTTTTCGAGGTGGGAAGAAAAGTATGTACCATCAATTAACATGCTTAATTAAAGCTTTACATACGAAGTATAAACTAATAATTTTATTAGGTCTATATCTAATAATTTTATTAGGTCTATATTATATATAGCACTTTCAAAAATACAACAAAAAGGGAGATATCCACTTGGATACCTCCCTTTTCTTATATGTTGCCGTTGCGTTTATCAACCATTTCTAAAGCAAGCCTCACGGCATCAAGTTCGAATTGTTCAAAGCCATATTCATTCTTTAAAATGCGGCTAATCAGTTTTGCGCGATGCTCAGAGACTATTTCAGGTACTCCCTCAAAGCCTTCCATCTTCAAATTGCGTTTCAAATCAGGATTATCTAAAACCGACTTTTTATTCGTCATAATGATTAAACGACTCTGCCGCGCCATCTCCTTTAGCGCATGGAATTGCGTAATTCTGGTTGAAACACACCCAGTCGGGCGCACCGCCTTGCTTCGCATCACGCACTCAAATTGCCGCCCATCAATAACTTTAGACTTAAAAGCTACCAGACAATCGCCGAATTTACGATAATCAATAATTTTATCCAAAAAGATCCAATCAGTTGATCTACGACTATATCCCTGTAACGAGAAAGCAAAGCCACATCCTGGCACCAAAATCCCATGTCGATGACTTGATTTAACCAACTCTCGTTCAACTGTTGTTTGGACATTCATCCCCAGCACGCTGTTTTTCATCTTCTCGCTAATCAATGAATAAGTACTCTTCTTCGTCGCCACCAGGCCTAGCTTTTGATCGAACAGCAGGGTTTTAATACCACGATGTGCTAGACGATCTTTCACATTAAACAGCAGCACCGAGTTATTACTTAGTGTGTAATTATGATCCTCGATTAAATTAAATAATTCAGACTGGTGTTTCTCCCACCAGTCACACACCCTGTTTTTACATAAATGAATCAATGGCACGTTGTTGCCTCCTTCAGCAGCAAATGTCACTATTGTTTACCTCCATTACACAAATTTTGATAAGCAAAATCATATCAAATTAGTGTACCAAAGTATATATAGTCAACTGTTATATAACAGGTATAATATTTATTTTTCTATAGTTTTAGATGATCAAATCTACAAATAACCAACATCTTTTACGATAAAACAGTTTGGTATAAGCCGTAATCATTTGATTGCAAATTGTAGTTAAAAATCAGCACTATATTTACAAACAGAAAAAATAACTTCACTTAATTACGTTTTTTATGTAAAAACTAACAATTTTCTCCATGAGCTCCCTAAAAACCATGCTTCTTTTAAATAAACACTGATACAGCAATAGTTTTATTAATAACACTAGACGACCATACAAAAAAATACCGTCTAAGCAATAAACTTAGACGATATTTTCACATGCTAATATTGTTATTTGAGTTTTTCCTTATAAATATCATGCCATTTACATGGCTGAAACTGCATTTTTTTTGACTCATCCTCGGAATCGCTAAATAAGTCTAATTGTTCGTATTGTGAACTAACAGTTCCAGTGGAGGGACCGTTCTCCAGAATCGAATCAAAAGTAAATTCTGTACGCATTACTTTTCCCTTTGGTAAAGGCTTCCATTCACTAAATATTAAAGGCATACCTTGCTTATTTACTCTTTTCAGAGCATCCCCTTGCAACATGTTAGCTGCGATAATTGTATTAGCACTTTTAACTACTTTATTATCTTGCTCCTCTGGACTAAAGGCATGATTATATAAGTCTTGAAAAGTATTACGCATATTGGTGATCAACATGTTTAGGTTGTCTTCCATCAACTCAATACCATAAAGAGTAGAGAGAGCTAGTAAAAATTTATCCTGTCGATCCTGAATGCTATTTCCTTCTTGTTCAGCCACAGCTAGCTTTCTTTTTAATAATTCAACTAAGAATGCCCCCTCTCCGGCTGAAGGTTCAAGGAAAGTAGCCTCTAAGTCATTAATTTTAGCTGTTATCTCTGGCTGATCAAGCATCATATTAACGATACGCTTCGGTGTAAAAACCTCGCCAATATCCTTAACTCTATCTGCAGATTTAATGATTTTTTCTGACATTAATCCATAGCCTGCACTTTCGATTCAATAAAGTCAATTTCATCTTGGGAAAGGTTGTATTTATGATATAGCTGTTGATCAATCTCTGGAATTGACTTAGTCCAGTCAATATCAGAATCAGGAGTGAAGTCTTGGATAGGAACCTCTGTCCATGCTTCTCTATTATTATCTTGAGTTATCTTTTTTATTCCCAACATTGCTCTTGCAAATTTACTTTTTACATACTTGAATGCAGCTTCAGCCTCTTCTCTGACTTCAAAAGAGCCGATAGAAATAAAGGTTTGGGTGTACCCGATTAGGGGTTCCCCGATTAGGGGTGTACTGAGAACCTCTCCAAGAGCTCCAGATCCATTTGAACGTGGTACAAGGACTTTGTAGCTATAAATATTTTCATGGTCCATATCCACGTATTTTCGAGGAATATATCTCCATACTCTCTTGTTATCTACCAGTCCAATTATCTTAATATCATCTTGATTAATCTGTTTTTTGGTAAATAAATCGATCTTATCAAAAATGTTATTTCTGAATCTTTTATCTTTTCCCTCACTCCCTATAATTTTTTTATATTCAGGGTGATCACTATACAAAGCTTTTAGATCAAACTTATTTTGTACAAAAATAATTTCAGATAATCGATTTTCCTTTTTCTTAGGAGCTGCCTTCTTCGCTATGCTATCCAATTCAGGGTATGACGTAAAAGTGCCTATGGCTCCAAAATCTTTATTCGCATCCCTTAGCGAGATCACTACCCCACCCTTGATGCTTGTGTTTGGAAAGATCTTTTCACTTCTTTGTTCGTACATTACCACTTTGAAATGAGTGTCATTTAACATTTTTTCATTCCACTGTTTAGGTGTTCGACCTGCCCTAAATAGAAAGCGTGCTGGCGTAATCAAAGTTACTAAATCAGACAGTTGATAGGATAGATCCATAAATTCATTATATATTGGCGGTTTATAGTTATCCTGATCGCCATGAGACTGGTCTTGATACGGCGGATTACCTATCACAACATCAAATTTCATATTTCCAAATAACCTCTTTATTTTAGTAGCTTCATCGTCAACATCCTCTTTAGCATCTGCCACAATATTTTCCACATACTCAATATTAGTGTAAATGTCGCGATAGCCAACCAACGTCCTTTGCGCTATTTTCTTAGCCATAGGTGTTTTAGCTACAACAAAAACATTCTCTCTTAGAATTTTTTGCCACAACATCCACTTATCTTCAAGGCTAATCTTTCTTGCCTCTTCTTGTTTCATTTTATTGTAAGCCGGTGCATAAAGGGTTATGGCTGCATAGAGCGGATATAGACCTGTTTTGGCATTGATTTCAAGGATGCGACTATTTTGCGAAAATGCAGAATCAGTGTAGTCGGTCTTTATCCAATGTTCAGCTGGCACGCCATCTGCGGTTGTATACTTATAATTTTTATCATAAAAATTATATCCGCCAATAGTCATCCCCAACTGCATATTTACTACTCGCCAAGGTGTTAAAACAGTTTCCTTGTCTGGATTTCTAAAGGTAGCAAAAATTTTGGCCAAATTTCTAGTTCTTTCTAGAGGATCTTCCTGATCTAGTTCCTTAACTTGCTGCCTAATTATCTTCCCTGCTTCGATAAAGACGTCAGCGTCATAGTACTTAGAAAATTTTCTAAATAAGGACTTAGTTACACCTTCAGGCATAAATTCTTCCCAAGAAGTATCATCAACTCGCTGAACAAATTTCGATATGCTGATATCTTCATCAAAATCAACATCCATGCCGTAAATCATAAGTGGAATTCTGATGGAAATTGACCTCAAAATCGAAATCATTGTCCTACGTTGCTTCTTGAGCTTTTTCATTTTATCAATTGCAGCCTGCTCTTCTGAAGATCTTTCCTTCTTTGGCTTTTTTTCGCCTTTATTAGCTTCGTCATATTCTTCATCGGTCAAGCCTTGGTTATTAACATCAATCCCCATCGGCTTTTTCTCAGCTTTTGTTGTCCCAACAATTTGCTTCAAGTCATTAAAATCTTTCAAGTCAACGTTGTCCGACATAAGCAATTCGTCATTATATAAAGAATCATCATCAAAGCCATTACGAACTGCCTTTTCAGCATAAACTCGTTTTATCTTGGCCATTAAGCTGTCAACCGAATAAGGTTTCATCGACTGACCTTCCTCACCAATAATAGGCAGGAAGTTCAATAAATTGCTCATCGCTACTTTCTGATCATGACTATTTTTCTTGCCTACACCAGTGTTAAGTCTGTTTGACGCAGCCATTACTGTTAAAGCTCGATCAGGTGCAAAGTCAAAGACATAACAATTGGTCTTCTGACCATTTTTATCGGAATAAGGTGTCTGTGCGCGAAAGGCAGCTTGTAAATATTGGGTAGGACTATTGGTATTTGATAAAAATACAACGCCAGTCCACGGTTTAATCGTCACACCAGTAGTCAGCTTTCTAACTGTCAACGTAATTGTCCTAGTCTCAGAAGGATTGTCACCAATTGCCTCCTTTACTCGATCAACATCGCTTTCTGATGCTACCCCATTGTTATCACCATCACGTACGACATTGATAATGTCATAATCCATACCAAAAATTGGATCTGACTTCATCAGGTCTTCTAAAGCGTTGGCTTCTTTTACACCTGGCAAAATCCATAATGTATGCCTCAACTGGTTCCGAAATTCTTTCGTAGAAAATGGATAATTACTTTCTGAATTAGGAGTTGTAATATTACGTAAGAACTGCTTAACCTTGTCTTCGTATACAAATTTTCCAGTATCATTTGTGCGGAAAAATTCTTTGAAGTTGAATGAACGACTCCCCTCACCCATAAATATTGCATCTTTAAATTGTTTGCTCATTTCAAAAGTATACATGGATAAACGAGGGAGACCTTCATAGGGATTGGGTTGCTCAGGTTTTTCTGTATACCAATTCTGCTTAGCACGTTGTTCCATGACATAGTCCCAAGTATAAGTGGTATTCTCATCATACTGATCAAGAATGTTGAATGGCGTGCCAGATAGTTCAAGCAACTTAGTATCTGAGCTAACAACCTGCTTCGTCACCGCTTCAGCTAACTCAGTCTGCGTCCCTTCATGAGCTTCATCAATAATAACTAAATCCCAGTGAGTATTAAACAAGTCGCGATTCTTATCCCCAGCCTTACCACCAATAAGTTCAGATCCACGTAAATCTTGTAAACTAGCGAAGTAAACAAATGGCCTATTACTGTGTAATAAATAGTTAAAATCTTCGCCAGCCTTTTTTGAGCCATATAAATACCCTGCTTCTGGCATACCAATTTTTTTAAAATCGTCAAACCATCCCTCATCAACCACCGGTCTATGAGTCATAATCAAAACGTGACGATAATGTTCTTCTTTAACTAAATTTAAAGATGACATGGTCTTACCAAAGCGCATTTTAGCATTCCATAACATCTTGTTACCATGTTTAAAGGCTTTTTGAGTCTTTCTGACTGCTTCTTGTTGCTCCGGTCTGAGTACAATCTTTTTTGGAACATTTTGAGTGTTTATCGGAGTATCAATTGCACTTTGACCATTTTTTACTGCAGCGATAGCTTTTTTAGCAGTTTCAACATCAGTCTCGTACCATTCCTGGCCTTGGCCTAATTCCTTCTTATTTATGCCAGATCTCCGCAGAACTTCATGGACATCGTAATCCCTAAACCAAGTATTATCACTTTGACGATAAGCTAATTCAGCCCACTGTACCTTAAATGGCACACCGGCCGTTCCCATGTACTGTTGAATTCTTCTTCGAGCTACTTCTTGTAAATCATGACTATTTGGCCGAGCATCAATTTCAAATCCATTAATTGATGCATCCCCAATTTTTTCTGCTCCATCATATGCAGGCCACATTCCATCAGAATTATCTGCAGTTTGAACATATATTATTTTTCGTTCTGAAGTAGAATAATCTTTTCTTACCGGCTCTACAAAAGCTGCAGGCAAATCTTTAATCATGTCATAGCTTTTAGCAAACCAAACCAAGAGTTTATGTAGATCTTCTAATCCCTTAAGAGATTCATTTTTACTATACGTGTGCATTGTTGGATTTTCGGATTTATTTAACTCGTAAAAAATATTTAGCACACTATTCTCTGCCATTTTTTCTTGCTTTATCGTGGTTAAGCAAGCATCGAGAGTTGTTTGGGGAGGAACATCAACATAATTTAAATCTAAAATTTTACGTGCAACATATTCAGTGATTTTACGAATAGATTCAAATTCATCGCTGAAATTTCCCTCTGTATATAGTTCTTCTACATTTTTTGCTGTGCCATATAAAACACGCAAGTCTTGAGCATCATTTAAGAATTCAAAATTACTCTTCATTACTTCATCCTCTTACTCCCTAAAAGAATAGTAGTTATGTACTATTATACGGGGTTAAGATATGCTCTCTCAATACTTTAAATCACAAATCAATATCAAAAAAGTCGCCCTTCCAGGCGACTTTATTTATTCTACTTGCTTATGCTTCTCTTCTTCCTCTTCGTTTGCCACATATTGATCGGCAAAACGGAGGAATTCTTCTTCTTTAAACTCATGCTGGTCGATACTAACGTAATGCTCATACGTATAGTCAAAATCCTTAATATCGACCCCCAGAACGTCAGCAATGCGAATGCACTCTTTATAGGTACAGTCATTGGATCTGATATAACTTTCATCCACATCCGCCAGTTCAGCCAGCTTGGAAATGGTAATTCCCGCTTTATCAGCAAATGCTTTAATTTTTATGAATGGATTCGGTCTTGTTTCTGGCATTCTCTTTGCCTCTTTTCTATTGGCTTGTAAGTATATTCTAGTCGGTTACCTCCACCTTTTTCAAGTATTTTGCAAACTATTTTATCATTTTATAGCTAAATATTTTAATTTTATCTTTATATTGCAAACTAACCTAATCGGCAGCAATACCTATCTCCACTAAATTGTTCACTCAATAGTATTCTAATAGCCACCCATCTAACAATGCTTTATCGCAGGCAGCATCAACCTCTTGTTTATTTGCTACTGGATATATTTTACGATCATAAATAAAATACGCTGGTGCCTTCTTTTGCTTTTTCGTTATTTTGGCCGCTTCCGCTTTGGACAAGCGATCCAAGTTAATCATCTCCATACTGGGAATGCGGGCAATAAAACTGCTGGAGATCAGCGAGTGGGCTTCCGGTGAACTAGCATAATAGGCAAAAGTTAGCTGTTCATCTGAATGCATTGCCTGTACCACACCTTGTAAATTGCTGTTGATGTTTGAACTTTCGGCAAATATAGTTGGCCTTAAAAGAAAAAACGATTCCGCACAAAATAATAATAAAGGAACAGCTATCAGAAGGCCGATCTGCTCCTTGCTAATTTTGAGCCCCTCTTCTTCCTCAACATCTTCATCCTCAACAATTTCAAAGCCATCATCCGTATAGCTAATTTTTGCTGTCTCAGCAAGGACTATTGCCCTCAAAAGGCTTACAAAAATCACTGTCATTGTGATCAATCCGCAAACAACCAGAAATATGATAGCAGCTCCCCAGTAACCCCAAATTATTACAAACGATCTATTCCTCCACATATCAAAAATCAAATAAACCTGTCTATAGATCAAAAAGGCCGCAGCAGCAAAAACTAGCAATAAATACCATTTTCGATATTTCTGATACAATTCCTCCATCCGACTTCCTCCTGTGTCGTACTTTTTATTTCACTTTTTATTTTTGTATAAATATTATTCTACCAAAACAAATAAGGATCGAAGTATCGCTCTCTACCAGCGAATTTCTAAAGAAACCAAAACAAACCCCAGACCGTAAAGTCTGGGGTTTGCTCTAAGTTTAAATCCTGTAGAGGGGATCAAGATTTACTTATATTCAATAGTCTGGATTTCATCTCCGTGCGCCACCGTCTTGGCAGCAACAGCGCTGACTGAATTCAACAAGTCCATGTTGGTATAAACCACAATTACGCTGTCGTCATAGCCCTTGTCCGCGATAAGCGCACGGTTCATGGTTATAATTTTATCGCCTTGGTTTACTGTTTGCCCTTCTTGAATAGCCGCTTCAAACGGTTCACCCTTTAATTCAACCGTATCAAGTCCCAAATGCACCAAAACTTCGAGTCCTTGATCAGTTGTAATGCCAACGGCGTGCTTGGTAGGAAACAAGGTTGAAATCTTCCCTGATACGGGTGCATAAACATCGTCACTGGCTGGTTTAATCGCATAGCCGTCCCCCAACATTTTCGTACTGAAGACGTCGTCTTTGACATCAGTAATTGGCATTAATTGGCCATCAACTGCTGCTGCGATTTTGGTGCCGTCATCTTTCGGCTTTTTCTTGAAAAAGTTAAACATCTGTATAAACCTCGGTTTCTATAAACTGATTACTAAGATAAGAGTGAAGCAGACAATTAAGAGCAAGCTGCAGACAATCGCAACTGCTTCAATTGTACGATTAGGAATTTTGCCATCATCTTCCAACTGCTTGCCTTGGTGGATTCCCAGTCCGGCGAAAAAGGCACAGAATAAGTTGCCCACCAAAAGCTGGCTGATCAATTGCGTCCACATGAAGAAACGGTAAGTCAGGCGGTTTTTCATCACCTTATCAATTGACAGCAGCAAGTAGTAACCCAAGATAAAATCGACAATCGCAATAATCACTCCCACTGCGCTAACTGGCGATTTCGTAAGCATCTGACTGAAGCTGCGTTTAAGCGCTGCGTTTTGCACTGCAATCAGCAGAAAGAAAGCCAGAGGGATCGCCATTAGGACGTAAGCGTAAGTTTTGAGCAATCTTTTAGCATCCAGTTTAGCACCGGCTGCAATGCGATCTAAAAATCCTGAAAATTTACGTTTGCTTGCTGCCAACATAATCTAATCCTTTCCGTTCTTCTGTCGCCAGGTTAAATATTGGCTGATAAACAAGTCAATTAATATATAGGCTGGCGCAAATGCTGCATAACCATTGGGCAAAGCATTGCTGCTGGCATAGGTAATGGCAGGAAAATATAAGTTGTATTGAGCTAAATAAGAAAGCTTATTTTGGCGCAAATTGGTGAAGGACACATATTTAAACTGACTGTTGGTCAATTCCATGTGCGCAATTTCATCATTTATTTCCTGGTTATCGCCCGAAAAACTAATAATAAAGAAAACATCATGGGCCTTAGCTCGGCTGCTGGCAATTTTTAATTCATCTAAAGCCGATGGCAAAATAGTAGCATTTTTACCAATCATAAATAATTCATGGTGCAAGTATTGTGCGATCAATTCTTGCTGCCAGCCAGTCGAATAGAGATAAATCATCGGGGCGGCTTCCAGGTCGGTGTATAAGCCATCTAAATCTAGCGTCTCAAAATATTTAATAGCAGTTTCACTGGCATTTTTAAGTTCTTTAGGAAAATTGGAATTCATCGAAGCGGCATTTTTAGCTGCTTGTGCCATATCCTCCAGACCAAAGCGGAGTTCACTATAGCCACTCAAGCCAATCTTTTTGCATAAACGGAAGATCGCCGATTCTGAGACATACAGCTTTTTGGCTAGTGCGGCCAAACTTAACTTGCTGCACTCTTCGGGATTAGCCATGACAAACTGCAAGACTTCTTTTTCAGAGGAATTGAGCTTGTCACTATTTCGATATACCATTGATCTCAAATTTGCCATATCCATGTCCTTATTCTATTGGTTGTCACACAAAAATTGCCTAATAGAATAATAACATAGTTCCTATACCAATTTATATAAGCCCTTTCATTTCTTCCACAACCTGATCGGCATCCAGGCCGGTTACCAGGTCGATTTCTTGGTCATCACGCCGCTGAACTTCATAAACATCAAATTTCTTGAAGTTTTCGTCGCTGGCTACCTTAGCAGTATCAACAACATGAACGCGAACCCGAGTTGAGCAAGCGATGATATCTTGAATATTGCCAGCTCCACCTAGCAAGTCAACGTAAGCAGTAGCTTTTTCAATCACTGGGTTATCATCATCTTGACTGGTTATATCCTTGCCTGATTGGTCCTTAATGATGCCCTGCATCTTTTCCAAGACTTGGGCAACGTCCAAACCAACAATAACCTGAATGGCCTTGCCGTGGTGTACCACATTGACAGCCTTGTTAGCTCTAAATTGAGCATCTGAGCCCAGTTTATTAGGATCTGCAACCGTTACCCGCAAACGAGTGGCACATGATGACAATTCTTCAATGTTGTCAGCCCCACCTAAAAGTTCCAGGTAAGCTCTAGCCCGGCCAATGTATGGGTCACTTTCAGCTTCTGCTTGAGCAGCTTTCTTTTCCTTGTATTCCTTCTTGTTGAGCAGGTGAACATCTTCGTCATCAGCTTCTCGACCAGGAGTGATGTAGTTGTTCTTTTCAATCATGATCTTAAATATAAAGAAGGTAAGAATAGCGAAGGCAATCCCGACGATGAATTCCATGACATAGACCTTCCAGTGGTTAGCCCATAATGGAATCCAGTTTTGAGCAGCGATCCCAATCGCACCGTCAGTCATGTTACCAACCAAACCGAAGGCGTTCATGATCGTGTTCATGGTTGCTGACAGCAAGGAGTAGATAATCCACAGCAGCGGTGCAGCAAACAGATAAGTAAAGTCAACTGGTTCCGTAATCCCAGCTAAAGCTGAGGTCAAAGCGGCTGGAATCAGCAAAGCAGCCGTTTGCTTCTTCTTGTTCTTCTTAGCAGTTACGTAGAATGAGTAACAAATTGCCGGTACTAAGAAGACTTTTTCATTACCGTAAAGTTGGAAGCCAAGTTGTGGAGCTAATTGCTTCAATGGCTTGGTGCTGGCAGCATATTCTGATAAGTGCTTTAACCAGTATGGTTGCAAACCACCAGCAACAACAGCTGGACCGTATTGGAATGGAATGTATACCAAGTGGTGCAAACCAGTTGGAATCAAGACCCGGTTCAAGAAGTTGTACAGCCAAATACCAATGTAGCCACTAGCTACCATGAATTCTTGCATGGCAGTAATGCCAGCTTGAACTTTAGGCCATAGCCAGCAAGTTAAAACGGCCAGCGGAATCATGGCAAAGAAGCCAAGAACATAAACATAGGTTGAACCTTGGAAAGTCCCCAACCATTCTGGCAATTTCTTGTCAAAGTAACGGTTGTGCAGCCAAACAACAATTCCGGCAACTACCAAGGCACCAACGATACTGGTATCCAAAGTCTTGATCCCAGCAATGTTAGTCAAACCATGGTTGGTAGCATTGGCAACAATTTGAATCTTGTCATAGTTAGGAATCCCAAAAGCAGCTCCCCAGTGGCTTAAAATAGCACCAACAAAGTAGTTAAAAGTCAAATAAGTAATAACTGACTCCATCGCTGCCCGGCCCTTAGAGTTGTTAGCAAGTCCGATTGGCAAACCAACCACGAACAGAATTGCTTCTTGGTTGAACACCGTCCAACCACCGGCAGAAATAGTGTCCCACACGTTATACCAAGTTGAACCTGGAGTAGCGAGTGAGCCGAAAATAGTGGCATTGTTGAATAAACTCCCTAAAGCGACAACAATACCGGCAAATGAGAATAGGAGAACTGGGACGAACATCGCAGCCCCAAATCTCTGAAGCTTTTGCATCATTTTTATCACCTCATAAAAGAATGAGACACCCTTCTGTGCCCCATCCCTCGTTCAAAGCTTCTAGTAGATTATTTCAAGTCAGGCCAGTATGGCTTGTTAACAGGAATCATGTCATCCAAGATCTTCTTGGCAACTGAAGCATCTGGAACCGTCTTGTTCAAAGCAAAGGCTTGCAGCATCTTGTCGTATGATTTTTGTTCATAAGCATCTACAACCAGTTTTTCACAAGTTTGTTGTTCCATCATCATGCCGCGTTGGAAGCGTCCTGCCATACCGGTGGCCATTGGTTGAACCCCATCAGCACCAAAGTAGCAAGGAACTTCAACGATTGAATCTGGATCCATGTTGGCAATTGCACCATTGTTTGGAATGTTGGCTAAGAATTTTTCATGGGTGTTGTAGGCAATGGCGTGGCAGATATCAACAATGTATTCTGAGTGAACTGCGTTACGGTCCCACATGTTGTTCTTTGCCGTACCTTCTTCAACGATCCGCTTGCATTCACCAAAGACGATCTTTTGCCGATATTCAAGAATTTCATCGGTCCGAGTGTGCTCTGGGTTAGCATTCTTAACTTCATATTGAGGGAAGTAGTAGTATTGCATGTAAGTGTTTGGCAAGGTTTCTGGTTCAAGAGCGTAGCAGTCAGCAGCCTTCTTAAAGGTTTCTTCCCAACTAGCTTCAGTATCCTTGTCAAAGTCGCCACCTACCCAGTAGCCGTCTTTGGCAACATACTTCTTAAGTTCAGGCATTAAGTCTTTACCAGTCTTCTTGTCACGAACTTCTTTCCACCAGCCAAAGTGGTTCAAGCCATAGTAGTTGAAGTCAATATCATGGAAGTCCTTCAAGCCGCAAATTTGAGCCATTCTGGTCATGATGTCAATTGGCATATCACAGATGTTGATGACTTTTGAGTTTGGACGGAAGCGCCGACAAGCTTCAGCAACAATCGCAATCGTGTTGGAGTAATTAATCATCCAAGCATTTGGTGAGTATTCTTCCATCCAGTCAATAATTTGCAGGATTGCAGGAATTGAACGCAAACCATAAGCCATGCCCCCGGGTCCGGTGGTCTCCTGACCATTGACGCCGTATCTTAAAGGAATCTTTTCATCCAAGCTCCGCATCTTGTACTTACCAACTCTGATTGAGCCCATGACGAAGTCAACATCAGTGAAGGCTTCCTTAGGATCAGTCGTGTATTCGAATTCAATGTGCGGTGCCCGTTCCTTGATGATAATGGCACAAGCATCCCCAATCTTCTTTTGCCGTTCTGCGTCATTGTCGTAGAACTTCAACTTTCTTAATGGGAACTTGTCTTCGTTTTGGATCAAGTTCAAAACAAAACCTGGCGTGAAAGTACTGCCCCCACCAGCAATTACAACCGAATAACGTTTGTCATTAGCCATGTCTCTTTACTCCTTAATAATTAATTCCTATAACTCAAGTCAGCTAACTTACAGTTATATTTATACCATTAATCAAATCTTTTGTATCCGCTTTCATAGTTGATGGAACGGCTATTTCGGAGCTTGGGACAATATTTCAAATAGTGAAATATATTTCAGAACTGAACAGCGAGTCAGAGGTCAATAAATGGGCACTAAATATTGATATTGGGGGATTTTTTAGCCAAAAACTGTGCATGTTAAGCTGTTTATTTACTTTTGCGAGATATTTCAGATTTTGAAACAAGGAAAATGCGATTGGTTTAGCCCAAAATATCAAAAGAATAATGAGACAAAAGAAACCCCAGATCGTAAAGTCTGGGGTTTTTCTACAGATAACTTATTGCCCAACAAAAATACCGCCATATCGAAAATTAACAAATTCGACATGACGATATTTTTAAATACTATCTAAATTAATGCTTACGCTTTCTAGCAGCTTCAAAGCCAAAGGCAGATAAAGCAGCTAAAATCAATGAGTAGCCTAAAAAGATAAATCCACGGTTAGTCTTTGCACCAGTTTGAGGCAATTCTTCACTAGAATTTACAACTCGCTTAGGCATTGCAAAGTTAGCTGATTTGCCGGCATTGCTTGCGACACGACTTACAACAGGCTTAACTGCAACCTGCTTTTCAGTCGGCGTAACGACCAACTTCTCAGCACGAGGTTCCTTAGCAGTTGTGGTCTTCTTTGCTGAATCGGTCTTTACTGAAGACTTCTTAGCAGTTGACTTCTTCTTTGAACTGGTCTTTGCTGAAGTCTTCTTGGAGGTTGACTTCTTCTTGTCTGCTTTTTGCTTGTTGTATTGGTCATAAACGCTTTGTGCCACACTAAGGTTCTTCTTAGCCTTAGAAAGCTTAGATTTAGCGGTAGCAAGATTGGCTTTAGCTGCGCTCAATGCACTCTTGGCACTATCTAACACTTTCTTAGCTTCATCAACTTTTGCCTTAGCTTGCTTCTTGGCTTCTTCACGTTTAGCCTTATTAGCAATTGGGTTTTCGTAGGCGTCCTTCAGTTGAGCATACGTCTTTTGACTATTTTCTAAAGCAGTCTTTGCTTGTGAAAGTGCAGTGACCTTAGCATCATAGTTTGAAGTTGCACTAGCTAATTCTTGCTTAGCAAAGGATAGGGCAGTTTTAGCTTTTTCAAGTTGTGCATTAGCATTGGAAGCATTAACAGTTGCGGTTGCCAAAGCTGTTTCTGCGGAAGCCAGTTGTGCCTTGGCATTTTGGTAATTTGCAAGTTCTTCTGCTGATACGTCAGGCGTACCACTAACTTTTTCAACATTAGCCATTGAGCTTTCAATCTTGCCATGGGCATCATGGTCTAATAACGTGTCGTCCAAGGAAATGACGTGAAGGCGAAGATTTTCTGGGGAAAGCGAATCTTCAGGTGTATTGTAGGTTTCAACACTGACACCTGCCAAGCCATTGTTACCGTTAAATCCAAACACAAGAGAACGAGCATGAGCCCATTCGTCGCCATTGAAAAGAAAGCTGAGAATACCAGAATAAATTAAGCGCTTAGCGGAAGCCATTGACATGTAGTAAGGGTTGTTAGGAGTTAATTGGCGTCCTGTGCCACCCATTGCAGCTTTGCCGTTTTCATATTCTATAGTAGGATCTGTTATATAAAAACCAGGTGCAACAAATAAGGTAGCTAAGTTTTCAACACCTTGCATTTCTGGCGTACCTTGTACACCATAATTTTTGGTTACTTTGTAGATGGCTTTTGTATCATGACCTTGCCCATACTTCCAGTTATCCGCTTTATAGCCGTCTGCGATGTCTTGCGCCATTGCTTGAATTGTTGAGTTAGTCGCCAATTCTTTTGATCCTGCTGCTTTTCTAGCACTGTTGATTGCCCGCAAGACAAAATTATTAAGTTCAGTTTTTTCTTCACTGGTAAGCTTATCAAGATGAAGCATTCGGTGTTCGTCTGCTTCAGAGGCCTTGAAGTTATCTATGTTATAAATAGCTTGCCTTACACTGGTCTGTTGAAGGGCGGTTTTTTGAGATGGATCTTTTAGTTGTAAAAAATCAACATTGTTTTTCAACTGATCTTGGTAATATTGTTGGTCAGCTGGTGACGAGTAGTGAATTAGTTGCGAATCAGCAATCGCAGTAGGGTCTTCTGCGGTTTGCTTCTTTAGATCGTCAACTTTGTTTTGAGCAGTCTTTTGTGCCTGAGCACTGGCATCAGCCGTTTGTTGAGCCGTGTTAACGGCTTGTTGTGCCTGATCTGCGGTTTGTTGCTTTTTCTGTACGTCAGCTTGCGCCTGATCAGCAGATTTTTGGGCGTTGTCAACCGCTTGTTGCTTTTGACTAACATCATTTTGCGCATTTTGCACATCGGAACTGCTTACGGTTTGTTCAACGTCTGCAGAAGCTTGATTGTAATTGTCAACAGCTTGGTCGTAGCTTGCTTGAGCAGATGATTCTGCCTTAGAAGCAGACTTAGCTTGGGCTTCTGCACTAGAAACATCAGCTTGTGCTTTTTTATAGTCACTTTTTGCTTTGGCTAAAGCATCTGAAGATGAAGTCGTCTTTTGACTCGCTTCAGCATTTGCTGCATCTGATTGATTATCGTTAGTTGCAGCTTTAGCTTGTCCAGTGGTAGAAGCTAAAGCCAGGCCGGCAGATCCCAGAACTGCCAGTTCAGTTATTAATTTCTTTTCCATTGTATCTTTTCCTCCATTATGGTTAATAAAAACACACCATCATATTACAATAAAAAAAAAAAACGCCGATTGTAAAATCAAATTGAACACTTTAGAAAAATAAAAAAGTCCATTTGGACCTGTTTGATAGAATGTTAATGACCACAAAAACATC
>NZ_BMAY01000009.1 GCF_018327645.1 Lactobacillus corticis | reverse complement strand
AAGATCTTGGCATATCATACTCCAGATGAAATCTTTGAGAAAGAATTAGATCATATCTATCAAGCAGTATAAATGTTCAATTTATTATTGCAATTTACGTTTAACTTATTTTTATAATATTAATCAGAAACAATTTTGTCAATTTGGCAAAACAAAAACAACACTGCTTTCGGTTTTACCCAAAAGCAGCGTTGTGCAGCAAGTTACCAACTAGCTTCAAAAGTACAAGTTACTTCCCATACAAAAATTGGGCCAATAAGCGATCAACTTGCTTATTTTCGTGTAATTGACTGTGCTGAGCATGCTTAGTAATTTTCACCTCGCGATAACTCTTAGCTCGGCTTGCTAAATATCGGTATGATTGTGCCGACTGCACCGCAACCGAACCGTCAGTGCCATTGCCAATATCACCATAAATATTTAGCACCCTGATCGTCTTAGGATATGTCTGGTGCAATTTTAATAAACCGCGATAGCCATTGGAAATTTTGCTAGGCAAGCCCTCTTTGTTAAAAGTAACTTTTTTCGGGGCGTTGGGTTCGCCCAAAAAGCCATTATAGTGCCCCGCAATCGAAACCACCTTTTTAACTTGGGGCAGCTGCGACTGATTTTGATAATTTTTCAGGTAGTAGGCAATTTGCAAATTCCCCATTGAATGTCCGACCAGATTGACACTAGTAACCCCAAATTGCTTATTTAAAGCATGCAAAACATCGTAGACGTAGCGACTTGAGCGACGATAGCCACTAGCAATATCTGATGAACCGCCATTAACGCTGCGATTATTTTCTAAATTCACTTCAACAACGGCGTTTTTAGCCTTTTTCCCAAGCTGGCCGTAAAAAGCAACTTGCCCATTTTTGGCCACTTCAGCACGGATTATTTTATTAGTGGCATGCACCTGCTCCAAATAATTAGCCATTTGTTCTTCAGCATGGTAACTGCTGCCCCAACCGTGAAAAAAGACCGTTGCGGTTGGCGTGACCCGATACTTATGGGAGTCCACCTGCAAATTAGCCCGATATAAGCCAAAGCCCCCAGCTGCAACTAGCAGTAATATTGCCAACGTCCATAAAACTGTTTTTTTCTTCATTATTTTCCTCCCTGGTTATTTTTTATCTTAATCCTTAGAGTAAACTTCAAGTCAAGCATAAACTTGGCTATCATTAAGAATTTTTAATATCTATTTTGCCCTAGCTGTCACTAATAAATTTATTTGCTATAGTTAGCCTAAAGGATTTATCAGGAGAACAATGATGACTACACTTATCTCAACCCTAATCAACCAATTTGGATATCTTGCAGTCAGTATGCTTATTGCAATTGAAAATATTTTTCCACCAATTCCCTCAGAGGTAATTCTCGCTTTTAGTGGGTTCATGGTTACTAAATCTGAGCTGCAGCTAATTCACTTGATCTTCGCTTCAACTTTAGGGGCCTTGATCGGGGCCTTGATTCTCTACTGGATCGGCTCGCTGTTTAAAGAAGAAAAAATCAGCCAGCTCATTGATCGGCCCTTCTTCAAAAAGATGGGCTTCAAAAAGAACGACGTCAAAAAAGCCAACGCCTGGTTTCAACGGTATGGTATCTGGACGACATTCTTTGCCCGCTTTATCCCGATTGTCCGTAGCCTGATCTCCCTGCCGGCCGGGATGGCGAGGGTAAATCTGTTTAAATTCGCCCTGTTTACAACTTTAGGAAGTCTCATTTGGAACACCGTTTTGCTGAGCTTTGGTACTTATTTAGGGCAAAACTGGCAGCAAGTTGTTATGGTCTTTGAAGAATATTCATTAATTACCTTGATCTTGCTGGGGATTATTTTTCTGGCAGCTTCTTACTTCTGGTATGCTAAACGCATCAAAAAATAGCAGAAAAGGAGTACTTATTCGGCATGAATAGTACTCCTTTTTGTTTGCTATTAATTAATTTCATGGCTGGGCCAAATCCAGTAAACAGCGATCACGGCAATGATCAAATAAGTAACCAGTGGCCAATATAGTGCAGTAAATAGCCCGATAGTATAAAAGGTCAGAGACCAGACTGCCCGTTTATCTTTTACAAAAACCATCTTGAAAGCCTCGCCCAAACTCTTAGAAGGTAGAATGGCCATCATTAACAAGTGATAGGCAATGGCAGTAATCCAAAAAACGAAGATATACACTAAAGTGGGAACGGGCTGAAAATTAGTTTGCGTCACCCAGGCCGTCGTAAATGGAATAAACGAGGTAAAAAACAACCAACTAATGTTGGCCCAATTGATTTTCCAACTAATCTTTTTGGCTTGTTTGATTAACTTATAATGGTTTGACCAATAAATTGCGATATAAGCATAGCTTAAGGTATAGCCCAAAACCGTCGGCCACAATTTGCTTAAACTCTGCCAACTTGCACTCACTGGGGCTTTTAACTCCAATACCATAATCGTGATAATGATGGCTAAAACCCCATCGCTAAAAGCTTCTAGTCGTCCTTTATCCATATTTTTCACCTTTAATTATCGATACTGCGAACTACAATTTTTTCACCAAGTCATACCAAACTTCACCAGCATGCTCAGAATTAGACACGCCGACTTTTATAAAGCCATTATGCTGGTAAAACGGCACATTCTTGGCCAAAGAGGTTAAGGATATTGTTGCTCGTCCAGCTGCTTTGGCAACTTGGGCAAGTTCATTAAGAAGGAGCGTGCCAATACCTTGACCGCGGTAAGTCGGCGAGACGGCAATTGACAAAACCATCTGATGGCCGCCACGAGGCAAATTATGCGGAGTATGTTCATACATTTCGTCAGTCACAAATTGCTCTTTAACTGCTGGCCCCACGATAAACCCCACAACCTGATCTTGATCAGTCGCTACTAAGAAAGTATCAGGAATTTTTGCAAAACGCTCGCGGATTTGCGCAATTCCAGCTGCTTCAGCTTCGTTGAAACCAGCGCGCTCAATCGCCGCCACTTGGGGTAAATCTTGCTTGGCTACCTGTCTAACTTGGATCATCTGTCCACCTCGTTTAATTGTTTTTGTTCATTATACTGAAAAAGTCAACTAAGTTACTAGTTATGTTGCTTTTTTTAAGCTACCATGATACTATAATTAAAAATTATCAAAAGGAGAGCTCACAATGAGACATTTAAGCAATGTTGAATTTAATACTTCATCCTCCTCATCTTCTAACAACAGAAGACGAGTGATTTAGTATACCTTAAAAATTTGAGCTCAGCAGCCTAAATTTACTAGTCACTTGCAGCAGAGTGACTGGCAAATTTAGGCTTTTTGTTTTGGGAGAAAAAATATGGACAAGCAAGATAATCAACTCAGAAGAACGTTAGGCTTTGGTTCAGCCATTGCGATTGTCATCGGGACAATTATTGGTTCAGGCATCTTTTTCAAACAGGCTTCCGTCTTAGCAAGTGCGGAAAATTCCACGCTGGCCATTGCGGCTTGGATTTTTGGCGGGATTATTACTTTGGCAGCCGGCTTAACCATTGCAGAAATTGGCGCGCAAATGCCGTATACTGGCGGGCTTTATGTTTACCTTGAAAAGCTTTATGGCCGGACTTTAGGCTTTTTGGCGGGTTGGATGCAGGTCATTGTCTACGGTCCGGCGATAATTGCTGCCGTTGCCGGTTTTACGGCGATCCTGGTCTGCAATTTTCTCGGCATTAGCACAACTTGGCGCATCCCCATCGCCTTATTGCTAATCATCTTAGTCGGACTAATCAACTTTTTTGACAATCAGGTCGGAGCTGCTTTTTCAATTATCACCACTATCGGCAAGATGATCCCCATTTTCGCCATCATTATCTTTGGCTTATTCTGGGGACAAAATGATGCCTTAAACCAGACCATCGGGGAAGTTCACCAAACCGGCGGCAACTTTGGCGTGGCTGTCCTTGCCACCTTGTTCGCCTATGACGGCTGGATTTTAATTGCCAATTTAGGCGGTGAAATGAAAAATCCGCAAAAAGTTTTGCCCAAAGTAATCATCCTGGGAATTACCGCAGTTTTGCTCATTTATGCCCTCATTACGATCGGAATTTTTCGTTTTATTCCGGCAAACTTAATAAATAAACTAGGTGAAAATACCACGGCCTACTTGGCCACCAAGGCTTTTGGCCAAATCGGCGGCAAGCTGCTAACTTTAGGAATCATTATTTCCATGTTGGGCACCCTGAACGGGAAGATCATCACTTTCCCCAGAATTGTCTATGCCATGGCCAAACGGCAGGACTTGCCATTTTCACGTCAATTAGCCTATTTAACTCCCAAAGGCAAATCACCAGTTGTTGCGACGATTTCGATCATTGCCCTGGCTGGCATGATGCTAACTTGCTTTGACCCTGATCGTTTGTCGGACCTGTGCGTTTTCACCATTTATTGTTTCTATGTGCTGGCATTTTTCGGCATCTTCAAGCTGCGTAAGGAAAATCCTGTCCGGCCTTTCAGCACGCCTTTGTATCCTTTTGTGCCAATCTTGGCAATTGCTGGTGGCTTGTTTGTCATTGTCAGCGAGCTGCTCAATGATCCAGCTGGCGTAGTCTTGTTCATTGGAATTGTGGTGGTGGGCTTGCCAGTCTTTGCTTGGGTTAGACGGAAAAATAAGCAAGTTATAGTGCAGGAATTGGATGAAAACTAGGTATAAAAACAACCAGTCTTGAATGGACTGGTTGTTTTTTGGGGTTATTTACCTCTAGCAACTTCGCTCAGTTTTCTTCTCAAATTTGGATCCATCGCATAAATATACAAACCATGGACTCCCCGAGTTAGCAAGACATTTAATTCATTCCGAATTAACTCTGGAGCAAAGCTTTTCTTACTCCCGTCTTCCAAAGTTCGTCTTTGTACGGCATCCTTATTAGCATGTTTTTCTGGATAATAAACTATCTTGCCGTTTTCGTAACCAACGCTCGGCCCAATAATTACGCCGGCATAGTTTAAGTCAGAGCCTTGAATCGTGTAAATTGAGCCAACTTCATCTATCGTTTCTGGCCTTTCAGCCCAAGATAAATTCTTATTAATCCCACGCTTTTTGGCTTTTTTCTGCTCATTCCATGGCATCTTCCAATCGGAAGCAGAATCTTTTACCATCCAATAATCCTCATCTTTTGGTTTAGAAGCAGAAGAAAATTTCCAGTCAAAAGTTGCGATGATTCTAGAAATACCATTAGCGTACCCTGAATCAATATCAACTTTATTTTTAGCTTTTATAGCTTGCTCCAATTTAGCCGGACTTTCAAAGACCTTAATATCATATTTCGAATCGGTAGGCAAAGTCCCTACTATTCCCTTATCAATAAAATTATCTAACCAATTAATGGTAGCTGGATCTGCATCTATTCGGAGTTGATTATGCAAAGTTATCAGGTTGTCTTTTTCATGAGCTTCACTTTCCAATGAGGAAATCTCATCACTAGTCAAAATTTGTTGCGTCCGAACAATCTGCTTTGGGTCAAAAACTAAAATTACTATTCTTGCTCGCTTTTGCAAATCCTTCAGTTGGTTTTCTCCCCGATAAGCTTGTTTACCCTGTGTCCAGAGCAAATGCCCTTCATCAACTAAGATGACATCAACATGTTTATCTTCTGTCTTTTCACTATTGATGAAAATTGTTGGCTTATCTACTTTCCCTTTTCCTAAGCCAAGTTTCGAAGCAACATTTTGGTAAATCTTAAGTTGCTGATCATGATTAACCAATAATCTAGCTTCAACAGGTTTTCTATCAATCGGATCCGGATTACACAGATCATAAAAAAGATTGCTAAGGAGCACGGTTTTTCCAGCACCCGCTTCTCCTTCAACCAAGATTAATTGCCCTGTTTCATTGCGATCCATTGCGTCCTTCACTTTTTGAAGTATTTGGTTTTTTGCTTTCAGTTGTTCGTTAGTCAGCTTGTGGAATGGTGACGCTTTAAACAAGGCCGAGTCTCTGATAAGCTTCATTTCTGGAAAAAGATGCTTATCTTTGTAATTCAATTTCGTCCAAATATTGTTGAAGACTTCGTCTACTTCTTCTACCGGATAATATTGATCTTGGCTATTAGTACGCCGGTTGTAAAGGGCTTTGACGTTCTCCACGCTGCCTAAATACAACATAAATCTGTTTTCAATATCCAGAGTCATAGATTTATTGAAGTGTCCGTAGGCAATGACGTAAATTTGCGCAGTCTTCGATTTGGATAACTTTTTCCAATCATCCCTGTTTTTGGGATCTTCATGCAAGTGTTGCGTCGTCCTTTGAACTATATTGTTAGTTTCACCTACATACACAGAATATTGCGTGTTTCTTTGCTTTACTTTTTGATTTTTATCATTAACAACATAAACTGTTGGGTAGCGCAAAAGGAGCTTACCGTTAGGCTTATTTTCGTCTAGCTCCTTTATTTCATTTAATCCTTTTTCGCTGTATTCAAATTTTTTGATAATTGGATCAGGTAATTTTCTTTCCAATGTTATTTACCTCAATGAATGTATTAAACTTCATCAACCACTTCAGCTTGCAATAACTGCTTGACTTGCTGCGGTGCTTGATCCATCGCTTTTAAGCCAAATGCTAAACCACATATGACAACTCGATTGGCCAAGCCACCTAATCGATCGGCTGAATAATCAATTACGCGATAGCTAGTTTCATTAGCCGGATAGAACAAAATGCCCGTCTTATCAGTATTTTGTGGTTCAAATGAGCAATATGCCAGAATTTGATGTAAATCTGCTCGATGAGTTTCTTTCAGGATCTCACTCTCATTTAAACGAGCATAGTAGTTCGCCTTGTACTTGGCATCGGCCATATAAAGTCGCTCACCAATCCGAATGGTAATATCCGGCTCTAGGTATTTCAATCCCCATGAAGGAATATGACCGCTGCCGTGAATTTTACCGTTAGCAAAGACTTTACCAGATAATTCCCGTGCTGCTTGAGCTGCAATGGTTTGAACATAGCGTTCAAAAAGTTCAGCCATATCCATTCTCCAAGCATTACTTTGGGTGCTGCCATTTTTTAACACAACATTGGCCTGCTGCTTGGCCTCAGTAATACATTTGGGATCATGGGCACGTAGTTGAACTTCTTTCGTGAACTGCGGCTGAATATTAGCTACTTGCCTGGTTAAATTATTTATTTTGGTCAGATAGCGATAACGAATTTCGGCCGGAGTATCAGCAGAAAGCAAGATTTCTCGTGCTAAATCAAAGACATATCTTAGCTTTCGCCATTCAAGGTGATCGGTTGTTAAAAAGCTATCACGCGCAGGAAAAACTAACGCCTTTCTAGGGTCACTACTGGTAAGTGAATACTTCTGCCAGTCAGTACTAGCTTTCGGATAAGCATAGTCGTGCCTTCTAGTATCAAACTTTCTCCAAGTATAACGGTAAGCTGCTTCAAATAAATCAAGATATTTTACCGCTTCTGTATAAACTGGTGGTTTAAGTTGCATAGGACTGCACAGTGGCTGATCTGCAAATTCTGGAGAGATTGAAAACTCTAACTTTGCCAAAATTTGGGTTAAATCAGCAAAGACATTTTTGCCCAGATCAAACCTGGGTAATACTTGAAAATCTTTGCGAGCAATGCCATCATATGGCATCTTTAATGGGATTGCCCCAATATAATTCGAAGTCTGAAAAGCAATCGTTAATCCTTCACCCGCACCCTGGGTGACAACCTTAATCCCGAGAAAATCCAGCATAGTTTGGTTCAATTCGATGAACCGTCTCACTGCCACTTCCAAGTACCGTTTATCGACTTTTTTATCAAAAAAATCTTGGTAGATCTCTAATTTATGAAATTCTCTAGAGCTTGAAAGGCAGGGCATGCTGTAAAACAACTTACTCATTACCTAAACATCTCCTCATGGATGGTGCGCCGGAAGTAATCAACAAAGTCATCTTTTGAGCGTGCCAACATCCCGTTAGCAAGGTATTCCTTAATCAAAGGCATCACTTCATACTGCAGGCGAGTTTTAATTTCATCACCTTGATCATGCTCTGAAACAATAAAATATGCTTGGCCTGGTTGCAAATTCAACTCTTCATCAGTCGCATATTTTTCAAAAATATCACTGATATCGTTAAACTCTTTTTGACAGAATTTGTAGCCGCTATCTGGCTTCACAGCATGTGGCACCAAAGTGTACCAAGCAAACCGTCGTCTTAAAGCAAAGTCGACAACTGCCAAACTTCTATCGGCAGTGTTCATGGTGGCAATAACATACAAGTTTTCTGGAAGTTTGGTTAATGCTAGTCCTGGGCAAACCTCAATTTTTACGCCACTATTTGCCATGGTTGGTTCAAATAAGTAAAAAGCTGGCCCCAAGACACTAGCCAAGTTAGCCCGGTTAATTTCATCAATGATTAAATAAACGGGCTCATCTGCTTTTGCCTGTGCAGTTTTTATTGCCTGAACAAAAATCCCCTCATGTGCCTGATATTGCAAGTTTTCAGCGTTAACGTTGGGAAGAATGCCATAGACAAAGTCACTATATGAAGTTTCAGCATGGAATTGCGTAAAGAAGACATTACTACTCTCTGCCGTAATTTTTTTAGCCATCCGAGTTTTACCAGTACCAGGAGCACCTTGCAAAACTACATACTTTCTTTGACCGAGTAACTTTTTAATTTCAGCTTCTTCATTTAGCTTACTGTCGTCAATTAGAACGGCTTCTTGGACTTTCTTCCGCTTAGCATTGCTGGTTGGCCAATCACGCACCATTGCATACAAACCTAGGTAACGTCCTATTGTTTCTTTGCATGCCAATTCATTATTAGGATTAATTACACTAGCAGCCAAAATCACTTTGCCATAATTCTTAATGGCATTAGCTAATGTATCCGGGATTTCATTGTTATCACAAAAACTCTTGAAGCCATCTTGTGATTCAACGTCTAAAAAGTCGTTTTTAACAAATGATTCTTTTGTTAGGTCATTTCCAAGCAGGTGCTTGGTAAACATCCTTCTAGTTCCAGGCAAGGTGACAAGATCGTAGTCATTCTTAAACCCGAGACTCCCAACCACTAAAGCAATCATCCACCGGTCCTGGAGATCATCAGCTTCATTACTTGGAAACACAACGATGCTTAAGTCAGAATATGCTCCATTTTTTTCTTCACCTTCACTAATGCAGCCAAAGTAAGCTCCCTTAGCTGGAAATGGATCATTCACATTTTTTCTGGCGACATATTTAAGTCCGGATCGCCCTTTTCCACCAAAGTCTTCTGCTGTGGTGAAAAAGAATTCACGATAGCTTAAATCATTTGAGTCAAAATTTTTATACATATTGCTTCTCCAAAGTTTAGATAAATCCTTTTAAATATTAATGAGCAATAGATGCCACTAGCAACCTATTTCCATCCCCCAGTTTCTAAATCAATAAACTGATTTAACTTGATATCGGAATGGTAGTTTTTGCCATAGTCTCCTGCTTCGGTCTGCTCATCATGCTTAAAGGAAATATTGTAAAGTCGCCCTGTCTTAGTCTTACGGATCAGCTTGTTTTTCAGGAAAAATGAAATTACTTTTTTATGCCCCTCAAAATCATCATCATTTAAATAAAAACAGGAAACTCCGTCATTGGCATTGCTATGCTTGCATTCTTGAACGATGCCTTCTTCAATCGCTTCTTTGCACATTTTCTCCATAAAATTTCTATCTGAAAAGAAGTACATCCATTTTCCCACTTTATTTGGATCAAACTGAGGATCTTTGTCTGACAGATAGTAAATCCAAAAAACATTATTGATTATTCTCATTGCTCTATTTTCGCTTTCTTCATCCACGATCATTACACTAAAAATAATAGCATATTATCAGTCGTGGTGGATTCTGGCAAATAGTTCTGCCCCCGCCCAGCAGACTGCCGCACCAAGCAAAAACACTACCGTATGAACCAGCAAATTGCCTTCTTCACCCGTCCTAAATCGCAACCAGCCATCTAAACAGCCCCCGCCAACCAGGGCAAGCACCACTTTGGTCCAAGTCTTCATTTTTTCCACCATCCCATCCACAATCGTCTCAAAGAAAAGCCAAAGCTTGATATTTTTATCGCCTATTTCTTGCTATGATAAAGAAAAAGCAGTTACTTGGTCAATGCCAATAACTGCCAGTATTTTTTATATGGAGGTCCACATGTACACTACACGCTACACTTCACCCCTAGGCGAAATGACAATCTTAGCTGATGATCAAGCACTTTATGGACTTTGGTTTAATGATCAAAAATATTTTGGGGCTGGCTATGACCTAGCTGCCTATCCTCAAGGCCGCAGCCGGCAAGGGCAAGCAGCGATTGACTGGTTAACGCAATATTTTGCTGGCCAAAATCCTGACCCTTCCCAATTAAAGCTAAAACTGCAAACGACGCCTTTTCGGCAAAAGGTCTATCAAGCCTTGCTGACGGTGCCATACGGAGATACTGCTACGTACAAGCAGCTATCTGACCAGCTCCAAGGCGCGCATCCCCGTCAAAATTTAGCACGCGCAGTTGGCGGAGCAATTGCCCACAATCCGATCATGTTGATCATTCCTTGTCACCGCGTGGTGGGAACTAGTGGCCAGCTAACCGGGTATTCTGGTGGCTTAGCTAGAAAAAAGGCGCTCCTCAAGTTAGAAGAGGCAAAATAGCATCGGTGCCTTTAACGTCTAACTCCCCCTTTGCAATACTGAAAGCAACATTAGCGACTTCTTGCCGGCTTTCAACCCAACATATTTAAGAAAAGTGTTGGTTGTTGCCATCCTCCCATCCCAATATAATAAAGCATAAGGTAAATATGAAAAAGAGAGGATAATCACCATGACGGCTGCACGTAAAAAAATTCAGACTGCAGTTATCAAACTTTTAACTGAGAAATCCATTGATCAGTTGAAAGTTACTCAAATCTGTAAATTAGCTGGAATCAATCGGTCCACTTTTTACGCCAACTATGAGGACATCTACGAAATGGTTGACCAATTGCGTCAAGATATTATTGACCAGTACCAAGAAAAAATTAAAGAAGATCGGCAAAAATCTTTCCTCAACTTTTTGCTTGAGATGGCCAATAACCCAGAAACCTATCGCCTATTTTTTAATTTGGGATTGGATCAACAACTGTCAGTAGATAAAAATTTTTCTGAATGGATGACCTACCCTGCTAACAGCAGCAAACTAGATAAGGTCTTTGTGCGAAATGCCGTCAGAGCAGTTATCAAGGCATGGATTGATGATGGTTATCAAGAATCCCCTGAGGAGATCTTCAAACTCATTTATCAAAAATTACAGTTGCTAGGCATGAAAATAAGCAAGTAAGGGAGAAAGCAGCAATGAGGTCAGCAATCTATTTAGGAAAGAAAAATATTAATCTAATTGAAACAGCTATACCCAAACCTGGTCCTAAAGATGTTTTGATTCATAATCTTAATTCTAGCATCTGTGGATCTGATGTTGCAGTCTATGAACATGGTACAAAGACCGGCCACAAGATCAGTGTAGGCAGCAAATTTGGCCATGAAATGGTCTCTGAAATAGTTGAAGTTGGGAGCGCAGTTACTGATTTCCGAGTCGGACAACGAGTATATCCCTACCCGTTATATGCAGCTGGCGATCCAAGTAAAGCTGGCACTCTTGGCGGTTTTACCGAATATTTATTAATAAAAAATGCGAAACTCAACCATGATCTGTATCTTGTCCCACCGACAATCCCTAATGAAGTAGCAGCGCTCACGGAACCATTTACTGTCGCTACTCGAGCAGTCAAACGAGCCCATCCGCAAACTGGTGACCATGCCTGTGTTTATGGTGCTGGGACCATTGGAATAGCTGCAGCCTTTGCCTTGAGACATTTAGGCTGCACTAAAGTGATGATCGTTGATCATAGTGATTATCGCTTATCTTTGGCACGTAGTTTTGGTTTTGCAACAGTATATTCAGCTAAAGAAAATTTAACTCAAAAACAATTAGAGTATTTCAAACCAGGGATGAGTCTTGGTGGAACGCAAGCCAATATAAACATCACAATCGACGCTGTAGGCGTGCCAGAAATTTTGCAAGACTACCTCGACAGCAAAGTAGTTGACAGCCGGATCGTCTTAATTGGCGTTGATAAAGCAGACCAAGAAATTAATCTGCTGCAAATGATTTTTGCTTCTCAGGCTGTAATCGGTTCTGGTGGATATCGACCAAATGATGTTGAAACGGTTTTTGAAATTTTTAGTGAGAATGTAAATAACATTCAAAAAATGGTAACTAAGGTATTACCTTGGGAAAAATTAGTTGAAGGCATTGAGCTTGCAGCAAATCCAAATAAGGCACTTAATGTTCAAGTTAAATACTAAAATATTTATTCTAATTATGGGTATCCTTTCCGTTTAATGCGAAAAGGATACTTCTTTTTTTCATTTTGCTCCATTTGCATATAATGATCATATGAACCAAGTGCAAAGAAGGAGATATTTCATGCAAAAGTTACCAACTAAAATTGAAGTTCGCGGGGCTAAAGTCCACAACTTAAAAAATATTGATGTTGACATCCCCCTCCACCAATTCGTTGCGATCTCTGGCTTGTCTGGATCAGGGAAAAGCTCGCTAGCCATGGGGATTTTATACGAAGAAGGTTCGCGGCGCTACCTTGAAGCTCTTTCTACTTATACCAGGCGGCGCATCAAACTCGGCGCTCAGGCTGACGTCACCAGCGTTAAGCATATCCCTTCGGCCTTAGCCCTCAAGCAGCGGCCGCAAATTCCTTCTGCCCGGGCGACCGTGGGCACGATGAGCGAAATTTTTAACATGATTCGCCTAATTTTTTCACGGCTCGGGGCACCAGTTTGTCCAAATGGCCACCGCGTTGCCCCCAGCCTGGAAATCGCCCATGCCATGAGTCAGAGCGGCGATAAAATGGGCAAAATTACCTGCCCGGTTTGCGGGGTAAAGTTCATGGCTTTTTCTGCCGAAGATTTTGCCTTTAATGCTGATGGTGCTTGCCCCGAGTGTCATGGTACCGGAAAAGTCCGCAGTCTGGACGAATCTAAATTGATCTTAGATGAAAACCTGTCTTTAGAAGACGGAGCAGTGGCTTCTTGGCACTTGCCAGGGCGCAATTTCATGCCGACTGTCGCCGAAGCGGCCGGGGTTCGGATCAACGTTCCATACCGGGAATTGACCGCAAAAGAAAAAGATTTTGTCTTGAATGGACCAGAAAAGAAATATAAAGTTGATTTTCACTCTAGCACCGGCCGAGTATTTCATGATTTCAACGCGCTTTACGAAAATGCTCACCAAGCGGTGATTGCCTCGGCTAAATCGAGCAAAAGCGAACGGGCCCAAAAGCGGATCAGTGAATTTTTCCATTATTCAACTTGCCCCACCTGCCGCGGCACCAGGCTTCGCCCAGAACTATTAACGCAATTAGCCGGTGGGTTAAACATCGCCGAGGTCAGCGACCTCACCTTGGGTGAACTGCCTAATTGGCAAAATAAGGTCACTAGCAGTTTGCCTGCCAACATGCACACTTTGGCAGAAAACCTGTTCAAAGAATTTAACGACGACCTCCGGCCCCTTCTTGAATTAGGGCTAGATTATTTGACGCTTTCCCGCAATGGCAACACGCTTTCAACGGGCGAACTGCAGCGAATTCAGCTGTCCCGCACCCTGCGCACCGCTACTACGGGTGTCCTTTACATCTTGGATGAACCCTCAATCGGGCTTCATCCCGACAATATCAAGGGCCTCTTGCATGTCTTTCGCGAATTAGTCGCCCAAGGAAATTCGCTCGTTGTGGTGGACCACAATGTTGATATTATCAAGGCAGCCGACTGGATTATTGAAATTGGTCCGGGCTCGGGGGATGCTGGTGGCGAAATCATCGCCCAAGGTTCGCCTAAAACTATCACCCAGCAATCAGCTTCAAAGATTGCTCCTTATTTAAATGGTTCAGCTAAATTAGCAGCGCGCAAAATTGCAACTACCCCTGCAACCAGAGCTATCGACTTCAGAGTGCAAAACTACTACAACTTAAAAGATGTTCAGGCTCAGATTCCGCTTAACCGTTTGACAGCGGTCACTGGTTTTTCCGGGGCGGGTAAAACTAGTCTGATTCTCGATAATTTAGTACCGGGAATTCAAGCGCAAAATCGCCAGCAAACTCTGCCAGCCAGCTTAACCTACCTGCACTCGCCTTTAAAGCAAGTTGTAAGCGTTGATGCTGCCCCAATTGGTAAAAGTTTACGCTCCACCGTTGCTACCTACACCAGTATCATGGATAATTTGCGTAAGTTATTTGCTCAGCAAAAGTCGGCAAAAGAAAAGCACTACACGGCTAGCTATTTTTCCTACAACAACAAACAAGGTGCCTGTCCAACTTGTGGAGGTGCCGGCGTAGTAACGCTCGATATTCAATTTTTGCCTGACATGCAGCAAGTGTGCCCAGAGTGTCATGGCGACCGCTACAATCAAACCGTGCAAGCTGTTAAATGGCAGGGTTATTCGATTGTCGATCTGTTAAAGTTAGACGTTAAAGCTGGCCTAAAAGTTTTCAAGGACGTGCCGAAAATTTATGATGAACTGGTCCTTCTTCAAGAAGTTGGCTTGGACTATCTGCACTTAGGTGAAGGCACGCCAAGTCTGTCAGGTGGTGAAGCGCAGCGGCTAAAGCTGGTCAAGCACCTCAACCACAAGCAGGATACGACCCTCTTCGTGTTTGATGAACCAACGATTGGCCTCCACCCAGAAGACGTCAAGACCTTAGTTCATGTGATGCAGGAGTTGCTGGATCGCGGGGCGACAATTGTGACTATTACCCACGATTTAAACTTGATTGCTAATAGTGACTACATGCTCGATTTGGGACCACGTGGCGGCAGCAAGGGCGGCCGAATTGTGGCCAAGGGCCAGCCAAGGGAATTAATCAAAGAGCCAAAAACACTGACAACTAAATACCTGGCTGAATATTTGCACAGGTATGAGCAGTAAATAGAATGCAAATGCGTTCTTTTATGCTATAAATTAATTTGAGGAGGCTATCAAAATGGCACAAGCTACTAAATATACGACTATTAGTTTTGACAAGGATATCTTAACTATGATCCACAAACAAGCCAATCTTGACGGGATTTCAGCAACCGAATTCATGCGTAATGCAATTCTAGAAAAACTCGAAGATACTCTCGATTACCAAGATGCTGTGCGCAATTTACGTACATCTAATGGCGAAACAGTATCAAGAGACGATGTGAAAAAACAACTGGGGCTTGATTAATGCAATACACATGGTCTTTTGATAAGAAAGCATTAAAAGATTTTCAAAAGCGGCAACACCATCAAGGGCAAAATGAATTAAACCCGAACGTAAAATACAGCTCCTAGCCTCAGTAGTTCGAGGTTGGGAGCTGTTTTGGCTATTACCATTCATATTTATCAAATTCATCCTCATCAAGGACTTCTTTGATGAAAATGGAAATAGACATCACCGTATTATCGTTAATATCGTCTTCTATCCAATATCCTGCTTTAGAATTCCAATCTTCATTCCAGTCATCATACTCTAAGCTTGAGTCAAGGATCTTTGCTTTTTCCATTGACATCCCAATTCTTATCCCATTTTCAAGAATCCATTTGGAACTATCATCTATTATATAAATTTTGAAAAGTTTATCATTTGCAAAAAAGAAATTTAGATGATTTGTAGCGTGTATAATAATCCATTTTACAGGGGGTGTGCAATTATCATTATTCCACACTTCAGTAGAATAATTTATTTTATTTTTGTTTAAGAGACCTTCAATTTCTTTTTGAGGAGATAGCAATTTATAATCTCCAACTCCTACAAAAAGTTTGATAATATTGTTCATTTATTTTCTTCTAAATAGTAACGTGGCTGTTTCTTTATTGTCTGTTTTATAATTAGCTTCATTTGCCTAATCTTCCCGTAATCGGACATACTAATTTTTACATACGGCACATTTCCGTGTCGAGAACTACGGCATTTTGAGGTTCGGAGCTGTTTTTGTTCTTATTCTGCCATTGCCAATTGTAATCGCGTCTGGTCATCAACACTAATTGAACTATCTATCTCTATCAGACGAGCTTTAATTTCTTCAATAAATCAAGCAGTTCATTTCTATGTTTATCTAAAGTTTTTGGGTTAAAGCAGCACCTTTGCCATGTGACTCAAACTCATAAAAGCCTTGAGCATTCAATATTCCATGCTGCTAATTTTGCATCTTCATCTATCAATCTGTTACCAGTAGTAGGACCTCCAGTAAATGGATCTGCTGGCCGATAAGTTCTTAATTGCATAATTTTTTGCTAAATCAAATTTTTAATAGTTGCTGGCATCGCTGATATTTCCCCGGTTGATTGCTGAAGCAGCCTTACTCCATTCACTAGAATTAGAATCAATTGGTCCTAAATCTTGATAGTTGATGTTATACCTCAATAATTCAGGATTAGTTGAGGCCTGCATGGCGTTCTCAATAATGTCGGGGGCCCCTTTGGGACCGCCTTGAATTAGCAAAAAAAGGAAGCGTAGGCATCTCCCACACTCCCTATCTGTTTAAACTATTTTTAAATTGTGCATGCTATTACTTTTTTTAACAATCTGTATAATATCTTAATCGTCTAATTGAATACCACCTATCATTTCAACAATCATAAATGAGTCTACCTTTTTTCCATTCGCAATACCTTTTACAGAAAAAGGAGCTTGTGATCCAGAAAGAGCAGCTGCAGCGGGTTGAATAAACTCTTGATTTTCTACCATAACCTGATAGTCCAATTCAATATTTACCACAGGGATAGAAATATGAAATTTTTTAGGATAAATATTCTTAGTCTGGCTACTTGTCCACACATCTGAATACGTTACAGTTGCAGGTGTATATAATTGACCGCCATTCTCCATTACAACAGTGGCATATGTATATCGCTTTCCATTCAGATAATTGTCCCAAAGAGAGAACGCACCAACTCCCGTTGATACTCCTGCTGGATTAAAGCCAATCCACGTCCACGAAGGTGCTCTGAATTCCTTAGATGTAAAGTCTTTAATAGACATCTGATCATTAATCTGTCTATCAAACCATGCCGATGCATTTTTGATTTCATAGGTCTTACCTGCCAAAGTAATTGTGCCGTTTGCACACATATTTGGCCATGCATATTCCCAGCAATCACTGGTGTTAAAAAGTTTGAAAAAACCTGCACCGGAATTAAAAAGAGTGGTGTCTCCAGGAGTTAAAATGAGATCGACTCTATCATCATCAACTGCTACATTTAGATGCATTTTCTTTTCATTACCCTTTAGTCCGCCATAAATAGATTGAACATTCAGCTCCTTTTCGGAAGTAAAGGTTTGATGATCTACAGGAAGACAGTCAGCCTTTGCAAACCAGATATCTCTTGTCAGATCCATCATGCATATTTCAACACTAGAATTCATTTCCTTGCCTATGGCCATAGTAGACTGATGCCAGGTAAAGCCTATTTTTGATCCGTCTACCTCGGTATTTAGGTTAATATACCATGAGTCTACCTCATGATCTCTTTCAGCTGTAAGAGACTTGTATTCATCAACTAAAGTGATAAGTCCTTCATTTTTCATTTCTTTCATTGCTATTTATCCTTTCTTCTGATTTTAGATTTTAACCATAAAAGGTTTGGCTGGAATTTCAGCTGCATTATAAAGGTTAACTTCATAATACGGTGTTGTCGCAAAAGTAATGGTTACACTTTCTGGGAAATCTCCAATTAGATGCAAAACATTTTCTGAAATATCAAACTGCTTTACCTCTACCTCTTGAATGTATGCGTCAGTAACTGTAAGGTCATTAACCTTTTCGCCCTTGATTTTTAAACCGTCTGCGTTTGCAAAATACAAATCAATTCCTTCGGAGGTTCTCTTAGCTTCCACAAATTCTGGTGCTTCACAGAGAATATCTTCACCATAAATTTTCCCAGTTGCCATAAGAGCTAGTCTTTCTCCAACTACTCTCTTATGTTTCGGGTGAACATCCCAGTACATTCCAGCATCTGATGTGCTAATCATATATGTGTTTGCAACATCCTTAGATACTTTCTCCTGTTGTCTTCTGACTTCAGGGAAATGTACTCCAGTTGTTCCGAGCATTTCTCCAAATGGAGCTAACTGCACGAATAAAAACGGCATTTCTTCATTCCAAAGCTTTCTCCAACTTGTGATAAGTGCCTTCATGACATCGCCATAAATAGATGCCCTCTTCTCATCACTCTCTCCTTGGTAATAAATAAATCCTCTGGCAGTAAATGGTGCAATAGTTTTAAGCATAAACTTATATAAAGCACCAGGTCTTCTCTCATCAAATGGTCCAAGCTCTTCTCCACCCATAAAACTAAGTTTATCTGGTGGAACAACTTTCAATAATAGCTTTTGTTCCTTTTCACCCATTCCAGGATAGAAAATTTTCTTTGCCGGTGCAGGAAGATCCTTCAAAGGATTAGATCTATTATTTAGAGGATTCTTACGAAATGCCTCTTTATATTCATCATTATCTAAAGCAGATACATTTAGCTCATATGAATCAATCCAAGCTTTACCTGCTCCCTTTTTTAGTTCTTCAGGATCTGTCCATGTACAAGCTGGTGTTCCATTCCAATCACACGCTACGACTCCAACTGGAACCTCAAGTGTCTTTTGAAGTTTTGCTGCAAAGTAATAGCAAACAGCCGAGAAGTTTGGAAGATCTTTCTTAGTGCATGATCTCCAATATCCGTATGCTGAGTAATCATGTTCTGTAATTTGTCCTTCATATGAAACTTTAGGTGTATCAAAGAAATGAATATCTGGATTCATTGGTCCATTCAATACAGATTTTTTCTCAGCATCATAAGCTAGAAAATATTCCATGTTTGACTGTCCACCAGCAATCCAGACCTCTCCTATGCTGACATCTTTATAGGTTAAAGTCGTTTCACCGTTTGTAATCTTAAGTACTAAATTTCTGGCAGCTTCCTGTTCCGGCAAATCAAGCTCCCATGTGCCATCTTTTTTTACTTCAGTGGAAGCGGAGACTGTTTTATCTCCGATCAGAGAAACTGTTACATTTTTACCGGTATCACCTTCGCCCCAAATATGAATTTTCTTTTGACGCTGTAAAACCATATTATCTCCGAATACGATTGCGCTTTTTAACATAGCTTTTTTCTCCTTTTATCGAAATTTATTTGCTCCAGTCCCCTACGAGTTCTACAAATGTATTTCCTGTTACTTTTTTTCCGTCAAAAATACCATCAACTTCTGCAGTGCCTTCATACTTGATTCCAGTTACTTTGCTGATGATTTCGGCTTCCTTAAATACAACAGATACATTTAACACGGAATTATTATATGGCAATTCAATTTTGAACCGAGTTGGATAGGAATGTCCGGTTGCCGGGCTTACCCAACGATGACTGGCCTCAATTGGCTTCATGACAGCAAGGACGTGACTCCCATCTGGATACATAACTGTACAATGGATCTCCATTTTCTTATTATCAAATTGTGTGCATTGGAAAGGAACAACAACCACACCCGAGTCCAAAACTATGTTCATCCACAGCCAGTTTGTGCTGGCCATCTGATCCTGATCCGCTAAAGTAGCTGGCATTTTGCCGTACTGGCGATCAAACCATGTGGTCCCATCGGTAATCGGGTATTGAGTTCCTTCAATCGTTATCGTTCCCCTTGTTGCCATAGCTGGAATTCCATAGTCATACTGATCTTCACCGATGAAATGGACATAACTGTTGCCACATACCTGAAGAACCGGATCATCATAGGCTCTTGTTGTTGTCAGATCGATCGCAGCATCTTTCAGATTCACTTTGCAAGTGAATCCGCTTAGGTCGCCTTCAAATGTGAGATCCTTTGTTTTTAACGAGAACCTTTCTTCATCTAACTTAAACATTCCATCTGGAAAAATAAAATCGTATTGTTTGTACCATCCCGTTGTAAGATTGGTAATGCTGACGTTCAGGGTTGCCACCCGCTGTGGTCCTTTTTGAACAACGCCGGTATGTACTTGAAGAGAAAGCTTTTGGTCATTGCTTAAGAGATTGGAAACAATAAACCAGGATTCCAATTGATATTTGCCTTTGTGGTATGGAAGTTCTGCAGCCGGATCAACTGCTGGCCATGCTTCTTTTTTAAATCCTTTGTAATTATTTTCTGTACTCATAGACTTTTCCTCCTTTAATTGTCATCGTGTACTGTTAATTGACGTGCTGTATACTAAGTAGTATATTTTGAATATAAAAAAGTGCAATAGGTCAAAATCCACCATATGTCAATTAATTGACATTATTCTTATTGTGTCTTTTAAATCTTATGCTAGACAAAGGAATCAATATCATTATGGAAAAGAAATTAGATCTCAGAGTTCAGAAAACATACAAAGCTTTAACTGAATCATGCCTGAAATTGTTAGGGAAAAAACCTTTTGAAAGTATTACTGTCAATGAAATCTGTGAAGAGGCAATGGTCAGACGTGCTACTTTTTACAAGCATTTTGCCGACAAATACGAATTATTTGAATTTATCACACACGAATTTCAAAGGAATTTTGCCGATATGGCAAAAAAGATGAACACAAGTGATCGTGAAGAAGGCTATTTTCTTAATTCGATTGTACTGGTTTTGAATTTTCTAGATCAGAATAAAACTTTATATCGCTTGTATGCCACCGGTAATTTGCCTGCATCATTAATGACTTCTCTAGAAGAAGCATGTTTACAAGAATTAGATATATATATCAGAAATTTAATTAATAATGGTGTAATTTCACCAATCCCCCCAGATGTTCTGAAGTATATGCTTTCCGGAGCCATTTTAAACGCCGCTAAATGGTGGTATTACCATAGAAATACTGTTACTAAGGAAGAAATGACTACCCAAATGCAAATTTTTATCCGCAATGCAATCGGCATATGTTGATTTTCTTTCATATTTACATGCATGGTTATCGCCATATATCTTTTTCAAAAAGTAACAGCTCCCCTCCTCGGCATTTCGAGGTTGGGAGCTGTCTTAGTACTTATTCTTCCGTTAACAATTGTAATCGTGTCTGGTCATCAATACTAATTGAGCCATCTATCTCTATCAGACGAATTTTAATTTTATTCAATAAATCAAGCAGTTCATTTCTATGCTTATCAAAAGTTTTTGGGTTAAAGTAGCAACTTTTGCCATGTGACTCAAACTCATAACATTCATCATAGAGCCTTGAGCATTCAGTATTCCATGCTGCTAATTTTGCGTCCTCATCTATCAATCGGTTACCAGTAGTAGGACGTCCAGTAAATGGATCTGACGGCCAAATTGGCCCATGCATAAACTCAAGCATTAACTTAATCTTTTGCATTCTAATTTGCTCCTAGCCGTTTACCATCCAGTCATGAAAGTCAGGTGATTGTTTAGGGTCATAGTGACCATTCTCATCAATTTCAATATTCTCAACTGAGATACCTTTAATCAACTTAGAGCAATCGTCTGCAGTTGGAATTTTATCCATGTCAATCACCTCAGTTAACCATACTCATAGGTATTTTCCCATAAATACCCAGTTATATCCACGAAAGGAATTGATAGCATTTCTGCTTTTAATTTTACATTTTTGCTATATGATTGCAAATGATGGCCAACAGATTGCAAAAATGCTATTATGATACCAATCATTAAAGTATGGAGGTAGCTAATATGACAACTGCAACTAAAAAGACGGCAAGTGTTTTCACCAGGGTCACTCCCGAACTAAAAAATCAGGCTGAAGATGTATTAGACAAACTTCAAATCCCAATGTCAACTGCCCTCAGTATGTTCTTGCAACAGGTCGTGGAGCAGCAGGGGATTCCTTTTGAATTGAAACTTCACCGTAAGCCTTTAGATGCTTCCAAATTGTCTAAAGAACAGTTTGATCAAAAAATTCAAAAAGGATTTGATGACTTTAAAAACGGTGATACATACACTGTTGACCAAGTTCGCCAAGCATTACGTGATAGGAATCGCTAATTATGGCTAAACATTGGAAAGTTATTTATTCGAAACATGCTCGACAAGATCTATTTAACATTGAAGATCTCAATTACATGCCACAAAAATCCCCGCATTATCCTGAAGAGAAAGAAAAAGTAGTACAAATTATCAGAATTATGTACAGCGGACAAGATGCTTCTAAGCATTTAACTAATTCATCAAAAACTAACTAAGCATGGCTATAATACCCTGTGGACTTTGGTCTGCAGGCTTTTTGTTATTTCTATGGTAAAATATCATCAGGCCGGAAGTGATGACTAGCTACCATTATGGAAGGCTTAGTGATAAGGACATGGTCGCATCACCCCTCAAACATTTCTAGACACGCGAGGTGATGACTATGTTAAATTGGAGAGAATCGAGGAATCGGCATTACTGCTGCCATAGTTATCGTGGCAATCGGCCAGTTGATCATCGACTGTGCTAAAGCCTACGCGATAATAAAAAAAGCTAACCATAAAGGCTAGCTCAAACTCGATCATTCCAGATCACGCTTGAGGGTAACGAGATGCAGCTCGTTGCCCTCTTTTCATTTACAATAATATCTAATCTAACAATATTTTTCAACTTTTCTGCTAAGCGTTCTTCTATGGTAGAATACCATCAGGCTGGAAATGATGATTAGCTACCATCATGGAAGGCTTAGCAGTAAACGTGGCTACACGCCCCTCAAATAATCCAGGCTGTGGAGGTGAAAGTCATGTTAATTAGGAAAAGACTGGAAGAGTGGCAATCACTGCCGCCATAGTTATCGTGGCAATTGGCCAGTTGATTATCGACTGTGCTAAAGCCTACGCGATAATAAAAAAAGCTAACCATAAAAGTTAGCTATCCTTCAGTCACCTAAGCTGTGTTTGAGGGTAACGAGATGCAGCTCGTTGCCCTCTTTTCTTCTGTTATCATATCTGATCTATTCGAATTTTTCAACTTTTTAGCCGGCAGTTTTCTGTTAGCTTTTTTCTTTTGCTACGGTTTACTTTTTGGCTTCCACTGGCTTATCAGTGGAGGTATTTTTCCCATAAATAACCAGTTAAATCCACGAAAGAAATTGATAGTATTTCTGCTTTTATTTTTACGTTTTAGCTATATGATTGCAAATGATTGCCGATAAATTATATTGAATAAATTTCACAAACTTTTTTCTTTTTCCTCAATCGCCAAACTCTACGGATTTGTTCTTTCCTAAGTGACCAAAAGCAAGCTTGAACACTATCACCATTCTTATCCCATTCACCATACCGTGGAGTAATATCAAAAATTCGTTGCCACGAGTTTTCTTTTACTTGTCGCTGCTGGTCCTTTGGCAAACTTTCAAACCACTTATCTTGATGATTCCATTCTTTTTCACTTGTTGCATCAGAGTAGAACCAATTATTCAGTACAAAATGCCATGATTCAAAATCACTAAGTAAAACCTGATTTTCTGGGATTTCAAGTTCAATACAAACTTCATCTGGATAATCCAGTGCCCACCTAAAATCAGGCCGTTGATGCTTATAATCGTGACTACGATACCAAGCCCAGATCGGATAAGCATTTGGTCTCTTTGAAGGGCCAATTTTGTTAATCATCTGCTGGATCATCCAGTTATAAGCTTTTGAAAATCCATCATATTTTAAGTTAGTTGACAATTCAGGATTACAGTAAAAAATTCCCTGGTCTAAAATTTCTTGATACACTTCATATGGCTGGATTGTCCAAATAATCATAGTTAGTCTTTATCCAAGTAAAAGTCCTTCAACCGATAGGTTGTCACTGGTTCCACATAATAATTATATTTAGCCACCAAATCACAAATTTGATCACCATTAATTAATGTGATAATTCTAGTGCCCTCACGAGCCGTTTTAACAGCTTCTCTAGTAAAGTCAGAATTAGTAATAAAAATTCCAAATTCAGCATTAAACTTATCCATTGCGCCACGGAACTTATCAATTTCGGGAGCTGACACTTTACCCTGCCAACGTTTAGCCTGAAGTGCTACCCGTGTAGTCCGGTAATCATCCGAACGAACGTAGCCAAAGCCATCTACACCACCGTCGGCAACATACTGAACCCCAATTTCATCGTCAACATCAATACCCATCTTAGTAAGCAGACCTCGACAAAAGAGTTCAAACTTCTTTGGATCCATATTCATCAATGCATCAAGGAGCTGTTGACGCCATGGTTCATCGACTTCATCCGTATCTTCTTGACCAGCAGCAGTTTTATCTGCTGAAACTTGTTCAACTTTATCCTTATTTTTTCGATGGGGCATTTTGCTTTCAGAAATTGATCTAACATCCCTATCAGCATCAAAATTGTTGATATCAACATTGCGTCCCTTTTTAGAAAGCTCTAAATCGCGTCCATTCTCTGTATCAATAAAACCAGCCAAAATCAGATGCTTAACCGCAAAATTGAAATTCCATTGAAAGGGTTTGTAAATCCTACGACTCTTTTTTGAGGTACGGGTTTCATCAATCTCATTTTCACTGAACACTTCAGAATTATCATGAAGTTCCTGCAACACTTGTTTTCTGGTTACCTGGCCACCAAGGTTATGCATTGCAATGAGGATTTCTTTCATCGCCTTATTTTGAATTTCAATTTGTCGATTTGCCATCTTGTTACCTGCCTTAAAAATCTTATTATATTAATTTTATACGCCAAGTACACAATTGTCCTGCTAAATTTCAGCTTTTTTCGACTATATCGCTAAAACTCAATAGTGTACTTGTTAACTCGACCCTCGACACCAAATTAGCCAATTGTTGTGTCAACTACAGGCACTGTCACATCAGTAATTCTCCCAACATTGCACTACCTTCATACACTCAACCCTCCAGCCCAAAATAGAAAAAATGTACTAATTCCAATCATCCAGAAAGGAAAAAGTACACTTTTAATCATCGATAAATACCGTCACTGATTCACCAGTCCTTACTTCGTAAGGACAACGACTGCTTCGACATGCGGCGTCTGTGGGAACATATCAACTGGTTGAATCTCATTCGTCTTGTAGCCATATTCAGCTAACAACCCCAAGTCCCGCACCAAGGTAGCCGGGTTACATGAAATATAAGCAATCTTGCGCGGCTTCGTTGCCACGGCCGCCTTAATAAATTCTGGCGTCAGCCCTTTTCTTGGCGGATCAACAAAAATCACATCCGTCTTCAAGCCTTC
This sequence comes from Lactobacillus corticis, assembly GCF_018327645.1. Taxonomy (GTDB): domain Bacteria; phylum Bacillota; class Bacilli; order Lactobacillales; family Lactobacillaceae; genus Lactobacillus; species Lactobacillus corticis. Next base: position 28,563 of record NZ_BMAY01000009.1, on the reverse strand, counting down.
GCTGGCCCAGCGCGGCATCATTACTTCAGCCTTGCCCGTTACATATTTGGCGTTGTGGATACCGTTCAGTTTAGCATTGGCTTCACTATCCTTAACCGCATCCCGCACAACTTCAACCCCGCGAACGGCCTTAACATGCTTAGCTACGCTGAGGCCAATCGTCCCAATTCCAGAGTAGGCATCGATCACTACGCTGTCTTTAGTTAATCCGGCTTGCTTAATGGCCAAATCGTACAAGCGTGGTGTTTGCAATGAATTGATTTGGAAAAAGCTTTGCGGAGAAATCTTAAATTCCAAATCGCCAATCTTATCAGTAATTTGGGCATCCCCCCAAATTAGGTAGTCGTCCTTACCCAAAATGACGTTGGTCTTCTTAGGATTGTAGTTGAGTAAAACCCCAGATACATTAGCCAACTGGGAAATTTCTTCAGCTACTTTTGGCAACTGTTTAAAGTCCTTGTGCAGGCAGACTAAAATTACCATCATCTGGCCATTAGCCTTGCTGCGGCGAATCTCCAAATAGCGTACCTCACCCTGGTGGTTTACTTCATCATAGGCGGGCACGCGATACTTGCGCAAAATGTCGCGGACTGCGACCAAAGTCCGATCAATTGCCGGATCCGTGGTGAAGAAATCTTCCATTGGCACTAAGTCATGCGAGTGCCGCCGGAAAAAGCCAATTTCTAGTTTGCCATTAACGTTTCTTACCGGCACTTGGGCCTTGTTGCGGTAGCCCGTTTGTTCCGGACTAGGCAAAGTTGGCAGAACCTTGATTTCTTCCAAGTGAGCCTTTTTCAATAAACCGATAACTTGTTGCTGCTTAAATTCTAGCTGCTTGTCATACTTTAAGTGGGCCAGGCCCGCTAAACCCGTCTGCATCCACTGGTTGAGCTTTACCTTGATGCGGTCAGGACTTTCGGTGATAATTTCAGTAATCTTGGCAAAAGCAAACTTCTTTTTCACCTTTAAAATTTTGGCTTTGACCACTTCTCCCGGCAAAGCGTTATTGACAAAGACCGTGATGCCTTCATAGTGGGCTACTCCCATGGCTTCGTATGATAAGTCGGTAATTTCTAATTGGACAATTTGATTTTTTTCCATCTTATTATTCCTTTTGTCTTCAATCTAAGTTCTATTATAACCTAGCCTATTAGTCACTGGGGCCGTTAATGCCTCTAGCCCCTCAAGTAGACCAATGATAAATTTGCTGGCTTGGGCAACCTGCTAAAACTCGATTAAATAATCTTAGCATATTTGGACCAAATTTCTTGATCAAATTTTCTTGACAGCCATTTTTAAGCTTGTTATCATAGTCCACAACAACCAACGTTTCAGTAGTCGCCTCGTTAAGAGTTCAGAGATCTGGTGGTAGGTGCAAACCAGTCAGGCGAGGAGTTAGACGAATTACGGCGTTTGGTAAAAATTCGGAATTACTCAGACCCGTTATCGTCTGATCGAGTGCACCAATAGTGCAATGTGGGTGGTACCGCGGTTATTGATCGTCCCGCTGATTCTTAATTGAATCGGCGGGATTTTTCTTTTGGAGGAAAACATTATGCAAAGCAGGAAAATTACTTTTGCCGAATCGCTGGCTATTTTAATTATTTTATTAATCATTCTCGGGGTGGCCGTCATCAACTTTGGCCTCTCACCCGAAGTGCCAGTCTTGCTGGTGGTGGGGCTCTTGGTCTTTTGGCTGCGGGCACGCGGCTTTCTCTTTGATGAGATTCAAGCAGGCATCCAAGATGGCGTCAGCATTGCCATTATTCCCATTTTGATCTTCATTTTGATTGGTGCCTTGATTGCCGTATGGATTAAGGCCGGGATCATCCCTTCGATCATGGTGCTTGGGTTCAAGCTAATCAGTGGCCAATTTTTCGTACCCTCGGTCTTCTTGGTTTGTGCCGTCGTAGGCGTGGCCATCGGGAGCGGCTTTACCACTATTTCCACGGTCGGGATTGCCTTGTTAGGGATTGGTGCCAGCATGAATCAAAACTTGCCCCTCGTGGCCGGCGCCATTGTTTCAGGAGCCGTGTTTGGGGACAAGATGTCGCCTTTGTCCGACTCGACTAATCTTTCTTCAGCCGTAGCGGAAAGCGAACTTTTTGCCCATATTAAAAACATGATGTGGTCAACCATCCCCGCCTTTTTGGTTTCCTTGTTGCTGTTCTGGCTTTTAGGCAGTCGGGGACAGGTTGACAGCAGCAAAATTCAAACTACCGTCAAGGTGCTAGAAAGCAACTTCAACGTTTCTTGGCTGGCACTTATCCCGATCTTGTTAATGTTCCTCTGTGCCTGGAAAAAAATCCCCGCTGTTCCCACCTTATTCTTAAATATTTTCGTAACGGCCGGCTTAATTTGGCTGGAGCATCCCCAAGAAAGCGTCCAAAGTTTTGCTAATTTAATTACCAATGGCTTTGTTGCTAAAACCAGCAGCACGCAAGTCAATACCTTGCTCTCCCGCGGGGGAATTATGAGCATGATGGCAACCACGGCTTTAATCATTTCAACTTTAACCTTAGGTGGCTTGCTGATGAAATTTAAGATTGTGCAAACAGCCATGGAACCGCTGGTTAAGCATTTGAACCAACCAGGTACCTTAATTCTGGCCACCCTGTTGTCAGGAATTGGCATTAACTTATTTGTTGGTGAACAATACTTGTCAGTCATTTTGCCGGGGCGGGCTTTTAAGGAGCCATTTGAACGCATCAGCCTCTCTCCCCTGGCCCTAAGCCGGACGCTGGAAGATGGCGGATCAGTGATCAACTACCTGATCCCTTGGGGCGTAGCTGGTTCTTTTGCTGCTAGTGCCTTGGGCGTACCCGTGATTGATTTTCTGCCATTTGCCTTCTTCAGCCTCTTCTCGCCGGTTTTCTCATTCTTAAGCGGTTTTACTGGTATTGGTTTAAAGTGGCAAAAGCGTAAGTAATATTGCTTTATTCCCGTCCATTTCTATGTTATATTATGATCCATAGATCTAAGATGTATGGAAAGGACGATTAAATGGATAACTTTTCACAGCCAGAACGGCGTAAAGTTGTTGATGTATCTGCTGTAAACAGCTTTTTAACCAAGATGTATGGAATTATGGCCTTGGCAGTTTTAGTCTCAGCTTTAACTGCTTACCTGACCATGACGGTTTTCCGGGTTCCGATTATGAGCTTTTTCGCTCGGCACCAAATTCTTTTATGGTTAACTTTATTCGTGCCAATCGGTTTGGCCATGGGGACTAGTTTCCAAGGGATGAAGAACCCTGGAGCAGCAATGTTCATGCTCATGTTGATGGCGGTTATTTATGGCTTTGAGTTTTCACTCTTTGCCGGCATGTATACCGGATCCACGATCGCCTCAGCCTTTATTTCAGCCGCTGCGGTCTTTGTCGGCATGGCCGCCTATGGTACCTTTACCAAGCGCAGCCTGAGCAATGTCGGTGCCTATGCTTCGGCCGCAATTTGGGGATTAATCGCAGTCTTCGTAGTAAACATGTTTTTACGGAACTCGATGATTAACTACATCTTCTCAATCATTGCCGTAGTGATCTTCACGGTCTTGACGGCTTGGGATGCACAGAAGATGAGACAAATCTACGAACAATACTCTAGCGAAATTTCCACTTCTGGCTTGGCAGTCATTGGTGCCATGCAGCTTTACCTAGATTTCATCAATATTTTCTTATACTTACTAGAAATCTTTGGTATTGGCGACAACAACAATTAAACAACAAAACCCCTAAACTAGGTTTAGTCCTAATTTAGGGGTTTATTTTTTCGATTTTAAAGCAGGTCGCGGTCAACCAAATATTCCGCTATTTGCACCGTATTCCACGCAGCTCCCTTTAACAAGTTATCGGAAACGACCCACATGTTGAAGGCACCCGGGTTTTCATAGTCGGGCCGCACGCGTCCCACAAAAGTCTCCCGTTTGCCAACAGCATTGATTGGTTGTGGATAAACCTGGTGCTTAATGTCATCTTCAAGGACGACCCCAGGTGCTTTTTGCAAAACTTTCCACAAATCTTCAACCGTGGCTGTTTGGTCTTCCACTGTAAAGTAAACTGATTCACCATGAGCAATTGGGACCGGCACGCGCACACAGGTTGCGGTAACCTTAATGTCCTTGGCATTCATGTCGCCGAGCATGATCTTCTTAGTTTCATGGATCATCTTCCACTCTTCATGAGAGTAACCCGAATCCTCTAAAACGTCAATCTGGGGCAAGAGGTTAAAGGCCAAGGGATAATGCTTGGCTTCCCCCTTGGTTGGCAAAATAGCTGCGTGCATTTCTTTGCCATCAAGATAGTCTTGGGCTTCTTGATAAAGTTCGTTTAAGGCTGACTGACCTGCCCCAGAAGCTGCTTGATACGTCGAAACAATTATTTGCTTTAAACCAAAAGCTTTTCTGATCGGCTCCAAAGCAACCATCATCTGAATGGTTGAACAGTTGGGGTTAGCAATAATGCCGTGATGGTGGGCTAAAGCATCGGGATTAACTTCAGGTACTACAAGGGGCACTTCTGGGTCCATCCGAAAAGCACTCGTATTATCAACGCAAACTGCCCCGCGCTTGACTGCTTCAGGCAAAAAGCGCTTGGAAACCGCCCCACCGGCTGAGGAAAGCACCAAATCCACGCCCGCAAAGCTTTCTGGGGTGGTTTCTTCAACCACTAATTTTTGTCCCTTAAATGCCAATTCCGTTCCAGCAGAACGACTTGAGGCCAATAGCTTCAAACTTTTTACAGGAATGGTTGATTGGGCTAATTGCTTGATCATCCGCCGGCCAACTGCACCGGTTGCTCCTAAGATTGCGACTGAATATCCTTGACTCATGCTTGTGCTTGCTCCTTATAAAAATTGCTTAATGCGCGCCATTGCTTCTTTAATATCATCCATGCTGGCTGCATATGATAAACGAACGTAGCCTTCGCCGCCCTTGCCAAAAGCTGAACCTGGGGTTACGCCAACTTTTGCTTGGTAAGCCAGGTCGTTGGCAAAAGCGACATCATCGCCCTGATAGCTTGCCGGGATTTGGGCAAAAATATAGAAGGCCCCTTGCGGATAAACCGTTTTTAGTCCGGCTTCTTTCAATTGGGCCAAAATATAATCGCGGCGCGTTTGGTAAATTTTGGCAGCTTCAACTGGATCATTTTGGCCGTGTTCAAAGGCTTCAATTGCAGCAGCTTGCACATTGTCGGTAATTGAGGTCACCATGAGGGCATGCAGCTTGCCTAATTTTTTCATAATGGCCGCCGGACCAGCCAAATATCCTAAACGGTAGCCGGTCATGGCATGGGATTTGGACAAGCCCGAAATAAAAATGGTTTGTTCTGGCAAAGCCGTTGCCATTGAGTAGTGCTCAACCCCGTAGCACAAATCAGAATAAATTTCGTCGGTAATGATGTAAAGATGATGCTTTTTTGCCACCTGCGCCAATTCTTGAACTAATTCCTTAGGATATTGCACGCCGGTTGGGTTGCTAGGATAGTTGAGAATTAACGCTTTTACGCGATCGCCTTCTTGTGCCAGGACTTTTTCGAGGTGTTCAGGAGTGAGTAAGAAGTTGTCTTTTGACGTATCTATTTGGATCGGCGTCGCCCCGGCCAGCGTGACAACCGGGAAGTACAAGGCAAAGGTCGGCGTCGGAATTACCACCTTGTCGCCTTCATTCAAAATTCCCCTTAAGGCTACATTAATAGCTTCTGTCGCCCCGCAGGTGACGATCACTTCAGTTGCGGGATCATAGTCAACTTGCCGGGTCCGCTTTAAATATTGGCTGATGGCCTGGCGCAAACGCGGCTTGCCCATTTGGGGCGCATAATGTGAGTCATTTTCCTCAATACTCTTAATGGCGGCTTGTTTAACGTGTTCGGGCACGTTCAAATCCGGTTCACCGATCGTCAACTTAATAATTCCCGGAATAGCAGAAACCTTTACGTCAAAAGCTCTAATTCCTGACGGACCGACTTGGGCCAAACGTTGACTGTTAATGTCTGCTAACTCTGCTGCTAATTTTGGCATGTTTTTCTCCTATAAAATATTCTCTAACCCAACTACTAAATGATCCAGCTCAGCTACTTTTAACAAGGCCACTTTGACTCCGCTCATAAAGGAACTCCGATCAAACGAATCCTGGCGAATCGTTAAAGCTTCACCCGGTCCGCCAAATAAAACCTGCTCATGGGCAATGTAGCCCGGCAAGCGGACCGCGTGAATTTTCACGCCTTGATAATCGCCCCCACGAACGCCAGCTAAAGTTTCTTCGCTGTTAGCTGACTCGGGTGAATTTTGGCGCGCCTGGGCAATTAATTTTGCAGTCGCCAGGGCGGTGCCGGAAGGGGCATCTTTTTTATCCGCATGATGCATTTCAATAATTTCGGCATCGGGGAAAAACTCCGCTGCCAGCTGGGCAAACTTCATTAATAAGACGGCCGACATCCCAAAATTGGGCGCAATCAATCCGCCGACGCCTTCAGTTTGCGCCAGCTTTTGCAAGAGCTGCACTTGCTCATCCGTCAGCCCTGTAGTTCCGACGATCGGTCGCATGTGGTGCTGCAAGGCAAATTGCACATTTTCAAAAACGGCCTGCGGCGTCGTAAAGTCCACCCAAATATCATAAGACTCGTTAATTTCGCTTAGCTTGCGATAAATTTTGGCTTGGGCGGGCAAATTACCCTGCTTGCCGCTGGGAGCAAGGCCTGCTGCTACTTCAAAATCCGGCATCCCGGCCACGAGATCAACGGCTTTTTGGCCCATTGCCCCGGTGTAGCCTGCTATTAATACGCGTTTCATCATGCTTGCTCCTCACCTAAATCTAAGGGCAATTTGCTAGCTAAAGCATTTTCGGCTAAACCTAAGCGTTTAGCTAATTGCCCCTTTTCCGCATCGTCTAAAGCCAGAATTGGCAAACGACACCCGCCAGTCTTAAAACCTTGCGCATTCAAGACGGCCTTAACAGGCGCCGGCGACGGGAACATGAACAAAGCCTGCATCCGCGGAATCAACCAGCGAATCAGCCGCCCGCTTTTAGCATAATTGCCATCGTACAAGGCATCATACATCTCCCGCATTTGCTTAGCATAAAGATGACTAGCCACCGACACCACGCCATTTGCTCCTAACACGCGAGCATCCAGTGCTTGGGCATCTTCACCGGTGAAAACCGCAAAATTAGCGGGGCTATGATCAACAATTGCCGCTAATTCAGTCAAATCAGCACATTGCTTGATCCCGGCAATGTTATCATGCTGTGCCAATTTTAAAATCGTTGCCACTTCCATTTTGACGCCGGTTCGACCAGGAATATTGTAGATAATTACCGGCATTTGCAACTCATCCGCTACCTTGCTAAAGTGGGCCAACATGCCTTTTTGGTTGGGCTTGTTATAAGGAGGAACAACCACCAAACCATAATCAATCCCCGAAAGAGCTGCCACTTCATTGCCGAATTCAATCGTCTCCTGGGTATTGTTGCTGCCAATCCCAGCAATTACTGGTACGCGGCCATTAACAATTTGACCAAATTCTCGATACAGAGCCAACTTTTCCTCATGGCTTAAAGTCGGCGTTTCACCGGTCGTGCCCCCAATGACAAAACCGTTAGAGCCTTGTTCAATTAAATACTCAGTTAAATTTCTTAAGGCCGCAAAATCGATTTGCCCCTGTTCATCAAAAGGCGTCACAATCGCGGTAATCAAGTCTGCATCTTGTAATTGCATATTTACCTCCTACTGGGCCATTCTAGCCTGTAAAAAACCGATAATTGCTGTAATCCCTGGCATAATTGCTTGTTCACTAGGATTAAATTCCGCTGAATGCAATTGGTGGGTATCAGCTACGCCCAACCAAAACATGGTGCCTGGAATCTTGGCCAGCAAATAGCCAAAATCTTCACCAGTCATGGCTGGTGGCGTTTCAACATATTCAACTTCGGGATTTGTGGACATGTAGTCGATAAATTTTTGGGTCAACAGCGGATTGTTTTCCACGGGCCAATAGCCGCCTTGATTAAGCTCAAGCTCAACCTTGATGCCATAACTCAGCGCAATCCCGTCGCAAACTGCCTGCAATTTTTGATCCAGCTCTTCAATCATCGTTTGCGTTAAGCCGCGAATCGTACCCTCAATTCTGGCGTGGCCCGCAATGACGTTGCGAATGCTGCCAGCGCGAATTTTGCCCAGAGTAATCACCCCGGCTTCAATCGGATTAATTTCCCGGGAAATAATCGTTTGCACCTGCATAATTAAGGCCGCACTCGCCACCACGGTATCTTGGGCCTTCTGGGGAAAAGCTGCATGTCCACTCTTGCCCCATAAGTCAATATTAACCTCGGTCGTGCCGGCAAACAAGGTACCTTGGCGGCAGCCAATCGCCCCAGCTGGCAAGTTAGGATTATCGTGCAGTCCGTAAAATTCATCGATCTGCCAGTCCCCAGTAAATAAGCCTAATTCATAGGCCTTTTTGCCGCCGCTTTCGGCTTCTTCGGCCGGTTGAAAGAAAAAGATTAAATTATCTTGGGGCTGGTGCTCACTAAAATAACTCAAAATTCCTAAAGCAACGGTCATATGCAAGTCATGCCCACAGGCATGCATGACGCCGGGATGTTGGGAGCTAAAAGCTAAGCCCGTCGCCTCAGTTACGGGCAAGGCATCAATATCAGCGCGGTAGCCGATCGTGCGCTTTGGCTTTTGCCCTTGAACTTTAACCATGATCATAGTGGGTAATTCCTTGCTAGTTCGAATGGTCAACCAGTCTTGAGGCAGCTGCTTGATTACGCTTAGGAGATAGGCCTGCGTTTGAAATTCATGCAAGGCTAATTCTGGAATTTGATGCAAATGGCGCCGAATGGCAATCAGATCTGCTTCTTTTAACATTACAGCTTCCTCAAATCTGCTTCTAAGCCAGTCTTGCTAGTGGTCTTGGCATCGACATCTTTAATATAGCGGGCTGGCACGCCGGCAACCACTGTGTGAGGCGCAACGTCGCTCGTGACCACGGCACCCGCGGCAACAACTGCGCCTTGTCCAACATGAACGCCTTCTAGCACTACGGCATTTGCACCAATTAAAACATCATCATCAATTTGGACAGGTTGAGCACTAGCGGGTTCAACTACTCCAGCTAACACCGTCCCGGCGCCAATGTGACAATTTTTGCCGACCAAAGCGCGGCCACCCAGGACTGCACCCATATCAATCATGGACCCAGCACCAATCTCGGCTCCAATATTAATCACTGCCCCCATCATGATGACGGCATTATCGCCGATTACCACTTGGTCGCGAATAATTGCGCCTGGTTCAATGCGGGCATTAATTTCCTTAACATCCAAAAGCGGAACGGCGGAATTGCGCGCATTGTTTTCGACCCTAACTTGGTCAAAGTCGTGGGCAGCTAAAAATGGCTTGATAACTTGCCAATCGCCAAAGATCACGCCGGTCTTTTTTTCCACAAAAGCCTCTACGTCAGTTGGAAAAACAACTTGATCCAACTGCTCACCCTTGAGATAGACCTTAACGGGCGTTTTCTTGGGAGCATTCCCGATATAATTGATAATTTTTTCTGCATCTAATTCAGCCATGATTTACTCCTATTTTTTCTACCTTATTATTTATCACGATTATTGCTTGTTCTGATCATATGGCAAATCTAAGCTAGTCAAATCTTCCCAGCTTTCACGCTTGACTACTAATTGTGCGTGGCCGTTTTCCACAAATACCACTGCTGGGCGAGGATTTCGGTTATAGTTTGATGCCATTGAATAGCCATAGGCTCCCGTATCAAGCATGGCCAGCACTTGACCCGGCACGAGGTGGGGCAATTGCTGGTGCCAAGCTAAGATATCGCCTGACTCGCAATACTTGCCCACAATCCGGACGCTTTCGCTAGCTGCTTTCCTTGGATCATTGGCTAAAACCACTTCATATTCTGCGCGGTACAAAGCCGGACGGATATTATCGCCCATGCCGCCATCAACGGCCACAAATGGCTCATAACCGGGAAGATCTTTTCTTGAACCCACGGTATACAGATTATAGCCAGCTGGCCCGACGATTGAGCGCCCCGGTTCAATCCAAATCTCCGGAATTGCCAAACCATTAGCCTGGCAGCTGCTTTTAACCGTTTTAATAATTGCTTTGACGAACTCAGCTGGCGCAAGGGGCGTATCTTGGCTGGTATATTTAATGCCAAAACCGCCCCCGACGTTTAAGACCTGACAGTCAAAAGCAAAAGCATCTTTCCAGTGCTTGGCCACTTCAACTAGTTTTCGGCTAGCTCCCTCAAACCCCCGGACGTCAAAAATTTGGGAGCCAATATGGGCATGCAGTCCCAGAACTTGTAAGCGCGGATTAGCCAAACATTGCTTTAAAGCTTGGTCGGCCTGACCACTAGCGAGGTCAAAACCAAATTTGCTGTCAACCTGGCCAGTTTGAATATATTCATTAGTATGAGCTGAAATCCCGGGGCTGATCCGCAGCAAGATTTGGGCCTGGGCAGCTTGCTCTTTTAAGACCTGATCTAAGAGCTGAATTTCATAAAAGTTATCCACAATGATAGTCCCAACACCCGACTTAACTGCCAGGGTCAACTCCTCATAGGACTTGTTATTGCCGTGAAAACTTACTTTTGCCATCGGAAAGCCGGCCTTTAGGGCCGTAACTAATTCGCCGCCAGAAACCACATCACAATGAATCCCCTCTGAGGCAATCAGCTGATACATGGCAACGGTAGCAAAGGCCTTGCTGGCATAGCTAACTTCATAAGGCTGGTGATATTTTTCAAAAACTTGTTTGAATGAACGGATTTGTTTGCGGATTTGACCAACATCATATACCACTAAAGGCGTGCCATATTCTTGCGCGAGCGTCAGACTATCGACGCCACCAATTGTTAAATGTCCTTGTTCATTAATCTGATCTGCAATTTGTCCGTTCATTGCGGGCCTCCTGAGCAATAAAAAAATCCTTGAACCAACACATTAGTCCAGGGATTTCGTTCTCGCTGTTAATCAAAAATTGACATCGATAGCGCCCCGTGGACTCATGTGTCCCACGACAGTCTGCAGCTTCTTCAACTACAGCCCAGCTCCTTGCTTGCCACGGCAAGGGCTTCGGCGACCGCGCCTTTCAATGAACTCGCGCCTGGCAGGCAGACAATCCATTTACTAATCTTAGTCGCGCCTCTTCGAATGTTGGTTTAAGCTTATGCTTTATTATTAACCGTGTCAAGGTATTTTTTAATTTTTAATCCTGATAAAAATTATTTTTTCATTTTAATTCTACTTAATATCAGCAAAAATTGCATTTTTAAAGTTTGACAAAATTATTTTTTTCTTGCATGCTTGACGCTGAAAGTTAGAAAATTACTAAATAACGAGTTAAACAAAGAGAGTACAAGCAATGAAAGTAGTAAAATTCGGCGGCTCTTCATTAGCCGATGGACCCGCGGTAAACCATGCTTTATCCATCATCAAAAGCGATCCCGAACGGCAGGTAATCGTCGTTTCAGCTCCGGGCAAAAGATTTGAAAATGATATTAAAGTAACGGACTTATTAATCAAATATGCGCAAGCTGCCCTGGCTCAGGCAGATGAAAAAATGCAGGCCCTGCAGCAAGAAATTTTTAACCGCTATGTGGCAATTGCGGACTATTTTGGCCTAGCCAGCTCTGACTTAACCGCAATTAAACAGCAATTGGCAGCTTTGCCGCAGGCCGCCTATCCTACCAAACAATACCTGCTGGGGGCTTTTAAGGCCCATGGCGAACGGCTAAATGCCCAATTGATCAGCTTAATTTTGCAAAAGCAAGGCCTCAAGGCCCGCTACGTGGACCCTAAAGAAGCCGGCATTAAGGTTACCGGTACGCCCAACAACGCTACGGTCTTGCCGGAAAGTTATGCTTATTTAGAACAATTTAACTATCAAGCTGATGAAAAATTGATCTTTCCTGGCTTTTTTGGCTTTACCTTAGCTGGTCATATTGCGACCTTTTCTCGCGGCGGCTCCGACATTACCGGCGCAATCTTAGCCCGCGGTTTTCACGCAAGGCTGTATGAGAATTTTACTGATGTGGACGCCATTTTTGCGGCCAATCCCGCGGTCGTTGACCACCCTAAGCCGATTAAAGTAATGACCTATCGCGAAATGCGAGAATTATCCTATGCGGGCTTTTCGGTCTTTCATGATGAGGCTTTAATTCCTGCAATTGGCGGCAGCATCCCGATTAATGTAAAAAATACAGCTCACCCCGACCATCCCGGCACCATGATTGTGCCCGAAAAAGGTTTTGTGCCCTCCCAAATTGTGACTGGGATTGCCAGCGGCAAGCATTTTTCGGCTCTTTACATGCATAAGTATTTGCTGAACAAGGAAAATGGCTTTACCCTGAAAATCTTGGAAATTCTCAACAAATACGGCGTTCCGTATGAACACATGCCATCAGGGATTGATGATATCACCATTATTTTTGATCGGCACAAGTTAACCGACGAGTTAATCGATGCTATCTGTGAAGATGTCCAAAATGCGGTTAACCCCGATCGGTTGGAATGGATCAATGATTATGCCATCACTATGATTGTGGGCGAAGGGATGCAGTCGCACAACGCCATTAGCGGCATTATCGCAGCGCTAGCCAACAAAGTTCATGTCTCGATGGTTAACCAGGGGGCGTCGGAAATTTCCGTCATGATTGGAACCCCTAAAAAAGATGCCGATCTAGCAGTAAGTGCCATTTATGATTATTTTTTTAACTGAGGTAAATTATGACTCAATTGCTCAAAGTTCACGGTTCCCAAAACAATTTCTTCATTTTGGACCAAACCACTCTCACTACCCCGCTAACCCAGCCGGAGTTAGTGCATTTAGCCCAAGTCTTGGCCAATCCGAAAACCGGTTTGCTGGCTGGCAGCGATGGCTTATTAGTGGTCGATCGCTCCACGCATCCCGGTGTGCTTGGAAAAATGCAAGTCATCAATGCCGACGGCAGCATTGCTTCGATGTGCGGCAATGGTTTGCGCACTGTGGCGCGCTATTTAAGCGAAAAATATCAGCTAGCCAAATTCAAAGTCGAAACCATGAATGCGGATTTGGAAGTCCGCCAAGCCGCTGATTTTGCTCCCGGCGTTCCCGCCTTTGCCGTGGAAATCTCCCCGGTCAGTTTTGACCTAAAGACTCTTCCCTTAACAAATATTGGGCACCAGCGCTTATTGGACCAGTATGTCCCAGAATTTGCCCCGGGACTCAAATTCTCAGCTTTAGCCGTCCCTAACCCGCATTTAATTGCCTATGTAAAGCAAGCTGACCTAACCGGCCCGCTATTAGGCGAACTGGGTAAACGGCTAAATGGCCCTAACCCTTACTTTACCGACGGGGTGAATATTAATTTTGCCCAGATTTTAGGCAAGAACAAGTTATTTATCCGCACGTATGAACGCGGCGTCGGCTTTACAAATGCTTGTGGGACGGGGATGTCAGCAACCTCATTGGCTTTTGCCCTAACCCATCCGGATTTAGGGACTTTTGACCAAGAAATCACCGCCTATAACCCCGGGGGCTTGGTAAAAACCGTCTTACGCCACCAAGCAGACAAATATTGGATTGAATTAATCGGCAATGCCACCGTGACTCATCGGATTGAATTGCCTGAGGCTAGTCTGCACACGGCTCAAAAGCTTTCAGCGGAAATTACGGCAACCGGAGAACAGGAAAATTATCAAGCTTTTGTCGAAAGCCTGCCAAGATTAAACTCCCTGCAAGTATTTGGCGACCCATCATAGCGCAAAACATTTTTAGTGCATTAATGTTACGAAAATGTTACAATCTTTTTTAGTAAAAAAATAATTATGCATTTTTTCGGGGAGGAAAAAACATGGAAGTAACTCGTGCTGAGTTAAAGGCCCAAGCCAAAAATGATTTGAAGGGTAATTGGGGTTGGGCGCTAATTGTCGAACTCTTAACCAGTTTGATTATGTATCTTGTACCCTACATTGTGGTTTTGCTGTTCTTTGGTTTCACTGCTTTTAATGGCTTTATTGTTTTTGCGAGTGATTCAAGCGCAAGCGTTGTGATGACCCCCAAATACGCCTTGATGACGCTAGTTTTAATGATCGTCGGTTTGTTCACTTCGGTGTTCCATACCAGTAAGGTCATTGCGATGCAACGCTTGGCCGAAGGCCGCAAGGATGACATCCCGGCAGCAATCGTCAGCGCCTTTACTAAAGGGCGATTTGGTTCGATGTTTTGGAGCGGAATTGTCCAAGGAATTTTTCTAGCCCTTTGGAGCCTCCTGTTAATTATTCCGGGCATCATTAAGCATTACTCCTATGCCATGACCTACTACATTATTGAAGATGCCAAAGAGCGCGGTGAAGAAATTCAAGTAATCGACGCCATTAACCAGTCTCGGGCTTTAATGGACGGCCACAAGATGGATTTATTCATTCTTGATTTAAGTTTCATTGGTTGGCATATTCTTTGCTTGTGTACTTTCGGAATCGGCTATTTGTGGCTAAGCCCATATATTCAAACTACCACGTCAAAATTCTACTTAAGTTTATTAGATCAGCAAAAATAAAAAAATAAGATAAAAAAACCGTTAGACCTCATGTCTAACGGCTTTTTTTAGGGAAAAATGTAAATGTGTTGTATTGAAAGTCGAAACCAGGGATGTGAATGATTTTATGCGTAATCTGCAAGCTAAATCAGCCGCATTGTGCGCTACGTCTAATCAGCTATCGCAGATCGAGGTAGCCTTCATGCTCCCGCGTTTGTGGCTTCGCAAGGCAGCAATCATGACCGCCCTTGTTCCCAAATATTAAATTCTATCTCGACATTAAACTATTTTCATTCGTATAATAACAAAAATAGCCCCCCGTACGGGGGTTCTCACACACATATGCAAGCGACTAGTATGTTATCGTTTGCACTATTATATTTTACCCCCCCCCGGCGAATTTTGCAAGAGGTTCTTTATATTAACATGCATTAAATAATAAAATCTTTATTCAACTTCATGTTTACTGAATGTAAAATATCCCGAACTTGGACTACTTTAGTAAAACCGGTTACTTCTACCATTTGACAAAGTTTTAATTACAAGGCTTAAATTAAAAATTTAACATTTCGGCTTTATATGCATATGCAGTCAACTTTTTATATCGTTCAATTAACTGGTTTTGATTGATAATATCTAGCTTATATTTGCTTACTATTCATTAGCATTTTCTCAGGAGATGAGAAAAATCACCAAATGATTACTTGGTGATTTTCTATTAATATTCAGTTATATTGAGAATAAAATTGTTATTTATTCTGGTTCTTACGGTTTGTAGTAAAGGTTAAGTAGGATGCATGCGAAATTAGCAACATTGCTAAAACTGTAGGAAGATCTTTTTCACCAGTTTGAGGCAATTCTGCTTGATCTGCCGGTTGAGTGGCATTTGTTGGCATTGGCTGATCAGCTACATGTTGAATGAGTTGAGTAGTAGCGGGATGCTTGCTTGATCCTGAGGTTGTTTGATGCTTTTGCGCTTTAAAAATAGCGGGGAAAAATGACGTGTGAAGAGTTGGAAATTCAATTTTCGGACCTTGAGTTATTGTTATATCAGCTAACTGATCCATGTCAGTATTATCCATTGATGCTACTGGTGCTTCTGAATCACTCTTTGGTTGATCCTTGTCACTATTATCAGTTGGCGCTGCTGGCGTTTCTGTACCATCCTTCGGCTGCTCCTGATCAGTGTTATCCGTTGGGACTACTGGCGTTTCTGTATCGTCTTTCGGCTGTTCCTGATCAGTGTTATCCGTTGGAGCATCTGGTGCTTCAGTATCATCCGTTGGCTGATCTTTGTCAGTGTCATCTGCCGGGACTACTGGAGTTTCTGAATCGTCTTTCGGTTGTTCCTGATCAGTATCATCCGTTGGGACTACTGGCGTTTCTGTATCATCCTTTGGTTGTTCCTGATCTGTGTTATCCGTTGGAGCTTCTGGAGTGTCGATATCGTCTTTTGGTTGATCCTTGTCACTATTATCAGTTGGCGCTACTGGCGTTTCTGTATCATCCTTCGGCTGCTCCTGATCAGTGTTATCCGTTGGGACTACTGGCGTTTCTGTATCATCCTTCGGCTGCTCCTGATCAGTGTTATCAGTTGGGACTACTGGCGTTTCTGTATCATCCTTTGGTTGTTCCTGATCAGTATTATCCGTTGGAGCTTCTGGAGTGTCGGTATCATCCTTTGGTTGTTCCTGATCAGTGTTATCTGTTGGAGTATCTGAAGTTTCAGTATCATCCTTCGGCTGATTTTTGTCAGTGTTATCTGTCGGGACTACTGGCGTTTCTGTATCATCCTTCGGCTGCTCCTGATCAGTGTTATCCGTTGGAACTACTGGCGTTTCAGTATCGTCTTTCGGTTGTTCCTGATCTGTGTTATCAGTTGGCGCTACTGGTACTTCAGTATCATCCTTTGGTTGTTCCTGATCAGTGTTATCAGTTGGAGCATCTGGCGTTTCTGTATCATCCTTTGGCTGTTCCTGATCAGTGTTATCAGTTGGCACATCTGAAGTGTCGGTATCATCCTTTGGTTGATCTTTGTCAGTGTTATCAGTTGGAGTATCTGGAGTTTCTGTATCATCCTTCGGCTGTTCCTGATCTGTGTTATCCGTTGGGGCTTCTGGTGTTTCAGTGTCATCCTTCGGCTGCTCCTGATCTGTGTTATCCGTTGGGGCATCTGGCGTATCTGTATCATCCTTTGGTTGTTCCTGATCTGTGTTATCCGTTGGAGCATCTGGAGTGTCGGTATCGTCTTTCGGTTGTTCCTGATCAGTATTATCCGTTGGGGTATCTGGCGTTTCAGTATCATCCTTCGGTTGTTCCTGATCTGTGTTATCCGTTGGAGCTTCTGGAGTGTCAATATCATCCTTTGGCTGTTCCTGATCAGTATTATCCGTTGGAGCATCTGGAGTTTCAGTATCATCCTTCGGTTGTTCCTGATCTGTGTTATCCGTTGGGGTATCTGGCGTTTCTGTATCATCCTTTGGTTGTTCCTGATCAGTATTATCTGTTGGAGTATCTGGCGTTTCTGTATCATCCTTCGGCTGTTCCTGATCAGTGTTATCCGATGGAGCATCTGGTGTTTCTGTATCGGCCACCTTCATATTTTGCAAATCCCATCGGTGGCTTTCGCCGCCAACTATATTAACTTTTTCGGCAACAATATTACCGTCCACATTGACATACGCATTTACCGTCGCATTTGGTGCCAAAATACTACCCATAAAACGACCAGAACTAAAGTTAATGGTGCTTGCTGTTGTACCAAAATTCCATAAAAGATGGTTCGGCTTTGCATGGCTTTCACCATTAGCTATTTCTTGCCCATCAGTGTATACCAGCTTCGTCTGGGTATTTATCCACACCTGGTCTCCTGCATTTTCAAGCCCAGTAACATTCACCACGACAGTTGCACCATCTAGAGCAGAATCTAAGCCAATAATTGACAAAGGCTGCGACGCCGATAAATATTCTACTGGCACGTTAACATAAACAATCCCCTGTTTGCCGGCATTGACAACGTTAACCTTACGCTGATTCATATCTGAAAAGTCGCTTTCGACCCCATCAGAATTTTCTTGTTTAGCTAGTTTTTCAGCTTTCTGTGCTAAGTTTTTCAAAGATTCAGCTATATCAATATAGTTATCATCGCGAACAATCGTTCCATCACTGACTTCCGCAGCTTTTTTCCCATGAACAGAAACCTGATCATCACTAACCTCAGTTCCCAGAACCACTCTGCTGCCTTTATCATTTCGAAAAGCTTGGTTATTAAGTTGTCCTAAAATGCACCGACAAAAGTTTAAATCCCACTCGGTAAGATTGTCAGATTCTCCTCTTGTACCGAAGTCGTTCCATGACTGTAAAATATTAGCAGCAATATTGCCGTTGGTATCACACGAAGTATTAACCTCATTAGCAAAAATATGAAATAGTGATGCTAAACCTAAGACATTTTTGTTATTAATTGTTTCAGGATCAATTCCATGTTCTTTTAAATACTGACAAGCAGTAATATCACCTTTAACCAAGGCTTCATACTCGGCTTCTTGCACAACTTTTGCCGTACTTAAATCAACAGAATTTGTTGATGCATCAACATTATGGGCGACAAATAACAGGCTGGTGCCGAGTAATACCGACACCATCCCGACAGTTAATTTACGTAATGACCAGCGCTGCTTTTTGCAACTAGTATCTAGCTTTCTTTTCAAAACCATATTCTCCAATATTCATCATTCATAAAAAAATAACCCCTTCGGGGTCACTCACACACATGTTAAACGATTATCATGTTATCGTTTACATCATCAAATATTACCGAACAATCATGATCTTGTCTATAGTTAATTTAGTGAACATGCATTAAATAAATACTAATCTTATGTTTTTCTTTTCTACGTAAATATTTGCAACCAATTCTATAAAACAATCAAGAATTTTATTTTTGATAGTTATTTTTAAAAGAAAGGTTCATTACCAGCTCATTACGATTATTTTTTATATCTATAGCTTCATATTTATATTTTTCATTTCAAACTATTTAACTTGCTGGCAGCACTGCTTTTTTTATTAAATAACCTGATTTTAGATAAAAAAACTGGATACCAAAGTATCCAGTAGTCATTAGCTAGTGCTTATTTCCAATACAATTTAACCAGTGCCTGAGTCCCGTCATTGCCTAACCGTTTTTGGACCACAAGCTTTTCATACAATTCCTTAGCCCGATCAGTTCCCGGCAAGTTTAAATGCATCCGGTCTGCTTCCTCGAGCGCTATTCTGAGATCCTTCAAAAAGTGCTTAGCAAAAAATCCGGGAGTATAATCTTGGCGCAAAATTCGCGGTCCATAGTTTTCTAGACTCCAATTAGCCGCCGCACCGCTGTTAATGGTCGAGCAAATTTGATCAAGATCAAGTCCTGCGGCCCGGGCGTAAGCCAAGGCTTCACACATGCCCACCATGGTTCCGGCAATCATAATTTGGTTCGCCATTTTAGCTTGCTGCCCCATCCCTGGGCCACCAAAATATTCGATCCGTGAACCTAAGACTGAAAAAATCTTCTTAGCACGGCGAAAATCTTTAGCGTCGCCACCAACCATGATTGTCAAAGTTCCTTTTCGTGCTCCAATATCGCCACCCGAAACCGGGGCGTCGAGGACATGCAAGTCCGCATTTTGGGCATAATCTGCTATCCGGCGATCAATTGCGGGACTGCTGGTAGTCATATCAATTAATACCTGCTTGGGCGTTGCCACCGACAAAATGCCATCTTTACCAAAATAGATTTCTTCAACGTCTTGTGGGAACCCAACGATTGATAGCACAAAGTCGCTATTTTCAGTAGCGGCTTTAGGAGAATCCGCCCACTTTGCTCCAGCTTTCAAAACTGTTTGCGCATGTGCCTTTGTCCGGTTGAAAACTTTTACTTCATAGCCGGCTTTTAATAAATTCATAATCATTCCCGTGCCCATCACACCAGTTCCAATAAAACCGATTTGCATAGTTGGCCTCCAAGTCTATCATCAAATTCTTATAACTACAGTTAATTATAGTCGAAAAAACCATCAGGTTAAACTTTAATACCTGCAAAACCAATTTGTGTCAGGTGGTTTGAAATCTCAAATCTAATCGGTTATAAATTCATTTTTTGTTAAAATATAAGCAGGAGGACCTTGCTATGAATGAATCCCGTGCGGACTTAGGTGATTATTTAAAAGTATTTGCTTCAACTGCAGTAATCATGCAGCCAATCATTGCTTGGGGCATCCAAGCCTATCCTCAGGATCAGGCATTTCAAATTTTTGCCGGCATGACTATTAATTTAGTAAAATTTACTGCTCCCGCTTTTATTTACGGCATCTTATTTTCAACTACGCGCCAATGGCTGAAGCAGCCCATCAGCTATCGGACTTATCTTAAACGTTCCTGGTGGCAATTATTTTTACCCACGATCATATGGACGCTGCTATACATGCTGGT
The DNA here is from genome assembly GCF_018327645.1 of Lactobacillus corticis. Classification (GTDB taxonomy): domain Bacteria; phylum Bacillota; class Bacilli; order Lactobacillales; family Lactobacillaceae; genus Lactobacillus; species Lactobacillus corticis. The sequence goes on along the minus strand of NZ_BMAY01000009.1, from coordinate 8,542 downwards.
GTATCCCGGCTTGGTCCAACACGGTGGTTACGGCAACTGGTGGTCATACCTAAGCAAATTTGTTAACGGAAATGCTGCTCCGCATTTATGGTATAACACGATGATGTTACAATTCGTTATCTTCATGCCGGTTTTCTGGTCCTTAACACGCTTTGGCAAGCCAGCCAAACGTGCGTTTTGGCTAGGCAACAGCAGCTTGCTTTTTCAATTGGTCTGGTATGTTGTTTGCAGCGTTTTGATCTTTACCCCCGCAAACAAGCAATTTTACTGGGTTGATCGCTTAGGCGTCAGCTTCCTGGTTTACGGCGTTTTAGGAACTTTATCAGCTGTCCATTGGGAAACAATTCGGAAGTTATTTGCTAAGTATTGGCTAATTTCATTTATGGCCGCAATTATTGCTTATTATTTGACTAATGGCGAACTGGCCTGCAGACATTTTCCGGTAGCAATCCAAGCAGCTAGCTATTATAAACCAAGCATGATGCTGTACGATTTGGCAGTAATTGGCATAATTGGTGCCCTCGCCGTTAATGTAAAGAGCCCTAAAATTAACGCCTTAGTCCATAATTTGAGTGGTATCGCCTACCTCGCATATTTATCTAATGTGTTTTGGTCTCGTTATTTATGGGAGTTGCTCCAGCAATATTTCATCCCCCAAGCTGCCGTAATTTTATGTTACTTGGCTAGTTGGGTCTTATCATTTTTGTCCGCTTATTTAACTAAAAAAGCAGCCAAGAGAATTCGTTCTTGACTGCTATTTTTATTATTTTATTTTCAACGGAGCCAGCTGGGCTTCAATTTCGGGCAATTTCACACCCGCTTCAAGCAGAGCGGCGGCTGAATAAGCACTTTCGACTAGTGCCGTATCATACAAATGAATTGGCTTGTCACTCATTTCACTGGCTAATTCTAAATTCATCTTAGCACTGCCCAAGTCATAAAAAGTCAGCAGTTCATCTGCCGGATTATCGGCAAAAGCCGTCATAATTTTTGTGACGCTAGTGCCGATTTCATCATCATCGGTACCGCCAGCAGCGGTAATCGGCACGTCTTTGGCAACTTGCTGCAACAGTTTAGGTAAACCTTGGGCAAGTTCAGGGACGTGAGACACAATCACAATACCGTAATTCATCATGCCACCGCCTTTAACAAGGCCTTGAATAAGTAGCCGCTGGACATTGCGCCAGGATCGATATGACCTTTAGAGCGTTCGCCTAAATAACTAGCCCGCCCCTTTTTTGCAATCAAAGGCTTGGTAGCTTCAACTGCTTCATCAATTTTGGCATCAGTCAAAGTCCCTTGAGCTAGTTCTGGCAAAACTGCTTCCCACACGTCGACCATGGTCTTGTCGCCCGCCGCTGCTCCACCACGCTTCTTAATTCCGGCTAAAGCTGCTGCTAGGAGGCTATTTAGTTCGCTGGTTTGCGCCGCCTGCTTGCTCATTTCCAAAAAGGCCGTGCCATATAAAGGACCAGAAGCTCCACCCACTTTAGTAATTAAAGCCATCGCCGTTTGTTTGAATAAGCCAGCTAAATCAGCAGGAGCTTTTTGAGCAAGGCTGGTTTCTACTGCTTCCATGCCCCGAGCCATATTGAAGCCATGGTCGGCGTCGCCAATTGGCGTATCCAGATCACTCAAATACGCCTTGTTTTTTTCAATTTCATCGCCAAATAATTCTAACCACTTAGTGGCTTGATCTAAAGCTAAGTCCATAATGCCTCCTAATTGTTCCATGCAATCGTCTTAACTGGATAGCGCAAGTAGTCCAGCCAAGCTTCATCTGCCAGTTCCAAAATCGTTAACGACAAGCCCGCCATATCAATTGAGGTCATGTAATTTCCAACCCGCATAAAGTCTGGTTTAATGCCTTTTTCCTCTAATTGATTCAGCAGGTCATGGCTGAAGATGTATTGTTCCATCAATGGCGTTGCGCCCATGCCGTTGACCAAAACCGCATAGCTCTTATCTTCGCTTAAGTGCAATTCGCTATCTAATTTACCTAACAATTCTTGGCAAAGTTCATTGCTTGGCTTAATTTTTTCCGTCCGGTAGCCTGGTTCAGAGTGGATGCCGACGCCATATTCAATTTCGTCTTCTTTTAGTTCAAAACCTGGCTTGCCCACTTCTGGAACCGTAGCTGCATTAAGCGCGACCCCGATCGTTTTAATGTGAGGCAAAACGGCCTGAGCTAAGGCAGCAATTTCATCCAAACTGGCCCCCTGGTCAGCGGCTGCGCCTAAAATCTTATGCATTAAAATAGTCCCGGCAACCCCGCGGCGACCTTGGGTGTAAAGGCTGTTTTCGACTGCAATATCATCGTCAACCACAATTGATTTAACCCGAATATCGTCCATTTCCGCCAAATCTTTAGCCATATCGAAGTTCATGACATCGCCTGAGTAGTTTTTGACCACCATGAAGACGCCCTTGCCATGATCAGCTGCTTTGATGGCTTCATAGATCTGATCTGGCGTAGGCGAAGTAAAGACTTGACCACAAACGGCTGCACTAAGCATCCCCTTGCCCACGAAACCAGCGTGAGCCGGTTCATGTCCGCTGCCGCCACCAGAAATCAAGCCGACCTTGCCCTCCATGGTGTCGCTATCAGCCCGCACCACAGCTTCAGTTTCAGGAATCAGTTCAACAATGTCAGGATAGGAACGAACCAGTCCGTCAACCATTTCTGCTACGACTTGGCTGGGATCATTAATTATCTTTTTCATGTTTTGGTCCTTTCTGTAAACTATGAGTTATCTCTTATTGTTTCTGCCTTAAGTTTACCATGAAAACGTATTCAGTTTTGGCTGGCTGAAAACTTTTTTCAAAAATAGCCTTGCAATTTGCTATTTAGGCGTGCATAATAACCTACAACAAGATTAAAAATGCTTAGAAAAGATGAGTAACAACTGAAATGCGTTTCAGAGAGCTGGGACAGGTGCAAGCCAGTACGCAAGCAGGTTGCGAAGATGGTCTTGGAGCATACAAGTAGCAAGCTTTGCAAGCTATTTGCGGGCGGTGCCCGTTAGCGCACCCGAGTTTTCGACGGAGAACTTAGTAAGGATACATTCGTAAGACTGTATCGAATTAGGGTGGTACCGCGTTAAATAGAAATTAGCGTCCCTAGAAGCATTGCTGATGCTTCTAGGGATTTTTTTATTGCTGCAGGAGGCTTTTTAAATGACAAAAGTTCACTATGACATCGTTGGTAGTTTTTTACGTCCCCAAGAATTAAAACAAGCCCGGACTGATTTTGCCGCTGGTAAAATCAGCCATGACCAATTGACCCAGATTGAGAATAAGTGCATTAAAGAGCTGGTCGCTAAAGAAGCCCAGCATGGCCTTAAGATTGTAACTGACGGTGAATTTCGTCGCAGCTACTGGCATCTTGACACTTTTTGGGGCTTTGCCGGAATTGACCATGTAAAATCGGAACACGGCTACTTCTTCCATGGTGAAGAAACCAGAAACGATAGCGCCAGACTTAGTGGTCGAATTAGCTTTAGCGGCGATCATCCTGACTTAAGAAGTTTTAAATACCTCAAGAGTTTGACGGAAGGTACTAACTTAACGCCGCGGCAAAGCATCCCGGCCCCTAGCCAGCTTTTCTTGGAACTATATCGTGGAAGCGCAAATCAAGATGCCGTTAAAAAATATTATTCTGATACGGCTGCGTTAATTGCTGACATTGCCCAAGCCTATCATGACCTAATCCTCGCCCTTTACGAGGCTGGCGCCAGAGATGTAAAGCTGGACGACTGCACCTGGGGGTTGTTAGCTGACGACGATGTCTGGGCTCATGCTGGCGATAGCAGCGATTTTGCCTTTAGTCGCGACGAATATAAGGACCTCTTTTTGCAGCTAAACAACGCCGCAATTAAGGATTTGCCTAGTGATTTACGCTTGTCGACTCACGTCTGCCGGGGCAACTATCATTCAACTTATGCTGATAGCGGAAGTTATGATTCGGTTGCCAAGTGGCTGTTGGCCCAAGAAAACGTCGATGCTTTTTACCTCGAATACGACGATGCTCGGTCCGGCAATTTTGAACCATTGCAAGAAGTACCTGCTGATAAAGACGTGGTGTTGGGGTTAATTACTAGTAAACGGCCACAGCTTGAGGGCAAAGAAGAAGTCAAGCATCGGATTAAAGAAGCCAGCGAATATGTTGATTTACCGCACCTTTCTTTGTCAACCCAGTGCGGTTTTGCCTCGACTGAAGAAGGCAACATCTTGACTGAAGCCGAAGAATGGGCAAAAATTCAATTAGTAGAAACAATTGCCAACGAGGTTTGGACCCCAGCAATTGAAAATAAAGATTAATCAAGGAGGAAATTTATTATGGCTAAAGTTGAAAGTTTTACTCTGGATCACACGAAAGTTAAGGCACCTTACGTCCGCCTCATTACCGTCGAAACTGGACCAAAGGGCGATAAAATCAGCAACTATGACTTGCGGCTGGTACAACCAAATACCAACGCCATTCCAACTGCCGGCTTGCACACCATTGAACACCTTTTGGCCGGTCTTTTGCGCGATCGTCTGACTGGCGTGATTGACTGTTCCCCATTTGGCTGCCGGACTGGTTTCCACTTGATTACCTGGGGCGAACACAGTACGACTGAAGTGGCTAAAGCTCTAAAGAGCTCACTAGAAGCGATTGCCTATGACATTAAATGGGAAGATGTCCAAGGAACGACGATTGAGTCCTGTGGTAATTACCGCGACCATTCCTTGTTCTCGGCCAAAGAATGGAGCAAAACCATTTTGGAACAAGGAATTTCCGACAAACCATTTGAACGGCATGTCGTAGAATAAATTTGCTAATAAATTGCTGAACCATTTCCTAATTTTTGCCATTTAAAAACCCCAAAGGCTAGTAATTGCCTTGGGGCTTTTTTGCTAATTATTAATCTTTAATTTCGGCTAAGCCTGCCTTGCGCCGGCCAGCATTAAACCATGGCGAAACCGTAAAGGCCAGCACATCGTTGATCACATAAATCAGTGAGTTAACTGCCATTGCCAGGGTTGCGTCTCCTTGAGCATAAGTAATGGCCCACAGAATCAGTTGAAAAATCCCACTGGCAGTCCACCAGAAGTACTGGTTGTTATAGCGCAAAAAGCACATTACCCCTGCCGTCAAGGAAATAGCAAAACTGATCGCATCAATCCACGGGCGCGGATCATTAGTAAACTTGCCGATCAAAAAGCCACTAACGACGGAAACCAACAAAGTTCCCACAATAGCTACCAGCCAACCCTGGGCGGTAAACTTGCGCAAGTGGTGCTTGGTGTCCTCATTCCAAGATCTAACCGCAAAAATAACCGGAATATCTAAAGTGGCAATATAGGCAATTTGTTCAAAAATTGATAAATAATTTTTGGCTGACCAGCCGGCGTAAATAAAGCAAGCTGCTGAGATTAACCCTAGCCAGCCGTTAATCGCCTTCGTGGCATTAATTGCCAACACACACAAGGTTCCTAGCATGGTTCCAATAAAAGTAATCAAGGTTACGGCATCAATTTTATTTTGCAGCAAAATCGCTAATTGGAAGCCAAAGGCAAAGAACCATAAGCAGTAGTTCTGAACCGGCCAGCCCTTTAATTGCTTCCATAACCAAATAAAATAGTTTTCGTGTTGCTCTTTCATCAACAAGTCTCCTTTTGCTTTTAGGTCACAAAATACTAGATCTTGTGCCTTATCCGCTTTTTCTTGAAAAAAGCATCGATTACTAGTATACCGGAATGACATTTTTTAGCAAGTAAGGAGCTGCTTTTTTACCATTTGTTTACTAATTTTCTATAGCATTTCCCGATCACCAGCATGGTTAGAAAAACTGCGCCATAAGAAAAACTCTATCTAGTTAGATAGAGTTCGTTTATTTATCCCAAGTCATTAAATAATCGCTTTCGCCCGTATCAGGATCTTCGCCAGCTTTTGCGATCTTGAATCCTTGAGCTTGATAAAACTTCACGGCTGGCTGATTCTTTTGATAAGCATGCAGACTTAAGTGACGGTGATAATTTTTCGTATTATTGAGCAGGCTGCTGCCAACGCCACGCCCGCGCGCCTCAGCCCTAACAAAAAGGCCCTCAATCTCGTCGCCATCTAGGCCAATAAAGCCTTCAATTTTTCCAGCTTCTTCTGCCACAAACACCTGTGCCTGGGCAATTTGGTGCTTTACCCAGGGAAACTGGTCTTCCCAGTACTTTTTAGGTAAAAAATTGTGGGCGGTAATATTGCTGTCGAGCCAAATACCAGCTATTTGGTCCAAGTCGCCGAATTTCATTGGTCTAATCATAATGGTCTCCCTTTTATCTTGAAAGTGTTTTCTATTAGACATTATCAAGTAAAATACAGAACCTTGCAAATTTTAAGCTTTTGGCTTATCTCCTAAAGGTATCGCGATTAAATCCATTTTCAAAGACCAACTTGGAACCAGTACGTGTTAGATTACCAGCCGCCGAGCTTTGGAACAATTGCAGCCAGTTCTGGTCAGTAAATGAAATGCTACTCTTTTTAATACGGTAAAGGTTAATCCATTTATGTTTTATTCCGTATTTTTCTGCCTTCATCAGCTTAGAACTGCTGAATTTCGATGCTTTAGGTAGTTTATAAAGCTTGCAGTTTCCCTTTAAGCCACGCTTGCCGTGAGCAGTAGTAAAGGTAATCGTATGAGCGGTAATCCGCAGCTTACGGTATGGATGGAGATACTTCTTTTGTAACCCCGTATTCTTACCGTAACTTCCAGCTGAAGTTTTATAAAGATACCAAGTGCCTCTAATTCGTTTAGGAGTAGTTTGCTGCTTGGCTCCATAAGCGGCAGCTTGCGTAGTTTTAGCTCCGATTAAACCGAAAGTTAGCACTAATACGAAAGCAAATATGAGTTTTAAAGCTTTTTTGTTCATTTCTCGCTCCTCCATTTATTATCAAATAACCCCTTCATTATAAAGTAAGTTTCTCATTTAAACCAGTGCAATCTTTGGCAATTTAAGAACATAAAAAAAGATCAAGAACATTGATAATCAACATCCTTGATCAACATAGCGGAGTAGGAGAGATTCGAACCCTCGCGCCGAGATAACTCGACCTACACCCTTAGCAGGGGCGCCTCTTCAGCCACTTGAGTACTACTCCATATGGGCCTAAATGGACTTGAACCATCGACCTCACGCTTATCAGGCGTGCGCTCTAACCAGCTGAGCTATAGGCCCATAAAAGCGGGTAACGAGAATCGAACTCGCGACTAAAGCTTGGAAGGCTTTTGTTTTACCACTAAACCATACCCGCACGTCATATGTAAAAGTGCAATGGCGCGGGACGGAATCGAACCGCCGACACAAGGAGCTTCAATCCTTTGCTCTACCAACTGAGCTACCGAGCCATTCTACGGTCCATGCGGGATTTGAACCCGCGATCTCCTCCGTGACAGGGAGGCGAGATAAACCACTGCTCCAATGGACCATATTGCGGGAGCTGGATTTGAACCAACGACCTTCGGGTTATGAGCCCGACGAGCTACCAGACTGCTCCATCCCGCGATAATACGTGCTTATATTCAATTTAAACCATGAACTCAAAGAGTCCAATGGACCTTGTAGGACTCGAACCTACGACGGGACGGTTATGAGCCGTCTGCTCTAACCAACTGAGCTAAAGGTCCAAGTTTACAAGTAATAGCGGCGGGGGGGATCGAACCCTCGACCTCTCGGGTATGAACCGAACGCTCTAGCCAGCTGAGCTACACCGCCATCCTGTAACCTCTTTATTCAGTTACAATCGGGAAGACAGGATTTGAACCTGCGACCCCCTGGTCCCAAACCAGGTGCTCTACCAAACTGAGCCACTTCCCGGAAATGCACCCTGTAGGACTTGAACCTACAACCTTCTGATTCGTAGTCAGACACTCTATCCAGTTGCGCTAAGGGTGCTCAATAAGTGCCTCGGACCGGAGTCGAACCGGTACGGTCAAAACTGACCGCGGGATTTTAAGTCCCGTGCGTCTACCAATTCCGCCACCAAGGCAAATTTATTGAAAGCGGAAGACGGGATTCGAACCCGCGACCCCCACCATGGCAAGGTGATGTTCTACCACTGAACTACTTCCGCAAAATGCCGATTATACGACTTGAACGTACGACCCCCTGTTTACAAGACAGGTGCTCTACCAACTGAGCTAAATCGGCTTATAAATACGGGTGGTGGGACTTGAACCCACACGTCCGAAAACACTAGAACCTAAATCTAGCGCGTCTGCCAATTCCGCCACACCCGCAAGTTTTGGGCCATGAGTCGTGACGGGCTTGAACCGTCGACCCTCTGATTAAAAGTCAGATGCTCTACCGACTGAGCTAACGACTCGATATAGAGGATACAGGGCTCGAACCTGTGACCTCCTGCTTGTAAGGCAGATGCTCTCCCAGCTGAGCTAATCCTCCATATTTAAGCGCGGCGACTTCCTACCCTCGCAGGCAGTTGCCCACCAACTACTCTCGGCGTTAAGAAGCTTAACTTCTGTGTTCGGCATGGGTACAGGTGTTTCCT
>NZ_BMAY01000008.1 GCF_018327645.1 Lactobacillus corticis | reverse complement strand
CTCGCAACAGTTAAATATGTTACCAACTTCTTTTGAACTTTGCAAGCTATTTTTTCAACTTTTTCAAAATTCATTTTTTCATTGGCGCCGCTCAAATTTGCGACTTAATTAGAATACCCTTATTTGCTTTTTGATGCAAGACCCTTTTTAATTTATTTTCCGATTTTCGTGTAAAATAGTATCTGAAATTGATAAGCAAGAAAGAGGTAATTATCATTAAGACTTACGATACTGCCATTATTGGAGCTGGACCAGTCGGATTGTTTGCAGCCGGTTATGCTGCCATGAACGGCTTAAAGACCGTTGTGTTTGATTCATTAAGTGCCGTTGGGGGCGAGGCGGAATTTCTTTATCCTTTTAAAGAGATTATCAACATCCCTGCCTACCAAACAATTGTAGCTGCCGACTTAATCAAACGGCTCAAGGGAAATATCAGCAGCGACGTCGACTTTGTGCTTGAGCATAAGGTTGCCCAAGTTAAAAAACAGGATGACAACTTTATCATCGATGATGCTTACAGCGTTCGCAGCGTGATTATCGCTACCGGAGCAGGCTCCTTTACTCCAAAGAAATTCCCATTAAAGATGTCGCCTGAAATTGCTGAACGAGTACATTATTATGTTCGCCAGCCCCAAAATTTTGCTGGCCAGCAAGTCGGTATTTTCGGTGGCGGCGACTCAGCCCTTGATTGGGCTAACGGCTTAGCCAAGGTAGCAAACGTGACGATGATCCACCGGCGGGAACACTTCCGCGGCATGGAGTCGACTTTGGCTACGCTAAAAAGTTTAAAAAATGTTGAAATCTTGACCCCTTATCTTCCTCGAACGATTGAGTTAGCAGATAATAAATTAAAGATTGGCCTTAGAGCAATCGGGGCTAAAGAACTGGTGTATCGGTCATTTGACCAGATTGTGGTTGCTTACGGCTTTAAAGCAAATAATCGCTTTGTGACTAACTGGGGAGTTGAAGCAACTAACACGAATGTTCTAGTTGACCGAACGATGGCTACTAATGTTGCTGGCATTTATGCAGTCGGCGATGTGGTAACCTATGAAGGACGCGTTCCCTTGATCGGTGTCGGCTTTGGTGAAGCCCAAACGGCAGTTCATGCGATCATGCGGAAGCTCTTCCCGGAAAAGACCAGGTAATTTTGCAAATAAATAAGTATAGGAGACGTTATGGCATTAATTGATTTTATCTTGCATATTGACGACCACCTTGTGACGATCGTCAATCAATTTGGACCATGGTCATATTTGGTTATGTTTCTAATTATCTTCATTGAAACCGGACTGGTAATATTCCCCTTTCTGCCAGGCGATTCGCTAGTCTTTGCAGCTAGTGCGCTAGCCGCCAATCCAAGATATGGCTTAAATCCTTGGCTGGTTTTCTTAGTCTTTGTGGCAGCAGCAATTTTAGGCGATTCCATCAACTATGAAATCGGCAATCGCGTCACTCATGCCGGGGAAAAATATGCCTGGTTCAATAAGTTAATCAACAAAGATAATCGCCTCGCAGCGGAAAAGTTTTTCGAACGACATGGACCGATCACCATTGTGATTGGTCGGTTCATCCCCTTCATCCGTACTTTCGTCCCATTCATTTCCGGCGGCAGCAAAATGCACTACGGAAAATTCATCACTTACAACATTTTAGGCGGCTTCTTGTGGGTCAGCTTATTCTGCTTAGTGGGTCACTTCTTCGGCAACTTGCCAGTTGTGCGGGACCACTTCTCATTGATCGTCATCGGGATCATTTTAGTTTCAGTAGTTCCGATAATGATCGTTTGGCTCAAGAAAAAAATTGCACTTAAAAAGGAATTCCATTAAAGGAATTCCTTTTTTAGCGTCTTAATAATTTTTCAGCAAAATATAGTTCATAAATAATCCCCGCAACCGCAAAGCAGGCTGAGAAAAAGCCTTCCGTCAAAATATTGATAATTGGGTCAGTGGCTGGATCAAACAGCCAGTTCGAGTTGTGGAAAAAAATGTGGTGAAAAGTCACAAAGAAACTATCAAAATTGCTCATGGCAAAGGGCAAAACAATAATCGGCAAGAGTAAAAAGATCAAGCTAGCTGTTTTGCTCAACTTCAAATACTGTTTGTTTTTGCCTTTTCCCCAGGCAAAATGCACAATTACACACCCAATAAAGACCAGGATGGCAAATAGCAACAAGTGCTTAACTTCGGCAAAGTGTTCGGCCGCATTCGCCGAAGTTGCTAAATTGCTCATGTGCAATTTGGTTGTAAAGGGCCACAACAAGTAGCCCATGAGCTGATTATAGTTGTGCATAACTTGCCCAACCGTCAAATTTACGGTTTCATAGGTTTTTTGAGTTAACACGAATACCAAAATTAACGGCCAACTGGCCACTACGGCCCCCACGACCGCACTAGTAAGGGCAAACAAAAAATGGTATAGCGGTGAAATTAATTTTTTCCAATTCATAAGGCAAACTCATCTAAATTATCCACAGTATAAGTAGCCGGGGTTTTATCAACAAGTTCTTGCCGGGTGGTTACGCCGGTCAAAGTTAACAAAGTATCCACCTGTGAATTAAGTCCGGCTTTGATGTCGGTATCATAGTTATCCCCAACAATTAACGCATCTTGGCGGGTATATCCGGTTTTAGCCAAAGCTTTATCCACAATGATGGCTTCTGGTTTCCCAATATAGAGGGGATCAACTCCGCTGGCCGCCGCAATCATGGTGCATTGCGACCCATTGCCCGGCAGCAATTCATCCCTTGAGGGCAGGTTCATATCCGCATTGGTTCCAATAAAAACCGCCCCCTGCCGAATCGCCCGGACGGCTACGCGAATTTTATGATAGGTCAAGTCAGTATCCATCCCAACGACCACATAATCCGGCTGCTGATCGTCCAAGCTAAGTTCAGCATGCTGCAGCAATTCCCGTTTTAAGCCAATTTGGCCAATGATGTAGACCCCTAATTGCTTGCCGGGATTATGCGCCAAAATCCAGCTAGCCGTAGCCATGCTGGGCGTATAGATATGGTCGACGTCAGTCTCGACGCCGTGGCCACGCAATTTATCCACAACCATTTGGGGCGTTCTGGTCGTGTTGTTGGTCAAAAACAAGTAATCCTTGCCAGCTGCCTGAAGACGCTTAACAAAACGTACGCCAGACGCAATCGTGTCTTTTCCGCGGTAAATCGTTCCGTCTAAATCTATCAAAAAAATGCGGTAATCTTTCACTAATGTGCTTCCCTCTTCTTAATCGTAAATTTATGGCGACCAGCATTGCGTCTTGGTCGACTAGGATGTTTTTTAAATTTGGTTCGATTGCGCTGCTTGCGATCCCGGTAAGTTTTGCTTTGTCGTGAAGGCTTGTGTTTAGCATAATGGAATTTCTTACGCTTATGCGGATGGTAGGTATGGACCGGATCCAATAATTCCAAAATAAAATACGCCGTGCCCGGATTACAATATTCCGTCAAATAATCGGCAATGGCATATTCGCTCTTATCAATTGCCCGGTGTGCCTCTTTCTTGTAAAAGCCCTTAAGGCGCAAATGCTCGCTAGACACATCCCCGACAATAAAATCATATTGATCAAGGTAGGGATCATACTTAAGGGCCAGCATCTCCAAATCTAAGGCAGTTCCGTGGTTTACAGCCAGCCGATAGGTCTGATTATTGATCTTGATTTTTTCGCCTTGCTGGGCAACGACGGCTTTCGGGTGGCGCAAAGGCTGCGCTTGTGCAAATTTATTCGTTTCTGTTGCTTCGCTCATGCTGCCCTTCCTTCAATGGATAACGTTTCGCCAGATATTTGCCAACGACTTCGCGCAAAAAATCTGGGAATAAAAATTCATTTTCTCCGACGATGGCTAAGGTTGGGAAAAACGGCACTAAAACATAGTGATCCAAACAGGCCAATTCATAAATTTGGTCCGGGTCGATTTCCCGGCCATTAACATAGACAATTCTGCGCACCATATCGACCTTGATGCCTTGATAGTGCATTTCGCCAAAAATTTTTCCTCGGAAACTCATTCCTTGCAAGTGGAATTTCTGCAAATAATGGCGATTTTTTTCAATTTCCATGACCAGCCGCCACAAATCGCTCCCCTTTAGGCGACTTTTTACCACGTGCATTGGGTGCGGCAAGGCTTGTTGCAAATCATATTGCGTAATCAAGCCAGCTTTAAAAGGTGTCAAAAATAAACCTGACGACAGAATCGCAAAATCGGTGCCGGCAAAATTACTAATTGCTTCCATGGAGACCTGGACCGCGGCTTCGGTATCGTCATGGAATTTTTCCGGCAAATAAGCTACTTGCCGCTCCATTAGCAGCTGGCGACCTTTTTCCAAATAGCCTTGAATTTCGGCTTCATCGCTAGCTTGCGCTGGCATCGAAGCGGTCGGAATCGTGGTTGGGACAATTTTTTCAACTTGGTGGCGATCATTCAATTCGAGCTGAATATCTCCTACATAGTTGCCCCACTTACCGGTCTGCGTAATCCAAGTATGACCATGCTTTTCACCCTTGGGCAATAAGTCATGGCTGTGGCCGCCGACAATCAAATCAATTTGCGGATAATGCTTGGCCAGCCAGCGGTCCATATTTAAGCCAATATGAGTCAGCATCACTAAGCAATCATACTTGCCCTCTAGTTCGCCCAGCATTTGATCCATCGTTGACTGCAAAGTCTTGACATGCCAATGATTGGGTCCATAAGTCATGGGATAGACAGGCGTCAAGCCAATTAAAGCAATACGGGTGCCTTTTTTGGTCGTAAAGAGCAAATACTTATTGGCCCACTTGGGGCGAGTATCGTCTTCTTCCAGCAAATTCGCCAAGGCAACGGGAAATTCCGCATGGGTAAAAAGTCGTTCTAAAACCGCATGCGAATTAGAAATTCCTTCGTTATTGCCAACCGTGACTGCATCATAATGCATTTGGTTCATCAATTGAATGTTGGCTTGCCCTTCCGTGGCATCGCTCAGCGGGTGCGATCGATCCATAAAATCGCCAGCATCAAAAGTAAACACTTGGTCAGCCTCTGGATGCTCTCGAACCGCTTCAAAATAACGTCTAATCTTTGGAAAATGTTCAAAGTGCGAATGTAAATCATTGGTGTGCAGAATTCGTAGCTTTTCCATAACTGCCCCTTCTAGCCAATCCGATTGGCCTTCAATACCATTTTATAGGCATCTAACACCTTGCCCTTAGGTTTCTCCCACTCAACCCACTGTGGGTTCTTCCAATCTGCTTCTTTCATCAAAGACTGCAAATGATAGGTTTTATTGATATATTCTTCGTAAGTAATGAGAGCCTTGGTGCGCGGAATATTCAGCTGCAAAATGCGGACGCCCTTAATATCGCCGCGATCGACGGCAAGTTCGGCAATGCCGTTTTGGTCAATATTAGAAATCTCGAAATATTTGCTTCCGTCCTTGCGAGTTACTTCTTCGATCAAATCTAATTGCTCATATTGGTCGTTCATTTGCCCTCATCCTTAGAAAAAAACTTAATAGAGATTCAAGTTAAATTGTAACACAAATTTTTTCTGCAAATAGTCCCCATGCCTAGCCCCTTTTCACCTGTTTTCAGTCGGCCTATGGTAAAATTTTAACTAGATAACATTTCAGGAGGGAAAACAATGGAATTAGATTACAAGAAATTGGCCGAGGCCAAGAAAGAAGCCATCTTAGCTGACCTAGAAAAGTTGATTGCAATTGACTCTTCCGAAGATTTAGCCGGTGCCACCGAAGAATATCCGGTTGGCCAAGGTCCGGCTAAAGCCATGCAAACTTTCTTAAGCTTTGCCAAGCGCGACGGCTTTGATACCGAAAACTTTGCTAATTATGCTGGCCGGGTTAACTATGGCCAAGGCCAAAAGCGTCTTGGCGTCATTGGCCACATGGACGTTGTGCCGGCTGGTGACGGCTGGGAAACCGATCCGTTCAAGATGCTGATCAAAGACGGCAAGATTTATGGTCGTGGTTCCGCTGATGACAAGGGACCAGCTTTAGCAGCCTACTACGGCATGCTTTTGTTAAAAGAAGCTGGTTTTGAGCCCAAAAAGAAGATTGACTTTGTTTTGGGGACTAACGAAGAAACTGACTGGGTTGGGATTGACTACTACTTGAAGCATGAACCAACGCCGGATCAAGTCTTCTCTCCTGATGCCGAATTCCCAATCATTAACGGTGAACAAGGTATCTACACTTTGATTCTAACTTTCAAAGATGACGCGGCTCAAGGCAAGGACAAACTAGTTAAGTTTAGCGCCGGAATCGCTGAAAACGTTACGCCGCAAAAAGCTTATGCAACTGTTTTAGCTGCTGACCCAAAGGCCGCTGCTGCCAGCTTTAAGCAATTCTTGGCCGACAACAAGTTAACTGGTGAAGTCAAAATTGACGGCCAAACTTTGGAATTAGAATTAACCGGTGTTGGTGCTCACGCTAGTGCTCCGCAAGTCGGCCGCAATGCTGCCACTTTCTTAGGCGTCTTTTTGAGCAGCCTGGATTTTGCTGGACGTGACCTTAACTGGGTGAAATTCTTAAGCGAAGTTGAACATGAAGACTTTAAGGGCGAAAAATTAGGCGTCAGTCACCACGACGATTTGATGGGCGACTTATCCAGTGCTCCTAGCGTCTTCAGCTACCAAGATGGTGAAGCTGTCCTCAAAGACAACATTCGTTACCCACAAGGCACCGACCCTGACAAGATGGTGGAACAGGTTAATGCCAAATACGGCGATATTTTGACTGCTTCATACAAGTCATTTGAAGAACCGCACTACGTTCCTGGCGACGATCCGCTAGTTAAAACTTTGCTTAGCGTCTACGAACGGCAAACCGGCAAGCCTGGCCATGAAGTGGTTATTGGCGGCGGTACTTACGGACGTTTATTCAAGCACGGCGTTGCCTTCGGCGCCCAACCGGAAGATGCCCCAATGGTAATGCACCAAGCAAATGAGTACATGAAGGTTGATGATTTAATCGACTCCATCGCAATTTATGCTGAAGCGATTTATGAATTAACCAAGGATCCTGAATAAAAAAATAACTGCTCCAGGCGGAGCAGTTATTTTTTGCTTTTATTTATTCAAAGTGGTTGCCTTGCGCATTAATTCATATGGCAACTTGATTTCTTGTTCGTCAATATCTTCGTTGTTCATCAACTTAGTCAAAAGTCGCATTGCAACAGCCCCCATGTCATACAAAGGCTGCTTGACGCAGGTCAATGATGGACGGGCTACTTGCGCCATTGGGGTCGCACTCGCCGTAATGATTTCAAAGTCATCAGGAACTGACTTGCCAGCATCCAAAGCGGCATTCAAAATTCCACAGGCTACTAAATCGCGAGTTACTACTACGCCATCAATTCCGTCTTTTGCCAAATCGGCATAGAGTTCGTAACCATCGTGGTAGTTGGTCTTATGACCATAAATATGTGGCTCCATCCCTTTTTCTTGGCAAAATTCTCGATAAGCCTTAATCCGGTGGTCACGGTTAACTGATGATTCCGTGTCGCCGACAACCCATGCTAAATGATGCTTGCCATCTTGGTATAATTGGCCAAAAACATCAAGCGTTGCTTCATCGTAATCAATGGTGACTGATGGGTACTTGCCCCGGCTATCAACCGTTCCGGCCAAAACCACCGGCGTATTAGTCCGGTCAAAAGCCTCAATCGTACTGTCAGATAAGTCATTTGACATGTAGATGACCCCATCGACTTGTTTGTTGAGCAAGCTTTGGATAGTTTGGTTTTCATTAACCAACTGGTTTTCGATACTGGTAATGATGATATTGTACTTATACAAATGGGCAATATCGTCAATTCCCTTTGAAAGTTCGGCAAAATACAAGTTGGTCAAATCTGGAACCACCAAACCGACAGTGGTCGTCCGCTTTGAAGCTAAACCTTGGGCAACTGCATTTGGTTGGTAGTGCAGCCGCTTAATTACTTCCATTACTCGTTCGCGGGTTTCCTTGCGAACATTGCTGTTTCCGTTTACCACCCGTGAAACAGTAGCCATTGAAACCTTAGCTTCACGAGCAACATCATAAATTGTTACATCTTGTTTGTGCATAATTTCTAGTTCCCCAGTCTGTTAAAAAAACTCTACCGAACTCAATTTACCATGAAAGCGCTATTTTTGCGAGCGTTTGCACTTTTTCTTTCATGTTTTCATCCGCTAACATGATATACTACAATAAAATGGCAAAAAAGCGCAAATCAAAGGAGCAAAAAGAATATGAATTTAGATAAATTGCAGAATTGGCTGCAGGAAAATCACCAAGACATTGCATTAGTATCCAACCCGGTTACCATTGCTTACTTTACGGGTTACGAAATGGAGCCGCATGAACGAATTTTTATGCTGCTGGTATTCAAAGATGCTGATCCGTTTGTTTTCGTTCCCGCTTTGAATGTTGAAGAAGCGAAAAATTCTGAATGGAATGGCGACGTTTATGGTTATTTAGATTCTGAAGATCCATGGGCCTTGATTGGAGACAAAATCCGTCAACGAACTCATGATGATAAATACTGGGCAATCGAACGCGACCATTTGCCGGTTGATAAGTATCAAAAGATGCACAGTCAATTCCCTGACGCAGATTTTAGCGGCAATTTGACTGAATTTATCCAAGTCTTGCGTTTGCACAAAACTCCCGCGGAAATTAAGAAATTGCAAGCAGCTGGGGCAGAAGCTGATTTTGCCTTCCAAGTTGGCTTTGACGCCATCAGAACGGGCGTTACTGAACGCTACATTGCAGGGCAAATTGAATACCAACTGAAACTGCAAAAAGGCGTGATGCATACCAGTTTTGAAACGATCGTTCAAACTGGTGAAAATGCTGCTAACCCCCACCTTGGTCCAACTATGAACCAAGTTAAGCCAAATGAATTAGTGCTATTTGATTTGGGAACTATGCATGAAGGCTACGCCTCAGACTCCAGTCGGACCGTGGCTTACGGCACTCCTAGCGACAAGCAGCGGGAAATTTATGAAGTTAACCGGGAAGCCCAACAAGCAGCCATTGAAGCAGCTAAACCAGGCATGACCGCCGGAGAACTAGATGCTGTCGCCCGCGACATTATTACCAAGGCCGGTTATGGCGAATACTTCATTCACCGCTTAGGTCATGGGATTGGTAAAGATGTGCATGAATTTCCATCAATCGTCGGTGGCAATGACTTAGTCTTAGAAGAAGGCATGTGCTTCTCAATTGAACCAGGAATTTACATCCCTGGCTTTGCCGGAGTAAGAATTGAAGACTGCGGCGTCTTGACCAAAGACGGCTTCAAGCCATTTACCCACACCGATAAAGCCCTTAAGGTTTTGCCATTGAAAGACTAAAACAGCATACTAAAAAGACAGCCTGCGAGCTGTCTTTTATTTTGCCAAAATATATTTTTTCCCACCAAAAAAGGATGCCTCCCGAGAGACACCCTTGAATTTGACCTTAAAGCCACCTTATTCAGCTGGAGTTGCGTCAGCTTGATCAGCATTTGCTTCCGGCTTTGGTTCATCGGCAGTTTCATCTTCAGCATGAGCTAAATCAGCAGCTGCTTCGCTTTCATCTGCCTTATCTGAATCATCAATGACGATATCATCAAAATCTTTAATTTCTGAATCGTCTTCGACTGCCTTAGGGAAAGAAGCCAGTTGGTTCTTTACCACTTCAGTACCATTGTCGTACTTGCGCTTCAAATCCTGTAATTTGTCGTTGTCCTTAAGCTTAGCCTTGATTTCGTCGATTTCATCGTCATCGACCAGCAAACTACCAGCAGCAAAGCCAGCAACCGCACCGAAAACTGTTCCTAATACAAAATAGCCTAACTTCTTCATGGCGAGTCCTCCTAAAAACCTACTTTTCTCCACGACGACGTCGACGTCTAGCAAACGCCGATACTAAAAATGATGCAATTAAGCCTGCATGTCCCGTCTGATATTTGCTTACTCGCTTAGCCATCTTGCGTGAGGCCGTATTAATATCAGAGACGCTTTCGCCTAAATCAGCAGCTGCCTTGACTACTGGTTCCAAGGTGCTGACTTTGCCATTTACATCATCAGCCAAATCATTGACCTTATCCAGCAATTCATTGCTCTGCTTCATCAAGCTATCAGCTTGCGTCGTCAATTGTTTCAACGATTCGTCAGCACTTTCAAGCGTGTCAGCAGCCTTATCCAAAGCCTTGGCTGCCTTAAGCAAAACTGGAATCGTGAACAAAACAAGAATCAAAAATACGACAGCCGCAATTAAGCCTGCTAGGGCACCGTATGAAATTTCCATGACAAACCTCCATTAATACATCTAACAAAAAGTCTAGCATGAAAACACTTTATTCTCAATTACTTGCATAAATTCTAGCTAATTTCTGGTATGCTTTGTTCAGTTAATATTTTAGCAGAAATGGGTAATCAACATGTCTATAAGTTCGCTACTTCACTTTTCAAATAAAGGGCTATCAATCAACTGGGACAAGGTCACCAGCAATTTGATGTCCTCAATCTGGCAATTAGTAATTTCATCCATAGTTTTTTTGATCATTTATAAAGCTGGCGAAGCCCTCATTAACCGCTACGTCAGACGCAATAAGGAAAAACTTACCCAGCGCAGCCAAACGATTGCTGCCTTAGTGAACAGTATTTTCCACTACACGGTCTTGTTCTTTTATCTGTTTGCCGTCTTATCGATTTTAGGCGTCCCCGTGGGAACCCTGCTAGCTAGTGCCAGCATTTTATCATTAGCCATTGGGATGGGCGCCCAGGGTTTTGTGAGCGATATCGTCAATGGCTTTTTCATTTTAAGCGAAGGCCAGTACGATGTCGGCGACCTGGTCCAAATTGGCGAAAATACCGGGACAGTCGTCCAGCTGGGAATTCGGTCAACCAAATTAAAATCAAGTGACGGATCATTAATTTTTATTCCTAACCGCAACATCACGATTGTCCAAAATTTGGCCAAGGGCGGGATTGGTTTAAATATTGATCTAGAACTAGATGCCGCTAACGACCTTGACGAAATTAACCGGATTCTAACCAAAGTCAACCAAGAAACGCCCCATGATCCAGCAGTTTTACTCAAAGAGCCGGTCTTATCCGGCGTGATCAGCCAAGCGGGTTCAACCATTCTTTACCGGGTGCATTTTCAAGTGCAGCCTGGTGAAGAAGGCAAGATTCGCAATCTTTATTTCAGTCGCTACTTAGACGCCTTAAAGGCGAATGGCATTAAGTTTCCCAAAACCGCACTGCCCAAAACCAGCAGCAAATAAAAACAGTCAGGAAAATTCCTGACTGTTTTTTAGCTTATTCTTCAAGCCATGCCGGCAATTCTTGCAAGAGTTTGGCAATCGCCCGGCCGCGATGCGAGATGCTGTTTTTCTCACTGGTGGTCATCTCGGCGAAGGTTTTGCCCTTTTCCGGGACAAAGAACAGCGGGTCATAGCCAAAACCATCGTCGCCTTGAGGCATAATGCCGATTCTCCCCCGGCATTCGCCACTAACCACCAAGTCCTTTTCGGGCTGGTTAGGACGAGCAACCACGATAACGGTTTTAAACACTGCGCTACGCTTATTTTCAGGCACGCCACCAAGATTTGCCAATAGCTTGGCATTATTAGCCGTGTCATCATGATCTCCCGCGTAACGGGCTGAACGAACCCCAGGCTCGCCATTTAAATAATCCACCATCAAGCCCGAATCATCGCTGATCGTGATCAGGCCGCTGTAATCTGCTAAGGCTTGGGCCTTGAGCTTGGCATTTTCTTCAAAAGTGGCGCCGGTTTCGGCCACCTTTGGCGGGTTAGTCAAATCGCCATTGGTTAAAATTTCAGCAGCAATTCCCTGGTCGCTAAAAGCCTGCTTCAATTCGCGGGCTTTGCCTTGATTAGTGGTCGCAAACAAGAACTTGGTCATATTAGTCATCCGTTTCTACATGTTCAGCTGTCAAATCTGCCTGGCCTAAAAATGGCCGTGCCAGCTTTTCAAAATGTTCAACATCCCCAGTGGTGTAATAGCGGTGCGTAGCTGGCGTTTCGCTTAATAAGCCATCTCTAGCCAAAACCTTGCTGGTATATTCAGCTACCTGGTCGGCGGGATCAATAATCTTAACGTCGGGACCGACGGCCTTTTGGAAAGATGACCTAATCAACGGGTAGTGGGTACAGCCTAAAACTAAGGTATCAAAATCCTTGCCAATTAGCGGGGCTAAACTAGCTTTGACAATTTGATCATTTTCACTAGGCGATTTTTGGGCCTCGACTAAGGGCGCCAATTTCGGCGTGGCTAATTCTTCAACTTGAATTGCCGGGTCGCGGAAGGTAATTTCCTTAGTGTAATTCTTCGAAGCAACCGTGGCACTAGTTCCGACCACGGCCACCTTTTTATTGCGACTGCTTCTAGCCGCTGCTAAGCCGCCTGATTGAATGACGCCGATTACCTGAGGGGCAATTTCAGCTTGAACTGTTGCCATTGCTACCGCCGTAGCCGTATTGCAGGCAATAATCAGTAATTTAATATCCTGCTGCAGCAAAAACTGTACGCTTTTTTTCGTTAACTTGATAATTTCTTCGTCGCTGCGGTCACCGTATGGCATGTGGGCATTGTCACCGATAAAAATTGTCGATTCCTGGGGCAATTTTGCGATTACTTTTTTAACCACGCTCAAACCGCCGACGCCTGAATCAAGAAGACCGATTGGTCGATTATCCATTTGCTCCACCTCATAACTAAATTGTGCTCCTATCAGTTTAATGCAAAAGCACAAAATTTGCACCTTTGACCGCCGGCTTACCGAGCAATTTTCTTTTGCTTTAACAAATAGTTTGCTATATTAATTTCGTTAAGCAACTAAATTATGATGAGAAATGAAAGCGCCTTGTCTCGTTTTTTCAGCTTTTAGAAAATCTTTCCACGACAAAGCAAAGAGTTTAATGTAAAATAAACATAATTAAAAGGGATGAGGGACTTTATGCAAGACAACACTGAACAGACTGAACAGACTAAACCGACAACTGACGATGCATATAGCGAAAATGTTTATTTTGTTAATCAGTTGTACCGCGATTTTCTTCTACCTACTATTTTGGGCGAGGATAACGCCAGCATTCTCTACTGGGCCGGCAAACGCCTGGCACGCCACTATGATTTGGCCAGTTTAGAGGATTTGTCTGACTTTTTTAATCATGCCCAATTTGGCCATATTGAATTAATCAAACAACGCCGCGCTTCAGCTAGTTTTGAGTTGACTGGTCAAACAGTTTTAGACCGGATGAACAGCGGCAGTGCCGAATTTGCCCTAGAGGCCGGCATGATTGCGGAAACATTACAACGTGAGTCTGGCAGGACGACCGAGTGTGAAATAGCAGTGCTTGACAAAGAACAAAAAGTGCAATTTACCGCACGATTCTAATTGATCCGGAGGAGTTTAAGATGATCGAAGAGTTTAAAAAGTTTATCGCTCGCGGCAACGTGATGGACATGGCTGTCGGGGTAATCATGGGATCTGCCTTTACCGCAATTGTTACCTCCCTAGTTAAATATCTAATCAACCCCTTATTAGGACTGATTATTGGCAAGATCGACCTGTCAAACATGGTTTTTCAGGTGGCTGGTGCCAAATTCAAGTACGGTGAATTTTTGAACGCCGTCATTAACTTCTTAATTGTGGCATTTGTGGTCTTCTTACTGGTTAAGGCAGTCAACAAGATGATGCCC
Source organism: Lactobacillus corticis (assembly GCF_018327645.1). Lineage (GTDB taxonomy): Bacteria > Bacillota > Bacilli > Lactobacillales > Lactobacillaceae > Lactobacillus > Lactobacillus corticis. The sequence goes on along the minus strand of NZ_BMAY01000008.1, from coordinate 62,958 downwards.
AAGAAAGAAGAAGAACCTGCTGGTCCAACTACGGATGATTACTTGAAGGAAATCCGCGATTTGCTAAAAGAACAACAGGCCAACAAATAGTCAAAATAAAAAACCGTTCGTTGCTTTAGACGAACGGTTTTTTTGCTATTAATTTTTAGTCAGTGTATTGATCCAAAATCGCATCTAACTTAGCCTTTGGCGTGTAACCAGTTAAACGGTCAACAATTTGACCATCCTTCTTGATGATCAAAGTTGGAATGGCCATAATGCCCAAATTCTTGGCGGTTTCTGGATTTTCATCAACATCCATCGCTGTAAAGCGAACATCTTGACGTTCCTTGGCTAATTGTTCAATAACTGGGGATTGCATCTTGCAAGGGCCACACCAAGTTGCCCAAAAATCTGTTAGCACAACCCCATCTTGAGTTTCTTCGTTGTAGTTTTCGTCTGTAATTGCGTCAACCATAGATATACCTCATTCTCTGAAATATTTTGTATTAATTATGATTTTTACTTTAGTATAAGTGTAGCAAGCAAGCTTACTTTTTACAAGTAATTAGCTCACTATTTCAATTCCACAATGGTTGCGCCATTGCCCCCCTCATTAGCAGGAGCATAGTGGTAACTTTTGACGTGTTTATTGGTCTTTAAATATTTCCAAACGCCGCTTCTAATAGCCCCGGTACCAATTCCGTGAACAATTACTACACTATCTAACCCAGCCAGCAAGACCGAGTCGAAGTAGCGATCCAGGTTGGTCATGGCCTCATCATAGCGTTGTCCCCGCAGGTCTAACTGGCTATGAGCATTGCGCCGACTGGAACTCCCAGTTGCCCGAACTGTTTGGGTGTGCTGCGGCTTTTCAGGGGCCAATTTGTCCATATCACGATCACTGATCTTAGCTTTGATAATGCCCATTTGGACTTCAAACTCATGTTCAGAAAGTTGCTTGGTAATCGTCCCCATCTGGCCGTATGACAAAATTTTCACCCGGTCACCGACCTTTACCCGATGGCGCCGCTTTTCCCGCTGCAAAACCTTATTTTGGGCTAATTGCTGCTCTTCGCGGGCCAGTTGGTTAAACTCGCCTTTGGCTTCAATCAGTTTGTTTTGTCGCACCCCTCGACCATGTTTTTGTTCTTCTTCAAGTTGGGCAATAATCTTGTCAGCCTTCTTGCGCCGTTTGGCCACAATTTCATTGGCACGTTCATTGGCAAACTCCAATTGCTTTTGGACCCGCGCATTGTACCAATCTAGGGCATGTTCCAGCTTCTCGGCGAGTTTTTGCGACTGACTCAAACTGGTTTCTAGTTTATTCTTGGCAGTCTCAGCTCGTTTAGTCTGATCATTCAGCTTGCTGATCATGTTATTAATGTCGCTGTCAGTCTCGTCCATGAGGTTTTCGGCATTTTTGACCACATCTTCGCGCATCCCTAACCGGCGGGCAATGGCAAAGGCATTACTGTGCCCCGGGATGCCGATCTGCAAATGATAAGTCGGCGATAAAGTCTTGAGGTCAAAAGCCATGGAGGCATTGGTCGTCCGCTCACGGTTGTAGCCATAGAGCTTAAGCTCCGGATAGTGGGTCGTAACCATGATCTTAGCCTTTTTTGAGCGCAAAAAGTCCAAAATCGCAATTGCCAAACTGGCCCCTTCTTCTGGATCAGTCCCGGCTCCAATTTCGTCAATCAAAACCAAGGTCTGTTGGTCCACATTTTTCATAATGGCAATGATGTCATTCATATGGGAAGAAAAAGTACTCAATGACTGTTCAATCGATTGTTCATCACCAATATCGGCATAAATTTCCCGAAAAACGCCGACTTTGCTGCCTTCTGCCGCCGGGATAAATAAACCGGCTTGGGCCATCAATTGTAAAAGTCCGGCAGTCTTAAGCGCAATCGTCTTACCACCAGTGTTTGGTCCAGTGATTAGCATCGTATCAAATTCTTCACCTAAAACGATATCGTTGGCGACGACTTTTTCCGGATCAATTAACGGATGGCGCGCCTTGCGCAAATTTAGGGAATGATCGTCTGATAAAGCTGGCTGACTCGCCTTCATGTCTTTGGCTAAGCGCGCTTTAGCTTGAATAAAATCAAGTTCGGTTAAGCTTTGACTGATTTTTTCAAGCTGATCGGCTTCTAGCCGGGCATCTGCTGACAAGTTGTGCAGAATACGGTGAATTTCCTGCCGTTCTTGTGCGAGCAAATTTTGCTGGCGATTGTTTAAATTCAACACGCCTTCGGGTTCAACAAACAAAGTTTGCCCACTGGCACTTTGGTCGTGCACGACGCCGCCAAACTTGCCGCGATACTCTTGCCGCACCGGAATAACGTAACGATCATCCCGAATGGTAACAATCGTTTCCGACAAATATTTGCTGGTCCGCCCCTTAGTGTAGCCTTCCATTCTGGTTTTAATTTCTTGCTCGTTGCTGGCTAGGTCGTGTCGCAGCTGGGCCAAGGCCGGCGAAGCTGAGTCAAGCACCTCACCGTCAAAATCAAGACTGCGCTTTAAGTCGTTAAACAACACTTCCGGGACATCCAACTGGTCCAAAATTTCGGCAATTGCTGTCAAATCTAGGTCTGCGTCTTGATTTTCTTCGATGAAACGATTGATTTCATTAGCTAAAGTCAAAACCAATAAAAGATTGCCGAGTTCTTGGGCATTCAAATCAGCTTTAACCTTCAACCGCTTCACTGCTGGCCGCACATCGGTAAAATCAGTCAGGGGCAATTGGCCTTTTAGCCGCATCAAATTGGCTAAAGCTAAGGTTTCTTCAAGACTAGCCTTAACAGTCCCAAAATCTCCTGCCGGGCGCAATTTACCAGCCCGCGTTTTCGCTGGCACCGTAATAGCTTTTGCTGCCAGGCGCTTTCTAATTGCATCAAATTCTAATATATCTAAAATCTTGGCATTCATTTTTATAAACACTACTAACAAAAAGGACCGGCACTGCCGATCCTTTTATCTTTATTCACCACTTAAGCGGTCATCGTCAAGGAAGGTGTTGAGTACTCCTTGAACCATGTCCCACTCTTCATCTGATTCAATTTCGTGTAAGTCGCTGCTAGTGACGTCACCATCTTCATCAGCATCATAGCTAAAGGCTTGCACTTCAATTTCATCATCGTCATCAGCTGCTGCCGGATAAAGCAACACGTAAGACTTACCGTAGTCTTCTGATTGGAAGGTAAATAAAACTTCAAATAATTCTTCGTTTCCCTGGTCATCGACAAGCGTAATCTTCCGTTCGTCGTCAGCAGGTTTATCAATATGATTAGTCATTTTGATCCTTTCGGTGCAAATCTAGGTAGTTTTGTAAGATTAGGACGGCTGCCATCTGGTCGATAACTTCTTTACGTTCATGGCGGTCATGGATTCCCGCATCTTCAATTAACACGCGGCGTGATTCCACCGTCGTCAAACGCTCATCAATATAGGCCACAGGTAGGCCAAATTTATCCACTAAGCGCTGACCATAAGCCTTGCTGCGTTCAACTGAGGCACCACTAGTGCCATCCATGTTTTTGGGCAGACCCAGCACAAAGCCATCAGGCTGATACTGACGCACCAGCTTTCTGAGCGGGCGCATGCCAAAGTTATAACGGCTTTCGTCAATTGGGATAGTCATCACAGGTTGGGCAGTTGCTCCCAATTCATCAGAAACTGCAACGCCTACCGTTTTTGACCCAACATCCAGTCCTAAAACTCGCATTACTTGTCCTTACCTAAGTAGCTCTTGACAAGCTCTTCAATAATTTCGTCACGTTCGTGCTTCAGAATTAAATTCCGCGCATCATTGTGCCGTGGGATGTATGCTGGATCGCCGGAAAGCAAGTAACCTACAATCTGATTGATTGGGTTGTAGCCCTTTTCTTCAAGGGCGTCATAAACATCTTGCAAAGTATCGTAAACATTCTTGCCTTTATTTTGGTTAAAGTCAAAATGCATTGTCTTATCTAGCGAACTCATATTTATTCCTCCTGTGAACAATTTTACTTGAAAAACCGGGGAAACTCAATTAATTAATTTTTACTAATCGCGTCAATGATTGCCTTAATGGCGTCATCAAGACCAGCTGGGTTCTTCCCACCGGCTTGTGCCATGTTTGGACGACCGCCGCCGCCACCACCAAAGATTGGCGCAGCCAGCTTAATTAAATCGCCAGCCTTAAGCCCTTTAGCCAGTGCCTTGTCGCCTAATGCCACAATCATGTTAGCCTTGCCGTCTTTAGCTAAAGCCAATACCAAAACATCGGATTTAGCTTCGCTCTTCCAAGTATCAGCCAATTCACGCAAGTCGTTCATGGAAGCAACATCAGCCTTGGCAGCAATAACGCTTAAATCGCCAACCGTCTTCACATTGTTAAACAGATCACCAGCTTTAGCCTGGTTAATTTGCAAGGTCAAGGCTTCGATTTGCTTTTGGGCATCGTGCAGACTGGTTTCCAAGCTGCTTACCTTGTCGCTGATTAATTCCGGCTTGGTTGCCTTAACTTCAGCTTGCAAATCATCTAAGAGACCTGAGCGGTTTGCCAAATATTCATATGCCCGCTTTGAAGTTACGGCTTCAATCCGGCGCATCCCGGCACCAATTGCTGATTCCGAAGTAATCTTAAAGATGCCGATTTGTTCAGTGTTGGCAACGTGCGTACCACCACAGAATTCAATTGAGAAGTCGGACATTTGCACAACCCGGACTTTGTCAGTGTACTTGCCATCGAACAAAGCCAAAGCCCCCATCTGCTTACCGGTTTCAGGGTCGGTAATGGTGGTCTTAACTTTAATGGCATCCCAAATCTTTTGGTTAACGAGTTTTTCAACTGTTTGAATTTCTCGAGGCGTCATTGGGTCAAGGGCCGTAAAGTCAAAGCGCAAGTAGTCAGGTTCAACCAAAGAACCAGCTTGGTGGGTGTGGTCGCCTAAAACTTCACGCAAAGCTGCATGGAGCAAGTGCGTTGCTGAGTGCGAGTGGCGCAAACCTTCACGCCGGTCGCGATCAATCTTCAAAGTGTAAGTTTGACCCTTTTCCAGTGGCAAAATAATGTCAACAAAGTGCAGGTTTTGATCATTTGGTGCGTGTTGCACGTCCGTAACCTTAGCCACTAAATTGCCGTCTTGGTCGTAAATCGCACCGTGGTCAGCTACTTGACCCCCACGTTCAGCATAAAATGGGGTCTTGTCAAAGACTAAAGCTGCACTTTCGCCATCGGCCCGGTCAACCAGCTTATCGTCCACAATAATATCGATCAGTTTAGCTTGATCTTCGTAGACGCCATATTCGAATTCGCTGGCATCTTTCAAGTTCATCAAGGTTTCATCTTGAGAACCCATTGATTGCAAGTCGCCACGAGCCTTGCGGGCACGCTCTTTTTGGGCAGCCATTTCTGAGTCAAAGCCGGCCTTGTCAACCTTTAAGCCTTCATCTTCAGCAGATTCAACCGTCAATTCGTATGGGAAGCCGTAGGTGTCAAAGAGCTTGAAGGCATCCTTGCCGCTGATGGTCTTGTCTTTTGAAGCCTTGGCTTTATCAATTAAGTCATCTAACAAGCTAAGTCCTGATTCCAAAGTAGCTTGGAAACGGTCTTCTTCATTCTTGATGACTTTGGCAATGAAGTCTTGTTGATCTTGGACTTCTGGGTAGTGGCTAGCCATAATTTCACCAACCACTGGCACCAGTTTGTACAAGAAGGCATCGTCGATGCCCAGCTTCTTGCCGTTTAAGTCGGCCCGCCGGATTAACCGACGCAATACGTAACCTCGGCCTGAGTTTGATGGCAAAGCACCATCACCAATCGCAAAGGAAACGGCCCGAACGTGGTCAGCAATGATCTTGAAGGAAGTTGTGTCTTCCTTGTTTTCGCCATACTTCTTGCCTTTGGATAATTCTTCAGTCTTGTGAATAATCGGCATAAACAAGTCAGTTTCAAAGTTGGTTGGCGCATCTTGCAAGATTGACAAAACCCGTTCTAAGCCCATCCCCGTATCGATGTTCTTGTGCGGTTGATCAACATATTGGCCATTTGGCAAGTGATTGTATTGTGAGAAAACGATGTTCCAAATTTCCAAGTAGCGAGCATTTTCACCGCCAGGGAAGTTTTCAGGATCATCTTCACTAACGTCGTTGTTTTCTTGACCACGGTCGTAGAAAATTTCTGAGTCAGGACCACATGGACCTTCACCAATGTCCCAGAAGTTGTCTTCCAGTTTAACAATATGGTCTTCCGGCATCCCGGCCTTTACCCAAAAGTTATATGCATCAGTGTCTTTTGGATAAACCGTGCAGTAAAGTTTTTCTTTAGGCAAGGCCAGCCATTTTGGACTGGTCAAAAATTCCCATGCCCAGTTAATGGCATCTTCTTTAAAGTAATCACCAACAGAAAAGTTGCCGAGCATTTCAAAGAAAGTTTGGTGACGGGCAGTCTTACCAACATTTTCGATATCGTTGGTCCGGATTGACTTTTGTGAACTGGTAATCCGGTGATTCTTTGGTACGACTGAACCATCAAAGTACTTCTTCATCGTAGCAACCCCAGAGTTAATCCACAGCAAGGTTGGGTCATCTTGTGGAATTAAGCTTTGTGATTGCAGAATCATGTGGCCGTGTTCATGGAAGAAGTCCAAGAACATTTGCCGAAATTCTGAACTGGTTAGTTTCTTCATAATTGTAAAAAACTCCTCAACATAAAAACACCATTGCACTTTCAAGGACGCTCCATGCGCGGTACCACCTTGATTGCAACAGTGTTTGTTACCTCTTTGTTATTCTTGTTTGATGCATAAGTAGCACTTAATCAGCTGACTTTAGGCGATTCTCACCACGCGCCCTCTCTGTGAAAAGTTCGACTGACCAGTATGTCTTAATGACTCAAATTGTAGCTACAAGCGACCGATTTGTCAACGCCCTTGTTCACGCTTCCGCTTGCGTCGACGTTTTTCAGCTCTCGCTTGATGCCGCTGCTCCAGCTTGCGCTTTTGAGCTTCATCTCGGCGAATTGCTTCACGAATCTTTTTCTTGTAACCCGGTTTGCGCTTGCGCTTTTGCTTCTTCACCATGCCGATCAGTTTTGGATCGAGCTTTTTGTTAGCAGCCCGCCGATCTTCACGGCTATGGTGGTGTTTACGCGGCACTAACTCGCCGCGCTTCAAATCAACAAAGTCGAAATGAATGCCCATTTTTTCGAGTTCGCCAATCCGATTCAGTTCTTCTTCGCGCATCAAAGTAATGGCATGGCCTGGCAAGCCGTTACGTCCGGTACGGCCAATGCGGTGGATGACAAATTCCAAGTCTTTGGGAATTTCATAGTTAATGACCAGGCTAACCCCTGCAATATCAAGGCCTCTAGCCGCCAGGTCACTCGCAACGACGTATTGGAATTGTCCCTGTTCAACTTGGCGCACGGTCCGCCGGCGTTCGCGCTCTGTAATCCCGCCGTGAATGCGCGCAACTTTTAGCCCTTGATCTTGCAAATAGCGATAGATTTCATCCACTTTTTGCTTGGTATTAGCAAAAACCAAGGCCAAATATGGTTGCCCCATGGTTAACAGCTGATACAATACGGCCTTCCGGTCACGACTGCCGATATCGAGCAAGTCGTTCTTGATCGTTGGTGCGATAACTGCCGGATTATCGATGATAATTTCTTCTGGTTTAGCCATGTACTTGCGCAGGAAATTAGCCAGTTTAACGGGAATGGTCGCAGAAAAGGCCGCAAGTACCGTTTCCTTGCCCACTTTTGCCATGACCTTGTCAATATCAGTCAAAAAGCCCAAGTCCAGGGTCATATCTGCTTCATCAATGATAAAGTACTTAACTTGATCAACAGCAAAAATTTTCTTTTCCACAAAATCAAGCAGCCGTCCTGGAGTAGCAATTACCAATTGCGGTTTGGTTTGGGCAAAACGGTCCATTTGCCGCTGCCGATCGGTCCCGCCTGCTAAATGCGCAATGGCAAAATCCAGTCCGCTAGCCTGACGCAGACTTTTAGCCACTTGGTACAATTGATCTGCTAATTCTCGGCTAGGTGCCGTAATCACTGCCTGCACATAATGCTGGTCGATATTAATGGCATTGATGATCGGAATTAAGAAAGCGTGCGTTTTGCCGCTCCCAGTTGCTGCTTGCACAACACAACTAGTATTAGCAAGAAGTTTAGGAATTACTGCCTCCTGCACCTCAATTGGCTTGGTAAAGCCGATTTTTTGCAAACCAGTTACTAATTCTGGGCGCAAGCCGTCTTGAAAAATATTATTCATGTTCCTCCGAATATTTCTTAGTTACTTCAACTAATTCAGCAAAGATTTGTTTTACTTCGTCCATATTTGCTGCATTAGCACCACTAGCCAAGGCGTGGCCACCACCGCCGTGGTTTTCTGCTAATTGATTAATGACTGGGCCCTTTGACCGGTAGTGTACCCGGTAAGTGCCATCTGGCTTTTGGACAAACACATTCCAAGCTTGGATATCCTTAATGCGACCAGGCGTGCCCACAGCAACTGACGCTTCTTCAAATCCCAAGTTTAACTTCTGCAAATCAGCTTGCATCAAAACCGTCATTGCGGCTCCGCTAGGGTCAACTTCCATCTTGTCCATGGCAAGTGCCTGCAATTTAGCTTGGTTAAAGGTCACATCAGCAATATTTCTAGCAATATCAGTGATGCTGATACCGGTGTCGGCCAAAATAGCGGCAATTTTGAAGGTGTGCGCGTTGGTTTCAGGATACATGAAACGGCCAGTATCACCCAAAATGCCAGCGTACAAGGCTTCAGCAACTTCCTTAGTCAAAGGCAGCTTTTCCGCCAAAATGAAGTCTGCGACTACTTGGCTAGCGGCTGGGGCATCTTCATCAACGTAGCGCATATCGCCATAAGGATCACGATCTGGGTGGTGGTCAATCTTGATTAAAAAATCACCCTGATCATAACGCTGGTCAGAAATTCGCGGAGTGTTGGCAGTATCGGTAGTAATTACCAAAGCGCCTTGATAATCTTCGTCCTTAACGTCGTCCATCGTATTAATCCAGGCTAAGTCGCCTTCTGGTCCGCCAGCACACAGGACCTTTTTGCTAGGAAAAGCAGCCCGCAATGACCGAGCCAGGCCCGCCTGCGAGCCAATTGCATCTGGGTCCGGACTTTGGTGCCGGTGCAAGATAATGGTGTCATAAGCTTTGATTTTTTCGTAGATTTCGTCGAACGTGTTCATATTTAATAGCTCCTCGTAAAAACTCTACCCTACAGTTTAACAGAAAACCGGCGCAAGCGCCCTCCTATCCGCCTAAATCCGTATCAAACAAGTCAATTTCTTCATAGTTCACGGCTTGCAAATTAGTGACTGATAACCCCAGCAGGCGAGTTCCCGCTTCTAAAAACTCAGGTACATGCATGAGTAGTTCCCGTCCTTCGGCAAAAATGGTTTCAGCTTCTTGAGTTGGTGCTTTCAGCAAGCTGCGTCTGGTAATAGTTTGAAAATTGCGATCGCGAATTTTAAGCACGACGCAGCCGGCCGTTAAATGTCGCTTAGCTAAACTGTCAGCAAGCTGCCGACTAATTTGTCTTAAAAAACTCAAGGCTGCTTGTTCATCATGCAAACTGGGCTCAAAAGTCCGCTCTTTGCCAATAGATTTCCGCTGCCGGCTCGCCACCACCGGCGACAGGTCAATTCCTCGCGAATGCATGGCAATGACATAGCCTTGCCTTTGAAAATGATCGATCAGCCATTCAACGCTTTTTTCTTGCAAGTCCTTGCCGGTGTTAATCCCCATCGCCTGCATGACGGGCTTGGTCTTTTTGCCAATCCCGGGAAAAGTGCCAATATCTAGTTGCGCTAAAAATTCCATGGCATCCCCTGGCAAAATCACCGTTCGGCCAAAAGGCTTAGCATAGTCAGACCCGATTTTGGCTAAAAACTTATTGTATGAAACCCCAAAAGACGAGGTCAGATGGGTCGTTTGATAGACTTGCTGCTGCAGATAACTAGCTAACTGAATGGCGGAATAGTTTCCCAGCTTATTTTTAGTCACATCCAAATAAGCTTCATCAAGCGAAATCGGTTCGATAATATCGGTGACGCGGTGCATAATCTCATGCACTTGCGCAGAAGTCGCCCGATATTTTTCAAAATTAGGATCAATAAAAACCAGCAAGTCCTTGGGTACTTTTCGCACCGCTTCAATTGCTGGCATGGCACTGCCCACGCCATATTGCCGGGCCAAATAGTTCGCTGTGGTGATCACGCCGTGACCACCATGTTTACGCGGATCATGTGCTACCACCACCGCCTTATTTGCCAGTTCGGGATGGTCGCGCATTTCCACCGAAGCGTAAAAAGCATCCATGTCGAGATGAATAATTCGGCGATGGATGTCATTTTGCGGCAATAAATTTTCGCTAACCATAAATCCAGTGGCCAGCAGGACTTTCAAAGATCTTGTCGGCACTTTTAGCTCCCATGCGGTAAGGAGCATATTGTTCAATTACCGGGTGACCAGTTTCATTTTCGGCTTGCCAAGCTTCTTCAACGGCATCGATAAATTCCCAGTAGCGCTTCAATTCACCCCAGTGAGTAAAGTTGATGGAGTTGTTTAAAAAGACGTCGCGCAGCAGCCGTTCGTAGCCATCTGGCACTACCGCAGCTTCTGCTTCAGTCAGGCCAAAACAGAATTTTTCTTGCCGAATTGCATCGCCTTCAATGGTCTTACCGTTTAAAAGCAACCGTATCTGGCTTTCAGGATCAATTTCGATGGTCAGTTTGTTGGCGTGGGTTTGACCATAAGGATTTGGTTCATGTTTAAAGACCACGTCAATCCGGCTCATTTTTTCCTTAAATTGCTTGCCCGTTCTAAAGTAAATCGGAACTCCTTGCAAAGGACCTGCCCCAAATTTCATTTCGCCGGCAGCATAGGTTTCGGTCGTTGAATTAGGATCGACATTAGGTTCTTCTTTGTAAGCAAAGGTGTCGTCGCTAGCAGCATACTGGCCGCGGACAAAGTGTTTGGCAACATCTTCAGCAGTCGGAATATGGAGCGAATCCAGTAATTCCTGCTTAGCTTGGTGAATTGCCTTAGCTGTGATATCGCTTGGCGTCGGCATCGCCAACAAGGTAACAATTTGAAAAATATGGTTTTGGACCATGTCGCGCAAGGCCCCAGAGGTTTCATAGTAGCCGCCCCGAGCTTCTACGCCCAGCCGTTCAGCCAAAGTAACCTGAATATTTTGGATATGTGCTTTATTCCATACTGCTGCTAAGAGCGGGTTGGTAAAACGCAGCGGCATAATGTTTTGGACCATTTCCTTGCCTAAATAGTGGTCAATGCGGAAAATTTGGTCCTCACTAAAGCTAGCAGTAATTTGTTGGTTTAATTCGGTGGCGGTTGCTAAGGACCGGCCAAAAGGCTTTTCGACGACGATTCGGTTGAACCCGTCCCCAGTCAAATGTTGATCATTAATGTGGGTAGCAATGGTGCCAAAAAAGCGCGGAGCCATGGCCATGTAGAACAAGCGATTGCCTTTAGCACCGTATTTTTGATCCAAATCAGCTGCCAGTTCTTTTAAGGTAAAGTAGTGTTCAACGTTTGTGACATCATGACTTTGGTAGTAGAAGTGATGCGAAAATTCTTCTAAGTCAGCCTCATTTACTTCGTCATGAGTTTCATGAACAGCTTCGCGTACTTGACTTTGCAAGTATTCATGCGACCATGGCCGCCGAGCCGTTCCAATTACTGCAAAATGATCATGAATAATGCCTTGCTCATACAAGTTAAACAAAGCTGGGTATAGTTTTCGGTGGGCTAAGTCACCGCTGCCACCAAAAATAATCATAACTGCAGGGATATTTTTCATAATTGCCTCCATTGGTTTCCTGTTCTCAAAATAAATTAAAACACATCATTTTGAACAGCAAAAGAAAAAAGCGCCATTTGCGCTTTTTTTATTCTGCAGACTTAGAATCATCAGCTGCTTTGCTTTCATCAGTTTCAGCTGCTGTTTCTTCACTAGTAGTTTCAGACGTTTCAGACGTTTCGCTGCTTTCAGCTGTTTCACTATTTTCAGTAGTTTCAGCAGGCGCATCATCGCTTGGCAAAACTTGCCGAATAGCCATGCGGCTAAAAGTTAAATAAATGCCGTCAGCATCAATTACGACCGTTTTATCGGCATTGTTGATTGAGTCAACCTTGCCATACAAGCCGTCAACCAAGATAACCCGATCGCCCTTCTTTAATTGGTCCATCATTTCCATGCGTTTTTGTTGTTGCTTCTTTTGGGGACGAAGCATAAAGAAATACATAAACGCAGCAAAAACGATCAACAGAAGAATCATCGACCAGTTTGAACCAGTGCTAGCAGACGTATTTTTTGCCGCTAATAATAAAGTTGTCAATCTCTTCACCTCATATTTTTTTTACTATCAACATTAGGAATATGATACCGAATTTTTGCCCGCTTGTCACTCATTACTGTGCGGAAGGGGCAATCCTAATTGCAAGTAGGCTTTTTCTGTTACCATCCGCCCGCGTGGCGTCATGACAATAAAGCCGTTCTGCAATAAGTAAGGCTCATATAGGGCTTCAATGGTCTCGATATCTTCTCCCACATTGGCTGCTAGGGTCCGAATGCCCACTGGGCCACCATGATAGCCTTCAATCATGGTCCGTAATAATTTGCGGTCCGTTTGGTTTAACCCTTCATTATCGACTTCTAATTGTGTCAAAGCGTGTTCGGTCGTCGCCAAAGAAATTGCGGTTTCGCCTTTGACCTCGGCAAAATCACGCACCCGCTTCAATAGCCGGTTGGCTACTCGGGGCGTTCCCCGTGAACGACGAGCCAATTCATGAGCAGCTTGGTCTTCAATCTTAGTATTAAAAACCTGACTGGACCGCTGAATAATTTGTTCTAGTTCACTTACTGTATAGTATTGCATGTGCTCGACAATGCCAAACCGATCGCGCAAAGGAGCAGACAATTGTCCGGCCAAAGTGGTGGCACCAATTAAGGTGAACGGCGGCAGCGGAACGTGAACGGCATGCGTAGTTTGGCCTTCACCGATCACAATATCAATATAGTAGTCCTCCATGGCGGAATAAAGCACTTCTTCAACTGGTTTAGCCAGGCGGTGAATTTCGTCAATAAAAAGCACATCCCCCGGATCCAAATCTGACAACAAGGCTACCAAGTCGCCAGCTTTTTCAATCGCCGGACCGCTAGTACTTTTCAGCTTGACGCCCAGTTCGTTAGCAATGACAAAAGCTAGCGTGGTTTTTCCTAAACCCGGCGGTCCATACAGCAAAACATGGTCCAAGGCTTCATCCCGTTGTTGGGCCGCTTTAATATAGACTGCTAATTCCTTTTTCACCCGTTCTTGACCAAGATATTGGCTAAGACGCTGTGGTCGCAGCGTCAATTCCATCGCTTGATCGGCCTCATTAGCAGTGTTATCCGTAATTTCATCGTGTTCTGCCACTTAATTCACTTCCTTGCTTATTTTTTCAATAATAATGATAACCCCTTCTTGATATATTGGTCAGCTGAATCTAAATGCTCATCAGCCAATTTGGGAGTTATGCGATCAACTTCTTTTTGAGTATAGCCTAAGGCCAGCAAGGCCAACAAGGCATCGTTCAAAGCCGGCGAAATTTCGGCATCGACCTGGCGATCCAGCTTTTGGACATAGTCGCCTAACTTGCCCTTTAAGTCCAAGACAATTTGCGAAGCCGTCTTTTTGCCGACGCCTGGGAAGCGGGTAAGATATTTAACTTCGCCTTGTTCAATGGCTTCAGCAAGTGAAGTGCTGTCTTCAGCGGCCATAATAGCCATGGCACTCTTGGGGCCAATGCCCGAGACGCTTAATAATTTTAAAAATAAGCCCTTGCCTTCTTCGCTGTCAAAACCGTAAAGGCTGATATCGTTGTCGCGCACGACCTGCTCAATATAGACTTTGGTCTTTTGTCCAAGATGGTAGGCAAAAGGCGTTGGCGAATAAACTTTATAGCCGACTCCGCCCACGTCAATGGCAAGATAGTCAGGGGCAATTTTAGTAATGGTTCCTTCGAAATATTCGTACATGGTTATCCCTAATTTCGTTTAAACATCTTTCTAAGATCAGCTTCGCGCAAACGCACGATCACTAAATTGCCTTTAGGATCGTGATATGGATCGCTTAAAGCAGCTAAATCAAGCAGCAATTTTCGACACTCAGCTGGTGACAATTGACTAGACACCTTCATCCGCCCGGCTTCATCCGCAGCTAGGCGCGCAATCAATTTAGTCGCATCATGGCCTTGATTAATAAAAATATCCAGCAAACTGCGCAGGCTGGTTTCCAAGTCGCCATGAATAAAACTAGGTCGCGAGCGCACAATAAAAGCATCTTGTCCAAAATTCTCCAGCATAATCCCTAATTTGGCAATTTCCGCTAGTTGATCTTTCAAGGCTAAATAATCTAGATTGTTAAATTCTAACACTAATGGCGTTAAAAGTACTTGTTGGGCGCTTTGATGGTCAGCAATTTCTTGATAAATTTCTTCATAGCGCTTAGCCCGCAGCGCAGCAGCAATATCGATCAAATAAAGATCATGACCATGCATTGCTAACAGCAGCTTGTCGGTTTGACCAGCATAGGTTAATTCGGGCAGCTGCTGGTGTAAATTACGCTCGCCTTGCCCCAGCAGATCAGTTTTTGCCTGCTTATTAGAAAAAGGTGCTAATTGTTGCTGCTTCAGCACATTTTCATCCCAACTGGCCGTTAAGACATAGCGGTCATTATTTAGGACTTGATTCATGGAAACATAATTTTGCTCAGCCTGGTCCGGCTTGGGTTCCTCGATCAGGGGCTTAGGAATCGGCCGTTTGGTATCAACCACTTGTTCATTCAAGTTAAAGGCTAATTGGTCCTGCAAGTCAGGGGTTTTGGCTTCAACTAAATTACCTAACCCGCTAGCCGGCTGGCTCGCTTTTAAGAGACAAGCTCCCAAAGTACTAGTAATCAAGCGACTAAGTTCCTTTTCTTTGGATAAGCGAACTTCTTGTTTAGTCGGATGAACATTGACATCGACTAACAACGGATCGGTTTCAATCTTCAAAATCGTCACGGGATAATGTTTGGCCGCTAATTTTGCCCCATATGCATCCATAATAGCGTTATTCAACTGATTGTTGCGAATGTAGCGTCCATTTAGCAATAATGAGATGAAATTGCGACTTGAGCGCGTTACCTCCGGCTTAGTAGTCAAGCCAGAGATCGCAAAATCAGGGTCGCTGGCAGCAAACTCCAGCATCCCCTCAGCCAGTTTTCGGCCATAAATATTAGCGACCGTTTGCTTTAATTTGCCATTTCCCGGTGTATGCAGCAACACTTTGCCGTTATTAGCTAAAATAAATGAAATTTCAGCATGCCCCAAGGCAATGCGATTGATAATGTCAACAATGCGCATCGTCTCAGTCCGCGGACTTTTTAAATATTTGAGCCGGGCCGGCGTGTTGTAAAACAAATCACTGACGGTAATCTGCGTCCCTTCTTTGGCAGCAGCATCTTCTTGGCGTTTTTTCACGCCGCCGCTAAAATCAGCGACCACGCCCACCTGTCCTTTAACTGCCGTCAAAATTTCGACGCGCGCTACCGCCGCAATCGAGGCTAAGGCTTCACCCCGAAAGCCTAAAGTACCAACATTAAATAAATCTCGTTCGGTTTGAATCTTGCTAGTTGCATGGCGGGTAAAAGCCAGATCAATTTCATCACGGGCAATCCCGCTGCCGTTATCTTGAACCACAATTTGCCGCAAACCTGCATCGGTAAAATCAACCCGAATCCGATCGGCCCCGGCATCAATGGCGTTTTCCACTAATTCTTTGACGACGCTGGCAGGACGTTCAATCACTTCCCCAGCGGCAATTTGATTGCTTAAATTTTCTGACAGTTCATGAATCTTACTCATCGTCTTGATCCTTCAATTCTTGCTGCCATTGGCCAACTAAATCGCTAATTTGGTCCAAAATATCCAACCCTTTTTCTGTCAGGGGATCAGGTTCATTAGCCGCTGGCGCTTCTTGGGCAGGAGGTTCAGCAAACAAATCCAATTGCTGACTGGCTGGGCCTAAGCTGCTGGCACCTTGGGCTTCCAAGCGTTTAAGCATTTTGCGAGCATCGCGCAAGACGCGTGATGGCAAACCAGCTAATTGCGCTACGTGAATGCCGTAACTTTGATCAGCTGGTCCGGGCAAAATTTTGTGCAAAAAGATCAGCTTGCCGTCCTGTTCGCTCGCGCCGACATGGATATTGTGCAATTTGGGCAAAGTCTCTTCCAAATCGGTCAGTTCATGATAGTGGGTCGCAAATAAGGTTTTGGCCCCTACTTTATCATGCAGATATTTAACAATCGCCCCGGCCAAGGCCATCCCATCATAGGTGGCCGTTCCGCGGCCAATTTCATCAAACAAAACCAAGGAACGCTTGGTAGCATGCTGCAAGGCGTCATTAGCCTCACTCATTTCAACCATAAAAGTTGACTGGCCACTGATCAAATCATCAGCTGCCCCAATTCTAGTAAAAACTTGATCAAAGATCGGCAATTCCGCACTATCAGCCGGTACAAAGGAACCAATCTGCGCCATAATCGCAATTAAGGCTAGCTGCCGCATATAAGTAGACTTCCCTGACATATTAGGGCCAGTAATTAAGAAAATATCGGTATCCTCATGCATTTCCACATCATTGGGAATATAGCTGCCAGCCGACAGGACTTTTTCCACAACGGGATGCCGGCCAGCCTTAATCAGGATATCTTGATTGTCATCATGCATCTGCGGCCGGCAATAATTATTTTCTTCGCTGACGCTAGCCAAAGAACAATAGACATCCAAAGCAGCCAATTGATTGCCCAACTTTTGCAAGGCTGGAATGTACTGCTTGATATCATCACGCAAATCAATAAAAATCTGGTGTTCCAAGGTGGTCGAGCGGGTTTGTGCTTCCAAAATCAGATTTTCATGTTCTTTCAATTCCGGCGTAATGTAGCGTTCGGCATTCGTCAAGGTCTGCTTGCGTTGATAGCGATCAAGCGGCACTTTGTCCTTGTTGCCGTTGGTAACCTGCAGATAGTAGCCAAATACCTTGTTATATCCGACCTTCAGGTTATCAATCCCGGTCTTTTGTCGCTCTTCGGCTTCCATCTGCGCCATCCACTGCTTGCCGTTGTTCATGGCTTCCCGGTAGCGATCAAGCTGGTCATCAACACCTTCTTGAATCAAGCCGCCTTCAGTTGTCAGAATTGGCGGATCTGGCACCAAAGTATGAGTAATCTTTTGGCAAGCCTCAGTTAACGGGTCAACCTGCTTGGCATAATCTGTCAAAACATCAACGCCTGAGTCGGTCAAAGCTTGCAAAATTACCGGAACCGCACTCAGGGACTTAGACAGCTGCAGCATTTCGCGGGCATTAACATTGCCAAAAGCAATCCGCCCGGTCAGCCGTTCCAAGTCATAGACCCCCTTGAGGGCATCGATCACATTTTCCCGCACGAAATAGCTATCCAAGAAAGCTTGCACCATTTCTTGGCGGGCGTTAATTTCATTCAAAGATAAAAGCGGCCGGCTAATCCACTGTTTCAACAAGCGGCCACCCATTGCCGTATGGGTTTTATCAAGGACCCAGAAAAGCGAGCCCAGCTTTTTGCCGGTTTTCGCTGAACTTTCCAGTTCAAGATTTGACTGGACGGTGTGCGACAATTGCAGGTACTGATTTACCTCATAGCTTCTGGCAATCTGCAAATGGGCCAAACTGCGTTTTTGCGTTGCCAGCAAATAACCGACTAGCTGCACGGCTGCCGCTTTTTCAGACTTGCGCGTTAAATTTTGCGTCACGTAAGAAATTTCTGCTCGGGCTTCATCAACTTCAGCTGGCTGGGAAACGATAATGTTGGCCTTGTTTAAAAAGTCGCGCTCACTGTCAGTCAAATCGCCGCCGTAGACCATTTCGCGCGTTCTTAAGGACAAGAGTTCATTTTCAACAGCGGAAAACTGCTTCAAGTGGGTCGCATAGACTTCACCTGTGGATAAGTCGCTGTAAGCTAAACCAAAGCCCTGCTTGTCTTTGACCACGCTAGTCAAATAGTTGGCGTCGCTAGCAGCGTTCGGGTTCTCGTTCATCATCGTCCCAGGGGTGACCAGCTGGATCACGCCTCGCTTAACCGTCGTTTTAGCTGTCGCCGGATCTTCAAGTTGTTCACATAAGGCAACTTTGTATCCTTTATCGACTAAAGTATTCACATAAGTGTCCACAGCTTGGTGAGGCACCCCAGCCATGGGAATTGGGTTTTTACTCTTATTTGAGCGGTGCGTCAGGGTCAGTTCCAGCAGCTGCGCCCCTTTGACCGCGTCATCCTCAAAAAGTTCATAGAAATCCCCGACACGATAAAATAGGAATGCGTCAGGATATTGCTCTTTGATTTCATAGTACTGCTCCATCATTGGAGTACTTGATTTTGCGTTCGCCATGGATATCTCTTTCTGTCAAATATGTCTAGTTAACATTATACGACATAGACCAGAAAACGAAAAAGAAGCGACTAGGCTGTCGCTTCTTTAGTGTACTAATAAGAAAAATTTCGATTATTTTACATCATGCCAGGTTGTGCACCAGCTTGTGGAGCTGCTGGCTTATCTTCTGGAATGTCAGCTACAACTGCTTCAGTCGTCAAGAGCAAGGCTGCGATTGAAGCGGCGTTTTGCAATGCTGAACGGGTAACCTTGGTTGGGTCAATGATCCCGGCCTTAACCATGTTTTCCCATTCGCCAGTAGCTGCGTTGTAACCAATTTCTGGCTTTTCGTGTTGCAAGTGGTCAACGATAACTGAACCGTCGGTACCAGCGTTTTCAGCAATTTGATGAACTGGTGCAGTCAAAGCACGGGCAACAATGTTGATCCCAGTTTGTTCATCAGCAGTTTCACCCTTAACTTCGCTAACTGCCTTTTGGGCATTTACTAAAGCTGTACC
Organism: Lactobacillus corticis; assembly: GCF_018327645.1. GTDB lineage: Bacteria > Bacillota > Bacilli > Lactobacillales > Lactobacillaceae > Lactobacillus > Lactobacillus corticis. Next base: position 43,979 of record NZ_BMAY01000008.1, on the reverse strand, counting down.
ACCACCAGCAACGTAGCCTTCTTCAACGGCTGCGCGAGTAGCGTTCAAAGCGTCTTCGATCCGGTAACGACGTTCCTTCAATTCAGTTTCAGTAGCAGCACCGACGTGAATGACAGCAACACCACCGGTTAACTTAGCAAGACGTTCTTGCAGCTTCTTCTTGTCGTAGTCAGAAGTTGTAGTTTCAATTTGCTTTCTGATTAAGTCTTCGCGTTCCTTGATGTCGCCATCGCTGCCAGCACCGTCAACAATCGTCGTTGAGTCCTTGGTTACCGTTACCCGGCGAGCTGAACCTAATTGATCAATCTTAGTGTCCTTAAGTTCCAAACCAAGGTCTGAAGTAATTACTGTACCGCCAGTCAAAGCAGCGATATCTTGCAATTGTTCCTTCCGGCTGTCGCCAAAGCCAGGAGCCTTAACCGCAACAACGTTGAAAGTACCACGCATCTTGTTCAATACCAAAGTTGGCAAAGCTTCACCGTCAACATCGTCAGCAATGATTAACAATGCCTTACCTTGTTGCACGATTTCTTGCAGCAATGGCAAAATATCGTTAATGTTAGAAATCTTCTTGTCAGTGATCAAGATGTATGGGTTGTCAAGGTCAGCTTCCATCTTGTCGTTGTCAGTTACCATGTATTGTGACAAGTAACCGCGGTCAAATTGCATCCCTTCAACAACTGACAATTCAGTGTCAATACCACGTGAGTCTTCGATAGTAATAACACCGTCGTGACCAACCTTTTCCATTGCGTCAGCGATCAATTCACCAACTTCTTTAGAAGCTGATGAAACTGAAGCAACTTGGGCAATTTGGTCCTTTGAAGAAACCTTGTGGCTGATCTTGTGCAATTCATCAACGGCAGCACTAGTAGCCTTTTCAATCCCGCGACGAATGCCAACTGGGTTAGCACCAGCAGTAACGTTCTTCATGCCTTCCTTAACAATTGCTTGGGTCAAAACAGTAGCAGTTGTCGTGCCGTCACCAGCAATGTCGTTAGTCTTTTGGGCAGCTTCAGCAACTAATTTAGCACCCAGGTTTTCGTAGTGATCCTTAAGTTCAATTGCCTTAGCGATTGTGACACCGTCGTTAGTAATTTCAGGGTTGCCGTAAGTTTGTTCCAAAACGACGTTGCGACCCTTAGGACCAATGGTAGTCTTTACTGTGTCAGCTAGCTTGTTAACACCATCAACCAAACGACTTCTTGCATCTTCTGAGAATTTAATGTCTTTTGCCATCTAAAATGCCCCCTGATTACTTGATAATTGCTAAAATGTCTTTTTCGTGAAGGACTAAGTATTTTTCACCTTCGTAGGTAACGTTAGTGCCAGAGTACTTGTCGTACAATACTACATCGCCGGTCTTAACCGTCATTGGCAGCTTGTCGCCATTTTCAGCATATGCACCAGCACCGACGGCAACTACTTCACCTTGAGTTGGCTTTTCTTTTGCGTTAGAAGCAAGAACGATGCCACCGACCGTTTCTTCCTCTTCCTTCTTGACTTTAACGACTACGCGATCACCGATTGGTTGTAACACGTTAATCCCTCCTAAATATCTTTCTTGTGAGTTAAAAGTTATTTGCTAGTTTATCCATTAGCACTCTTATTTGCCAAGTGCTAACTTACAATGTAAATAGTAACCTTTTTAAAAAGCATTTGCAAGCAAAAATTAGCACTTTTAAGCAAAAAGTGCTAATTATTTGTTAAACGTGTTTAATTGTAATATCGCTCATGCTGGCACGGCCTTTAAGAACTAGCCTTGGGCCGTCTCCTGCAACATAATCAGCTTCCACATCGCCCAGAGATCCAGCTAACTGATTATCGACCTGCCAGTTTTTAGGAATATAGAGATTTACATCCCCCATCGATGAATTGAAGTTCACAATCACTTCATCGCCAGCTGCCTTGGCATCATCGAGATAAACATTAATGTCGCTCATTGAGGAATCAATCGTAATGGTGCGCAAATTTTGCGAGTGCACATAGCGTGAAACATCCGACATGCTGGAGCTAATTACCACATTGTCGCTGTCTACGCCAAAACTAGTGTCATCCATAATATTTTTTCGACCCTTAAACAAGCGGCCATGCTTTAAGTCTGACCAGTTAACGTCAACCTTTTGGCCGTTAACTACAATAGTTGGGGAAAAGCTTTTTTTATACAGCAGCCTGATTCCCAAGGATAACAAGATCGCTGCCAGTAAAATGGTCCAAGGGGCCAAAGCCTGAATGTGCAAAGGCTTAGCATAAATAATCAGCAAAAAGGCTGCCGAAAAAATGCTGCTGTAAATTCTGCGGTTGACAATGGCGGTAATCAATGCTGCCCCAAAAATGACCGTCCAAAAGATCGACCAAAATCCCAAGGTAAAAGGAAACAGGTGCAGCTGATCCATTACTAAAAAGACCGCTGCTGCAATAAAGCCTAGACCGAGCAGCGACCGATTTAATTTAACTTTTGTTTTTGCTCTCATCATTGAGCCCTTCTTTCATCTAACTTGGTTCTTAATTCTCGGTAGTATCGTCTTGAGACATAAACTGTCTTATAAGAATTTTGAAATTGAATCTGGCAATTGGAAATCGATCTAGTTAAGGCATAAATCTGATCCAAGTTTAAGATCGTAGATTTAGACACCCGCATGAATTGACCGCCTAATAAATTTTCCAGCTCATAAAGTTTGTACTTCACCGCATAGGAATGCTTTTTAGTATGAGCCATTACCTGCTTAGCCTCAGTTTCAAAAAACAAAATGTCGGAAATCTTTAAATAATACGCGGTACTGCCCCGATAGCCGGTAATCTGATCATCCTGAGCTGAATTTTCCTGCAATCTGCGATAAAGCCGTTCAATTTCAGGAGTAATTTTAGCTGCCTTGATAATAACCTCATTTTCACTTTGATCAGGATCGATCTCCAATTTCACCTTCATCAATCTCACCACCTTTACTTGTTAATTCTATTTAACCTTGAAAAAACGATAAAAGCTATCCCTTTGGTTCAAGCGGTTAAAAAGCCGAACTAAGCGGTAAACAAAAACGGCCAAACGAAATTCGTTTGACCGTTTAGCTTTTTAATAAACAGAGGGGAAATAAGTTGCTTAATTGTGTGCCGTCAAAGCAATTAAGTTATCGCCATGCTTTTGACCTGCATCGGTAATCCGTGACACGCTAGCGCAGTTGGCAGTGTTAGTGATTACCACCATCACCGTTGTGTCATAGCCAGCTGCCTTAACTGCAGCTAAATCAACTGTCCCTAACTTGTCACCCTTATTTACACGTTGACCTTGCTTGACAAAGCTTTCAAAATGTTCGCCTTGCAAATTAACCGTGTCTAAGCCAATGTGAATCAGGACTTCTGCCCCATCATCAGACTTAATGCCGTAGGCATGTTTGGTTTCATAGGCAATGGTCACTTCGCCGCTAACCGGTGCGTAGATTGTCCCATCACTAGGAACAATGGCTGCCCCATCACCCATTAATTTAGTTGAAAATACCTGGTCGTTTACTTTGGTCAAACTTTCTGGTTGACCATCAACTGGTGAAGCAACAACTTCATCTTTTAAGCTCAATTGTTCTTGAGCGACTGCTTCGGCTTTAGCTGAGGCTTCAGCTTGCGTAGTGGCGTCAGCTACTGTGGCAGTTTGGACGCTAGCACCTTCATGCAAGTTCTTCTTGCCGTAGATAAAGGTTAAAGTAAAGGCAATTGCCATTGAAATAATTTCAGCTACTGCCCACATTGGAATACTCTTAGCGTACATTGACAAAAAGCCAAGCCAACCAGCTGAACCCATGGAAGCAGCAGTTACGTGAGTCAAGCCAGCAAAAGCTGCCCCAATGCCTGATCCGATCAAGGCACAGAAGAATGGGAAGCGGTACTTTAAGTTAACCCCAAACAAAGCTGGTTCAGTAATCCCTAAGAAAGCTGAAATACTTGATGATGAAGCTAAACTCTTAACCTTCTTGTCCTTAGTTAAGAAGTAAATTGCGGCCGTGGCAGCACCTTGGGCAACGTTAGCCATACATGCAGTAACGAAGATAAAGTCACCCGCACCTTGGCCCTTGCTGAAGGCGGCAATTAATTGCGTTTCCACTGCTGGGAAACTTTGGTGCAAACCGGTAGTAACGATTGCTGAGTAAGTCAAACCGAAGACGCCCATGCCTAATGCACCGGTGGTGTTGTAAAGCCATACGATAGCATCAGTAACGCCATCTGATACGCCCTTGAAGACCGGTCCAATCACCGCATAAGTTAAGAAACCGGTAATCATTAATGAAAGCAGTGGCGTAAAGGTAAAGTCAACAGCTGATGGCAGCCACTTGTGGAAATTCTTTTCCAAAATTGACAACACCCAAACGGCTACCAAGACGGGAATAACTTGGTATTGGTAGCTGGTTTGTGGAATTTTATAACCAAACAGCGTCCAATAGTGCGTAGCTCCCAACAAACCTGGGGTGGTCATAATCATCCCGACAGCCGCACCTAAGAATTGGTTGGCACCAAATCGTTTAGCTGCTGACATCCCAACCAAGATTGGCATAAAGATAAATGGGGCTGCCGACATAACTTGGATAATTGCCGAAATGGCTGCCAAGTTTGGATGTCCGCTAACTAAGGCTTTGGAGCCAAACAAACCTGGTGAAGTCAGGAAATTGTTCAAAGCCATTAACAAACCGCCCGCAACCAAGGCTGGAATAATCGGTACGAAAATGTCTGACAAAAGCTTGATGAAGGCCATCACCGGGTTAAACTTCTTGCCTTGGCTAGCGACCTTCTTCAGATCATCAGTTGAAACTTCCTTTAAGCCGGTAAGTTTGATGAATTCATCATAAACGTCATTAACATCCCCAGGCCCGATAATAACCTGATATTGCCCATCGGCTCTGAATGTCCCTTTAACATCAGGATCATTGTCCAAACCGTTTTGGTCGATTTTTTGATCATCTTTTAATACTAAACGCAAACGAGTGGCACAGTGGGCACCAGCGATAATGTTATCGCGTCCCACATACCCAATTACTCGTTGAGCGACTTTTTTGTGGTCCATATTGTCCTCCTCGATGAAACCGCTTTAAACTTTCTAAAACTATGATAGCGCATTCTTGAAATATGTCAATCGTTTAACATAAAAATTTTATTATTAGCTAATTCCGTTGCTATCATAGTGTTTGTAGCTGTTATTCGTTTGACATGGCTGACTTAATTAACTAAAATTAGCTATTATAAAGATAACGCTTACAATAAGGAGAAAAATAAATTATGGAATGGACAAGAGCAAAAAGATATTTACCTTATGATCAATGGAGTGCCGAAAGATTACTTAAACTCCAGGCCCAAGCTGACCGTTCTCAATATCAGCTGCGCTACCATATTCGCCCAAAAAGCGGCTTATTAAACGACCCCAATGGTTTTTCCTATTTTAACGGTGCTTACCACGTTTTCTACCAATCATTTCCCTTTGGTGCAGTTCACGGTTTAAAGAGCTGGATGCACATGACCTCACCAGATATGGTAAATTGGCAAGAACAAGGTTTAGCAATTGCCCCCGACACCACCTATGATTCGCACGGCGCCTATTCTGGTTCGGCCATCCAACAAGGAGACAAACTCTTCTTAATGTATACCGGCAACCACCGCACTGAAGATTGGGAACGCATCCCTTATCAACTAGGAGCCTGGATGGATAAAACCGGCAAAGTAACTAAACTGCCCCAGCCTCTTTTCAAAAATCCGGCAGGAATTTCCGAACACTTCCGCGACCCGCAGGTCATCAAGGCTAATGGCAAATTCTATGCCGTCTTGGGAGCTCAGACGGCGAGCGATCAAACCGGGCAGGTGATGCTGTATCAATCAAAGGATCTGTTAAATTGGGAGAAAGCAGGTTTTTTGCATTTTACTGATGAAAAGCTGGGTTACATGGTTGAATGCCCTAACCTAGTTAAGGTTGACGGCAAGTATGTGCTGATCTTCTGTCCTCAAGGACTGAGCCAGGAAGTGAGCGACTACCAAAATATTTACCCTAATATGTATGTCATCTTCGACGATATCAATTGGGATACTTTAGAAGCAGTCAATCCTTCTCCTTTGTATAACCTGGATGGGGGCTTTGACGTTTATGCAACGCAAGCCTTCAATGACCAAGATGGGACAGCTTATGCCATCAGCTGGGTAGGCTTGCCCGACATTTCCTACCCGACAGATGATGAAAATTGGGCTAACTGCTTAAGCCAAGTTAAAGAGCTGCATCTTAAAGACGGCCGGCTTTACCAAACGCCAGTTAGCGGAATTGCCAGTTTGCATGAATTTGAACAAAGTCTGGAAAATACTCCTGAAATTTGTGCAGTCACTGATAATCAGTATGAACTTGAATTAACCATTGCCCCCAACCAGCAAGGCAATCTTTACCTGCAGACTGACAAAGACCTTAAACATGGGGTAAAATTAACTTTTGATACTGCAGCCGGGTACCTGGCTTTGGACCGGAGCCAAACGAGTCAGCCTTTTAATGAAAAATATGGTCTGATCCGCTCCAGTCGTTTGCCAGCCCAGCAAGCAGCAAAACTAAGAATTTTTGTTGACCACTCATTAATTGAAGTCTTTGTCAACGATGGTGAGCAGGTCCTGACAGGTCGCTACTTTACTTCACCAGCAGCCAGCCGCATTGCTTTTGATCAACCGGTCAACTATCGCGGCCACTACTGGGATATGCGTCCAATCTAGAAAGGGAAAGTATGAAAGCCAAACTAGCTGATGTGGCCAAACTAGCAGGCGTCTCTGTGACTACGGCCTCCCGCGTAATCAACAACCATGGATATTTAAGCGAAGCTACCAAAGCAAAAGTTTTCCAAGCCATGAAAGAGTTAAACTATCAACCTAATTCTCTGGCTCGGTCCTTGCAAGGAAAAAAGCTGCAATTGGTTGGCTTAATTTTCCCTGGGATTGCCAATCCGTTTTTTGGCGAATTAACAGAACAGATCGAGACTAAACTTTTTACTCGGGGCTACAAGGCAATCATTTGCAATGCGGGGCGTGATAAGGAAAAAGAACGCGAATACATCAAAATGTTGATGGCTAACCAAGTTGACGGAATCATTGCCGGCGCCCACAATCTGGGAATTGAAGAATATAACAAACTGGGCTTGCCAATTGTTTCATTTGACCGGAAACTATCCGACCAAGTGCCAATCATCAGTTCAGATAATTACCATGGCAGCCAGATGGCAACCGAAGAATTAGTAAAGGCTGGCTGTCAAAAAATCTTTTTCATGGGCAACAGCAATCAAAAAGGCAATCCGACCGATCTAAGGCTGCAAGCCTACTGCGACCTCATGGCTAGCCTAAAGCGGGAAAGTCAGGTGCGGTCAATTGCCTTCTCTGATTCCGTTTTGCTTAAACAACTCACCATCCATAAAATGCTGGAAATCGATCAGCCGGACGGAGTGGTTTGTTCTGACGATTTAACCGCCCTCTTAGTCTTAAATGAAGCCCGCAATATGGGCCTAAAAGTACCCCAAGACCTTAAAGTAATCGGCTTCGACGGAACTACTTTGATTCAGACCTACCACCCAGAATTATCGACAATCATCCAGCCCATTGGCGATTTGGCAGAAGCGTTAGTCAGAGTACTGCTGGAACGAATTGCCCAGCCAGAGGCGGCCCTTGAAGAGACTAGCTACATTCTTCCGGTTTCCTTAAAAAGCAGTCAAACAACCCAAGTTGCATAAAAAGAAACGCATGACTTTGAAAGTCATGCGTTTTTAAGTCTAGTTGATTTGATTTTGGCTTATTCTTCGTTGCTTTCCTTGGCAGCTTCATCAGATTCCAAGAAATAGATCAGAGTTTGCAATTCTGTTGCCAAGTCAACATTTTGAACCCGAACGGTCGAAGGAGCCGAAATTCTGATCGGCGTAAAGTTCATTACCCCTTTGATTCCTGCTTCGAACATTTGGTTGGCGGTAGCTTGGGCCTGTTCTGACGGCACAGTTAAAATAGCAATCGAAATTTGCTGGTCGCTCAGCTGCTGCTTGAGTTCGCTCATATCATATACCGGCACGCCGCTCAAAATTCGTCCAGTAATATCTTGATTGATATCAAAAGCACAAGAAATTCGGATATTATTGCTGCGCTTAAAGTTGTAATTGAGCAAAGCTCGCCCTAAGTTACCAACCCCAACTAAAGCCACGTTGGTTAAGGTATCTTGGTTTAAAATCTTTTTGAAAAAGCTCAAGAGACTTTTTACATCATAGCCGTATCCCCGTTTGCCTAAAGCGCCAAAGTAGGAAAAGTCACGTCTAATTGACGCACTATCGACTTGGACTGCTTCTGACAGTTCGGTGGATGAAACTTTTTCTTTCCCCTCTTCATTTAAGATAATTAAATAGCGATAGTAGAGGGGTAATCGCTTGGCTGTCGCCTTAGGAATTTTAATTTTTTCCATAATAGCCTCCATCAAATGATTGTTCAATCATGCACATATATCATATAAAAATCTACAGTAGTAATCAACCCATCACTTCACAAAATCACAAAAAGCAAAATTACCAGCAATTTGAACAAGACTTGATAATCGCTATGGTAGAATAACTAAAGGTGAGAAAAAATATGATTATTGCACAAGGGCACGAAATCGAACAACAATTCGGTGCCAACACTTTATTTAAAAATATTAACTTTTCAATTGAAAACAATGCGCGAATTGGTCTCGTTGGCCCTAATGGGATCGGTAAAACTACCCTGCTCAGGATTATGACCGGCCAACTTGAAGCAACGCACGGCGAATTTACCGTCAACAAGAATGTTGAAGTGGGATATATTGCCCAGGAAAATGCTTTACCCGAAGACCAAACCATCTGGACTGCCATGGAAGACGTCTTCACGCCCCTTATTCAAATGGGCCAAAGAATGACCGCCATGCAGGAACAGATTGCGGACAACCCTGAAGACAGTAGTCTGCTCAAGCGCTATGATCAATTACAATTTCAATTTGAACAAGACGGCGGTTATACCTACCAAAGCGACATCAAAAGCGTTTTAAATGGTTTTAAGTTCCCAGAAAGCACCTGGCAAAAGCAAGTTGGCAGCCTCTCTGGCGGTGAAAAAACGCGGCTAGCCTTGGTCAAGCTGCTGCTTAAAAAGCCAGGGCTCCTGCTTTTGGATGAACCGACCAACTATCTGGATCTTGACACTTTGGACTGGCTGGAAAGTTTTTTGAAAAATTATCCTGGCGCCATTTTGGTTGTGTCCCACGATCAATACTTCTTGGACAATTTAGCTACGGAAATTTTTGAATTGAACTATGGCCAGCTAACCAGTTTCCCCGGAAATTATTCAGCCTATGTCAAGCAGCGCCAAATGCGCGATGAAGCGCAGCAAGCTGCCTATGAAAAACAGCAAGAAGAAATCAAGAAAGACGAAGAGTTCATTCAAAAGAACCTGGTTAGAGCAACCACGACTAAACGAGCACAAAGCCGGCGCAAGAAGTTGGAAAAGCTGGAACGGATTGATCCGCCAAAACATGGCAATAAGGTGCGGATCCACTTTGCCGCGGAACGACCATCTGGTAAGGAAGTCTTAATTGCTAACGACCTAACGATCGGCTACCCAGAAAAGACCATGGTCAAAGATATTTCTTTCCAGATTAATAAAGGCGACCGCGTAGCCGTAATCGGGCCTAACGGGATCGGCAAGTCGACCTTGCTTAAGACGGTAATGAAAGAATTAGCGCCAAAAGGCGGTTCCTTGAAATACGGCGCATCCCTTGATATCGGCTACTACGATCAAGAATTGCAAGGCTTGGACCAGAAGAAAACGGTCATCGATACCGTCTGGGATCGGCATAAGACCATGCCGGAAAAAGATGTCCGCTCAATTTTAGCCAGCTTTTTATTTACGGCTAAAGACATCGATAAAACCGTTGGCCAGCTGTCTGGTGGGCAAAAGGCGCGTTTGACCTTAACCGTCTTATCACTGGAACATGACAATTTCCTGCTGATGGACGAACCAACCAACCACTTGGATTTGGAAGCTAAGGAAGTCTTGGAACAAGCGCTTGAGGACTACGATGGCACCCTGCTCTTTGTTTCCCACGACCGTTACTTCATCAATCAGCTTGCCAACAAGATTCTGGTGGTCGAAAATGGCCATGCCAAATTGTATGAGGGCAACTACTCATATTATCTGAATGAAAAAGCCAAAGAGGCAGCTAGTCTGACGCCAGAAGCCGCTGAGCCGGTCAAAGAAGTTAGTCAGCAAAAGCTTTCATATCAAGAGCAAAAAGCCCACGATTCCCAAAAACGCAAGCTGCAGCGCGCAGTTAACGACTGGGAAAAGAAGATCGGGCAATTAGAAGAACAAGTCAGTCAAATTCAGACTGAAATGGCCAATCCCGAAATTGCCTCTAATTTTGATAAATTGGGGCCTTTGCAAGAAGATTTGACTAAAGTCCAAAACGAACTGGACCAGGCAAACGAAGCTTGGGAAGACGCGATGATTGCTTTAGATGATTTCGAATAAAAAAACTGATTTGCTTTTTGCAAATCAGTTTTTTTGTGTATTCTTAGTTCAACATGCTATCCGCATACGGCAATTCCATTGACGGATCAGCATTCAGGGTCAAATCGCTGAATTGACCATCACGGTACAAGTTGTACGCAGCTGCACCGATCATGGCTGCATTATCACCACAAAGTTTCAATTCTGGCAAAATCACCTTGGGCTTGACCGCATCAGGCAACTTAGCAATTTCGGCACTCATCCGTTCCCGCAAGCCTTGGTTGGCAGCCACGCCGCCGCCCATAATAAAGGTCTTAGGTTGGTATTCTTTAATTGCCCGGATGGTCTTATCAGCAAGGACATCAACCACCGCTGCTTGGAAGCTGGCTGCCAAATCATACTTGTCCAGCTTTTCATGAATTTGATCAGCATGGTGGCAGGTGTTGATAAAAGCACTCTTCAGCCCCGAGAATGAGAAATCATAATTATCTTCTTCCATCATTGCCCGTGGGAAATGGAAGGTATCTTTTCCTTGGTGGGCCCAAGCATCAATCGTCTTGCCGGCTGGGTAGTTTACACCCAATACGCGTCCAATCTTGTCATAAGCTTCACCAGCAGCATCATCGCGGGTATCGCCAATAATTTCAAAATGGACCGGATCTTTAAGCAACACAATCTCAGTGTGCCCGCCGGATACTTGCAAAGCTAATGCCGGATAGGCAATTTCATCCTTCAATTGCGCTGCCATGATGTGTCCCATGATGTGATCAACGCCAATAAGCGGCAAACCAGTTGCCATTGAGGCAGCTTTAGCAGCACTAACGCCGATTAGCAAGGCCCCCACTAATCCGGGACCGCTGGTAACCGCAATGGCATCAAGATCGTTCCAGGTCACCTTAGCTTCTGCCAAGGCCTCCTTAGTAATCTGTGAAATCACTTCGATATGGTGGCGACTGGCAACTTCAGGTACCACCCCGCCAAAGCGTTGGTGACTCTTGATTTGCGTGGCAACAATTAAGCTTTCAATTTCACGGCCGTTCTTGATGACGGCAGTTGAAGTTTCGTCACAAGAACTTTCATAAGCTAAAATGCGCACATCTTTTTCTTTGCTCAAAGTTTTTTCTTCTTTCTCTTTCTGTTATCTGGACGCAAGTCCCTGACCATATTCAGGGCATCTTGGTGATCGTTTTGGTAATAATCCTTGCGCACAAAGGTTGGCTGAAAGCCATATTCGCGATACAAAGCCTGCGCCTTTTCATTATCGGCTCTAACTTCCAAGCTAACTACTTTACAGCCATTGGCTTTGGCCCGATCCATTATGATATCCAGCAAAAAGTGGCCGATCCCCATATTTTGGTAAACAGGATCAACCATAATGTTGGTTATATGCGCCTCCATGGGCGTAAAGCGGGCTCCAATTAGCGCCACCAGTCTCTCCGCCTCATAAACGGTCAAATAAATCGTATCTTTTTTCCGCAATTCGCTGGCAAATGCCCGCGCATCCCAAGGCTGTTCATGATAGACTTTCTGCTCTAATTGCAATAATTCCGCCAAATCATTTTGACTAGCTGGGATAATTTGCAAACGATGATCCATGATGATCGTTACAAAAGGATCTAGCTTCAAATCTTCAATATTGCTTGCCGGTTTAAAAAATTTTTCTAGTTGTTTAAACTTCTTCAACATAGGCACTATCTGGCCCGTATGGTTGGCCAGTCTTCTTGTGCCAGTCGACTTCTGCCTGGGTCCGCCGCAAGTAGCGTGGCAAAAGCTGATCCGGATCAACTGGCTCAATATGTTCAGCCAAGCGGCCAATTTCTCCAGCATGAGGCTGGTTCTGATCTGCTTGTCCAAACTCATAATCCAACTTGCTTTGATCAAGCCGGTCCTTGATCTTGTCTAACCCGCTGCCCACAAATACCAATGGCAGTTTGCGGTCAGCTTCAACTTGTTTGATGGCTGCTAATAAGCGATCAAAAGCATAGTGACCATCAGCGATGACATTTTCGCCGTTAAGATATGCACCTGCGAAAAAGTTATCATTGCGCGCATCAATCAAGCTGACAACCAACTTATCCTTGGCTGCAACGTTGGCCGCTAGAGCAGCTAAGGTTGAAACGCCAGCACATTCTTTGTTCAAAATGCTGGCAAACATCTTAATCGTCGTAATGCCGATTCTTAAGCCAGTATAGGAGCCAGGACCAATTGCTACCGCAAAACGGTCAATATCAGCTAATTTTAGCTGGGTCTGTTTTAGCAATTGATCAATGAGCGGATCCAGATGTTCGCTGTGATTGCGCTGATCCTCCTCATTAGCTTCTACTAAAACTTTTGAACCTTCATTAATTGCTACGCTTAGATGATTAGTAGCAGTTGAGACACTTAAGATTTTCATTCAATAACTTGCTTTCTAAAAGATTTTTCGGTGCTGATTGACGTTTTCGATCAATCTTAACACAAAGTATGATACAACCATCTGAATCCATGGTGCAATAGCCTCTTTCAATGCCCTGGCAGCCAGCAGCTGTTTGAAAGGAGCATTATACATAATGTGGATCCATAGCGTATTCAAACCCACATTAGCGATTAGCGTAACTAGCAAGGTAGCAACTACAATGCGCCAAATTTTAACAGGCTGTTTGTAAAGCAGCAAGCCATAAATTAGGGGCCCAACCATCGCCGTAATGGTAAAACCAATGAAAAAGCCACCAGTATTGCCAAAGAGCGCACTTGACACTAAATCGCTAATTCCTCCGCCAATAGCGCCCCACACCGGGCCAAACATATATCCTAAAAGGACGCTGCCAATAAAGCCCAGGCCAACTTGAACATAAGTCGGGCCAACGGTAAAGCGACCTAAAACAATTTTCATCGCTACGATAATTCCCAGCAAAACCAGGCGTCGCAATTCTAATTTTTGGGCATTTTGCATGATAAATCCTTCCTGCTAGTCGGCATTCTGCCAGGTAATTTCACAAACGGCGTTAGTAGCAGCTTCTGAATAGATGGCCTGTTTTGCGGTTAAGTCAGTCAATTCCAGTCCCACGGTAGCTGTTTGACCATATTGCACTTCTTTGTCAAAAGCCAAATCGATAGTCTTAGGCTGATGCTGACGCAAAAAAGTGCGACTGTAAACATCAAGCAGCCAAGAGAAATAATGGCTGTTGGTCAAATGATGGTTTGAATCTAAATCATCATACCGCACCTGGTAGTCTCCGGTCACCGGGTATTGGTCCAGCGGCCGCAAGCGCGGAAAACGCGGCATTTTAGGCAGCTTTGCCACGCCAATTTGCTCCATGAGCTTTTCGTCGCTAGGAAGCAGCTTCCGTTTGGCTAAATCAAACAAGACCCAGCGACTGGTAACTTTTACTAGCTCCTGCCCAGCGGCATCAGTTACCGTAAAGTTCCGATAAGAGAAAAAGCGATTATAACCAGCGGCTTCCGTTTGGAAGGTGACGGTTTGACCAACGGTCGGCAAGTGGGCAATGTCAAAATGATACTGGGTTACTACCCATCCCTTGCCTTGTTTGACTAGCTCATCGGCTCCTGCGCCCCAAGCTGCCAATTGATGTTCTGAGGTAACCATCATCAAATCGATTAAACTGGTTAATTTCAAGCGCTGGTTTTCATCGCATTGATAATATTCAATTTTCTGTTGTTCGCGATATATTTTATCCACCTTGCTATTGCTCCTTTTGCTGATGGTAGGCGTCATACAATTCATTCTTAGACACGGCGTGAGCTTTGGCTATTTGCTTGATAGCATCTTTTTTGCTCATGCCGCCTGTGACTAATTCATCTACTTGTTGACATAAATCCGCCCAATTAATTGCAACCGTTTCGGTATTTGGCGAGATTAGGATCACAAACTCGCCTCTTGGTTGATTTTCAGCAAAATATTGGGTCACTTCGCTGATGCTGCCGCGAATAAACTCTTCATGAATCTTGGTTAATTCACGGGCTGCCGTAATTTGGCGATCAGCTGGCAATACCTGAGCTAAATTATTCAAGGTTTTCGTCAACCGGTGGGGTGATTCGTAAAAAATCGAAGTAGCTCGAGCCTGCGCCATTTGTTCAAAATAAGGCCGCTGTTCGCTTGCCTTGCGGGGCAAAAAGCCGTAATAAGTAAATGGCTGAGCATCAAAGCCGGAAGCAATCAAAGCCGTCGCAAAGGCCGAGGCACCGGGCAGCGGTACGACTGGAATATCAGCAGCAATCGCCGCCTGCACTAAAATATAGCCAGGGTCGCTAATTACCGGCATCCCTGCATCGCTAATTTCCGCAATCACTGCTCCTTGCTGCATCATTTCCACCAGTTCTGGGGCCTTCTGTTTAGAATTATATTTGTGAAATGATAAGAGGCGATTTTTTACGCCAATTTTTTCTAAAAGAATGCCACTGGTTCTCGTATCTTCACAGGCAATATAATCCGCCTCGCTTAAAATGCGTTTAGCTCTGAGCGTGATATCCTCCAAATTTCCAATTGGAGTCGGTACCAGATAGAGTTTGCCGCCATCTGCAGCGTAACTGCTTTGTCGCTTCACGATTCTTCCTTCCTAGCGTTTTTGCTTTTCACCAAAATTTTCTAAAATATCCAAACAAAACATGCAATCTGAACTAGGATCCCGGTGCGAACCATAGTATATATTACAAATATGATAGCCAGAATCGTAAATTTTACGCAAACTTTCCAAACCAGACTTGGTCTTTTTCACCTGTTTTCCCTGGTTCTGCAGTTTGTTTAACTGTTGGCGCAATAATTCATTTTCGACCTTCAGCTCTGTATTTTCTTTCAATGTTTCCAGCACATCGTTTTCCAGACTTGCAATTGTCTTGGACATATTCTCCACCGTTTCATGGAGTTTTTGCAACTTAGAATAAGGATCCACTTCAATTACCTACCGTTTCCATTGTAAAGCCAGATATTCAAGTGTCTGTTTTAAATTCACATTACTAAGGCGCTGCTTGTCCATCAGCATCAACCCATCAAGCATGCGGGCTGCAGCCAAGCGGGTTGACGACTGCGCCAAATCTTTTTGAGCCAGCAGCTTTAAGCGAATTGGCACATACTTTTGCTGCGCGCTGCTTTTAGCAAGTTGGGCCAACTTATAGGCGCGAACCAAGGCTAAGCGATTATGAGCTAGGCACTCTTGATAAAAATATTTGCATGCCTGATCGATTTCCTTGGTGTCGCCCAAGTCCGCAATTTCTTCATTGGTTAAACCGTTGTCTAACAGCTGACTGGTTTTGCTGGTGCCTGTGTCGCTAGCAAAGGTTAAAATCTGGGTTCGCGAACGAATTGTCGGTAAGATTTGATCACTGTTGTTGGTAATCAAGACCGTAACCACTGGAGCAATTGGTTCTTCCAAGAGATTTAACAAAGCGTTGGCGGCAGCGGGCGTTAATTTTTCCGCATCCCGAATGAAGAAAAAGCGATATTCGCTTTCAACCGGACTCTTAGCTAATTCTTCCTTTAACGGGCGAACTTGGTCAATCCCGAGGCTGGCTTTTTCACCGGCCTGGACTAATAGGACATCCGGATGGTTGCCGGATAAAATCTGCTGACAATTGCGACAACTGCCATCAGGTTTTTGTTCGCCCTGGCAATTAAATAGACAAGCTAACCAATAGGCGGTGTTGACTGCACGGGCTTCGTCTCGATCAACAAATAAATAGCTGTGAGCCAATTGTTGATGTTCAAAAGCATGGCGTAAAAAATTCGCTTGAGTTTTATCAATTTTAGTCAGATCAATCATCTTTAAGACCTAAAAATTGTTGGTAAATTTTGTTTTAAGCAAGCAATTGTTTCATCAACTACGCGCTCCAAGGGCTGATTGGCATTGATTACTTTAATCCGCTCAGGATCTTGGGCGACAATCTCTTGATAACCGGCATAAACTTTTTGGTGAAAGGCTAATTGTTCCTGTTCCAGCCGATCTTCTGAACCGGCGCGCGCCTTTTTAATGCGGGCCAAGCCAATGGCTGGGTCCAAATCAAGAAAGATGGTCAAATCCGGCATTAAGCCGGCAGTGGCAAAATTATTGATCGCCGCTACCTGAGCAATTCCTAGTCCTCTTCCAGCCCCTTGATAGGCCAAAGAGCTATCAACGTAGCGATCTGAAAACACCAATTTGCCCGCTGCTAAAGCCGGTTTAACGACTTCCTCAACATGTTGACCACGCTGAGCAGCATACAACAATGCCTCAGTTTTAGCGGTCATCGCTTCATTGGCTGGATCCAAGATCATATCGCGAATTTGTTCAGCAATATGTGAGCCGCCCGGCTCGCGTGTCACAAGATATTGTGGCTCAAGCTGATCTTTGATTTGCGTTAAAACTGCTTGTAAAACTGTGCTTTTGCCGGCTCCATCGGGGCCTTCAAAGCTAACAAAATAACCCTGCATAACTACCTCCACGTGTCTATTCTACAGGACTTGGGCTAATATTAACAGAGGAAAGGCAAGCAAGAAAAAAAGCCCGCGCAGGCGAGCTGATTTTTATTGCGTAATGGCATTAGTGATACCACTAAATCTTGTATGCCGATATCTAGCCTCATCATAGGCAAAATTATACTTTGCTTTTAAGATTTTGCTAGCAACAATATTTTCATCAGACATATCCAAGGTCGTGCGATCTAAATCTGAAGTCCGTGAAATTTCATTTTGCAACTTTTCAATTAAGGCAATTAGCTTTTGATCGCCAAGTTCTTTAATTTTATCAGCACGTCTAGCCATTATAATTCGGTCCTTCCTTGTACTGCACGTTTAAGCGTAATTGAATTTGCATACTCGATGTCGCTGCCAACTGCTAAACCAGCTGCTAAGCGAGTTATTTTTAAGCCCGCTGGTTTTAATAGTTTACTGATGTACATGGCAGTTGATTCTCCTTCCGGAGTTGAATTGAGCGCCAGGATAATTTCTTTCACCTCATCATGCTTTTGCAGCCGCGTAATCAGACTCTTAATATTGATTTCTTCTGGTCCAATTCCATCCATTGGTGATAAAACGCCGTGCAAAACGTGATACAAGCCATCATACTCGCCCATTTCCTCAAAGGCCATCACATCTTTAGGCTGTTCCACCACCATGATCGTCTTCCGATCCCGCTCTTGGTTAGTGCAAATGCTGCAAGGATCAGATTCGGTAATATTGCCACAAATTGAACATTGATGCAATTTAGCCTTGACGTCCGATAAAGACTCCGCAAACTCGCTGACATCCTTATCTGGCATATCCAAAGTATAGAAGGCCAGCCGGGTCGCAGTTTTTTCACCAATTCCCGGCAACTTCATATAAGCCTCAATTAGGTGAGCCAGTGGTGTTGGGTACTGCACTTTACATCATGCCCTTCGTATACTTGCCCAAACTTGCTTGGGTAGCTTGATCAATTTCGCTAAGCCCCTTATTAACCGCATCAATGATTAAATCTTGCAGCATATCTGGGTCATCAGGGTCAATTGCTTCAGGCTTAATACTTAAATCCTGCAGCTTGCGATCTCCTGAAAATGAGGCAACTACCAGATCATCAGCTGACTTGCCTACAAAAGTTTGCGCAGAAATATTTGCTTGTTCTTGTTCCATTTGGGCTTGCAATTTCTTTGCCTGTTTCATCATTTGTTGCATGTTCATACCGCCCATGCCGCCAAAATTAGGTCTTCTACTCATATTAATTACTCCATTCTATTTGTTTTTAATTGTACTTGTTTTTTACGACTTTTGGCTAAAAAAATGCCTTAAATTACTCGTCCTTAATATTTACCGCATCGCCAAACATTTCTTTGGCTTTGTCGATGACTTCTTGTTCCTTTTGACTGTCAGCAGCATTTGGCGCCTGCTCAGCCTCCGGAATTGCTGCTTGGGCCTGCTTTTTTTGCATCAAGGCTGATCGATGGTCCTTGATAAAGGCATCACGCAATTCTAACCACTTGCTCTTAGGGACAATGACAATCTTATAATTTTGTTTGGTAAAAATTCCCAGTTCTTGTTCAACTTGGTCAAGCAAATTGGCATTGCCGCTAGCTTCTTCAAACCAATACTCATATTCACAGGACAATAACACTTCACTCGAACTTGCTGTAATTGGATTAAGAATATTCAAAAAGGCCTGATCTGAAACCTTAAATTTGCTTTTCAGGTCATCCCAAATATCTAATATTTTAGCTCGATCGGCCTTAGTGGCATGTTCCAAAACATGAAAAACCTGCTCTTGCAGCTTTTTATCGTCACGCTTAGTCTTTTTCTTGCGTTTACGTACAGGGGCAGCAGAAACCGGCTCAGCAGCTGCCTTTGGCGACGTCTTCGGCCGAGGGTCGTCGATTAAGTTGATGCCATTTCCTAGTTGGTTTGCGGGCTGGGCGACTAATTGTTCAACCGTTTTGGTCAAATCATTCAGCTGCTTTTGGAGTTTTTGCAGTTCTGGCTGGTTGCTCGGGGCAGCTGGGGCTGCTTCAGTAGTTGGGGCTGCTTGACTAGCCTTAACCAAAAAGACCTCTAAGGGAATTTTTTGTTGATTGGTGTAGCGCAAATCATTTAACGCCGCATTAGCTTGATCAATAATTTGGAAAAAGCGGTCAGCTGGTGCCTTGGCTAAAGTTGCCGCAAAGTTTTCGGTAACAAAATGACTAGTCGCCTTTTTAGTTTTAACTGCTAACAAAGCCTGCGTAGCTAAGTCAATAATTTCATCAAGGATGTTTTTGGGACTGGCACCATCAGCCAAAACCGCTTCCGCTTGGCTTAAAGCCTGACCACTATCCTGGGCCAGCAATGCCGCCAGAATCGCTTCAACTTTTTCCTGGTCGGCAAAACCGGTTATCTCCAAAGCATCCTGATAGCTGACCTGATTTGTTTCGTAACTAAGCAATTGGTCCAAGATGCTGAGCGCATCCCGCATCCCCCCGTCGGCAACTTGGGCAATTACCTCTAAGGCGGGTTCTTCATAAGCGATTTTTTCTTCATTCAGGATGTATTTCATGCGGTCGATCAAGTCTTTAGCACTAATCCGCTTAAAGTTATACCGCTGCGTCCGCGAAATTATGGTTGCAGGGACTTTTTGCAGCTCCGTCGTGGCTAAAATAAAGACGACGTGCTCAGGCGGCTCTTCCAAAGTCTTAAGCAAGGCATTAAAAGCGCCAATTGACAGCATGTGGACTTCGTCGATAATGTAAACTTTATACTTGCCTTGGGTCGGAGCATATTTTACCTTGTCGCGAATATTCCGAATCTCATCTACCCCATTGTTGGAGGCAGCATCGATTTCCATAATATCAGGCATGGAGCCTTGGTCAGCGGCCCGGCAATTGGCACATTCATTGCAAGGCTCACCGTCTTGCAAGTTCGTACAATTCAGCGCCTTGGCAAAAATTTTCGCACACGAAGTCTTACCCGTTCCGCGAGGTCCTGCAAACAAAAAAGCATGAGAAACAGTATGGCGGAGGATCGCATTTTTTAGCGTATTTGTAATTGCAGTTTGGCCAACCACGCTGTCAAAAGTCCGTGGCCGCCATTTTCGATACAGCGCTTGATAAACCATGATTGCTCTTTCTCTAGTAAAAAAACTCCTAACTCATCAGAGCTAAGAGTTTGTTAAATGTCTAATAAAGGGCACATGCCCCAACAACCTTAGTGCTGCTACCTTCCGGTCCTGACACAATTCAGAGGCGGAACATTGCCCAACAACTATCTTAGCGTACTTACTTAATTATTTCCACTTTTTTTATTGGCTTTTGCTGCTTTTTGCCGTTGCCGAATTTTTTGGAAAAAAGCTTTCAGCAGCTGACTTGCCTGGTCGCGATATAGACCACGAATGGCATGGGGGTGGTGGTTAAATTTTTCGACGGCAAATAAGTCGACTACGCTGCCCACGGCACCGGCTTTGGGATCAAGCGCACCAAAATAGACATCTTTGATCCGAGCATTAATAATTGCCCCAGCACACATCGGGCAAGGTTCAAGGGTCACAAATAAGCTGCAGTCTTCTAGTCGCCAAGTCCCCAAACTCTGATTAGCTTGGCGAATGGCAATGATTTCTGCATGCTGCGTCGCATCCTGATCTAGTTCGCGGCGATTATAGCCTCTGCCAATGACCTTTCCATCCGGAGCAACGATCACGGCTCCAATGGGAACCTCATCCTGTGCCTCGGCTTTTTTTGCTTCAGCAAAAGCTAATTCCATATAATCTTTTTTCGCTTGGCTGTCCATCAAATGTCCTCCCGGCTAGTCTTACTAATATGATACCCAATCACCGACGACAGAAAAAGCCCTGAACTCAGCTTTTATCACTGAATTCAGGGCTAATTGCTTTAAGCGTTAAGATCGCGGCTCCGGTAATTATGATAGAAGTAAATCCCGGTAACGATCAAATATAAGGCTGCTTGCCCAGCCGGAATAGCTGTTTCATTATCGCCCATAATCCGACCGATAAAGAAGACGCCGACACACACCAACAAAACAGCAATTAAGTTCTTCACAAATTTTTTCATCATCATTGCCTCCGCTCTTTGCTTTTCCAGGCAATATTATACGACCAAAAATCGTCTTAGGAAAGCGCTTAATTTACTGGTATAATCGTGCTTTATGGCTTTTTTAATTAAAATTGGTTTAAGCCTGCTTCACAGCTTTTAAGATATAGTAGCCCTTATCTCTGGCTAAAATTTCACAATTTCCAAAAGTAGCCGTCAAGAGTTTGCGCGCACTTGGTTCGCCCTGCTTCTTTTGGATCACTACCAAAATCATCCCGCCGTCGACCAAATGGTCATTAGCTCCTGCCAGCATGGCACTTACCACCTGCTTGCCAGCTCGAATTGGCGGATTAGTTAGGATTAAGCCATAGCTTTTGCCAGCTAGCTGCTCATAAACGTTTGACTGGTGGATATTGACGTTAGTGATCCCGTTAGTCCGGGCATTATTTTGAGCTAGTGCCAAGCTGCGTTCATTGACGTCAACCATCTCGACAGTTTGATCTGGCCAAAATTTAGCCGCAAACAGCCCGATGGGGCCATAGCCGCAGCCTAAATCGAGGATTCCCTTTGCTGGGAAAGCCACATCTTTCATGGTCTTAATCAAGACCCCTGAACCATAATCAACCCGTTTTTGGAAAAGACGCCACTATCAGTAGTAAATTTTAAGTCAATTTGCTCGAGATGATAGTCGATCACCCGTTCATCGTGAGCGGCTGAAGGATTATGCGTAAAATATTGTTCTGCCATCATTTTGCCTCATTTCTTCTCCAAATTATAGCGAATATTAACCTGGTTTGGCAAAACCGCTGATAATTTTAAGCAAAGACCAAAATAGCCTGACCGAAATTTGGTCAGACTATTCTCAGATTGGCATTTTTCTTCAGAAAAATAATTTTGCTTTTAATGTACCAAGTTTTGTGGCCGCTTTCCTTCGCGAATCGCTAGCGCATCATTCAGACTGATTTCAACCATGTTGCGAATGGCAGTTTGCGTGTAAAAAGCAGCGTGCGGCGTCAGCAAAACATTCGGCATGGCATTAAGTTCTTGAAAGTCGCTAGGGACGTCACTGGCTTGCACCTGCTTGCCAAAGTACTTTTCTTCGCCAGCCAAAGCATCAAGGCCCGCAGCAGCAATTTCACCGGTTTTGAGCGCCTTAATTAAAGCAGGCGTATCAACTAACCCTCCCCGAGCACAATTGATCAGGATAGCATTATTTTTCATTTTCTTAAAGGCAGCTTCGTCGATCATCTTCTGCGTACTTGGCAAAAGCGGCGTATGCAGCGAAATGATATCGCTTTGGCGTAACACGGTATCCAAATCGGTATAAGTCAAAAACGGTTCATTAGCTGGATTGTAAACTACATCATAGGCCAAGACCTTGGCACCCAAAGCACTAAACATTTGGGCAGTAGCAGCACCAATATGCCCCACCCCGACTAAACCAACGGTTTGCGTGTAAATTTCATGACTTTGCAAGCGGTCAGGATAAGAAAAATCATGCTGGTTAACCATATTAGCTTGGAATTCCCCAATTTTCCGCAGCAAATACAGGGCTTGCGTTACGGCCATTTCAGCAATTGCCCGCGGTGAATAGGCCGGCACGTTAGTAACCAGTAAATCATACTTTTTAGCTAAGTCGAAGTCGACAATATCGGTCCCAACGATTCGTAAATTCAAGCTCTTAATGCCAAATTCATGCAGCTTGCGGTAAACGAGCTCATCGGCAATTTTACTGGTCTGCTTAATCGTCAAGCCATCACAATCAGCAACTTCCTCAACTGACTTAGCGTTCAAGGAGCCTGCCACCACTTTAACTTCATGACCAGTTTTCTTGGTCCACTCATCTAAAACTCGTTGCTCACTTTCAGAAACGTTAAAAATTGCAAATTTCATTTTTTCACCTCGTGGTTTTTACTAATAGTTCTATCAAAAGTATTAACCACTTCCGCAGATTACGCAAGCAAAAAAAACCGCTCACATGAGCGGTTTAATGCTTATAAACAAGCAATTATTTTATCCTAGCAACTTTTGGATGTCGCTGGCTAATTGGTCAGGAGTCAAGTGCATCCGCTGATAGATGGCTTGCGCAGTTTCCAAGTCAGTATATTCTCGCGGAGCAGCATAGTTTTTGACCAAAATGTTCTGGTCGCCTAAATAACTAGCTACTTTTTGACCAAAGCCACCATCAATTGCATTATCTTCAAGCGTCACTAAGACTTGATAATCTTGAGCAAGGCGATCAAGGGCAGCCTCATCTAAAATGTTGGCTGATTGCGGGTTAACCAAGGCCGCCTTGATACCGACTTTGGCTAGTTCAGCCTGCGTTTTTTCACCTAATTGGTAAAAGTCACCTAACGCAAGAATTGCAACCTTTTCACCAGGAATAATCTCATAGTGAATCTGGCTATAGTCATGGCCTGCTTTTCCTTCAGCCGGCAGCGGCAAAACCGGTTCCTTTATCGCTACCGGACCATTAGCCTGTTCAATCGCCCATTTGGTCATCGCCCGAAGTTCCGTTAAATTGGTTGGTGCTAAATACTTCCAATTAGGCAGATTGCTTACCAATACTTGGTCAAACACTCCCAGGTGGGTCTTAGAATTAGTGGTAATTCCGCCACCTGCTACCAACATCACGACGTGCAGGTTGTTGGCAGCAATATCATGCGACAATTGGTCAAAGGCCCGCTGCAAGAAGGTTGAATTTTGGAAGACTACCGGAATAGCGCCGTTTCTAGCAGCTCCAGCAGCTAAGGTTAATGACTCTTGCTCCGCAATTCCCACATCTAAATAGTGTTCAGGATAATTTTTCTTGATTTCATCAAGCCCAAAAACGCCCGGAATCGCCGCATTAATGGTTAAGAGCGGCTTCTTGTGTTCAAGTTCGTCCTTCACCACGTCGATTACCGTTGAAGCGGCAGTTGGCCCTTGAGGACTTGGAACAGTAGTCTTATCAGTCTTTAAATCAAAAGGCAAAACCCAGTGGTGGGCATACTTGTTTTCAACCGCTGGCTGATAGCCCTTCCCTTTTAAAGTATTAATATGCAGTACAATTGGGTGCTTGGTATCTTTGACTGCTTCAAAAGCCTTAATCATTGCTTCAAGATCATTGCCTTGATCCTCGTACAGATAGTCAAAGCCTAAGGCCTTAAAAGGATTTTCAGCAGTTTGGCCATTTGATTCCCGCAGTTTCTGCAAACTGGTAACAACGCCGCCCACATTTTCATCAATAGACATTTGGTTGTCGTTAATTACCACAATCAAATTGCCTTTTTCTACCGCGGCATTATTTAACCCTTCAAAAGCCAAGCCACCGGTTAATGACCCATCACCAATCAAGGCGGTCACATTGTAGTTTTCACCTGCAAGGTCACGTGCTTTGGCCATGCCAGTAGCTAGCGCAATCGAAGTCGAAGTGTGACCGATGGCAAAATCATCATAAGGACTTTCATCAGGGTTAGAATAGGGCGTAACTTCCTCATAACGATCAGGGTCAAGCCAACCATATGCCCGTCCAGTCAACATTTTATGCGGATAAGTCTGGTGAGAGACATCCCAAACAATCTTATCCTTAGGTGCGTCAAAAACATAATGCCAAGCAATTGCCGTTTCGACAATCCCTAAATCTGGCCCTAAGTGGCCACCTTCAACTGAATCTTTTTCCAAAATTAAGCTTCTGATTTCACTTGCCAGTTGCGTTAGCTGTGCTAGCGAGAGTTGCTTTAAATCAGCAGGACTGGCAATCTTGTTCAATAAAAAATCAGGATGTTGATTCATAATTTCCTCCTGTCTATTTTTACCTACAGGATTAATTATATCGTCTTACTTTTTATAAGTGAAATTGAAAAAAGTTTTTATTTGTTATAACTAAAATGAATATCAAAATTAGTTCAATTCTTTGTCAGCTGCTTCCAGGGCCGCAGCTAAAACTTGATCCATGTTGTAGTACTTGTATTGACCTAAACGGCCACCAAAGATTACCTTGTCCTGCTTGGCTGCTAATTCTTGGTATTTAGCATACAATTCGTTGTTCTTAGCGTCGTTCACTGGGTAGTATGGTTCCATTCCCTTGTGGTAGTCTGCTGGATATTCACGCGTAATCACAGTCTTGTCGCTAGTAGCAGCTGGGTTAAATAATTTGTGTTCAATAATCCGCGTAAATGGCGTCTTGCTATCAGTGTAGTTAACCACACTGTTGCCTTGGTAGTATTCTTGGTCCAATTCTTCAGTTTCAAACCGCAATGACCGATATTCCAATTCGCCTAATTGATAGTTAAAGTACTTATCAATCATGCCAGTGTAGACGATCTTGTCATAATCAGCTTCATATTGTGCTTGGTTGTCAAAATAGTCTTTTTCAAGTTCAACGGAAATATTTTCATGATCAAGCATGTTGGCTACCATTTGCGTATAGCCAATCTTAGGAATCCCTTGGAAATCATCATTGAAGTAGTTGTTATCGTAATAAAAACGAACTGGCAAACGCTTGATAATGAAAGCTGGCAATTCCGTGGTCTTGCGTCCCCATTGCTTTTCAGTATAGCCCTTGATGAGCTTTTCGTAGATATCGCGGCCTACCAAGGAAATTGCTTGTTCTTCCAAGTTTTGTGGCTCTTTGCCAGCCATTTCGCCTTTTTGCTTGTTAATAATTTCTTGGGCTTCAGCTGGCGTTTTAATCCCCCATAATTCATGGAAAGTATTCATGTTGAACGGCAAGTGGTAGAGTTCACCGTTGTAGTTAGCAATTGGAGAATTCGTGTAACGGTTAAATTCAGCAAAGCGATTTACATAGTTCCAAACTTTTTTATTTGAAGTATGGAAAATGTGCGCACCGTACTTGTGAACATCGATTCCGTCAACCTTTTCAGTATAAATATTACCAGCAATATGATTTCTCCGATCAATCACCTTAACTTGGTGACCGTGTTCGGCAGCTTCACGTGCAAATGCGGCCCCAAAAAGACCTGCCCCAACGACTAAATATTTCATGTTTCTTTACTCCAATCTAGATTTAAAAACTAGTGTTTCCCATTAAAGTTACCACACCCAAGGGTTAAAGGCTAGATTTTGACAAAGAAAAAAGGCAGATCGTTTGATCCGCCTTTATTCTGATAAAAGGACTGATTACTTAACAGTAACAGTTGCGCCAACTTCTTCAAGCTTAGCCTTGATGTCGTTAGCTTCGTCTTCTGAAACGCCTTCCTTGATGTTCTTAGGAGCAGCGTCAACAAGACCCTTTGAGTCCTTAAGGCCAAGGCCAGTGATTTCACGAACAGCCTTGATAACCTTAACCTTTTCTTGACCTGCTGAAGTCAATTCAACGTCAAATGATGACTTAGCAGCACCACCGTCAGCAGCACCTGCAGCAGCAACTGGAGCAGCAGCAGTAACGCCAAATTCGTCTTCGATAGCCTTTACCAAGTCGTTCAATTCAAGGATAGTAGCACCCTTCAAGTCTTCAATAATCTTTTCAGTATCTAAAGCCATTTAAGTATCCTCCGAAATTTAGATATTAGAAATTACAATAAAATTATTCAGCTGAGCCTTCGTCCTTAGAATCAGCAACAGCCTTAACAGCGTAAGCAACGTTACGTACAGGAGCTTGCAATACAGAAACAAGCATTGAAAGCAAGCCTTCGCGACCAGGAATGGCTGCGAGTTCCTTGATTTCTTCCTTTGAGGTAAGTTTGCCTTCCAGCATACCACCCTTGATTTCGATTACTTCGTGCTTGTCTGCATATTCAGAAACGATACGTGCTGGTTCAGTAACATCGTCAGCGTTGTCAGTGTAGATAACAGCAGTTGGACCAACAAAAGTGTCTTCCAAACCTTCGATGCCAGCCTTTGCAGCAGCGCGGCGCAAGTAAGTGTTCTTGATAACCTTCATCTTAACATCGTTGTCACGAAGTTCCTTACGCATAGCAGTAACTTCTTCAACAGTCAAACCAAGGTAGTTGATGATCAAGATCGCTTTAGCAGCCTTAAGTTCTTCAGCAAAAGCATCAACAAGCTTTTCCTTTTCAGCAATAGCAGCTTTACTCAATCGATTCACCTCCATAAAAATTAATAATAAATCCTATTTAGGCCTAAAAAACTCCATGCCAAGAGACATGGAGCGTTAATCGTCTTCATAATCTTCTGGCCTCGGCGGGTTATTGAGATCCGTGATGATCACCCGAGTCTTAGGTAGAATTTATCACTTGAACTATACTAACAGAATCCCCTTAACTTGTAAAGAAGAAATTCTCTCAAAACAAAAAAAATCGCGACCAAGTCGCGATTCCTTTAATTATCATTGAATTACATCAAGTCTAATGGGTTAAGCTTAATCCCAGGGCCAAAGGTTGCAGCTACAGCAACGCTCTTGATGTATTGACCCTTAGCTGCTGCTGGACGTGCACGAACAATTGCGTCACGTAAAGCGTTGAAGTTTTCAACTAATTGGTCTTCAGTGAATGATACCTTACCGATAGCAGCGTGGATAGCAGCTTGACGGTCAACACGGTATTCAACTTGACCAGCCTTAACGTTCTTAACAGCCTTTTCAATATCCATGGTTACAGTACCAGTCTTAGGGTTTGGCATTAAGCCCTTAGGCCCAAGAATCCGACCCAAACGACCTACCTTAGCCATCATCATAGGGGTAGCTACGACAACGTCAAAGTCAAGGTAACCATTTTGAACTTTTTCAACTAATTCATCTGAACCAACTTCGTCAGCACCGGCTGCCTTTGCTGCTTCAGCTTGTGGGCCTTCAGCAAAAACAATAACCTTTTGGGTCTTACCAGTACCGTTTGGCAAAACAAGTGAACCACGAATTTGTTGGTCAGCTTGCTTTGGGTCAACGCTTAAGTTGTATGATACTTCAACTGAAGCGTCAAAGTTTGCGTATGAAGTTTCCTTAACAAGTTTCATTGCTTCTGCAACTGAGTAAAACTTGCTTGAATCAACTTTCTTAGCAGCTTCTAAATATTTCTTACCATGCTTAGGCATGTGCTTTCCTCCTTGTGTATGTGGTCAAACGAGCCTCTCTATTGCTCTCCCACCTAGCGTTATTAGTTAATAACGGGATTAGTCAACGACTTCGATGCCCATGCTGCGTGCGGTACCTTCTACCATACGCATAGCAGCTTCAATATCAGCAGCGTTAAGGTCCTTCATCTTAGTTTCAGCGATTTCCTTAACTTGTGCCTTGGTAACCTTACCAACCTTGTTAGTGTTAGGTTCACCAGAAGCCTTCTTGATCTTAGCAGCTTGCTTAAGCAATACTGGTGCTGGTGGAGTCTTGGTAATGAATTCGAATGAACGGTCTTCATATACCGTGATGACTACAGGAATAATCA
This sequence comes from Lactobacillus corticis, assembly GCF_018327645.1. GTDB lineage: Bacteria > Bacillota > Bacilli > Lactobacillales > Lactobacillaceae > Lactobacillus > Lactobacillus corticis. The sequence goes on along the minus strand of NZ_BMAY01000008.1, from coordinate 15,696 downwards.
TGCCCTTTTGATCAGCGGTTCTAGCGTTGAATTCCTTAGTGAAACCAACGATGTTGATACCAGCTTGACCTAAAGCAGGACCAACTGGAGGTGCAGGTGTTGCAGCACCAGCTGGGATTTGTAATTTAACTACAGTATGAACTTTCTTTGCCACGGTCAATACCTCCTTGATTCCGTGATGCGGTTAAAATGGAAAAGATACTTTCTTTTCCTCCCACAATATAAACATACCTAAATATCTTACCACCTAGGGGCAAGTAATACAACTAAGATATTTAATTAGTCAGAGACTTTTTCAACTTGGTCATAGTCAAGTTCTGCGGTGGTTTGACGACCAAACATATCAACTGAGACATACAATTTGTATTTATCAGGTTGAATATCGGTGATTTTTCCAATCATGCCGGCAAAGGCACCTTCACTGATCTTCACTTCTTCACCCAACTCATAGTTTTCAGTCGGCTTCTTGGCTGGTTCGCCTTGTTGCGCTAAAATGCGTTCAATTTCTTCATCTAATAATGGTGAAGGCTTTGAACCACCACCGTGGCTGCCCACAAAACCAGTAACATTAGGGGTGTTCCGCACAATGAACCAGCTTTCGTCAGTCATGACCATTTCAACCAAAACATATCCAGGGAAAACTTTTTCTTCAACTTCTTCTTTCTTCCCCCGAACCGTTTCTACTTTTGATTCTTCTGGAACGACTACCCGAAAAATATAGTCTTGCATGCCCATGCTTTGAGCACGTGAAAGCAGGTCTGATTTAACCTTGTCTTCGTATCCAGAGTAAGTATGCAATACGTACCATTGCTTCTTTGATGTTTCAACCATAATGAGTCTCCTTATTTTTTGGCAAACAAAAAAACCTCTGACAGAGGTTTCTTCTAGTTAGGTGTATTATACCATGCTCGACCTCGAGTTGCCTAGTATCTTAGAGCATCCCTATTAACCAGCTAAGCAAATAGTCGATACCACCGAGGTACAAACCAAAAAGAATCGAAAAAGTTACGACAATTGAAGTGTCGCGACGATTTTCTTTAAAGCTTGGCCAGTGCACCAACTTCATTTCATGCCCGACACTCTTGAAAAATTTGATCATAACTTCTTACCTCGTTTCTTTGTGTAAAGTTTGTGTTCCGCAATGCTTACAAAACTTCTTTAATTCTAAACGTTGCGTCCGGTTACTGCTTGCGGTGATTGAGTAGTTTCGCGACCCACAAACAGTGCAGGCTAAAGCTGCTTTTTTCACTGCCATAAATCTCACTTCCAAACTCCCGCTATTTTAACAAAAAAAGCAATATTATTCAACTGACTTAATTGAAGCTAACTTGTAGCCACTATCTTTAAACAGTTTAAACTTTTTTTGCAAGCCACTTGTGACATACACTTTCTTATCTTTGGTGATAAAGATTGCATCTACTCTTTTTTTCTTTTCAATGTAGGCATAGCCATCCTTAAGTCCTTTATCAAATGTGGCGGTCGACAAAGCATCGCCATCGGTAGAACGTGAGCTTACAATCGTCACTCCCATCAAGTTATTCTGGAACGGATAGCCTGTCTTAGGGTCCATCAAATGAGAATATGTCTTCTTGCCAACCTTCAAATACCGTTCATAGATTCCGCTAGTGACGATCGACTTATTTTTTTCAGGCATTGATCCGATGGCAACCCCACGACTACGTTTAGGGTCTTGTACCCCCACCGTCCAAGTTGAATGATTTGTAGGTGACTCTCCAAGCACATAAACATTTCCACCCAAATCGATAATAGCGCTAGTAACGCCATCTTTTCTTAGCACTTTTTTTACCTCATCGGTAATAAATCCCTTGGCAATGCCGCCAAGATCAAGCTGCATCCCTTTTTTAGTCAAATACACCGTCTGCTTAACGTCGTCAAATTGAACATTACGGTAATTAACTAATTTTAGTCTCTTGGTAATCTGGCTTTGTTTCGGTACATGTGCATCAGGAAAGCCAATCCGCCATAGCTGAGTAATCGGCCCAATTGCCATATCAAATGATTCATCAGAATTAGCACTATAGTGGTAGGCCTCCTTACATAAGCGGTAGATATCCCGGGAAGCCTTGACTGGTTTCACTCCAGCATATTTATTAACCTTATCGATTTCGCTGCCTTTTTGATTGACCGTTATCTTTTTGGCTAGTTCCTTGATCCGGGCAAAACCATCTTTAACTGCTTGCTGTTTGTGCTTGTTGTAGACCTTGATGGTACAAACTGTTCCCATCAAAAACTTCGTATCCTCTGTAGCCGTAGTTGTTATCGCCGTGGTATTTTTATGTTCCGGTTGGCTTTTAGTAGCACAAGCTGATAAGGTCAGCAGGGTCAAGCCTAATAATAATGGTAATAAAAAACGTCTTTTTTTCATTTGCTCTCTTAATTTTCTTGTAAAAGCAAACCCCGAAACTATTCAGCTTCGGGGTTTAATTAAATTAAACACTTTTGTTTTATTCAGAATAGATAATGTTGTCAACTTTAATGGTCTTGGTATTACCGTTTTCAGCGGCATTGATCAATTGACCAACATAAGCTGTAAATGAGTTTGAAGAATGGGTTGCGCCTGAAACTACTTGAACATTTGCATCCTTGGATTTATTAAATTCTTTATTCAATTTCGCAATATATTCCTTCGGCCCAATGCCGTTTACCTTCTTCATTTGCTTTTCGTAGGCTGCATCTTTGGCCTTTGAAACGCCCTTCTTATTTACTTGGTCATAATCCAAATGTGAAATCTTATTATTCTTTACAGTTAGCGTAAAGACTTGACGATAGCCGTGGTCATAATTGGTTTGCTCTAACTTGTAGGTGCCGTCCTTAAGCTTGCCATTATTGTTGATATGAATTGTGGCAGTATCACCTTTCTGAGCTGCTTGAATCAATTGGTTGAAGTAGTTTCTCAGCGTGTTTGAGGAGTGAGTTGCCCCTGAAACAACTTGAATTCCAGAAGCATCAGCTTGAGTTGAGGACAATTCCTTGGCCAACTTAGGGATGTATTCTTTAGGCCCAATACCGCTTATCTTTTTCATTTGCTTCTCGTAAGCTGCATTCTTAGTCTTAGAAACGCCTTTCTTATTTACTTGGTCATAACTAGAATTGGTAATCTTGTTGTTCTTGACAGTGATCGACACTTCTACTTTGTACCCATGATCATAATTATCTTCTACTAATTTATAAGTTCCATCCTTCATCTTAGCACCAGCAGTTTGTTTAGTTGCTTTCTTACTTGAAGAAGATGATGATGACTTAGCTACCTTGCTAGATGAAGTTGACGAACTGTTGCTTGAATTTGAAGCAGTTGTTGAACAGCCTGCCAATAAAAACGCCGAAAGTACAGCAGCACTAGCACACAAAATCGATTTCTTCATAATTATTCCTCTCTCTATTCCTTCCAAATGTGATCTAATTCACACAAATGTATTATACATCTACCTTACAAATGTTACAATTACAAATATAAAAACCGCTTGCATTGGTAATTTGAGAATATTTTTCGATTAGTTTTGCAATATTGCTTTATAAGCGTTCATTTTGTGAAAAAATAGACTTTCATTATTACTTTTTGTATAATAGCAGTGAAATATTGCATGAATAGATAGAGGTTTTCCCAATGTCAAAAACTAATATTGTTGTTATTGGGGGCGGCTTTGGAGGATTATATACCACTAAGCACCTTGCCAAGAAGTTAAAAAAGCGGAACGATGTCAAGATTACTTTAATAGACAAAAATCCCTACATGACCATGATGACTTCCTTGCATGAAGTTGCTGGTAATCGGGTTGATGCTACTAGTCTACAATACGATTTGCAACGGCTATTTTCACGACGTAAAAACGTTGACGTTGTAACTGATGAAATTTCCAAAATTGATCGTGATAAGCACGAAGTAATCGGTAAGTATGGAACCTACCCTTATGATTACGTTGTACTTGCAATTGGTAGTGAACCAAATGACTTCGGCACCCCTGGTGTAAAAGAGCATGGCTTCATGCTTGGCAGTCTTGAACAAGCAGAAGTACTGCGCGATCACATTGACTTAATGGTTCATATGGGGAGCAGGGAGCGCGATCCAGAGAAGCGGGCTCAATATCTTAATTTTGTTGTCGTTGGTACTGGTTTTACTGGGACTGAAATGGCGGGAGAATTAAATTCTTGGCGACCAGAACTAGCTAAACGTTATAATCTTGATCCATCTGAAATAAAAATCACCATGATGGAAATGGCACCAACGGTTATGAATATGCTTGATCGTCCAGATGCCGCAAAAGCAGAACGCTACTTCAAGAAACATGGAGTTGTGATCAAAACCAACACCGGAGTTGTTGGCGTCCATGAAGATTACGTTGATTTAAAAGACGGTTCGACTTTCCCAACTAAAACTTTAATTTGGACTGCTGGCGTTAAGGCCAAGGACTCGGCTGCTAACTTTGGTTTCAAACAGGCTAGGGCTGGTAGAATCGTTGTTAACGAATATTCGCAGCTCCCTGAAGATCCACACGTCTACGTTATTGGTGACGTTGCCTTTTACGATGAAAATGGATCTGGACGCGGTGAACCGCAAGTTGTTCAAGGTGCCGAATCAGCCGGAAAATGTGCTTTTAAAAATATCCTAGCTCAAATCAATAATAGCGAACCCGTCAAATTTAAGGGTACCTACTCTGGCTTCATGGTTTCTTTAGGGCCGAGTTGGGGCGTAGCTAGTTTAATGAACACCTTTCATTTGAGTGGCTTTTTTGCAATCTTGATGAAAGACTTGGTCGACATGATCTACTTCATCCAGATCTATTCTGGTTACTATCTTTTCCATTACATTATGGATGAATGGTTCCGAATCAAACGTCCGACTCTCTGGCGTGGAAATCTCAACCGGTATGGCAATGTTCTTTGGACGGTACCTCTTCGAATATATTTAGGAATGATGTGGCTAATCGATTGTTGGTACAAGGTCCAAGGAAGTGGTTCATGGTTTGGCAACAAGTTGCAATTGCAGTTTCCATGGTTAATGCAAGCTGCTACTTCCGGAGCTAGCCAAAAAGCAGGAGCTGCCACTTCGGCTGCTACCAATGCTGCCAACAGCTCTTCTTCTGCTGCCTCTGCTGTCCGCTTTTCTTTGAACTTTGACTATGGTCATTCACCAATGCCTGTGTTTAACCAGATGCCGGATTGGATGCAAAGTATAACTAAAGTGCTCATCCCTAACAACGATGCTGCCTTGGCTGCTCAAAAATTTATGACCGTGTTTGAAATTGCCTTAGGTATTTTATTGGTCATTGGTCTCTGCACTTGGTTTGCAGGTGCAATGAGTGCAATCTTTACCGCAATCTTCTGTTTAAGCGGAATGAATTACTGGGTTAATGTGTGGATGTTTTTTGCCGCAATTGCTGTAATGAACGGCTCTGGGCGAGCATTCGGCCTGGATATGTGGTTCGTTCCATGGCTTGAAAAGAAGCTGGGCAAGTGGCGTTATGGGATATTAAAACCATTTTATCTAGTTGATCATAACGGGCATAAGAATTAATATTAAAAGGTCTTATGGCAAAAAGCTATAAGACCTTTTTAAATGTAACTATGAATACAAACGATAAATTATTTAAATTTAAATTTGGCGATTTTTTTGCGGTTTTTGTCTTATTGGCTATCAGCCTATTGCCATACTTCTATCTGATTCAAGATACCCAAGCTAAAAAAGGCAATGATATTTATGCAATAGTTAAAGTCGATAGTAAAAAGGTTAAAACATTTGATTTGACCAAATCTAAGGATTTGTCATATACCATCAAACAAGCCAACAAGTACAATACCATCGTTATTAGAAATCATAAAATTGCAATTAACGATGCAAATTGTCGAGACCAAGTTTGTGTAAAGGAAGGCTTTAAAAGTAAAGCTGGCGAGAGCATCATTTGTCTTCCTCATAAAGTTAGCATCGAACTTGTGTCTGACAAGCCCACTAAAAAGAGCCAAAAAACTTTTGATCACACACTTGTAAATCCATGACAAATACTCACAACTTGCAAAGAAACGTTTGGATAGGTATTTTATGCAGCCAAGGAATTATTTTAGGCGTTGTTGAGCAAATGTTCCCTGCGCTAATTGCCGTTTTACCCGGAGCAAAGATTGGTTTAACGAATGTTATTACCCTAATGGCACTATTCACCCTACCTTTTTCCGACTGCATATTATTAACATTTTTGCGTCTAATATTAACATCACTGATTACTGGTGGAGCTGCCACTTTCATATATTCATTTGCAGGAGCCTTTTTAAGCCTCTTTATGATGAAACTTGCTAGTAAAATGTCTCCCCGTGTTTTCAGTATTTTAGGCGTTTCTATGATTGGTGGAATCACCCACAATTTTGGGCAAATTTTAGTAGCCTACTGGATATCTGGTGCCAAGAGCGTCCTGCTTTATTTACCATTTTTGGCACTCAGTGGTTTGCTCGCAGGACTGCTAGTAGGTCTTGGCGGAAAAGTGCTTTTAAGTCATCTAAACGATTCTGAATTCATCAAAGATCATCAAATTTCATTTGAAAGGTAAAATTATTAATGAACACCGACTCTTTTTGGAGTGACATACCTGAGCTTGCATCCGCTCTTGATAAAGTTGATCAGGTCATTCAAACAGAACTACAAGATGTTTCTGGACAGTTGGGCATTGCCGTACGTGAGCATTTTCAAGCAAAAGGCAAAATGCTCCGTCCGGCCTTATTCTTACTCTTTTTTAGTGGTAAAAATAAAAAACATTCGTTAAATAAAGGCTATCGTTTGGCGGCATCAATTGAAATGCTGCACAACGCTACTTTAATTCACGATGATATTGTCGATAACTCTCCCATTCGTCACGGCAAGCCGAGCATTTATGCTAAATATGGCAAACATACGGCCGTCTACACCGGGGATCTGCTTTTTGCTTTGTCATTAAATTTATTAAGTAAAAATGCCAGCAAACTAACAAACCTGCAACTAAATAGCAAAGCTATGTCAGGAATTTTACAAGGGGAAGTTGCACAATTTGGGCAGAATTATAATCTTGACATTACAATCGAAGAATATCTTGAACAAATTAAAGGCAAAACTGCCCTTCTCTTTGGATATTCCGCCAATCTAGGAGCACTTGAAGGTAATTGGGGCAACAAAATTGCTAATCAGGCAAAAGAATTTGGCGAAAATTTAGGGATGCTTTTTCAAATTCAAGACGATCTCCTTGATTACGCCTCGACAACTGAAGACTTTCGCAAGCCAGTTTTGTTGGATGTTCAAGATGGCGTTTATTCAGCCCCATTAATCTTTGCTCTCCAAAAAGATACTAGCAACGTGCTGCATGACTTGGTAAGGAAAGGGTGTAATCTAAAGCCAGTTGACCTATACAAGATTAGGGAGCTGGTTGTTAAATTGGGTGGGCTGACACAAGCTCATCAGCTCGCAAAGGAATACGAGAATCGGACCCGTGCATCCCTCAGTGAATTTTCCTCTTTGCCAAATTATCAAAATCTAACAAAATTTATGGATAAAATTTCAAATCGCAACTATTAAAAAAAGCCGCCCAAGCTAGAATTGAGCGGCCTTTTTATTTTACTAATTTTGTGCCTTTGCCTTTTTGCTAAAACCAAAAATAAATTGTAAGACGGTTAATACAATATAGCCGTAGAAACTATATACTATCCATGCAATATTGCTAATCTTTGAGGCAAACCAGTACCACTGATTATCTTGGCTTCCATAGATGATCGTTAAGATTCCTAAAGCAAGTGTACCTAACGCATTGATAATGGCAAAAATCCACAAATTTCCATTTTCTCCATGAGCTAGATAGATAATTGACCAGACTAAGGACCAAATTCCCCAGAGCGCTGCAGCTGCAACAATAATCCAATAAAAAATAGTAGCAAACATTGTAACTTCCTCCATCTATATAATTATATTTTACCATAATGTGAAACACTGCACTAATAATTTTGAATCCGTTTTCCGAAGCGCTGCTAACTAAATTTCAGTTAGAATATAGTCAGAAAGAAGTGATCATTTTGAAAATCGTAATTGCTCCGGACTCCTTCAAAGGCAGTCTGTCAGCCCAAGCCGTCGCCCAAGCAATCCACCACGGTATGGCCCCAATATTACCCGGGAAATATACCCTCTTACCGATTGCTGATGGTGGCGAAGGCACAATGGACGTTATGCTGCAAGCCCAACCTAGTCAAAGAATTCAAGTCCAAGTTCACGACCCACTAGGAAACAGCGTCAAGGCTGAATACGGCATACTAGATCAGGGAAAAACCGCAGTGATTGAAATGGCACAAGCTAGTGGCTTGCAATATGTCGGCTCAGGAGCACCTTTTGCAGCCAGCAGCTATGGGACAGGTGAATTAATAAAAGCCGCCCTAAATCAAGGCGTAAGCAAAATAATCGTGGCTCTTGGCGGCAGCGGAACTAACGATGGTGGGGCAGGAATCTTGCAAGCCCTTGGTTTACACCTACTTGACCAAAACAGACAGGACATCCCTCAAGGAAACGCAGCCTTAGCCAACTTAACCCAGATCACGGGTCAGCTAGATGAACGGATTAACAAAGTTAAAATTATTATTGCTTCTGACGTCACCAATCCTCTCCTAGGAAAAAATGGTGCCAGTTACGTCTTTGGTCTTCAAAAAGGAGCAAAACCCGCGGATTTACCAATCCTTGACCAAAATTTGCACAACTTTGCCAATATAGCAGCCGATTATCTGAAGACAGATTATTCAACCCAACCTGGCACTGGTGCAGCTGGAGGATGCGGTTTTGCCCTCCGGGCATTTCTTGGTGCTGAAATGAAAGCTGGTGCTGAAGTGGTGCTGGATACTATCAATTTTGCCAGTGCTATTGCATCAGCTGATTTCTTAATCGTTGGCGAGGGAGCAACTGATAATCAGACCAAATTTGGAAAGGCACCATATGCAGCCGCAAAACTAGCGAAAAAGCTTAATCCTAAAATTACCGTAATTGCAATTTCAGGAAAGCTGGGCCAGGTGGATCAACTTTACGATTATCTTGATGCTTGTTTTGCTGTAGAGCAAGGGCCAAGCAGTCTGACGGAAGCAATTAACCATGCTGCAAGCAATTTAAGTTTAACTAGTGCTAATCTTGCTCGTTTAATAAAAAAGCTAAAGTAAAAGGACGACTCAAACGAGTCGTCCTTTTTGGTATCCTTTATTTTTTACGCGTGAAGAAACGTTTGATTTTTTGTCCGATGGTCAATGCCTTACGCATGTGATCAGCTGGAACGTAATTTCTAATTGCCCTAAGTGCCTTTTTAGGCGTCTTAGTAGCAAAAATAAAGGATCCGTTTGATTTTGTACGAAGTTCAAAACGAGGAATGTACTTACCTTTAAAATGAACATCAGCTACGACATAAGTGACTTCTGTCCAAGGAATTTGTACATAATCTTCGACGTTTCGTTCATTGTAAAATTCAAATGCTTTATCGCCGATCATGCATTTTCCATAGGATGATATCCCACGAAACCAAGTTGCATCGGATGCAAAATCGACTCGGGTATTAATTGATTTAGGCATTTTTGATTAAAGAATTCCCCATAAGTGGAATAATACACCAACAACAAAGATACCGATGATGATCCAAATTGGAGAAACTTTCTTCTTAAGCAACCACATGCAAAGGAAAGTTAACAGCAAAGCTGCCAAACCTGGAATCAATTGGTCCAAGTTATTTTGCAAAGTAGTAGTCTTGTACTTAGTAAGTGACAAGCCATTACCATTGTTGTATTGGATCAAAGCTTGCTTAATACCAGCAGCACCATCAGGCAACTTGCTCCATTCAATGTAACCGCCCTTTTGGATAGGAGTCTTAGAAACAACAGGTACAAAGTTAATTGATACCCAACGTTCAATCAGGGCACCCAAAACGAACATACCCATCATTGAAGCACCACGGGTAACCTTTTGCAAAAGACCACCTGACATGTCCTTGGTGATAGCAGAACCAGCCTTGTAACCTAATTCTTGCGTGTACCACAAGAAGCCGATCCGGATTAAGTTCCAAAGTACAAAGAACAGAATTGGGCCCATAACGTTGCCGCTAATTGCCATTGAAGCACCTAAGGCACCTAAAATAGGACGTACGGTGTACCAGAACACAGGGTCACCAACACCGGCCAAAGGCCCCATCATACCAACCTTAACACCTTGGATAGCTTCATCTTCAACCGGCGCACCGTTTGCCTTATCTTCTTCCAAGGCCAAGGTAACACCAATGATTGGTGAAGCCAAGTATGGGTGGGTGTTAAAGAATACCAAGTGTCTTTGCAAAGCTGCTGACATATCGTCTTTGTTTGAGTACAGCTTTCTCAATGCAGGGATTAATGAGTAAGCCCAACCACCGTTCTGCATTCTTTCATAGTTCCAAGAACCTTGAAGGAATTGTGAGTGCCACATAACATTGAAGCGGTCGGCTTTTGTTAAACTAATTTTCTTATCAGCCATTTTAAAATCCTCCTCTAGCGCTTATTTTAATAGTCATCAATAATGTCGCCGAGTGGATCACCTGTACCGCTTGCTGCGTTATTTGATGAACCGCCCTTGCCAGCCTTGTCTTCAAGAGCCAAGTACATTAAGGCTAATGACAAGCCAATTGCACCTAAGGCGATCAAAGTCAAGTCGTTAATTGCGGCTAAAGCAAAACCAATGGCGAAGAATGGCCAAACTTCACGTGAAGCCATCATGTTAATAACCATAGCGTAACCTACGGCAACAACCATACCACCACCGATAGTCATACCTTCGGTTAACCATGATGGCATTGAGCTTAAGGCTGCACGAACAGCAGAAGAAGGAATAGCTAACAATGCAGCAGCTGGGATGGCAATCCGCAAACCTTGCAAGCAAACAGCAATCCATTGCCAAACATTGATCATCCGCCAGTTACCCTTCTTTGCGTATGAATCCATAATGTGGACGATAGCAGTTGAAATCGTACGAACAATCATGGTTAAGAACAAGCCGGCAACAGCCAAAGGAATGGCAATACCGGTAGCAGTACCGATACCGCTAACGCCTTGACCACCTTGAACCAAGATGATAGCTGAAGCAACAGCTGCTAATGCGGCGTCTGGCGCAACAGCCGCACCGATATTAGCCCAACCCATGGCGATCATTTGTAAAGAACCGCCCAGCATTACGCCTAAGGACAAGTGACCTGATACCAGGCCGATTAAAGTACATGCAACTAGTGGTTGGTGAAATTCCCATTCATCAAGGATACCTTCCATACCAGCTAAGAAGGCAACAACCACTACCAAAATCATTTGAATAGCGTTCATTTCTATACTCCTAATTTTATTTGTTCTTTTCGTCGAGCAACCGTTGTGCCTTCTTTAAAATGGCATCCATGTCGCCCTTATTGTCTGAAGGAACTTTACGAACGTCAAACTTGATACCCTTCTTTTCAAGTTCACGGAAAGTATCAACGTCTTCTTGGTTCATTGATAAAACGTTATTGGCGTTTACGTCACCTTCAGAGTAAGACATTGAGCCGACATTAAGTGTCTTGACATCAAGTCCGGCGTCAATCATCTTCAAAAAGTCTTCAGGGTTTTCAAACAGAAGCATGGCATGAGTATTCCCAAATCTTGGGTCCTTCATGATTTGTTCCATCTTCTTCAAAGGCACAGCGTGAGCCTTAACGCCTGCAGGCGCAGCATCACGAATCATGCCCTTACGCAATTCATCTTTGGCTACCTTGTCAGAAACAACGATAACCCGATCTGGCTTCAATTGTGGAATCCAACCAGTAGCAACTTGACCATGCAATAACCGAGAGTCGATTCTGGCCAAAACATACTTGATGTGTCCATCACCAATTACAGTCCCTTCTGGGATTGACTTGGCTGGTGCATTATTGCCTTGAACGGCAGCCTTAACTTCTGACTTAGGCATTAAGTCTTCAGGCTTGGTCTTGATACCGTCCTTAGCTGGTTGCACAATTGCAGTTGCAATCTTGTGTGCTGAATCAACTGACATTCTTTGAGTCAGTGCTTCAACCACCATTGGTAAGTTCATACCACTAACAATAGCCCACTTGTCGGCGTGCTTTTCAACTAAACCATTTGCTTGGTTGAAAGGCGTTCCGCCCCAGAGGTCAACAATAAACAATACTTCGTCTTGATTATCAAACGAAGCAATTGCTTTTTCCATCTTGCCACGGATGTCATCTGGCCCTTCTTCAGGCTTCAAGATAACATGAGCGAAGTTCTCTTGTTCACCAAACAGCATTTGTGCAGATTCTGCAATGCCGTCAGCAAAACCACCATGGCTGGCTAATACAATTCCTACCATGTTTTTTCCCCCTCTAGATAAAAATGTATCCGCTTTTAATTTTACAATAAATGGATTGGAATAGACAGACTTTTTTTCAAACAAATGAAACAATTAACAAGCATTTACAAATCTAAAATATTTTGAATTTTCAACAAAAATGGGCTAATCATTTAACTTATTTTAAGTAATGGCTGATTATATGCGCTTTCATTCAAAAACTTGTGAAGTTGAATACTAACTTTTGTTTTTTTCAGCAAGAAAAAAGCAGCGCTTACACGCTGCCGCTAAAAAGTTGCATTAATAATTTCCGGTAAACATTTTTCCTGCCTTTGGCGGTTCATAATCACCAAAATATTTATGTGGATCCAAATGCAAGTAGTCGCAAAGATCATAAACTTCAGTCATGGTTTTATCAATGACGGGAATCCCATTTTCTTTACGATCCTTGACGAAAGCTGCTTCTTTTTCACCATGAGTATAAATTCGACTTTGCCCACTAGCTTTTGGTGCATCACGCAAAGACTGTAAATAATTGGACAAATGAGCCTTAATTGCAGCAGGATCACCAAAAGCAACCAAATTAATTGCCATAAAGCCGTGGCAGATCCCGCTTTTTCCAGCTTTCATCGTCTCATTACTGGTTAAGCCTTGGGATAAGATAGAACTAAATAATTCAGAAACCATGCCATTGCCGTAGCCTTTATGCGAGCCCAATTGTTCAGTTGAACCACCTAACGGCATAATGCCGCCGCCGCGATGAGCAGCAATATTAGCTAAAACGGCACCAGCGTCATTTGTTGGTTGGCCTTCTGCATCAAGGGCCCAGCCATCCGGCAGCTTTTCGCCCAGCTTATTGTACATTTCAAGTTTTCCGCGAGTTACCACTGAGGTAGCTGCATCAAAAAAGAAATCATAGGGATCAGCCGGTACACACCAAGCTTGCGGGTTCGAACCGATCATGGCTTTGCTGGCATAAGTTGGAACCATGATTGCCTCACTGTTGGTCGAAGAAAAACCAATCATGTTTTGGCGGGCAGCCATTTTTGCGTAATAGCCGGCGATCCCATAGTGATTGGAGTTGCGCACTGAAACAATGCCGACGCCACTCTTTTTAGCTTTTTTGATGGCTAAATTCATTGCAAACACGCCATTCAGTTGGCCCATGCCATCATGACCATCAACAACTGCAGATACTGGGGTTTCAAATACTATTTCAGGCTTGGCATCGACTTTCATCGTACCCTTTTGAATCCCCTTATAGTAGCGCACCAAACGCTGCATACCATGGCTTTGAATACCGTACAAATCGGCAGTCAGCAAAACGTCGGTAATCGTTGCTGCGTCATGCTCGCTAAAACCAAATTTCTGAAATGCGTCCATACACAAAGCATTTAACTGTTCGTAAGAAAATCTAACCTTTTTACCTTGGCTCATGTTAACGTCCTCCTTGTCTACCTCAATTTAAAGCCCTTACATCATTGATGTAAAAGGCATTTTCTTTCTTGAAAAGTATTCCTCGGAGGAATGGTAAATTTAGTTTTCCATAACTATAATGATTATGAGGTAGATATCATGAATCAACGAGACATCGAATTACTGCTTTCTTTAGAGCAAACCAAAAACATTACCGCAACTAGTGAGAATTTTTTTATTACCCAATCGGCTTTATCTAAGCGGCTAAATGCGCTCGAAGCTGAGCTACAGGTACAAATAGTGCTCCGCTCCCGCCATGGTGTGCAATTTACTCCTGCTGGAGAAATTGTATTGAAACGAATTCACCAAATTCACCAGCAATTTGGCTTGATGCAAAGCGAGTTGACTGAAATCACTCATGAAGTTACCGGCAGTTTAAAAATTGGGGTTTCTTATAATTTTGCCCGCTATCAATTTTCGCAGGTTCTAGCGGGCTTTAAGAAAAAAATATCCCAAGGTGGCAATCTCGGTTCAAACTGCCAACAGTCCTAGATTTGCGGATGACCTGCATTCCGAGAAATTAGATCTGGTTATTTCTCGTGGTCGCTACTCGGGCAATAAAAATCGGACTTTGCTAATGACAGAGCCGGTTTACCTCGCATGCAGACAGGAAACCACCTTGACCGACCTGCCCGCTCAACCATATATCGTCCACCATACTGATAAACTATTAGAAAGCGAACAAGATCGCTGGCTGAGTGAACATCATCTTTTGTCTAAGATCCATACTGATTTGACCATTGACAACATTATAACTGTAGCTGATTTAGTCGAAGCTGGTATTGGGTGGTCTATTTTACCGGAGATCTGTTTAAATAATTTTTCTGGGTATAAAACACCACTTACTTTTAAAGATGGCACCAAATTTGAAAGGAGTACTTTTATCAGTGAAAACCAAGAAAGTTCCCAATTAGTTCAGGTCAAAGCCTTTAAAGATTATGTCGTGAATTACTTTACTAATCAATCCAAATTACTGTGACTAAAAGGAAAAGCGTAAAACTACATCAAGTTAGTTTTACGCTATTTTTCTATCCAAACAGACTATTTAAGATTTGTGAAATAAAGCCCCACATTTGACTGTAGGCAGTGCTAAAAACCAGGCCAACTGTCAAAACTATCACTAAAGCCGCTGCTGTAGTGCTAAAGATTGTCCCAATTAAGCGATCTTGAACCACGCCCACACTATCCATCAAGATGGGAGCATTTGCACTCACTATTAACAACAATATTGATAAACACAAACATACTGCTACCAGTAAGGTTAAGGATCCCATACCTAAAAAGGATAAAAATAGTACCAAACTGATAAAAAGGTTGTAACTACTATATTGCGCTACCCGATTGACGTAATTAGAAAATTTTATTTCGCTATTGTGACTATACCGGTACCCTAAATAGGCTGCGCCAATAATCAGAAAATCAGCAAAACACAGATATAACATCACATAAATTAGTAGACTATGAATTCTGAGGACTGAACTGCTGTACATCATGTTCATAGTTGAATTCATATCGTTGATGTTGTAATACTTATTAACAATACCTGTTAAGCCGATGGCTAGCCCCAAAAGCACTAAGAGATTTTCAATAAATAAAGTTAAAATTCCATACCAAGACTTACCGTGGACATATTCTCCCGGTTTCTTCCAAGCGTGCAATAACCAATTCCAGTAATTAATAATCATCAGCTCCTCATCAAAATCGTTATTAGCAATATTTTAACAAAGCTGGCCTCAAAGTTCTATGATTAGCCTCTGGTAAAAACAAAAAGAGCCAAGCTCCTTGCTTGACTCTCTCTTCCTTACTCCGGCTGTCAGACTCGAACTGACGACATCGTGATTAACAGTCACGCGCTCTACCAACTGAGCTAAGCCGGAATATTAAAAAAAGCGCGGCGA
>NZ_BMAY01000007.1 GCF_018327645.1 Lactobacillus corticis | reverse complement strand
TTGAGAAATAGAGGCTATGGCCTCTTTTTCTTGCGCAATAAAAAATCCTGTTAACAGGATATCATATAGATAAACCATCAACAGGAAAAATTATAGAGCCGATAAGTTAACCCCTTTTGGATGAATTGACAAATTGGAGTGAAGGTTTATGTCCAGAAAAAGCTACTTAGTGGCTTTAATTGAACTGCCTAATGGCAGACAAATGTGGGTTAACTTAAGCAAGAAACTCCGAAAAGCTATTTATTGGGAACGCAATCAGCAGGCTAATCCCGACTGGCAGCATGTGCTGGATGGAAATTACCTGACGATTGCGTTAACCAAGTATCATCAAAATCAGGCAAAATTGACGGTTGGCCGGGTAATTAGGATCAGCTGGCATCAGCGGCCCTGTCCGACTTTTTCCCGCAACCAATTCATTACGCCTGATCATTTAAGGCAAAATTGGCTAGACGCCTACCGCTATTTGCGGCATGATTATCGTCTACCAAATCGTCTTAGAATTTGTTGGGCTTTGGCGAGGTTCAGAGTTAAGCTTAAATAAGTCATATTTGCAAGAACTTGGCAGGGTCCTTCTTGAAAAAATGCTGATAATAGTGCAAGATAGAAGTAATAATATCTATGGAGTGTGCAATGTCTAAAGAAGGTTTATTGCTCGTCCTTTCCGGTCCTTCGGGCGTTGGTAAAGGAACTGTTAAGAGCTCAATTGTTGAAAATAAAGTTTTTCCATTTGAATATTCCGTATCTATGACCACCCGCAAGCCTCGGCCTGGTGAAGTTGATGGTAAGGATTATTTTTTTGTCAGCGTCGAACGTTTCAAGGAAGCTATTGCGAATGGCGAATTGCTTGAATATAATCAATACGTTGGCAATTATTATGGCACGCCAGTAGCACCAGTTCAGCAGATGTTAAAAGCAGGGAAGGATGTCTTGCTGGAAATTGATGTTAATGGTGCTCAAAAGGTACGGGAAAAAATGCCAGATGGGGTCTTTATTTTTTTGACGCCCCCCGATTTGCACACCTTGCACTTGCGCTTAGAGCATCGCGGAACCGAAAGCGAAGAAGTTATTCGTGGTCGGATCGAGCAAGCGCGTAAGGAAATTTTAGTAATGCAAGATTACGATTATGCAGTTGTCAATGACACGGTTGCCAATGCAGTTGATCACATCAAAGCAATTGTTGATGCTGAACACGTTAGTGTCAAACGCGTCATTGATGATTACCGAAAGATGGTCAAGGAGGACTAAATATGAGAATTACTTATCCATCAATTGATAAAGAGTTGGAACGTGTTGATTCACGCTACTCGCTTTGCGTTTTATCAGCAAAACGGGCTCATGAATTGGAAGCAGGTGAGCCGGCAGCTCTTGATAAGTTCAAATGTGACAAGGCAGTTGGTCAAGCCTTGGAAGAAATTGTCGCCGGTAAGGTTACCGGTATTCCAGCTGCCAAAGCAAAGGCAGAAGATTAATTTGCTAGACCTTCATCTTGACGATGGAGGTCTTTTTTAAGGTGATGGAATGATTGCACAGGTTATTGTCGATATTGCGGCTAGTCAAACTGATCGAGTTTTTGAATATCACATTCCTGACGATTTATCAGGGGTAGCAATTGGTTCAAGGGTAGTTGTTCCTTTTGGCAAAAGAAAACTGCAAGGCTTTGTTGTGGGCATTAGTAAAACTACTGATTATGATGGCAAGCTGCGTGATTTGTTGCTGGTAACTGATGAACAACCACCACTAACTAAAGAGCTAGTTGAGTTGTCGGCTTTTTTGGCAAAAGCAATTTTTGCCTTTCGCATTTCAATTTTGCAGACCATGCTGCCGCGGGTAATGCGGGCAAATTATCGCAAAATTTTAATCCCGCTAACTCCTGAAGCCAAAAAGTTGCCTTATTTTCAACAAACAGCTCATGAAGTTGATAAAATTACCGATCCCGAAGAATTAAAGTTTGTCCAAAAATTGCTAAAGGACAATCAAGCTAAAATCGAATATTTGGTTGAAAATCAAGCTAAAGAAAAACATGAGCTGATCTATCTGCCAGCTTTGGCAAATGGCCAATATCAAGAACTTTATGAGCAAACCCGAAAAACTGCCACCAAGCAGCGTGCTTTATTGATGGATTTAGTAACTGCGCGAAACAGCTATCCTAAGTCAGGGTCAGCCATGCACGATCAAGGTTTTTCAAGCGCCTTGCTGAAAGCAGCGGAAGAAAAAGGCTGGATTAAGTGCAAAGAAGTGGAAGTCTACCGCGATCCCTTGGCCGATGTGGCAAGCAAAAAGCCGGCTGAACTCAAACTTAATCCCGAACAAGCTAAGGCCCTGGCCAAAATTGGGCAAGCAATCAGCGATCAGCAAGCTCATCCCTTTTTGCTTGAGGGAGTGACCGGAAGCGGCAAAACTGAAGTATATTTGCGGGCAATTAGTCAAGCCCTCTCAGCCGGTCGTAATGCTCTGATGCTGGTGCCAGAAATTTCCCTCACGCCGCAAATGGTGCGCCAAGTGCGCGAACGCTTTGGCCAAGAGGTGGCCGTTTTGCACTCTGCCTTGTCAGATGGCGAGCGCTATGATGAATGGCGGCGCATTCGCCGGGGTGAAGCACGGGTCGTCGTTGGTGCTCGGAGCGCAGTTTTCGCACCGCTAGAAAATATTGGCTTGATCATCATTGATGAAGAACACGAAGCCAGCTATAAGCAAGAAGATAATCCGCGCTACCATGCGCGTGATGTCGCTCTTTGGCGCGCAAAATTTCATCATTGTCCCTTGGTTTTGGGCAGCGCAACGCCTAGTTTGGCTAGCCGGGCTCGAGCACAAAAGGGACTCTATACCTTGTTGCGGTTGACTGAAAGAGCAAACCAGCATCCCTTGCCAGAAGTTAAGATTATTGATCTCAAACAAGCGGCTTTTGCCGGAGGACAGTATGATCTTTCAACTGAGCTGGCAAGTGCTATCCAAGAGCGTCTCGCCCGGCATGAGCAGGTGATCTTGATGCTTAATCGGCGCGGCTTTGCCAACTTTATGTTGTGTCGGGACTGCGGTTTTGTGCTGCAATGTCCTAATTGCGATTTGTCGCTGACCATGCATAAGGCAGCTGGTGAAATGCGCTGCCATTATTGTGGTCATCATGAGCCAATTCCTAAGCGTTGTCCCAATTGTCACAGCAGTCAAATTCGTTTTATGGGCACCGGGACGCAAAAGGTTGAGCAGGAGTTAACTGAATTGTTTCCGGGCGTTCGTATTATTCGGATGGATGTTGATACTACGCGGCGCAAGGGAAGCTATAAACGCAAACTAGATGCCTTTGGACGCAAGGAAGCCGACATTTTATTAGGAACGCAAATGATTGCCAAAGGGCTGGATTTTCCCAATGTGACTTTGGTCGGCGTAATTAATGCCGATACTGGTCTGTGGGTGCCCGACTATAATGCTAGTGAGCGCACCTTCCAATTGTTGACCCAGGTAGCTGGGCGGGCAGGCCGCGCTGAGAAAAAGGGCCAAGTTTTAATTCAAACCTATAATCCGGAGCATTACGCAATCCGTTTGGCACAGACGCAAGATTATGAGCAATTTTATCGGTATGAGATGCGCATGCGCCATGCGGGAGATTATCCGCCTTATTACTACACCGTTTTAATTTCGGTCGCAGCCAAAAATGAAACTAATGCTGCCCGTGAGGCTTTTAAAATCCGCCGCCAGCTCAATCAGCAATTGCATCCTGAGACGATCGTATTGGGACCTACGCCAAGTGCAATTTCTCGCTTAAAAAACCAATATTACTACCAAATACTGGTAAAATATAAAAAAGAACCGAAGTTAAATGACTTATTGCATCAAATTCAAGATGCAGGACAAAAAGTTAAAAAATACGGTCTAACTATCAACATTGATAATGAACCGGAACGAATCATGTAAGGAGAAGATACTTTGACCACAGTGATTTTTTTAGGCACGCCGACCTTTGCCGTGCCAATTTTAGAAGGGCTTTTAGCAAAAGGATATGATATTAAAGCGGTTGTGACCCAGCCTGATAAGAAGGTTGGCCGCAAGCAAGTATTAACGGCTTCGCCAGTTAAGAAAGCGGCCTTAGAGCATGGCTTGTCAGTCTATCAGCCAGCTCATTTGAGCAAGTCAGCCGAACTGGAGACTTTAATGGCAATGTCGCCTGATTTGATTATTACGGCAGCTTATGGGCAATTTTTGCCAACCAAATTTCTCCGAGCAGCCAGAATTGCGGCCGTCAATGTCCACGGCTCCTTGCTGCCTAAGTACCGAGGCGGGGCACCAATTCAGTATGCCCTCCTAAATGGTGATACCCAAACAGGAATCACGATTATGGAAATGGTTAAAGAAATGGATGCTGGCGATATTTACTCCCAGGCAGCCTTACAAATTATGCCCGAAGATAACGCAGGCAGCTTGTTTGAAAAGCTGTCCATCTTAGGGCGCGACTTATTGCTGGATACTTTGCCTAAAATCATCACTCATGCGATTGAAAAACAACCACAGGATCCAACTGGGGTGGTCTTTTCACCTAATATTTCCAAGGCTCAGGAACGCATTACCTTAGATTTAACAGCTGAAGAAGCTAATAATAAAATTCGGGCTTTGAATCCTGATCCCGGTGCCTATCTGATGCTTAATGGCCAACGCTTAAAAATTTGGCAGGCTAAAGTCGCTGATGAAGGGACGAGTTTACCGGCTGGCAGCTTAGTTTCAAATAAAAACCGCTTTGCGCTTAGTTTTGCCGAAAATAGCGTATTAGAGCTCTTGGAGGTACAGCCTAACGGGAAAAAACGCATGTCAATCAAAGACTTTTTGAATGGCCAGGGCAAGAATTTTGTGCCAGGTGAACAAATTGTCAGTGAAGACTAGTGCCCGCGGGTTAGCTCTGACTGCCCTCATGCGAGTTTTTAAGCAGCAGTCGTATTCGAATATCAGTTTAAATCATGTTTTAGCAGACCAGCAGCTAACGCCAGCTGATCGGAATTTGGCAACCCAAATATTTTACGGCACCATTCAACGCAAATTATTTTTAGAATATCAATTAAAGGGGCTGGTAAGGACCAAATTACGTGAACCTTATCTAGAACCCTTGTTGTTGATGTCTATTTATCAGCTGGTTTTTTTAGATAAAATACCAGATAGGGCAGTGCTTGATGAAGCCAATAAATTAGCCAAAGCTTTTGGAAGGCCAAAAAGCAGCGGCTTCAGATTGGTAAACGGGATCCTGCGGGCCTTCATTCGGCGCCAAACGCAGCTGCCCAAGGAGGATTTGGCCAAGCTAAGCGTGCAAGAAAGCTTCCCCCAATGGCTAGTTAGCTATTTTATTAAGAATTGGGGGTTAAAGCGAACTGAGCAGATGTTGGCAAGCTTAAATCAGCCAGCTAAAAACAGTACGCGCATCAGTGGCTTAGCTAAGTTTGATTCAGTTTGGCAAAGTTTAGTTCAAAGCGGGTTTAGTCCTGCTCGGAGTGCATTAAACCCTCAAGCAGCGATTTTAGCAAAGGGCGGCATTAGCAACACGCCGATGTTTAAAGAGGGCCAGCTAACGATCCAAGATGAGGCTGCTGGTCTGGTAGTTGAAGCTTTTGATTTTGCCGGCGATGAGCAGGTGCTGGATGCCTGCAGTGCTCCAGGTGGCAAGACGGTTCAAATTGCTGAGCATTTAACTAAAGGAAAAGTTACGGCTTTAGACATTCACGCTAAAAAATTAGCGCTAGTGGAGCAAAATGCCAAGCGGATGGGCGTAGCGGATAAAGTTGCCGTCAAGGCCTGTGACGCTCGCCAGGCTGGCACATTTTTTTCAGACCAAAGCTTTGCTAAAATATTGGTGGATGCGCCATGTTCTGGTTTGGGATTGCTTAGACGCAAACCAGAAATCCGCTATACTAAACAGCTGGCAGATTTGCGAAACTTACAGCGGATCCAGCTTCAAATATTGGATCAAGTCAGCTTTTTGTTGAAGCCGACGGGGGAGCTAGTTTATTCGACTTGCTCGATTTCAGTTGAAGAAAATGAAGAAGTTATAGACCAATTTCTTAAAACACATGCAGATTTTGAATTAGTACCCTTTACTGCTGGAAATTTAACCAGTGATAGCGGGATGCTGAAAATTCTGCCTGATACTTATGGGAGTGATGGCTTCTTCATCGCAAAATTAAGATTACGAGGTTAGACTTTTGATTGAGACAGCATTTGCTTCGAGTATCGGTAGAATTCGAAAAAGTAATCAAGACTCGGTAGAGGTTTTTAAAAATAAAAGCGGGGTAACATTAGCCATCGTTTGTGATGGCATGGGTGGTCATCAAGGCGGCGATGTTGCTTCAACGATGGCCGTTAGTCATTTGGGACACAGTTTTGGCTTAACTGACTTTACTGATGTAAAGCAAGCCCGAAAATGGCTTGATGTTCAGTTTAGAAAAGAAAATGAAACCATTTTAAAGGCGGCTGATCGTTTCCCTGACTTAAATGGGATGGGGACCACCATCGTGCTGGTATTTGCCTTTGAGGATGCAGCTTTGGTAGCCCATTTGGGTGATTCTCGAGCATATTGCTATGCTGAAGGAAAATTTGTGCAAGTTACTGAAGACCATTCATTGGTTAATGAACTTGTCAAAATGGGGCAAATTACCCCAGAACAAGCCAAACACCATCCGCAAAAGAATATCATTACCCAAGCTTTGGGCGTTTCTAGTACAATTGATCCAGAATTTGATGAATTGCCGATGGCTGATGGCACGATGTTTTTGTTGTGCACTGATGGTTTGACTAACTCCTTAAGTGATCCACAAATTCAGCAAATCCTGGCTACCAAGGATTTGAGTTTAAAGGATCGCTGCAATAAATTGATTAATGAAGCTAACCGATTAGGTGGCGGTGACAATATAACGGTTTGTTTAGTCTTCGCAAAGGAGGATGAGCTGGGTGATCGATAAGGGGTATTTGCTCGGTGAGCGGTACCGGATCCTTGACACCTTAGGCGAAGGCGGCATGGCCAATGTTTATCTGGCTGAGGACATCATTTTGCAGCAAAAAGTTGCTGTTAAAATGCTGCGAATGGACCTCTTAAAAGATAAACAAACCTTATTGCGGTTCAAGCGAGAAGCTTTGGCGACAAGTGCTTTGAGTCATCCTAATATTATTTCAGTACTAGATGTTAGTACTGATGACGGTCAACCATACATGGTTATGGAGTATGTGGATGGACCTGACTTAAAGGATTATATTAAAGCTCATTCGCCATTGCCGATCCATGAAGTTATCCGTATCATGGATCAGATTTTAAGTGCTGTGGGTTTAGCACATCGGCATAATGTGATCCACCGTGATTTAAAGCCGCAAAATATCCTGATGGACCAGCGGGGAAACATTAAAATCGCTGACTTCGGGATTGCCGTTGCCTTGAATCAGAGTTCGGTAACACAAACCAACTCGGTCATGGGTTCGGTTCACTATATGTCCCCTGAACAGACGAGAGGGGGCATGGCGACCAAACAATCTGATATTTATTCTTTAGGAATTATTTTATATGAATTGCTAACTGGGCAGGTGCCTTTTGCAGGCGATACTGCTATGGCAGTTGCTCTAAAGCACGCGCAAGAAGCAATTCCATCAATTAGAAAGAATCATCCCAATGTTCCGCAAGCCCTGGAGAATGTCGTTCTTAAAGCAACCAGCAAGGAACCTCAGGACCGTTATAACAGTGCCGAAGAGATGCGGGAAGATTTGGACAGCAGTTTAGATCCAGCGCGCGCCAATGAGCCGGCTTTTGTACCGCCTCATTTAATTAATAACGATGAAACCATCATTTTGCCGGGGTTTAAGGCTGATAAAGCTGATCCTGTAAATTCAGAGCAGGCGTCGACTAGTGAGGAAACGGCTGACGACGCCGTTCAACCAACAAATCAACCAACGCGCCGGCAGCGCTTTATTAGCAGCTTAAAGCGCCATAAATGGTGGTGGCTGTTTACTGCCATTATTGGTGTTTTGATTGTGGCGATTATGGCTTTTGCCTTGTCAGAAGATCGCAATGATTGGGCCCAGGTTCCCGATGTAGCCAATATGACGGAAACGGCGGCTTCGGCTCAACTGGAAAAGGCCGGGTTCACCATTGGTCGAATTCGTGCCAAACATTCCGCCAAAATTAAAAAAGGTCGGGTAATCAAAACCCAACCAGCAGCCGGAGAAGCAGCTTCCAAAGGAAAAAGCGTTGATTTAATCATCTCCTCTGGCCCCGTCAAAGTGACGATGCCGGATGTGGTCGATATGCAGTATCAACCGGCTAAGCGAAAGTTGGAAAAAGTCGGCCTAAAGGTCAAACGAAAGAATATCTATTCTGATTCGATTGATAGCGGCATCGTTATTAGCCAAAGCGTGGCTAGTGATAAAAAAGTTGCCAAGGGAACTGTAATTACCCTTAAGGTTTCCAAGGGACAGGAAGAAGATCCTGAAGAAAATATGGTGACTCTTAAAGATTTGACGAATTATTCCCAAAAGAGTGCCCAGGACTACGCTGATGAGAACGATTTGAATCTGGTCGTTAAGAAAGACTATTCTGACTCTGTTGAGAAGGGATTGGTTATTTCAATGGATCCAGGCGCCGGGACGCATGTCCAAAAAGGTTCAACCTTGACCATTACGGTTTCAAAGGGTGCTGAAAAGACCAGTAAGACGATTACTAAGAACTTCACGGTAACTTATGACGATCCGGATGATAACAGCAGTTCATCCTCATCTTCAACAAGTAGTTCGTCATCATCTTCGACTAGTCAGGGCAACCATGTCCAAATCTATATTGAGGATGAAAATCACTCAATTGATAATATTTATCGTGATCTTTACATCAAAAAAGACACTGATTTTTCAATCCCTCTGACCTTAAAAGATGGTCAAAGCGGACGGATCAAAGTAGTCCGGGATGGAAAAACAGTTATGAACGAAAAGGTAAGCAATTAATGGAGCAAGCGACAGGTACAGTTATCGGTTTAATTGCCGGCTACTACGATGTTCAAACACCTAAAGGCGTCGAGCGCACTAGAGCGCGCGGCGTTTTTCGTAAGAAGAAAGAAAAACCGACGGTAGGTGATCGCGTTGAGATTCAAATTGACGATCAAGGTATGAGTTATTTGGTAAAAATCTTGCCGCGCAAAAATCGGATTGGTCGGCCTGCAGTGGCCAATGTTAGCCATGTTTTATTAGTTATTTCAGCGGTTGAGCCCGATTTTTCGGTGGCCTTGCTTGATCGCTTTTTAACCTTCTTTGCTTGGCAAAAAGTCAAGGTTTCAATTTACCTATCAAAAACTGATTTAGTTGACACAGCTAAACTAACTGAAATTAAAGAAATTTTGGCTTATTACCAGAAAATTGGCTATGCAGTTTTTACCGATCCAAGTAAAATGAAGCTGGAAACTCAGCTTGGAGCAGGGGAAATCTGGACCTTGGCAGGACAATCTGGCGCTGGCAAGTCAACTTTGTTAAATAAGTTAAAACGAGATGCCAACCAAGCAACCGGAGAAATTTCGCAGTCCCTAAACCGTGGTCGCCATACCACGAGAAAGGTCGAATTGTTTAAGCTCGGGGCAGGCTTTTTGGCAGACACGCCGGGTTTTTCAGCAATTGATCTGACGCCAATCAAATTGACCGAAACCGCCGACTATTTTGTTGAGTTTAAGCAGCTTAGCGCTGGTTGCAAGTTTAGAAGCTGTCAGCACATCAATGAGCCCAAATGTGCCGTCAAGGAGCAACTGGCTGAAAATAAGATTCTTCCTAGTCGCTATGAGGATTATTTAGCGATTCGGGAGGAAATAAGCGAAGGCCGGTTGCCAGAGTATTTAAAGTAGAGGTAAATATGTTAATTGCACCATCAATCTTAAATGCAAATAATCTGAAGTTGGATGAAAGTATCAAAAAGGCCTTAGAGGCTGGGATTACCCGGTTTCATATTGATATTATGGATGGTCATTTTGTACCAAATTTAGCCTACGGTCCGCAATTGATTAAAGATTTTAAACGCAGCTATCCCATGATCGAGGCTGAAGTCCACTTGATGAGCGATATGCCAAAGACCCTTGTTCCGGCTTTTGCCAAAGCCGGAGCCGACTTGATGCTGCTCCATTATGAAGCAATGGATGAAAGCCAATTGCTGTATTGGCTAGACTATCTGCACTCAAGCGGCATTAAAACTGGCATTGCTTTAAACCCTGAAACACCTGTAAGTGTTTTAGAGAAATTTCTTGATAAAATTGATCAAGTCTTGGTGATGACGGTCCATCCTGGTTTTGGCGGCCAAGGCTTTATTCAAGAGTCACCAGAAAAAATTGCGGAAGTTAAAACGCTGCTTGCTAAAACTAAACGGCGCATCAGTGTTGAAGTTGATGGCGGCATCAATGATCAAACGGCCAAGCTTTGTCGGCAAGCCGGCTGCGACATTTTTGTAGCAGGCTCCTTTATCTTTAGTAAAGGCGTGGTCAAGCAGCAGCTTGCCAAATTGGAGGAAGCAATTAAATGAAAGCAGTAGCCTTGTTGGGCGGGCCTAAAGCTGAATGGCCCCAAAATTTACGGCAAAAGCTTCTGCATGCTCAAGAAATGGGCCAATTGCTGGTTGGTGTGGATCGCGGCAGCTTGTTGCTATTGGAGCTGGGACTGAAACCAGATCTGGCTATTGGTGACTTTGATTCGCTCAAAGCATCTGAATTAGGGGAGTTAGAAAAAAATTGTCCCGATATTCGTTACTCGGTACCCGAAAAAGACGATACTGATTCCGAATTAATGGTTAAGACAGTCTTCAAGGCTTATCAGGTTCAGTCTTTGACGATCTATGGCGCTACTGGAGGGCGACTAGATCATTATTTAATCAATTTAATGATGTTTCTAGCACCAGGGATGCGGCCGTTTGCCGAGAAAGTCAGAATTTGCGATCGGCAAAACGAAATTCGGTTTTTTAATCCAGGAAAACATGAGATTGAACGGCTTAGCGATTTTCCTTATATTGGCATTTGGAATCTCGAGGCGGTGCAGAATTTAAATATTATTGGTGCCAAGTATGAGCTGCGTCATTTTAACAGTTCATATCCCATTATGTGGGGCTCTAATGAGTTTAAACCAGCTAGTTCTAGTTTCACCCTAACTAGTGATCAGGGGATGCTGGCAGTAGTTTATTCTCGCGATCTTAAAAAATACGATAATATATAAAATGCGATGAACACCTAAATTAGGACCAAACCTAGTTTAGGTGTTTATGTTATTGCGGCTAAATATTTAGCATCAATTGATACTACTAAGTTTGATATGACTTAGCAGAATGGGTGTTTGCAAAGAAGAGCAAGGCATGGCCGGTGCATTAGCTAATCAGTATCAATACCTAGCAACGTTAGAAAGTCATACATGTGATCAATGCGCTCACTTAGATGGGCGTATTTTTTATGTCAAAAATAAGGTTGAAGGTCTTAATTATCCGTTGATTCATCCTTACTGCAGATGTACCACAGTACCTTACATGAAGGATTTACCAGATATAGAAAGTCGTTGGTATCGTGATCCTGTTACTGGTAAAGGTAAATGGACAAATGGCAAGATGAATTATAAGCAGTGGGCTGAAGCTACAAATGTAAATCCGTTAATTAAACAAAAATTTATTAATGCTACTCCTGTTAGTGGAAAATTAAACAGCCCTAAATTGTCTTTACTTGAAGAACAAGCTATTAAAAATTATGTTTCTTCTGATTCTTATAAATTGAATTACGCTTTGCGAAATGGACAACCATTAACCGAAGACCAAGAAAAAATGAAGATAAACTTAGATAAAGCATTAAAGAAAATGCCTTATTATACTGATAGTAAGCCACTTCAAAGAGATTATTTCTTTAGTTATGATGAAAGTGTGATTAATTTCTTATTTCAAATGGATAACGGATTATTTGAAGATCCAGCTTATATTTCAGCTTCAAAGATTCATTATGGTGAAGGAACTGAGCAAGTTCATGTTATTATTAAGAAAAGTAAATCAGGTAGGGACATAACTCAATATAATAAACAGGAACAAGAAGTTTTATTTCCTAGAAATACTAAATTTAAAATTACTGACACTTTCATAAATAAAGAAGGAGTAAAAACAATTGTCTGGGAAGAATACACCGACCAATAAAAAGCCTTTTAGTGATCTACGTTGGAGAGAATGGCCAACTACTGGAATAAAGACGTATGGTAAACCTAATAAGAAGGTTCATGAAACTTTACAAAAATGGATAAAGGAGACAAAGGAGAAAGATAATGGCAAGAGATGATTATTTCGTATTAGTCTATAAACTTCTTAAAATTCTTTATCTGACTTTAAAGAGTGGCAAGGCTGTAACGAGCGATGAACTAAAAGAACTTAGTGAAGGTATTCCACTCGATTATTGGGAATATATTCTTAAGTCATTGTATGAAGAAGGATATGTCACTGGGGTTATATCAGTTAATACATTGAGTGGTAGCAGTATTAAGGTTACTAATCTGCAAATTACACCTAAAGGGATTGAATATCTGCAAGACAATTCCAAGATGCAAAAAGCAGCCGAATTTGTAAAAAATCTGCCACAATGGATTTCTTTGATTGCTAAGTTTGCATAATAAGTTGAGAGAATCGGTTAACAGAGATTTTTATATCGATTTAAAAACAGCGTATATTTTGTAAATAGATCAGCAAAATTAAGCGGATACTTTTTATTGCCTAAAACCAAAAAAGAACCATGCCTATTTACATGGTTCTTTCTTCAGTTGCACATTTTATATAATCGTCAATTTTTAGCAAAAATAAATACCCGACAACTTTGCCGGGTTTTTATTGGTCATTATACACGGGTAACCTTACCTGACTTCAAAGTCTTGGTTGAAACAAAGATCACTGACAAGGTTTACTCGGATTATCTTGCGGAGATGAAACGTCAAGCAGGTATTTTAGGCTCAACAACTAAAAATGCATCATGGAGTAGCAAAGGCTTAATTGATCAAACCACAGCAAGTATTAATGTAGGAGCTTTTAGCAAGAACGTGTGGGCAAATATTGATGTTCTTAAAGCTAGATTAGACGGTCTAGTAGCTACAGCAATGATCCGTGGTGATAATCCACGTGAGATGATCAAGTATCTTAAACCATTAGTAAAAAAGACAGTATCAGATGCAAGATATGCAGCAGAAAGGATTGCACGTACAGAATCAGCAAGGGCCCAACATCTGGCTCAGATCGAATTTTTAAAGAAAAATGGATATAAGTACTGTAAGTGGTATGCTGAATCGGGAGCATGTAAAGTTTGTCGTGAGATAGCAAGTAGTAATTCTGGTGGTAATCTTCCAGAAGGGATTTATGAAGTTGATGATTGTCCTGATAAACCAGTGCATCCCAATTGTAGATGCTCAGTTGGGGCTTATTGGTTAGATGATGGATCGAATAATAAAACAATCAAAGATGATGAACAGTGGGCAATGAATAATTATGTGGGTTTTGATTCATACATGTTAAATTATGCGATGAGAAATGACGAACCACTTAATCCTTATCAGAAAAAGATGGTAGAGGGAATTGATAGTGCTTTGAAAAAGTTACCGCTATATAGATCAGAAAAGCCATTGTATCGCTCGTTCTCTGATTCATTAGGAAAAAAAACAATTGGACCAATTGATACAAGATATTGCCAGCTCTGGTTTTTATCATGATAAAGGATATATATCAACTTCAAAAGAGATATACGATAATGATGATTACTTCAGAATGGTAATTACTAGAAGTAAGACTGGCAGAGATGTAAAATCTTTCCGTAGTGATGAAAATGAGGTGCTTTTCGCAAGGGGTACTACTTTTAAATTTGTTAAACAATACATTGAAAAGGGCAAGATTTTTGTTGAGGTAGAAGAAATTGACTAATGAAACAAATAAGCATTCCAAAAGATACTGGAATAATAGAAATTTTCCTGATCATGAACAGTTTATAAAAGGATTGAAAGAAGCTGGATTATATAAAAAGCCGGATAAAGAAGCCTTGAAACGCTTGGAAGAGGCAAAACAATTGATTAAGGAAGTAAATGAGGAACGGAAAAAGTAAAAAATAGATAAATTAAGCATTTCATCACGAGAATTTGTGATTAAGTGCTTTTATTTTGCCTTTTTTCCTGTGTGCTAGGCGTTAAAGAAGCTACTGAGTAGAGAGTTAACCACTAACTGAAAGTGAGGATTTTACAAATGGAAACAGAAAGCAAAGAAGAAGTTAAGACAGAACAAGTTGATAAAGCTGCAGATAAATCATCCGACGCTGTTAAGACTTACACACAAGAAGAAGTTAATGAGATGATCAGCAAGCGCATAGAGCGTGAGCGTAAGAATCAGGCTGAAGAACTAAGTAAGGCAAAGGATGAAGCAAACAAAGCTAGAAAATTATATATTAATAAAAGATCCACTGCTAAAAGCTTTATTCTAAAGTTAGCAACCAAAGAAGATTTGGAGAAAATGAAAGAGTATATTACTCAAAGAGAAAAAGAATTATAGAAAATAAAAACGTTCTAGATTAATTTCTAAAACGTCTTTTTACTGCTGATGCACCAATGATGCACCTGCAGCCGAAGATTAAGTTTTAAGCAAAAAAATAAGCCAGCCAGAATCCTAATCTGACGGGCTTTATTGGTCATTATACACGGGTAACCTTACCTGACTTCAAAGTCTTGGTTGAGACCCAAACGCGCTTAGGCTTGCCATCAACAAGAATGCGAACTTTTTGAAGGTTTGGCTTCCAAGCACGACGAGTTGAGTTCAAAGCGTGTGAACGCTTGTTGCCAAAAGTGGTCTTCTTACCTGTTACAAAATCTTTTGCCATTTGCTAAACCTCCTTTGCTGAGTTACATACTTAATTACTTTACCACGGGGAGAGGGTTAGATCAATAAATAAAAGTATTTTTTATAAAAGTTGTTTTCGTTTACTGGTTTAAGCTTTGACTATGATAAAATAAATGCGTATATTAGGACAACGAGACGGAGGATTAACATGGCTGTTAAGATCAAAACAAAAGACGGTTTGATTGATATTTCAAACGGTGTAATTGCAACGGTGGTCGGCAGTGCTGCAACTGCTAATTACGGCGTTGTTGGGATGGCCTCAAAAAATGCGCTGAGAGACGGTTTTGACGGCATCCTGAATCGCGCTAATTACAAGCGCGGAGTTGTTGTCAAAAGTAATGATAACGAAATTACAGTGGATGTTTATATCATTGTTGGCTACGGACTGAAAATCTCAGAAGTCAGCCGCAATGTGCAAGACAGTGTTAAATACAATCTGAAGAGTCAACTAGGAATTGATACCCAGGCTGTAAACGTCATCGTCCAAGGCGTCAGACTGCTTGACGAATAAAATAGGCAGAGGAGTTAAAATTTTGGTTTTAAAAGAAATTGATAGTCAACAATTTAGAGTAATGGTCCGGGTAGCTACCCATCGAATGGGAAAGAATGCTGAGTTTGTCAACTCGCTAAACGTTTTCCCAGTACCTGATGGTGATACAGGGACAAACATGAACTTGACCATTGAAAGTGGCGCTAAGGCGGTAAATGAGGACCCAAGTACGAGCGTGGCAGATTTGACTAAGAGTTTGTCAAAAGGCATGTTGATGGGTGCTCGGGGTAATTCTGGCGTTATTACTTCTCAGCTTTTTAGAGGCTTTTACAAGGCAACTCAGGGAATGGATACGCTAAATGCCAAAGAACTTGCTGACGCCTTTGCTAATGGCGTAGCTACCGCCTACAAGGCAGTGATGAAACCGGTCGAAGGGACGATCTTGACGGTCGCTCGGTTGGCAGCACAAGCTGGCGAAAATAAGGCTGCGGAAACAGATGACGTTGCTGAAGTAATGAAGGCAGTAGTTGAAGGGGCTAAGCAAGCTTTAAAGACTACGCCTGATTTGCTGCCGGTTTTAAAGCAGGTTGGCGTTGTTGATTCAGGTGGTCAAGGTCTATTATTCATTTACGAAGGCTTCCTTGAAGGGATCTTAGGTGAAAACTTTGCTGATGAATACCAGCCTGATGCTGCTGAAATGGATGAAATGATTAATGCCATGCACCATCAATCATCAGCTCAAAGTCAATTATCAACCAAAGATATTTTAAATGGTTACTGTACTGAAATTATGGTTGATTTAACGGCTGATGTACCTGGCAAAAAGCCATTTAACCTAGATGAATTTAGAGCTCATTTAGATAAACTAGGTGATTCATTATTAGCTGTTTCCGATGGTGAAGTCGCTAAAGTCCACGTTCATACTGAACATCCTGGCAGCGTCTTCCAGTACGGAGCCCAATTTGGCCGTTTAGGAAAAATCAAGATTGACAATATGCGGATTCAACATGAAACCATTGTTGATCATGATGATGAAAAGCAAGAAACAGTTGACTTTGCCGTGATTGCGGTTTGCTCAGGCAATGGAATTAGAAAACTATTTGAGAGCGAAGGCGTAAACCGGATTATTTCAGGCGGACAAACGATGAACCCGTCAACGCAAGATATTTTAGATGCAATCAAAAAGTCTGGCGCTAAGAAGGCTATCGTCTTGCCTAATAACGGCAATATTGTGATGGCTGCTAAACAAGCTGCGGAAGTTGCTGATATTCCAGTCGGAATTGTGCCAAGCAAGACCATCTCACAAGGTTTGACTGCAATGTTGGCTTTTGATAGCGAGCAATCGGTTGAAGAAAATGTGTCAGCGATGACTGACGAATTAGATCTGGTGGTTTCTGGTGAAGTTACCCAAGCCAATCGGGATACCGTTATCGATGATGTTGAAGTTCATAAAAACGACTTTATCGGCATGATTGATGGCGATTTAAAGATCGATAATCCTGATTTGATTGAAGCAACGGTGCAAATGATTGAAGCTATGCTGGATGAAGATTCCGAAATCGTAACTTTAATGTTTGGCCGTGATGCTAGTCAGGCAGATGCAGAAAAGGTTGAAGCAGAATTAGCTAAGAAACACGATGACTTGGAATTTGAGATTCATGATGGTGGTCAGCCAGTCTACCACTTCTTAGTTTCTGTAGAGTAGGTAACTATTATGGAAAGTGCTTTGTTTAGTCCAGTAACAGATTTAAAAGGGGTCGGGACTAAGACAGCTGCCAATTTGGCCAGTTTGGGCATTTACAGTATTTATGACCTGCTATATTATTATCCTTTTCGTTATGATGAATTGACGACGTTGCCACTTGACCAGATCATGGACGGTCAAAAGGTAGTGTTAAAAGGAATCGTAGCTACTGAGCCATATGTAACTCGTTTTGGATATAAGAAGTCACGGCTCAGCTTTAAGCTGCGGATTGACCATGATGTGATCATGGTCAATTTTTTTAATCAACCTTGGTTAAGGAGTCAATTCGAAACAGGCAAAGAAGTGGCTGTTTATGGTAAGTATGAAACAACTCGCCAAAGTTTGACTGGTTTTAAATTGATCGCTGGCAAAAAAGATGACAACGGAATGGCTCCAATCTACCCTAGCAATCGCCACCTGCATCAGAAAAAAATTCAAGCTTTAGTTGATCAGGCTTTAAACGAATATGCCGACCAGCTGCCAGATACGGTGCCGGAAGATATTCGGCAAAAATTTCGCTTGCTGACAGATAAGGATATCGTTAAACAAATGCACCATCCCTTAAATCCGCAAGCAGCCCAAACAGCGAGACGCAGCGCAATCTTTCGGGAATTTTTTATCTTTCAAATGCAGTTAGCACGGCTTACCGGCAGCAAGCAAGGGGTAAAGGGAATTAGCAAGCAATACGATTTGGCTGAAATTGCCAAATTAACTGCTTCATTGCCTTTTACACTTTCGGCTGATCAGAAAAAAGTAATTAATGAAATTTTTGCCGACCTTCATCGCGATCAGCAAATGCGTCGCTTGCTGCAAGGTGATGTGGGTAGCGGAAAAACCATTGTCGCAGTCTATGCCATTTTTGCGGCAATTACGGCTGGCTATCAAGCAGCCCTAATGGTGCCGACGGAAATTTTAGCTAGTCAGCATTTTCAAAAAATTGCGGCCTTATTGCAACCTTTGGGGGTCAGAGTCGCGCTTTTAACTGGCAGTACTAAGACTTTGGAAAAACGCGAGCTGTATCGAGAATTGCAAAACGGCATGATCAATGTGGTTGTTGGCACCCACGCCTTAATTCAGCAAGATGTCGTCTTTAAGAAATTGGGACTGGTAATTATTGATGAACAGCATCGTTTTGGCGTGGCTCAACGACAAAAGCTGATCAATAAAGGCCAACAACCCGATATTTTAGCGATGACGGCTACCCCAATTCCTCGAACTTTGGCCTTGACTGTTTATGGCGAAATGGCCGTTTCTGAGATCAAAACGATGCCCAAGGGGCGTAAACCGATTAGGTCTTTGTGGTGTACCTCTAGTCAAATGGATCAAGTCTATGCTGAAATGAACCGTCAGCTGCAAGCTGGCTTTCAAATCTATGCGGTCACGCCTTTGATTTCAGAATCAGAAGCACTGGATCTCAAGAGTGCGGAAGTGCTTTATGAGAAACTGCATCACGATTTTCCTAAATATCGGGTGGTCCTCTTGCATGGTCAGTTGCCTGGAAAAGAAAAAGATGAAATCATGACTGAGTTTGCAGATGGGCAGATTGATATCTTGGTTACGACCAGTGTGATTGAGGTTGGTGTGGATGTTCCCAATGCTAATATGATGGTCGTCTATGATGCTGATCGTTTTGGCCTCAGCCAGCTCCACCAATTGCGTGGACGGATTGGTCGGGGGCAGACTGCAAGTACTTGTATTTTTATTGCTGATCCTAAGACAGATTCTGGAAAAGAACGAATGCGGATAATTGCGGAGACGCAAGATGGGTTCGCCTTAGCCGAAGAAGATTTGAAACTTCGGGGCGAAGGTGATCTTTTTGGAAAAGCACAATCCGGCGTGCCGGAATTTAAAGTCGGCGATGTGGTAAACAACTATAATACAATGGTGGCAGCCCAAAAAGAAGCCAGAAGGGTTAATCAGGAAGACCCAGACTTGTCAGAATTGGACCATGCGTGGCTTAATAATGTCTTAGAATACAAACAAATAGAACAAACCAGGGATTAATAAAGGAGAAAGTTTTATGCGAACAATCGCAATTGATGCTATGGGCGGCGAACATGCGCCTGAAGCTATTGTAAAAGCAGTTTTACAAGTTAAACCGGAACTGCCCCAAACGCGGATGGTCCTGTTCGGTGACCAAAATAAGCTTACCGAATTGATTCCAGCCGATCAGCTTGATGACCGACTAGCAATTGTCGGGACTAGCGAAGTCATCTTAGATGAAGATGAGCCGGTGAAGGCGATTCGTAAGAAAAAAGATGCTTCGATGGTAGTAGCGGCAAATTACGTTAAGGCGGGTAAGGCTGATGCCTTGTTTTCATTAGGAAATACCGGCGCCTTATTGGCCAGCGGAATTTTTATTATTGGCCGCATTAAAGGCGTTAGTCGGCCTGGTTTAATGCCAACTTTGCCAACTGCAGACGGGACTGGCTTCAATATGATCGATGTCGGTGCCAATGCTACGAGCAAGCCCGAGTTTTTGGTCCAATGGGCTGAGATGGCAAATTATTATGCTAACTCAATTCGCGGGATTGCTAAGCCTCGCATTGCCTTATTAAACAACGGGGCCGAAAGCGACAAGGGCGATCCGCTTCATCAAGAGGTGTACCAACTGCTGCAGGAGAGTTCGCTCAACTTTATCGGAAACATTGAAGGAAATGAACTCCTGGAAGGTAAAGCCGATGTCGTTGTCAGTGATGGCTTTACTGGGAACGCTGCGTTAAAGTCCATTGAAGGGGCCTCGGGAGTTATTTTACAATTATTAAAAAACTCCTTACTAAATAATGGGATAAAAGCCAAATTAGGTGCGCTTCTTGCCAAGGATGCTTTAAGTAGTTTAAAAAAGCAATTTGATACTGCTCGCTATGGTGGGGCTGTACTCCTAGGAATCGCTGCTCCTGTTGTCAAGACACATGGTCGCTCGACGGAAAGACCGATTTATTATACGATAAAACAAGTTGATAAAATGCTGGAAGAAGATCTGATCGAAAAGTTTCGTTCGGAATTCAGCAAATAAGCTAAAACACTATATAAGACAGAAAGCGTGATTATCATGACCGAAACCGAAATTTTTGCTAAAATTCAAACTTTAATAGCTGATAACTTTGAAATTGATAAGGATAAGATCACTTTAGACACTAGTTTCCAAGATGACCTAAATGCTGACTCTATTGATTTGGTTGAGTTCATCCTGCAATTAGAGGACGAATTTGGGGCTGAAATTCCTGATGAAGATGCTGAAGAAATCAAAACTGTCGGAGATGCAGTAAAATACATCGCTGACCATCAAAAATAAACAAATTCTCATGAAAGCGTTTGTTATGGTTTGCATAGCTATTGCTTTCTGGTTATAATTAGTCCATATAATTAAGAAAAATAAAACTCTTTAATGTTCATTAAAGGTTCGGATGGAGGAATGACCTTGGAAAAGCAGAGTGATCTATTATTAGACATTCAACATTTGCATACCGGCTACCGGCTGCAAGGTAAATTTTATGATGCTGCTGACGATGTCAATCTAACTCTGAAACGCGACGAGATACTGGCGATTGTTGGGGAGTCTGGTTGTGGCAAGAGTACGATTGCTGCCAGCATTATTGGCTTGTACGATCACAAAAATACAAAGGTCACCGGCGACATTCTTTATAATGAATTGAACCTGGTTGGCTTGAATGAATCCTTATTTAATAAGATTCGTGGGGACAAGATTGGAATGATCTTCCAGGACCCTTTGGCCAGCCTTAATCCTTTAATGCGGGTTGGCGATCAAGTGGCAGAAACGCTATACTACCATACAGATATGGATGAGAAACAACGCCATGAACGAGTAATTGAGTTGTTTAATCAAGTTGGCATGCCTCGCCCAGAAGAAATGTACCGCATGTATCCGCATGAATTGTCAGGTGGCTTGCGGCAGCGGGTGGTTATTGCGATGGCAATTGCCTGCAAACCCGAAATTATCATTGCTGATGAACCAACTACGGCTTTGGATGTAACGATTCAAGCCCAAATCCTTGACTTGCTTGAAGACATCCAACGCGAATCTCACTCAGGCATTATCTTAATTACTCATGACTTGGGCGTTGTAGCCGAAACGGCTGACGAAGTAGCGGTTATGTATGCTGGTCAAATAGTAGAAAAGGCAGACGTCAAGACTGTCTTTAGCCATCCATTACATCCATATACCAGATCTTTGTTGAATTCCATGCCTCAAAGTGATGATGAAGAACAAGATTTGCACGTTATTCAAGGGACTGTACCTTCACTTAAGAATATGCCTCGTGAAGGTGACAGGTTTGCAGCCAGAATTCCGTGGATCCCTGAAAGTGAGCATGAGGCAGATCCAAAAGTACACGAAGTTGAACCTGGTCACTGGGTAAGATGTACTTGTTGGAAGAACTTCCACTTTCAAGAAGAAGCTAGCGGGGAGTAAAGAATGTCAGAAGAAATCATCCAAATAAAAGATTTAAAAGTTCACTATCCAATCCGTTCAGGTTTCTGGAACCGAATTACTGATTACGTACGGGCCGTTGATGGTGTCAGCTTCTCAATTAATGAAGGTGAGACATATGGCTTGATTGGTGAATCAGGTTCTGGAAAGTCGACGACGGGTAAAGCAATTGTCGGTGTTGAAAAAGCTACCGGTGGTGAAATCCTTTATAAGGGCGTTGACATCACTAAAGCTTCTAACCGTCGCAAACTAAACTACAATAAAGATGTCCAAATGATTTTTCAGGATTCAATGTCTAGTTTGAATCCTCGTAAGCGAATCGAAGATATCATTGCTGAACCAATTCGCAACTTTGAAAACCTAACTACCGACCAAGAACGTGATCGAGTTCAAGAATTGCTTGATATTGTTGGGATGCCTAGCGATGCAATTTACAAATACCCGCATGAATTCTCTGGTGGTCAACGTCAAAGAATTGGGGTTGCTCGGGCAGTTGCAACTAACCCTAAGTTAATTGTGGCTGATGAACCAACTAGTGCCTTGGACCTGTCTGTGCAAGCCCAGGTGCTGAACTTTATGAAGCACATTCAACAACAATATGGCATTGGTTACTTATTTATTTCTCACGACTTAGGCGTAGTTAAGCACATGTCAGAAAACTTAGCTATTATGCACCGCGGTCGTTTAGTTGAAATTGGTTCACGGGATGAAATTTATAAGCACCCAGTTCACATTTATACCAAACGTCTCCTTTCGGCAATTCCACAAGTTGACGTCGACCAGCGTGAAGCTCATAAGAAGCACCGTGAAGCCGTTGAAAAGGAATTCCAGGAAAACCAATCAAAGTGGTATGACAAAGATGGAAGAGTTTACCCACTCCAAAAAATTGCACCAAACCACTTTGTTGCTTTGCCAGCTGATGAAGCAGAAGCTGCTAAAGTACGAGAAGCAAAAGAAAAGGAGCGTAGTTAAGCATGTGGAAAACAATTTTACGGCGATTGCTGATCATGATACCGCAGTTATTAATTTTAAGTCTGCTGGTATTCGTCTTGGCTAAAATGATGCCTGGTGACCCATTTACGGGGCAAATTAACCCTAACATGGATGCCAAAACCATTGCTCACTTAAAGCAAGAGTTAGGCTTAAATGATCCGGTTTGGGTTCAATATACCCGTTGGGTGGGTGATTTGTTCCATGGTAATTTGGGGCAAAGTTACACGCAGCACGTATCTGTTTTATCCTTAATTTCAGATCGGGCAGTTAACACTTTTTGGTTATCACTTTTGACCACGATCCTGACTTATGCTTTAGCAATTCCGATGGGGATTTCTGCTGGGCGTCACCAAGATGAATGGCAAGATCAAACAATCCAAATTTTTAACTACTTCACTTTTGCCATCCCTGGATTCGTATTCTACATCTTAGGACTTTGGCTCTTTGGTTTTACTTTAGGTTGGTTCCCAATTTCTGGTTCTGTTTCCGCTAGTGCGCATGGATTCTGGGGAGTTGTGGGAAGTCGACTTTACCATATGATTCTTCCGGCTATTTTATATGCTTTAATTACGACAACCAGTATCGTGCAGTATTTGAGAACTGGGATCGTTGATAACAAAGTTGAAGATTACGTTCGGACGGCCCGTAGTAAAGGGGTTCCAGAAAATGTCGTCTTTAACAAGCACATCTTGCGGAATTCAATGTTGCCAATCGCAGCCTTCATGGGTACGACCATTACCGGTTTGCTTGGCGGATCAATGATCATTGAAACGGTCTTCAGTTACCCTGGTATGGGTAAATTGTTCTTAGACTCAATCAGTCAACGTGACTATTCAACCTTGACAGCCTTGATTCTATTATTTGGAATCTTGACCTTGATTGGTAACCTGTTATCTGACATCAT
Organism: Lactobacillus corticis; assembly: GCF_018327645.1. GTDB lineage: Bacteria > Bacillota > Bacilli > Lactobacillales > Lactobacillaceae > Lactobacillus > Lactobacillus corticis. Next base: position 59,185 of record NZ_BMAY01000007.1, on the reverse strand, counting down.
TATGAGTCTGATTGACCCAAGAATTCGGGTTAAATAAGGGGAGGAGAAAGAAATGGCAAAAGAAAAAAAGCAAAATAATGCAAAGACCGCCAAGGCTTCTCTTCCACCTTCAGGTTTAAAGGTGGTTTGGCGAGAAATTTGGAAAGATAAAGTTGCCCGCTTAGCCTTCTTTGTAATCGTAGCAATCTTGTTGTTAACTTTCGTTGGTTCTTTATTCTTGAATCAAGGAAAAATAACCGAAATGAATGTCCTTGATTCATACTACGGCTGGGGCCAAAATGGTCACCTTTTAGGAACCGACGACGGTGGTCGTGATATTCTTAATCTATTGATCATGGGTGGACGAAACTCCATCCTGATTGGTCTTTCAGTAACTTTGATTACTGAAATTGTCGGTTTAGTTGTTGGATTGGTTTCTGGTTACTATGGTGGTACTATTGATGCGATTATCATGCGGATAGTTGACTTCATTCAAGTTTTGCCACAGTTGCCAATTATCATTGTTTTAACTACGACCATTAACAACTACAACGCCTTTACCCTGGTATTATTGATTGCGATGTTTGGTTGGACAACCACTGCTCGGTATTACCGGTCATTCATCTTGTCACAACGTGGACGAGATTATGTTTTGGCTTCTAAGACTTCAGGGTCTTCTGACTTTACAATTATGTTTAGAGAAGTTTTGCCAAACATCACTTCGATGATTATTATTGACGTGGTTTTGACGATCGCTGGTAATATCGGTATTGAAACCACGTTGTCATTCATCGGTTATGGTTTACCATCAACCACGCCATCATTGGGTACTTTAATTGGTTATGCTAATGACCCAGTTAACGTTATTAACCGGCCTTGGCTCTGGTTGCCGGCCACGATCATGTTATTGCTTATTTCCTTAAGTATTAACTATATTGGTCGAGCTTTGCAAAGAGCTGGGGATGCTCGTCAAAGAGAAAACTAATTATAAAATAGAACATAAAATAAAGAGGACTAGCAATAGTCCTCTTTATTTATGCTGTAGCTTGCTTTTAAGAACCGTCTATACGAAAGAATGATTGCCGTGACTAAATTAAGGCATAATAAAAAAGCCATCTTAGATGGCTTTTAATTTACGCCTGCTTAGCTTCTTCTCGCTTGCGCAGCCAAGGTAAGAGGAAGCCTAATCCAAAGAGCACTACAACGGTGATGATATTAAGCAGCAACTGGTGATTGAAGGCGTGGGTTCCTAGTTCCACGTTTTGTGGAATAAAACCAAGGGTGGCACAAACAAAGGTGAAAATGAAACACCACCAACCGACACCCAAGGCAGCCTTGCGGTTCTTGATAAAGACATAATCTGAATGATAGCGTTCTTCATGCCATCTCATGGCAATGAAAGCAAAGAATACCCAACAGGTCTTGTATGGCGAAATTATCCCGTTAACATTCAACAACCAATTATAGATCGTATTAATGTTTGGCAAGGTCCCCGTTAACAATAACAGGAACAAGCTTAAACCAGCCGTAGTAGTATAACTGTGAATAGGGCGACCATGCTTATCTTTCTTAGTTAACCATTTTGGCATAAACTTATCAGCAACGTCACCAGCGAATACCCGGCTTGAAGCGTCCAGTAAGACTGCCAGTTGGGCCATCATGAAGATAGCTTGGACAACGGCAAAAATATACATTAAGGTATCGCCCCAACCCAAGCTGTGCCCTAATAACTGGAAGGCATAGTAAGGACCATTCATCTTGAAGTCATGCGGAATGTGGTGAGCGTTGAAGAACATGGCCAGGGCCAAAGTCCCAAAAATGGTCAAGAATCCGGTCATAATTGCCAGCATCCACATTGCCTTAGGAAAGTCACGTTTAGGATTGCGCATTTGGGAAACATACGGTGCCGCCAGTTCAGCCCCGGACATGGCAAAAATTAACAAACCAGTAGTTGAGAAATAATTTAAGCTGAAAGATGGTTTGAAAGCAGCTAAATTAAACGGTTGGGTGGCAATAGGGTGGCCGTGCATGATGGCATAACCGGCCAAGAGCACGAACAGCATTGACATAATAAACATGGCTCCGCCACCAATCAGTGACAGAATTTCCAATGAGTTCTTCAAACGATTTTCAAGCAGGATGAACAATAGAATTATAATGAAAGTTAAAAGTCCAAAACTGGCCGTTGACATCCGCTTGCCCAGTCTATTGTCGCCTAAGATGATCCAACTAAAAGAAACAATCACTGAATTAGAAACGTCGACAATATATGGGACGCTCTGTACCCAATACATCCAAGAGGTCCAGTAACCGAGCGTGTCATTAGTGCTCCGTCTGACCCAGGAGGCAAGTCCGCCTTCTTGATTATCAAAGGTTAAACTCATTTGACTACTAATCAAAGCATACGGTACAACGTAGGATACAAATAAGAAAATCCACGAAACTACTACCGATAAACCTTGGTTTTGAAATGGGTAAAAAATATTTTCAAAACTTATAATCGTAACAAAGTCGATTAATGCAATAACCGGCCAACTCATAAAGTGTTTTTTATCCGGTTCTAAATTAAAATTATCAGCTTCCACTTAAATATCCTTTCTGGAAAAATAGTTAATTAATTCTTTCCAGTCAAGACCTGGAGGCTGCTTTATCCAAAGCGATGGATCATAAATCACTTGTCTAATACCCCTCAATATCGATATAATCAAAGCCGTAATGTCCTCTAATTGAAGAGAGCATACTTGACAGATTGTAAAAGGTTTAAACTATATTTGCAATAGTTTTGAATGATAGGAAGCAGAAAAATTGAATTTTCTAAAAATTGCCCTCGGGCAAAACGTTTCAGTGAAACCGGGTACATGGGAAACTGTCTCGCTATCCGCGCAATTGCCGGCTGCCGAGTTGGCTGCAATTGTGGTGAGCCGCTTAGATGATCATGGTTTAGACGTTGCTAAATCGTTAATTGCTGCGAGTGCCTTGCCAATTCCGCTGCTAATAGCAGAAGACAACTCTGAAACTGAAATTGCGGCAGCAGCTGAAAAATACCAAGCTTCAGTTTTGCCTGGATTTTTAACTGATCTGATTAAATTTGCAGAAAATCGCCCAATTAGTTTTACAACCCCAGGCCATCACAATGGGCAGTATTATGATAAGCATCCCGCTGGCCGATTGTTTAACAACTTTTTCGGCAAGAACTTAATGTTTGCGGACACTAGTGATACGGTGGCTGAATTAGGCGATACGATGACCCATGCTGGTACGCCACTAACGGCTGAACAAAAAGCAGCCCAAACGTACCATGCTGATAAGGTTTACTTTTGTACCAATGGGACGACCAGTTCGAATTCGATTTGTGCTTCAGCAGTTTTAAGACCAGGGGACTTGGCACTGTTTGATCGTAATAATCATAAATCGCTTTATAATAGTGCTCTGGTCATGAGTGGTGCCAAACCAGTGTATGTTCCGACAGATCGGAATGCTCTAGGTTTAATCGGCGAAATGGATCCGGAAGCTTTGACTGAAAAAAATTTGCGCCAGCAGGCCGCGCTAGTCGATCCTGAAAAGGCCAAGGCCAAGCGTCCATTTAGGCTAGCAGTCGTACAGGCGGAAACTTATGACGGCGTTTTTTATAAGGCAAAATGGATTATTGATCGAATTGGCAAATTATGCGACTATATCCTATTTGATTACGCTTGGGGCGGATTTGAACAATTTGTGCCGATTATGACGGAATTATCACCGCTAAACCTGCAACTAGGCCCAGATGATCCGGGAATTTTGGTGACCCAATCCTTACACAAACAACAGGCCGGGCTAGCTCAGACTTCGCAAATTTTGAAAAAAGATAGCCATATTAAAGGACAAAAACGCTATGTTGACCATAAGCACTTTAATAATGCCTACTTAAAGTTTGTGACCTCGAGTTATTCTTACCCAATTTATGCTTCACTGACCGTAAATGCCTATCTAACAGCAGGCACGCCTAATCGGCAGTGGTGGGCTGAAACCCTGCGTAACGGCATTGAATTCAGAAAAGCTTTATTAGCAAAATCCAAGTTGTTTAAACCACTCGTTCGGCCAGACTTTGCTGAAATTCCAACGGCTGATTTGATGGCCGATGCAAAATATTGGCAGTTAAATCCGGCTGATGCTTGGCATGGTTTTAAACGAATTGCGCCAGGCGAGGCTATGCTTGATCCGCTGAAGATTACGATTAAAACGCCGGGAATTGATGTTGCCCAAGCCAAGTATGAAGAAACTGGCATCCCGGGTGCCGTTGTTGGAAAATTTTTAAAGGAGCACCACATAATTAGGGCTAAAGATGATTTAAATTCGCTGCTCTTCTTATTGACGCCGGGAGATAGCAAAGAAGAGCTCACAGCCCTCTTGAATTGTCTCTTGGAATTTGAACAATTATATTTGAGTGATGCGCCATTAAGCACTGCTTTGCCTAATTTGACTAAAGAATTTCCAAAACGGTATCAAGGCTACACGCTGCCGCAGTTATGCCAAGAGATTCATGAATATTATCGCAAGCATCAGACCTTTACCTTGCAGCAGGACCTATTTGCTAAACCAGATATGCAAAATTATCAAATGACTCCAGCTTTGGCTGACCAGCTTTTTATGCATAATGAAAGTGAATTAGTTGACCTGAGTCAGGTTGTTGGCCGCGTGGCTGCCGAAGGGGCTTTACCTTATCCGCCAGGAGTATTTATTGTGGCTCCAGGAGAGAAATGGACTAAGTTAGATCAGGCTTATTTCCAAGTCTTAGCCGGTGCCATTGAAAAATTCCCAGGTTTTGTACCGGAAATTCAAGGCGTCTATTTAACAGAAAACAATCATGGCCTTAAAGTTCAGGCTGAAGTTTTAAAAAAGTAAAGATAGGAGTTTATTATGTCACATTCGTGGAAAGCGGAATTGCCAGAAGAGCTGCAAGAAAAGGTTGCTAAAGTCGATAAAATGATTGCTCCGCGGTTAGCAGAGATTGATGAACAAGTACTCTATAACCAACAACGGGTTCTTAACCTGTTTAGAAAGCATCACGTTGGCGAGGAAGATCTAGTTCCTTCAACTGGTTATGGTTATGATGATATCGGCCGTGATAAGCTGGAGGCAATTTATGCCGATTATTTCAAGGTTGATGATGCCTTAGTTAGACCGCAATTTGCCTCCGGCACCCACGCCATTTCAACGGCTTTGTTCAGCATGCTGCGTCCCGGGGACACTTTGTATTACCTCACTGGCACTCCCTACGATACGATTCAGGAAGTAATCGGTTTAGCTGGTGATAAGCCCGGTAATATGAGTGAATATGGAATAAAATTTAAAACTACAGAGCTATTGGATAATGGTGAGGTTGATTATCAGCATGCTGAAAATGATCTGGCAGATCCCTCAATCAAGGTGGTTGCCATCCAGCGCTCCCTAGGATATGCCGTCCGGGCTAGTTTCACGGTGGCCAAAATTCGCAAGATGATTTCATTTGTCAAGCGAGTTCGCCCAGATGTAAATATTTTTATTGACAACTGTTATGGTGAATTTTCAGAAACTGAGGAACCTACGTTCTTTGGCGCCGATCTGATGGCAGGATCCCTTTATAAAAATGCTGGTGCCGGATTAGTTAAAAGCGGAGCTTACCTAGTTGGACGCAAGGACCTAATTGAAGGTGCCGGTTCACGGCTGACTGTTCCAGGTGCCGGCAAGGGCGAAGGAGCAACCTGGGGCTATTTAAGAGACATGTACCAAGGCTTCTTCATGGCAGCTCATACCACGGGAGAGGCGCAAAAAGGCATGGTCTATGCTGCAGCTCTTTGTGCAGAAATGGGCATGGATGTAGCACCAAAATGGGATGAACCAAGAACTGATATTGTTCAAACCGTTAATTTTGGCGAACCTGATCCGATGGTGAAGTTCTGTGCTGCTATTCAGCACTTTTCACCAATGAATTCTTTTGTTGATCCGATTCCTTACCATCAAGATGGTTATGAGGATGAAGTCGTGATGGCTTCTGGGAGTTTTGTGGAAGGGTCCACTATTGAATTATCTTCAGATGGCCCTTTGCGCCCACCATACCGCCTATACATTCAAGGCGGATTATCTTATGCCCATGCTAAGATTGCCATTACCCAGGCAGTAAATGAAACCTTTTATCAAAATAAATAAAGAAAAAGCAGCCTAGGCTGCTTTTTCTTTTAGTTATAAATGAGATTAGTTGCAATTTGAAATAGATAATTAAACTTGCCTTTCATAAGAGACAAGCAAATATTCATTAACCAGCATCAGATAGGTCTTGATAAGTCATGATTTTTCCAAAATAATGATAAAGATCCCTGTTTAAGCAAGTAAAGATGATAAAAACAAAAAAATGATTCTGCAGTGAAAAAGCTTGAAACATCAAGCTTTTTTCTTGTTAATAAGCTCAATGTGAGACTTTATATTAGCAAAATTTCCAAAATATGAAAATAATTAGTAAAAAGTGTTGCAAAAATTTGTTTCTACTGGTAGTATTTAATCATCAACTTGATCCAAACCAATGGAGGAAGAAAATTATGAAGGTATTTAAAGCTTTAGGATCTGTTGGAGTCCTTACCGCAGCAGCATTAACTTTAGCTGCTTGTGGCAACTCCTCATCAAGTAATAACGACAGTGGCGCAAAAGAAGCCAAGAAGTTCTCAGATCATACCAAGACTGCTTCTGTTAAAAAAGGTGGCACTTTAACAGTAGCGATCGAAACTGACACTCCTTTTACAGGAATTTTTAACGAAGAATTGTCAGATTCAGCTATTGACTCTAGTGTTTATCAATACGGTTCAGAATCACTTTTTGCAACTGATGATAATTACAAGATTAACAATAAAGGGGCTGCTACCTTCAAGCTTGACCGTAAGGCCAAGACCATCACAATTGAAGTTAAGAAGGGCGTTAAGTGGTCAGACGGCAAGCAAGTAACAGCCAAAGACGTTGAATATGCTTACGAAATCATTGCCAACAAGAACACTAAAACTTCTAGATACACTGATTCTTTGCAAGATATTGTTGGCTTGTCTGAGTATCACTCTGGCAAGTCAAAGACAATTTCCGGGATCAAGATGCCAGATGGCGAAAATGGGCGGAAAGTGGTAATCCACTTTAAGGAAATGCGGCCAGGGATGCTGCAATCAGGTAACGGCTACTTCTGGGAATATGCCGCTCCTTACCACTACTTAAAGGATGTTCCATTCTCTAAATTGCAATCCAGCGATAAAGTTCGGAAGAACCCGCTGTTTTACGGCCCTTACAAGCTGCAAAAGCTGGTTCGTGGTCAATCAGTTACTTGGGTACCTAACAAGTACTACTGGAAGGGTACGCCAAAGCTTTCAAAGATTACGGCTTCGGTTGTGTCGCCAAACTCAGCTTCACAAGCAATCAAATCTCATAAATTTGATGTTATCGATGTTGTAAACTCGCAATGGAAACAAGTTAAGAACACCAAGAATGTTAAGTTCATTGCTAATATCCCGCTTTCATATTCTTACTTAGGATTTAAAGTTGGTAAGTGGGATTCTAAGGCTGGCAAGAACGTCATGAATAAGAATGCCAAGATGAACAACAAGTCCTTGCGTCAGGCAATTGCTTATGCCATGAATATCGATGAAGTGGAAAAACACTACACTTCAGGTTTGACTTTCCGGGTTAACACCCTGATTCCAGAACAATTTGGTAAATACTACAACAGCAATATCAAGGGCTACAACTATAACTTGAAGAAGGCCGAAAAGCTTTTAGATAAGGCTGGCTACAAGAAGAAGGGCAAGTGGAGAGTTCAGCCAAACGGCAAGCCATTGACTATACATTTAGCCGCCATGAGTGGTTCATCAACCCAAGAACCAATTATCCAAAACTACATCCAACAATGGAAGAAGATTGGTTTGCATGTGGTTTTGACTACGGGTAGATTGATTGAATTTAACTCATTCTATGACAAGGTTGAAAATGACGATGCCAATGTTGACATGTTTATGGCTGGTTGGAGTTTGTCAAGCGAACCTTCACCAAATGACTTGTACAACGAAAAAGCGCCATACAACTTTACTCGGTTCGTAACTAAGAAGAACAGCCAATTGTTGAAGGACATTGATAGTACTAAGGCATTCAATACTTCATATCGGGTAAAGAAATTTAAGGAATGGCAAAAATACATGTTTGATGAAGCTTACGTTGTTCCAACAGTTAACGCATACTCAATTACAGCTGTAAACAGCAAGATTGCAAACTACTCATTGAAGCCTTCAGCAAGCACTGGCCTTTGGGCAAGAGTGGGCTACACCAAATAAAAAATCCAAAAAATCCTCAAAATACATCCAAAATATTAACAAACAATCCATTAGCAAAAAGACAGGCACGCAATTGCGTGTCTGTCTTTTTTAAGCAATTTAAAAATAAGACTTCCAATTCGTTAAAATATTTAAGTATTGTACCAGCCTTATATTATTATGACTTGGTCAGTTATTACAAGATTTAATAAAATGGTCTTTTAATAGTACAGAACCATGGCAAATTAGATAACAAATCACATATTTTATTAGAATAATTCAGCGTGAAATTAAATTCAAGCTTTAGTTATATAAAGCAATAGTGTAGCATGGTGGCGCAGCTTATTCCGATTTATTATCAATGAAAATGTGATCATATTCAGACCTTTTAGTGAATAAATGACCAATTACTTAAATTTATTAATGCAATTGCTTGCATTATTTTCAAAGAGTTGATAGTATTTAATCATCAACTTGCTCCAGAATGATGGAAGGAAGAAATCATGAAGGTAATTAAATCACTTGGATCTGTTGGCGTTTTGACTGCCGCAGCCTTGACTTTGGCAGCGTGTGGTAATTCTTCAAACAGCAATAACAACAGTGCTGCTAAGGAAGCCAAGAAGTTCTCTGATCATACCAAGACAGCTTCAGTTAAGAAGGGTGGAAACTTATCTGTTGCTGTTGAAACTGATACTCCATTTACTGGAATTTTTAATGAAGAATTGTCAGATTCAGCTACTGACTCAGAAGTCATGCAATATGGGTCAGAAGGGTTATTTGCAACTGATGACAATTACAAGATTAATAACAAAGGTGCAGCTACCTTTAAGCTTGATCGCAAGGCCAAGACCATCACAATTGAAGTTAAAAAGGGCGTTAAGTGGTCTGATGGCAAGCAAGTGACTGCTAAAGACGTAGAATACGCTTATGAGATCATTGCTAATAAGAACAGTACTTCAGACCGTTACACTGAGTCCTTACAAGATATTGTAGGGATGGAAGCTTACCACTCTGGCAAAGCTAGCTCGATTTCTGGGATCAAGATGCCTGATGGTGAGAATGGCCGCAAGGTCGTAATTAGTTTTAAGGAAATGAAGCCAGGGATGAAGTTCTCTGGTAACGGCTACTTCTGGGAATATGCCGCTCCTTACCACTACTTAAAGGATGTTCCATTCTCTAAATTGCAATCCAGCGATAAAGTTCGGAAGAACCCGCTGTTTTACGGCCCTTACAAGCTGCAAAAGCTGGTTCGTGGTCAATCAGCTACTTGGGTACCAAACAAGTATTACTGGAAAGGTACGCCAAAGCTTTCCAAGATTACAGCTTCAGTTATTTCACCAAACTCAGCTTCACAAGCAATCAAATCACACAAGTATGACATTGCCGCTGTAGTAAATTCACAATGGAGTCAAGTAAAGAATACCAAGAAGGTTAATTTTGTTGCCAACATTCCACTTTCATACTCTTACTTAGCCTTTAAGGTTGGTAAATGGAATGCTAAGTCTGGCAAGAACGTGATGAACCAGAATGCTAAGATGAACAACAAGTCTTTGCGTCAAGCAATCGCTTATGCAATGAATGTTGATGAAGTAGAAAAGCACTACACTTCCGGCTTGTCATTCCACATCAAGACTTTGATTCCACAACAATTTGGTAAATACTACGACAGCAGTGCCAAGGGCTACAACTACAACTTAAAGAAAGCTGAAAAGATCTTGGACAAGGCTGGCTACAAGAAGAAGGGCAAGTGGAGAGTTCAGCCAAACGGCAAGCCATTGACTATTCACTTGGCAGCCATGAGTGGTTCATCAACCCAAGAACCAATTATCCAAAACTACATCCAACAATGGAAGAAGATCGGTTTGCATGTTGTTTTGACTAGCGGTCGCTTAATTGAATTCAACTCATTCTACGATAAAGTACAAAATGATGACGCTAACGTAGATATGTTTATTGCAGCTTGGAGCTTGTCAAGTGAAGCCTCACCAAACGACCTGTACAATGAAAAAGCACCATTTAACTACAGTCGTTTTGTAACCAAGAAGAATAACCAATTATTGAGCGACATTGATTCTGAAAAGGCCTTCAACGAATCTTACCGTACTAAGAAGTTCCATGAATGGCAACAATACATGAATGATGAAGCATATGTTGTTCCGCTTTACAATTCATACTCAATTAACGCCGTTAACAGCAAATTGGCAAACTACTCATTGAAACCTTCAGCAAGTGTTGGCTTATGGGCAAAAGTTGGATTTACTAAGTAAATATTAATGAAAAACAGGCATCAGTTGGATGCCTGTTTTTTGTGTGTTTGAAAGCGCATAAATTTAATGATATGATGGTTTGCATCAACTTGTTCCAATATTTGTGTATGATATTGGAGGTTCTTATGAAGAAAGGACATGTGCTGGGAAGTGTCTTTGCGCTTTCAGCGACAGCACTTTTATTGTCTGCCTGTGGCAATTCCCAAACTAGCGATCGGGATGAAACTAAAACAGTTGCTCGTTTTAGTTCTACGGTACCCCAAAAAAAGGCTAAAAAGGGCGGTACTGTGAAGGTTGCCGTGGTCACCGATACGCCGTTTACTGGAATTTTCAATGATGAATTGCAAACCGGTGCGACTGACTCAGAAGTCATGCAATATGGGGACGAATCCCTTTTTGCTACAGATGACCACTATCGTTTCACCGATCAGGGAGCAGCGACAATTAAGATTGACCAAAAGGCCAAAACTGCTACTGTAACCATCAAGAAGGGCGTCAAGTGGTCAGATGGCAAGCAGGTTACTGCTAAAGATTATGAATATGCTTATGAAATTATTGCCAACAAGGCTACTAATTCTCAGCGCTATTCTGCTAGCTTAGCAAACTTAGAAGGCTTGGCAGAATACCGGGCAGGTAAAGCTAAGACGATCTCTGGCTTTGAAATGCCAGATGGTGAAAATGGTCGCGTTGCAGTTTTACATTTTAAGACCATGAAACCAGGTATGAATACCTCCGGGAATGGCTACATTTGGGAAGCAGCCGCACCATATCACTACTTAAAGGATGTTCCTTTTGCAAAATTGCAATCAAGTGATAAAATTCGCAAAAAGCCATTATTCTTCGGACCATATAAGTTAGAAAAATTGGTACGGGGACAATCGGCAACCTGGGTGCCAAATACTTACTATTACAAGGGGCAACCGAAAATTGCTAAAATTGTTGCCAGTGTAATTTCGCCTAACTCGCTGGCGCAATCAATCAAGTCAAACAAATTTGATGTTGCCAGTGTGATTAACTCGCAATGGTCACAGATTAAGGGCACCAAAAACGTTAACTTTATTGCCAATATTCCGTTAGCTTACTCCTACTTGGGCTTTAAAGTAGGTAAGTGGGATGCCAAAAAAGGCGAAAACGTCATGAACCCTAAGGCAAAAATGAACAATCGGGCTCTTCGTCAAGCGATTGCGTACGGCATGAATGTTAACCAAGTTTACAAGCACTATAATTCTGGGCTTTCATTTAGAATCCCAACTTTGATTCCTAAACAATATGGGGCTTACTTTGACGATAGTGTTAAGGGATACAGCTATAACATTAAGAAGGGTAATCAGCTTTTAGATGAGGCTGGCTATAAGAAGAAGGGGACTTACCGCGTTCAACCAAATGGTAAGCCGCTAACCATTAAATTGGCTGCCATGACTGGAAGTTCTACCCAAGAGCCAATCATCCAAAATTACATTCAGCAATGGAAGAAAATGGGTCTGCATGTGGTCTTAACTGGAGGCCGCTTGATTGAGTTCAATTCCTTCTACGACAAATTGCAAAATGATGATCCAAATGTTGACATGTTTATTGGTGCCTGGTCGCTTTCTAGTGAACCATCGCAAAGCGATTTATATGCCAGAACAGCTCCGTTTAACTACAGCCGTTTTGCATCTAAGGAAAATGATAAACTATTAGCGGAAATGGATTCAGCCAAATCATTTAACCAAAATTATCGGGTTAAGGCTTTCCATGAATGGCAACAATACATGAGTAAAGAGGCATATGTTGTGCCAGTTGCTAATAGTTATGATATTAAAGCAATAAACAAAAATATTACTGGTTATTCATTGCGTCCTTCAAAATCAAATGGCAATGGCTATCCAAATTGGTACAATGTTGCCCTAACCAAGTAAATATTTCAGTAAAAGAGCACTTCTTATGGAAGTGCCCTTTTTTTGCTGGTCTTAAAACTGGTATAATCTCTAGTATATACAAAGGGGAACAGTATGCTTAGTAAGAAATTTATCAAACGTTTAAAAGACGATTATGGAATTGTATTTAATGATCAAAAATTACTAGAAGAAGCTTTTACTCATTCTTCATATGCCAATGAGCATCCCGAAGGTCCTCGAAATTATGAAAAACTCGAATTTTTGGGCGATGCTGTTTTGGAATTGGCAATTAGTGATTTTGTTTACCGCCATTTTCCTAAACTGAATGAAGGGGAACTTACCCGTTTAAGATCTAATATTGTTAGGACTGAAGGCTTTTCCGAATTTGCTGTCGAATGTGGTTTCCAAGACGAAATCCATTTAGGGCGCGGGGAAGAGCTAGCTGGCGCACGGAAGCGGAAAACGTTATTAGAAGATGTATTTGAAGCTTTTAACGGTGCTTTGTTCCTTGACCAAGGCATGAAGGCAGTCGAACATTTTCTGCACCTTACGGTTTATCCGCTGATTGCAGCCGGAAAGTTTAATGCGTCACGTGATTATAAAACTGATTTGCAAGAGTTTTTACAACAAAATGGACCGGTTGATATCGAATATGTCACGATTCAAGAGAGCCAGCAGCCTTCCAATTTTGTAGTTGAGCTGCACATCAATGGTAAAGTCATTTCGCAAGGAAATGGTCATAATAAAAAACAAGCTGAACAAGCTGCTGCCCAAGCAGCACTTTCCAAGCTTGAGTAGGAGGAATAGCTAGATGCCCTTAACAGAACTGATTATTAATGGTTTTAAGTCGTTTGCCGATGAAACGACCATTCATTTCAGTAAAGGCATTACTGGTATTGTTGGCCCCAACGGCAGCGGTAAAAGCAATATTACCGAAGCCATTCGTTGGGTTATGGGTGAAGCCAGTGCAAAATCGCTGCGTGGCAGCAATATGAAAGATGTTATTTTTGCTGGTAGCGATACGCGTCCGCCATTGAACCGGGCCAGTGTAACCCTGGTTTTTGATAACAGCGATCACGGACTATCAATGGATAGCGAACAAGTCGCAGTCAGTCGGCGGATTTTACGAGCAGGCGAATCGGAATATTTGATTAACAATCAGCAAGTTCGCTTAAAAGATGTCCGTGCCTTATTTTTAGACTCGGGAATTTCGCAAAACTCATTGGCGATTATTTCTCAGGGACGGGTTGATCAAATCCTAAATTCCCGTCCAGAAGAGCGCCGGGTAATTTTTGAAGAGGCTGCGGGTGTTCTGCACTTTAAAGAACAAAAGCATGAAGCCGAACTGGAACTTGAACGGACCAATGATAATTTGATTAGAATTAATGATCTGGTTAAAGAACTTTCTGGTCGTTTAGAGCCCTTGCATGAACAAAGTAGTTTAGCTAAGGAATACAAGTTTCAAAAAGCTGGCCTTGATGCCAAACTAAAGACTTTGTTGGCTTTTGAAATCAGTGATTTTGCCAGTGAAAAGGACAAATTAGCCGATCAAGCTGCCAGAAATCAACAGATTTTAACCAAGCTAGATACTGAGGTTAAAGATTCTCAAGCAAAATTAACAGCGCAAAAAAATGCCTACAATCAATTAGCTGATACGCGCCAGCAACTGCAGGAAAAGCAGTTAGAATTGACCCAAAAATTATCGGAAATAAATACCAAACTGCAAGTTGCTGAGCAGTCAGAACAATTTGATACTGCAACCAAAGATGAGTACCAAAAGCAATTGCAAGCTGCTTCTAAAAACATCCAGGATTTAACAACGGATATTGCTAAATTAAGAAAAGCAAGCAATGCCGTTAAAAATGAAGCTGAGGCTTTAACAGCGCAAAAAACTAAATTGCAAGCTGAGCTTAAAGAAGACCCAGCCCAATTAGCTAAGCGGCTTGAGGATACGCGGTCAGCCTATATTCAAACTTTGCAAGATCAAACTAGTGCCAAAAATGAACTAGCTTACTTGCAGGCAGAGTTAGAACGGGCCAAGAATGACCATAGTCTAGAAGCTGAGGACAGCAGTCAGGAACTGGTTAAGGCTAAGCAAGAACTGGAAGAATTGCGCAAAGCGGGTGAAACCGATAAGACTCAGCGGACCGACCTGCTGCAAGCGATCAAACGCTTAGACCAAGCAACTAATGAAAAAATTGCGCAGGTGCAAGCGTTGCGCCAGCAGGCTAATCAAACCAATCGTCAGCTGGACCAAGTAGAAGCGCGGCATGAAGCGCTGGTTAACATTCAAAAACGGCACGAAGGCTACTACTTTGGCGTTCGCAATGTGCTTAACCATTTGGACCAATTCCCCGGTGTCATTGGGGCAGTCGGAGAATTAATCACTTTTCCGGCCCAACTAGAAGCCGCCATAACCACGGCCTTGGGGGGCGGGGTTCAGGATTTGATTACTGAATCACGAACTAGTGCACGGGATAGTATTAATCGTTTGAAGCAAAAGCACGCTGGCCGGGCAACCTTTTTACCGCTGGATGGCTTGCGAAATTATGCCATTCCGAGTTCAACGATTAAGTTGCTTGAACAATATGCTGGTTTTCAAGGGATTGCTAGCGACTTAGTAGCTCCTAATAGTCCAACTGACATTTCTGCTGCTATCAATTATTTGTTAGGCACAGTGATCGTTGTTGACACCATTGAAACGGCCCTGGAAGTTCAAAAACGCGTAAATCGCTATCGCATTAT
This sequence comes from Lactobacillus corticis, assembly GCF_018327645.1. GTDB lineage: Bacteria > Bacillota > Bacilli > Lactobacillales > Lactobacillaceae > Lactobacillus > Lactobacillus corticis. Next base: position 44,023 of record NZ_BMAY01000007.1, on the reverse strand, counting down.
TACCCTTGATGGGGATGTGATTGCTCCAGGCGGTTCAATGACTGGTGGCGAGCGCAACCGTAAAAACAACTCGCCTTTACAAACAAGTGCCGAGATTAGACAACTGCAAGATAAAATAGCACAGCTGCAAAAAAACGCCCAAAGTCTCCAAGAAGAATTATCAACTACTTTGCAGGACCAGGAGAAATCGAGTCAAGAACTGGAAAAGCTCAAGGGGAACTTGCAAGAATTAAATCAGACTCTTAGTGAAGAAGCCCTTTCCTACCAGAATCAAGCCAAAGAAGTGAAACGCCTAGAGGATGCGCAAAAGTTATTTACTAGTCGGAAAGCTGCTAAAGCCGCTCGAATTTCTGAAATTACCCGACAAATGACTGATAAAACGGATCGGCAAACTGAATTGGCTGATTTAGCTGACAAAGAGCAGCAGGAAGTTGCGGCTTTAGAGCAAAGAATTAAGAATTTCAATGAAGCCAGCAAAGAAATTCAAGCCCAAGTTGCCCAATTAGATCCTAAGATTGCGGTTTTAGCAAATAAATCTGAAAACCTTAAACAGCAAATTGCAGAAAAAACCAAACGCTTAACTGATCAAGAAACTAGTCAAGCAGAATTAAAGCAAAAACTGACTGCCTTAGCTGAAAATGGTGAGCTTTCAGATAAGCGTAAGGCCGATTTGCGCCAAGAAGCGGATAAACTGGATCAGCAAAAAGGCGAGAATAGTGCTAAGCTTGCCCAATTGAGTGCTAAGTTAGGACAATTTGATGCGAAAATTAGTCAACTTGATCAGGTAGCTACTCGTAATTATGATTTGCGTAAAGATGCTGCCTTAGAGCAAGAACAATTTTCGGTTAAGATTGCCAAACTAAACGAGCAAATTAACCAACGTTTGGACACTTTATCAAATGATTATCAGTTAACTTATGAAGCTGCTTTAGACCAAGCAGCTGGGGAGAATACCGCTGAAAATCGGCAAAAGCTGGCACGGGAAGTTAAACTTCACAAGATGTCGCTAGAGGACATTGGACCAGTTAACCTTTCTTCAATTCAAGAATATGAAGATGTCAAAGAACGGTACGACTTTTTGCACGACCAGCAGGACGATCTAATTCAAGCCCGGTCAAACCTGGAAGCGTCGATGAGTGAGCTTGATAGTGAAGTGAAAAATCGCTTTAATGAAACCTTTACGCAAATTGCTGCCAGTTTCAAGCAGATGTTCCCACAGGTCTTTGGCGGAGGTGAGGCCAAACTGATTTTGACCGATCCTGACGATCTTTTAACCACAGGCGTTGAAATTATTGCTCAGCCACCTGGCAAGAAACTGCAAAGACTAAGTTTGCTCTCTGGGGGAGAACGGGCACTAACGGCGATTACGCTGTTGTTTGCGATGCTGCAAGTCAGCCCCGTTCCCTTCTGCGTATTGGACGAAGTTGAAGCGGCTTTGGACGAAACCAATGTGACCCGCTTTGCCCGCTTTATGCAAAAATATGACCTGCATACGCAATTTATTGTAATCACGCACCGGCGAGGCATGATGCAGCAAGCAGACCAACTCTTTGGGGTAGTCATGCAGGAATCTGGCGTTTCTAAAGTTTTATCAGTATCATTGAAAGATATTAAGGACGAGGTGGAATAATTGGGATTATTTGATAAGATCAAAAAGACGCTCTTTGGCAGTGAGGACGAGGATAAAGCCAAAAATGAAGCTGCCGACCAAGCTAGCGAGAAAAACGACGACGCAGCACAAACTGAGACCGAACCAGCTGAGACCGAAGCTGCTGAGCCAGAATCAGCTGAGACTGCCGAGGTTGAAAGTAAACCAGCTGAAGAAGCTGAAACTTCCGAAAATGGCGGAACTGAAACTGCTCCAGCAGAACCAGTAAATGAAGCTGCCGAAACCCAAACCGAACTGTATGAAAAAGGACTTGAAAAGACCAATCAAGGGTTTGGTGCGCGGTTAAATGCCTTTTTTGCTAAATTTAGAACTGTTGACGAAGATTTTTTTGATGATCTGGAAGAATTGCTGATTGAATCCGATGTAGGGTATGAAACGGCTGAACAATTGACCGATGCTTTGCGGGATGAAGCTAAATTGCAAAATGCCAAATCTCGCGATGAACTCAAAAAGGTGATCGTTGAAAAATTAGTTGATATTTATGACCAAAATGGCTCAAGCGAAAACGAGCAGCTGCGTACTAGCGCCCAAGGACCTACTGTTTACCTGTTCGTTGGCGTCAACGGCGCCGGCAAGACCACCACGATCGGAAAACTAGCCCAGCGTTATCAAAAGCAAGGCAAAAAAGTTCTCTTGGCTGCAGCTGACACCTTTAGAGCAGGTGCGGTTGAACAGCTAAAAGAATGGGGACGCCGAACCAATGTTCCGGTAGTCGCCGGGGCTGACCAAGCTGATCCTGCCTCAGTCGTCTATGATGCCGTCCAAAAGGCCAAAGATGAAGATTATGACTACTTGTTAGTTGATACTGCGGGACGGTTGCAAAACAAAGTCAACTTGATGAATGAGCTGGAAAAAATCGAGCGTACGATCAAGAAATTGTTGCCAGACCAGCCAACCGAAACTTTGTTAGTTTTAGATGGCTCGACCGGCCAAAATGCGCTAATGCAAGCCAAAGATTTTGATAAAACTACCAAACTCACTGGTTTGGTGCTAACCAAGCTGGATGGTTCCTCTAAAGGCGGGGTTGTTTTAGCAATCAGAAATGAAATGAAATTGCCGGTTAAGCTGGTCGGTTTAGGTGAAAAAGCGGAAGATTTGGCTGATTTTAATGCAGCTGATTACGCGATTGGCTTGTTCCACGGACTGGTTTAACGATAGAATAGAACTAGAGTAGATATTGAGTAAAAATTAAGATAGGAGTTATTATGAAAGAATATTCTGCATGTACGACTATTTTAGTGGGGAAAAATGCCTCAATTGATGGGTCAACCATGATTGCCCGGAATGACGATACTTTTCGTCCCATCACCCCGCAAAAATTCATCATTGAACCAGCTAGAAATGGTGAAAAGGGTAAAAAGATCAAGTCTTGGTTAAACAAATTTGAAATGGAATTACCTGAAGATGCGCAGCGTGTTCCAGCAGTACCGAACGTTGACTATAAGCATCGGGGCTATTACGACGAAAGCGGCATTAATGAAGAAAATGTCGCAATGTCATGTACTGAATCAACTTATGGCAATGAAAGAACCTTGGCCTTTGATCCATTGGTTGTTGATGGGCTGGACGAAGATTGTATGCAAACAGTCGTGCTGCCATATATTCATTCTGCTCGCGATGGCGTGCGCTATTTAGGCGAATTAATCAAGAAATTTGGCTCACCTGCCGGCAATTCCGTGCTTTTTAGTGATAAAGATGAAGTTTGGTACATGGAAATCGTCACTGGCCATCATTGGGTTGCTCAACGCATCCCTGATGATTGTTATGCGATTGCGGCCAACCGGGTTTCAATTGAACAAGTTGACTTTAATGATCCGGACAATTTTATGTGGAGTGAAGGAATCCAAGAATTTGTCGCTGAACATAAATTAAATCCCGACAAAGAAGGTTGGAACTTCCGGCACATTTTTGGTACTTATACGGAACAAGACCGTCACTACAATACCAGCCGAGTTTGGTACGGGCAAAAGTACTTTAACCCCGAGATCGAACAGGACCCAGAAGATCCCGATTTGCCATTTATCCGTAAGACGAGCAAACTGATTAGTCGCGAAGATATTGAATATATCTTAGGCAGTCACTATCAAGACACGCCATTTGACCCATTTGGCAAGGGGACTGAAGAAGAAAAGCACCGCTACCGTCCAATTGGTTTGAACCGGACGCAAAATGCCCATATTTTACAAATCAGAAGCGATGTTCCTGAAGAAATGGCTGGCATCATGTGGCTCTGCATTGGTGGACCAACCTTTACCCCATTCATTCCGTTCTTCACAAATATGAATGATACTGATCCAAGTTTTAATAATACTTCAATGGAATACAACTTGAATGATGCTTGGTGGTACTACAAGTCATTTGCCGCTTTGGTTGAAAGCCACTACCCACAATTCGTGCAATTAGACATCAAGTACCTTGAAGAATTGAACCGCTACTTCCGTGGCCGGGTTGAAGAAATTATTGCCGGGGCGGCAGGCAAGCGTGGTGAAGAACTGACTGCTTACTTGACTAGCGAAAACCAAAAGACGGTTGCTCATACCAAGGCAGATACCGAAAAGCTTTGGGGTGAGATGTTTACTAAGTCAATTGAGATGTCGAAGTTAACCTTTAACATGGATGCAAACTTATAGCAAAAAGCTGACCTAGGTCAGCTTTTTTTGTTAGCCCCAGCATGCCTTGTGCGCATACTATAATACGCTTTTGGCATTTTTTAATAAACAATCATTAATTTATAATTAAAACATCGATAAGCTATTATAGGAGGTACAAAATATGCGAAAGAGAAGAGCTTTGCTAATTGGCATCCTGCTGGTATTGGTTGGATTAGTATTTGCTTGGGATTTTAGTCGTGGGCAAAATAATGGGAGCAGTTCTTCGTCCCAAACTCAAACCAGCACTAACAGTGGCAATGGAACTACTTCCAAGGCCAAAAAGCGTGCGGGAAAAATTTTGGTGGTTTATTTCTCAAGAAGGCAGGGCGTTTATAATGGTCCCTTAAAAGTCGGCAATACTAAACGCGTAGCCGATTTTATACAAAAGGCGACCGGCGCCGATGAATATGAAATTGTGCCGAAAAAGAAATATCCAAGGAGCTATGACAGAACGACTGAAGTAGCGCAAGAAGAGCAAGAAAATAATGCTCGTCCAGCGATTAAAAATAAACTGCCTAATGTTGCAAAATACGACACGATTTTTATTGGAGCCCCAATTTGGTGGAGCGAGTATCCAATGGTAGTCAGAACCTTTCTTGATAAGGAGCAAAAAGACTTAGCCAACAAAACCCTAGTTCCGTTTACCACGCACCAAGGATCAGGTTTGGGCAACACCGAGGAACAACTCAAATCTCAATTCCCTAAAGCCAAAGTTTTATCTGGCTTTTCAGTTACCGGTGATGATGCTGCCAAGGCAGAACCTAGTGTCAATCGGTGGTTAAAACGAATTGGAGTAAAATAATGCGCAAATCTAGTCGCTTTTCCGTTTTTTGCCTGTGGTTGATCATATTATTGGTTTTGCCCTTGCCCTTAATTGTCTTGCTCAACACCGAATTGTTAGATACCCAAAGAAATTTAGTAATCTATGATTTTGGTATTTTGGCTTATGTGTGGTGGTTAGCTGCTTTATATTTAGCTGGGAGGCCAAAGTATCTTGAGCAAGCAATTGGCCTGCCTAAAATTTATCTGATTCATGGTCTTCTCGGGATAACAGCTATTATTGCAGCTTTTATTCATCGCCAAAATGCCTTTTCAATGCATCAACCAATAAAATTAACTGGAGATTGGGCTTGGTATTTGGCGGTATTTGGACTGCTTTATGCGATTATCTTTTTATCCGGTTGGTTGACCGACAGTTTTCAAATCTTTGCTAAAATAAAGGCACAGTTAGAAAAAGTCTTTAAGCAGCAAATAACTATGTGGATTCACCGACTTCAAATAGTAGTTATTGGATTAATATGGTTACACGTTCATCTCATAAATCGAATTGCGATTTTGCTGCCATTTATCTTGCTTTTTGACTTTTACACGATCTTCTTTTTAGGCTGCTTTTTATATCAAAAATATCTTCCAAATAATTTAATGAGGGCGGGGATTTTAGTGGACAATCAAGCTTTGTCCCCAAATGTCCGTTTGGTTCGGGTCAAATTTGCCAAAAAGCAGCAATATGGAGCTGGTGATATCTTTTTCATCAAGTTTCCTATGGAAAAACTTGGCCGGGAGTGGCACCCGTTCTCAGTTGCCAATCGCGTTAATGCCGCTGAGGTAGAATTTGTGATTCAAGAAAAAGGCGACCTTACTCGGAAGATTTCTCAAATAAAACCCAATACGCCAATTAAGCTAATGGGGCCATACGGACTTTTTGATCAGGAATTTAAAAGTTTGCCGCTCGACAACCCCATAGTGCTATATGCCTTGGGGACAGGGATTGCTCCACTGAGGAGTTTGTTATACCAGTACGGGGACCTGCGAAAAATTCACTTAATTTGGACCAGCAGCGACCAAAAAGAATTATATTTTGATGCCGAATTGCGCAATTTTGCCCAAGGCCATCGCAATATTAGCTATCAGAGCAAGGTCCATCGCTATTCCCAAGCTGAATTGGCCAAGGTCCTGACGAAAGCAGAACTGCAAGAAGGGCACTTTTTTATCGTCGGTCCTAATTTGGCTGTCTTGGATCTTGAACAAGAATTCCTTGATTTGGGAGTGAAAAAGAATCGTCTTCATGATGAAAGATTAACCATGTAGTTTTAATAGTGCTTTTTTAGTCACGGTTTAAGAGGAGTCAAAACTCCTCTTTTTTTGCTAAAATTCTGATAAGACGTGATAAAGTGGTAAAATCAAGCTACTTGGTCCTGATCAATTTTTGACGAAAGGTTAGTCACTCCCATGAAAAAAATTCTCTTATTATCAACTGGCGGTACGATTGCTTCAGCGGTTTCAGAAAGTGGTTTAGTGCCAAAAGAATCCGGTGAAAATCTATTGGCACGGTTAGGCACGCTGCCTTATGACGTGGATGTTAAAGATATCTTGCAATTGGATTCTTCTAATATTCAACCGGAAGAATGGAAATTAATTGCGCAAAAGATCTATCAATATCGCCTCAAATATGATGGTATCGTAGTTTCGCATGGGACTGATACCATGGCTTATACGGCATCCATGCTGTCATTCATGCTGCAGCACATTGAAATTCCGGTAGTTTTGACTGGAAGCCAGGTGCCCTTAAATGTGGTTTTAAGCGATGCGGCCGATAATCTCCGTTTAGCTTTTGCCGCTGCTGCCACTTGCCCTAGTGGCATTTACTTAGCTTTTAATCGCAAAATTATGTTAGGCTGTCGCACGGTCAAAGTACGCACTACTAATTTTGATGCCTTTGAAAGCGTGAACGTGCCTCCAGTTGCTAAAGTAACCTCTGACGGCATGGTTTTTGATCCAGAATTCAGAGAATTTTGTCAAAAGCGTCCTCAATTAGCTTGTCGCTTGGAAGCAGAGATCAATACGCACGTGGCTTTGGTTAAACTGTTTCCGGGGTTTGATCCTAAGTTGCTCTATGCGATGGCCGACTCTGGGTGCGAGGGGATCGTAATTGAAGCTTACGGCCTTGGCGGGATGACCTTTACGCGCAGAAATATGGTTAAAGCAGTTGGTGATTTGATTAAACGGGGCATCCCGGTTATTGCCAGCAGTCAGTGTTTATATGAAAGAAGCGATCTTACTAAGTATGAAGTTGGTCGGCTGGCGCTGTTGGAAGGGGCGATCACAGCGCGGGATATGACTAGTGAAAGTGCGATTACTAAATTAATGTGGGGCTTAGGCCAAGGACTTGATATCAGCGATTTATTTGCCAGCAACCTAGTTGGTGAGGTTACTATTTAAAGTTGACGAAAAGAACCGGCTATTGTGGGAAGCAAACGGTTTTTTTGCTATACTGATTCAAGGTGAAGATTCATGGATGAGTTGACTAAAAATGAACGTCTTGGCGATCTTTATGCCTATTATGGTCCGTTATTGACCAAGGCACAGCAAGATTACTTTGAAGACTACTATTATAATGACCTGTCTTTGAGCGAAATAGCCACTAACCATGGAGTTTCGCGTCAAGCAGTTTATGATAATACCAAACGAACTGCCAAAATATTGGAAGATTACGAAGCTAAACTGCATTTTAAGCGTGATTTGACGCACTTAGATCAGTTGTCTCATGAGACGGAGCAATTGCTGACCCAAGATAAAAAAACAGCAGCAGTAACCAAATTACATGAAATGCAGAAAATAATCAGAGGAGAATAGCAAATTTATGGCTTTTGAAAATTTGAGCGAACGCCTGCAGAAAGCATTAAGAAATTTAACTGGTAAAGGGAAGATCAGTGAAGAGGATATCAACAAAGCTAGTCGGGAGATCAGACTGGCCCTGCTTGAGGCCGATGTCAACTTCAAGGTGGTCAAGGACTTTATCAAGAAAATTAAGCAAGAAGCTTTAGGTAAAGAAGTCCAAGAGTCGCTTAATCCAGGCCAACAAGTAATTAAAATTGTTAATGAAGAGCTAACTAAGATGATGGGTGAAGAAAATGTCACCCTGACTAAGTCAAAGCATATCCCAACAATTATCATGATGGTCGGTTTACAAGGTACCGGTAAAACTACAACGGTTGGTAAATTGGCTTTACGTTTGAAAAAACAAGAGCATGCCCGTCCTTTGTTAATTGCCGGGGACATTTATCGGCCGGCCGCAATTGACCAGTTAAAGCAAATCGGTGAGCAAGTCGAGGTACCTGTTTACACTGAAGACAATCAAGATGTAGCTGAAATTGTTAAGCATGGTTTAGAAGAGGCAGACCAGCATAAGAACGATTACGTCATTATCGATACGGCAGGTCGGCTAGAAATTGACGAACCATTGATGGAAGAGCTGGAGCGAGTCAAAGCAGTTGCTCAACCTGATAACATCCTATTGGTTGTCGACGCCATGACTGGTCAAGTGGCAGCTGAAGTAGCCAAGACTTTTAATGAACGGCTCGATATAACTGGCGTCATCTTAACCAAGTTGGATGGTGATACCCGTGGTGGTGCGGCTTTGTCAATCAGAGCCATGACTGGCAAGCCAATCCTCTTCACTGGTGAAGGTGAAAAATTGACCGATCTGGAACCTTTCCATCCAGATCGAATGGCTTCCCGTATTTTAGGAATGGGCGATATGCTGACCTTGATTGAACGGGCTCAGCAAGATTATGATGCCAAAGAAGCCCAAAAAGTGGCTGAAAAGATGCGGGAGAACACTTTTGACTTCAATGACTTTATTGACCAGTTAGAACAAGTGCAAAAGATGGGGCCTCTGGACCAAATTATGAAAATGATTCCAGGAATGGCCAACAACCCGCAATTAAAGAATTTAAATGTCGATGAAGCGCAAATTGCCCATACTAAGGCGATTGTGTACTCAATGACGCCTGCGGAAAGAGAAGATCCAGAACTTTTGAACCCAAGTCGCCGGCGCCGAATTGCTGCTGGTTCGGGCCGCCCGGTGGTAGAGGTAAATCGGATGATCAAGCAGTTTAAGCAAGCTCGCGATCTCATGAATCAGGTCTCAAAGGGCAATATGAAAGGCTTGAGTGGCCTGCCGGGGATGGATTCGCCAATGGCCCAAATGGCAATGCGCCGGATGAATAAACAATTTAAGAAGAACAAGAAGAAACGCTTAAAGAAAATCAAACGTTTCCACTCATAATCTTTTGAAAAAAAGAGGCCTGCAAAGTAAAATTACTTTACAGGGTCTTTTTTTAGTGATATATTTATATTCGTTAAGTTTTAGGAGGAAATCAATTTATGTCAGTAAAAATTCGTATGCACCGGATGGGTGCCAAGAGAAAGCCTTTCTACAGAATCGTTATTGCCGACTCACGTGCACCTCGTGATGGTCGCTTCATCGAAGAAGTAGGTTACTACAACCCAGTTGCAACTCCAAAGGAATTGAAGTTGGACGAAGACAAGATTCTTGACTGGTTGAAGAAGGGTGCACAACCTTCAGACACTGTTCGTTCACTTCTTTCAGGCGCTGGCTTGATGACTAAGCTGCACGAATCAAAGTACAACAAGTAATTTGATGATTTAAAGTCTGGAGTTATGGCTCCAGGCTTTTTTTCTAACTTAGAGGTGAAAATGGAATTTTACGACGTAGCGCAGATTTTGACAACTCATGGTCTGAAGGGTGAAGTAAAGGTAAAAGTGATCACTGATTTTCCTGAAGACCGTTTTAAATCTGGTACCAAGCTTTACTTAAAAGGGTCAACGACTGCTCTTACCGTCCAAAATGGACGTCCTTTTAAGCAATTTTGGTTAGTGCAATTTGCCGAGGTAACTGAAATTGCTCAAGCTGAAAAGCTTCGGGGAAAAATCCTCACGGTTTCAAAAGAAGAGCGAGGAGAGCTGGCAGAAGGATATTACTTTGATGAAATTCTGGGATGCCAAGTGGTTGATAATCAAACTGGTGAGAAGATCGGCGAGATTATTGATATCGAACAGCCTGGGGCTAATGACATTTGGCAGGTTAAAGAAGAAAATGGCAAGACATTTTGGCTTCCTTTTGTCGATGCTTTCGTCAAAGAAGTTGCCGTTGACCAGAAAATGGTTAAGGTAGAGTTGATTGAGGGTTTGCGCGATGAAGATTAATGTTTTAACGCTTTTTCCTGATATGTTTACGCCATTAAAAACCTCGATGCTGGGGCGCGGACTTGAAGACGGCAAATGGGCGCTCAATTTGGTAAATTTTCGTGATTTTACCACTGATGTGCATCACCACGTAGATGATACTCCATACGGCGGAGGAGCCGGGATGGTGTTACAGATCATGCCAATTAAAAAAGCCCTTGATTCATTGCCGTCAAAAGGAAAGGTAATCATTACGGCCCCGCAAGGACGCACCTTTAATGAGCAAGTTGCGCAAGAATGGGCCAAAGAAGATGAATTGACCTTTATTTGCGGCCACTATGAAGGTTTTGATCAGCGAATTTATGATTTGGCCGATGAGACGGTTTCGATTGGCGATTATGTCTTAACGGGCGGCGAATTACCAACGATGTCGATGATTGATGCAACGGTTCGTTTGCTGCCGGGTATTTTAGGCAATAGTGCCAGTGCGGTTGAAGAATCTTTTTCTCACGGCTTGCTCGAATATCCCCAATATACCAGACCAGCTGATTTTGAAGGGCAGAAAGTACCTGACGTCTTAATTAGCGGAAATCACCAAAAGATTGCAGAATGGCGCCATAAAGAAGCTTTGCGGGCTACATATTTGCACCGTCCAGATATGCTGGAAGCGCGCGAATTGAGCGCTGAAGAAGTTAAAATGTTAAATGAAATCAAGGCTGAAGAGGCAGAAAAATAGTCTTTTTTAGCAAGAACAGCTTGATTAAATAAGACAAAATTTGGTATAATCGCAAAAGCGGTAAAATTTATCGCGGAATTTTGAAACTATGGGTATTCCGCTGGCACAAGATGTTGATGAATATCGTAGAAGGAGAAAATATTTATGGATCCATTAATTTACGATTTAACTAAAGACCAATTACGTGACGACATTCCTGACTTCCGTGCAGGTGACACTGTTCGTGTCCACGTACGTGTTGTTGAAGGTACTCACGAACGTATTCAGTTATTCGAAGGCGTTGTAATTAAGAAGAAGGGCTACGGCATTGGCGCAACTTACACTGTTCGTAAGATTGCTTCAGGTGTCGGCGTTGAACGTACTTTCCCAGTTAACACTCCACGTGTTGCTAAGCTTGAAGTTGTACGTCAAGGTCGTGTACGTCGTGCTAAGCTTTACTACTTGCGTTCACTTCATGGTAAGGCCGCAAGAATTCCAGAACGTCGTCGCGGTTAATGCGATTAAAGAGCTCTCAAGAACGAGGGCTTTTTATTTTGTTTGAAAATAATGCACTGAACTTTTCTTTTAAAAATAATTTAGGTATAGTTAAATTAACCAAGGTCATGGAGGTAATAAGCGATGGCAGAAAATGAAAATCAAGAGAATATTTTAAAGCGAATTAACGAGCTTTACCATAAAAAAGAAAATGGTGGCTTGACTCCTGAAGAAGAGGCTGAACGAAAGAAACTTCACGAGGAATACATTAAAAACTTTCGAGCTGGCTTCAAACAAACAATTGAAGATTTAGTGATCATTGATAAAAACGGCAAAGAGATAACTTCTGAAAAGGCCAAAGCAGCCCAAAGAAAAAAAGGTTTGCGAAAAGATTAATTTAGTCTTTCATTAATGGTCGATGCTTGATAGAATATAATAAGATTGTTTTGTTATGGAGGATTTTTAATATGATGAATACAGGCTTAGCTATCTTTTTAATAGTCGTAGCACTAGGTGTTGGTGTAATAGCCGGCTTTTATGGTGCACGGGCTTACATGAAGAAATATTTTAAGGAAAATCCTCCTATTAATGAAGATATGATTGTTGCGATGATGTCTCAAATGGGCCAAAAACCATCTGCTAAGAAGGTTAACCAGGTCATGAATATGATGAAACATCAACAAAAATAATCTTATTTGTGTGTGCGAAGGGTTTTCCCCTTCGCTTGTTTTGTTTATCAAGGAGAAAAAATTGGGAACTTTTAAAAAATTAGGCTGGTTTTTTAAGGCGAACCGCAAGCGTTACATCGTTGGCGTTAGTTTCTTAATTTTAACAGCGTTTTTGAACATTATTCCACCTAGACTTTTAGGTATTATGGCCGATCGTTTGGATCAAGGAAAAATAACTTGGTCGACTTTCTTTTTAGTAACTCTGGGAATAGCTGGTTCAGCGCTGCTTTTGTATTTTTGTCGTTACTTTTGGCGAAAAGAAATTTGGGGCGGGGCTGCTTTATTAGAAAAAGAAATGCGTCAAAAGCTCTTTGATCACTACCTCAAAATGGACCGGACCTTCTATCAAAAATATCGCACGGGTGACTTAATGGCCCATGCTACGAATGATATCAATGCGATTCAGTTCGTTGCTGGTGATGGGGTCTTAACCTTAGTAGATGCCTTGTTTACTGGTGGGATCACTTTGATCGCCATGATGTATTTTATCGATTGGCGCCTAACCATCATTTGTATGCTCCCAATGCCTTTATTGGCAGTAGGGGCTAGATTTTTGGGGACCAGATTGCATGATGCTTTTGACAAATCCCAAGCAGCTTTCTCGCGACTAAATAATAAAACCCAAGAATCAATTGCCGGCATCAAAGTCTTAAAAACCTTCGGTCAAGCAGAACAAGATGCAGCTGCTTTTGACAAGATGACTTACGATACGATTAAGATCAATAAAAATGTTTTCAAAATCGACTCGATGTACGACCCAATGTTCAATCTGATCATTGGTTTGACTTACATTCTGACTATTATTTTTGGAGGCGGGATGGTTATTAATAAAACCATTAGTCTCGGTCAGTTAGTTTCATTTGTTTCATATATCGGTCGCATGGATTGGCCAATGTTTGCGATCGGGGTACTTTTCAATATTCTTGAACGTGGCTCCGCTTCTTACGACCGGGTGATGAAAATCTTGAACGAAAAAAGTGCGGTTATTGACGCTCCAGGGCCCGCAAAAACCATCAAGGGTCAAATTGATTATGAGGTCGAAAGTTTTAAATATCCTGATGGCGAACAACCAGCTCTTAGCGATATCGAGTTTCACGTTAAGCCCGGTCAGACCTTAGGAATTGTAGGTAGAATTGGGGCCGGAAAGACTACTATTATCGATTTATTGATGCGCGAATTTGACAATTATGCTGGCCAAATTTTAGTTGATGGAGTTGACATTCGCAAGATTCCTCTAGATTCCTTGCTGCCACAGATTTCCTATGTGCCGCAGGAAAATTTCCTCTTCTCAATTTCGATCAAAGATAATATCGATTTTGCAGATCCAGCCGCCAGCATGACTGAAACCACCACAGCAGCTAAAAAAGCGGCACTTCATGATGATATTAAGCTTTTTAGTGACGATTACGAAACTTTAGTCGGAGAAAACGGAGTCTCCTTATCTGGAGGGCAGAAGCAAAGAATGGCAATTGCTCGGGCTCTGTTAAAAGACAGTCCAATTTTGATTTTAGACGATGCTTTGTCAGCCGTAGACGCCAAGACCGAAAAAACTATTTTGCATAATCTAAAAACTGAACGGCAAGCAAAGACGACAATTATTTCAACTCATCGCCTTAGTGCCGTGGCAGATGCAGACCAAATTGTCGTTTTAAAAGAAGGCAAGATAGTTGAGCGCGGTAAACATCAAGAGCTGTTAGACCAGGGAGGCTGGTATGCGCAAATGTGGGCTAAACAAGAATTAGAAGCAGAAGTGGAGGCATAAGATGGCACAAAAATATGAGTCAGTTTGGGCTAAAGCCATTCCAATCAAAGAGCAGTGGCAAATTACCAAACGCATTTTTCGTTTTGCCGGTATCTTTAAGTATGAATTTATTGCAGCTGGTAGCTTTGCAATTATTTCCTCTATTTTAGCTATCTTAATGCCACGCACGATTCAAGACTTTATGGATAACTACTTGGCAAAAGGCAGCAGCGATCACCGCTTGGTGTTTGCCTATGCTGGGATGTATGCTTTTCTGGTAATTGCCATAGCATTTATCGATTTTGGGAGAGATTACAGCTTCTCTTTAGCTAAAGAAAAGACTTTGGAGCTGATTCGCAGACGTTTATATAAAAAATTGCATGGCCTAGGGATGAGATATTTTGATCAAACGCCTGCCGGTTCCATTTTATCGAGAGTTACTAATGACACCATGACGATTAGTGACTATTTCCAAGTCTTTGCTTCAATCTTTCAAGGAATTGTTGCGATTATCACGGCTGTTATTGCAATGTATACGACTAATCGAACCGGAGCAATTATCGTTGCCTTATTCGTTCCCCTATATGTGTTGATCATTTGGATTTATCTTAAATTTATATCCAAAATCTATCGAGAATTTAGAGAACGCAATAGTTTAATCAATACTGAGTTAAACGAATCCTTGACGGGGATTTCAGTTATCCAAGAATTCCGTCAAGAAAAGCGAATTTCCGGAAACTTTGCTCATACCAACGATGAACAATTTGAAACTCGTAAACGGATGATCCGGATGAATTCCTTCCTTTTATCACCTTTAAATAGCTTGCTTTATTCCTTGGCTTTGACCTTTGTTTTGGCATATTTTGGTTATCCGCTCCATAAAACTTTTGTGGCTGCAGGGGTAATTTATGCATTTAGCCAATATGTCTCAAACTTCTTCAACCCCTTGTCCAATATGATGGATTCTTTGACCAGTTTCACAGATGGGGTGGTAGCTGGAAAAAGAATTTTTCGCATCATGGATGAAACTGAGTATGAGCCTGAACAACATCCGGTTGCGGGTAATACCATCAGTCAAGGCAAAATAGAATTTAAGCATGTTTCCTTTAGCTATGATGGGGAACATGAAATTTTGCATGATGTTAGTTTTGTGGTTAAGCCAGGCGAAACTTTAGGGATTGTTGGCCATACTGGTAGTGGGAAGAGTTCTATTATTAATGTCATGATGCGGTTTTATGAATTTGGTCAAGGCCAGGTACTGATCGATGATCTTGATATTCGAACTTTTTCTAAAGCTGAGTTACGCAAAAAACTTGGGCTGGTCTTGCAAGAACCATTTATGTTTTATGGCGACGTTGCTTCAAACATTAGATTGTACAACGAGGATATTACAGACGACCAGATCAAACGAGCAGCCGAAACTGTTCAGGCTGATGAGTTTATCGAAAAACTGCCAGGCAAATATCATGAACCGGTATTTGAAGGTGGGAGCGAATTTTCAAGCGGCGAGCGTCAATTGATTTCTTTTGCTCGAACTTTGGTTACTGATCCGAAGATCCTAGTCTTAGATGAAGCAACTGCTAATGTTGATACCGAAACCGAAAGCAAGATACAACAAGGACTGCGCAGTCTGCGTAAGGGAAGAACGACCTTGGCAATAGCCCACAGGCTGTCGACGATTAGTGATGCCAACCAAATCATTGTGCTTGATAAGGGCAGAATTATTGAACGTGGCACCCATGAAGAATTGTTGGCAAAACATGGATACTACTACAAGCTCTACACTTTGCAGCAAACGGGTGAAGTTGAGTAGAAAAAAAGCTGACTCATTTGAGTCAGCTTTCTTTTTATCTTAATAAATATAGTCACGCGTCATTGGCAGGGTCTTGCCTGAAGGTCCTTTGGTTAAGAGATATTGGCAAACGTCAATATTTCCAGATTCGAAACTAGCCGCACAAGCATTTAAGTATAAATCCCACATTCGGCAGAATTTCTTGCTTGACTTAGCTTCGACTTTTGGCCAGACAGCCTTGAAATTGCGATCCCAAATTTCCAGGGTTCTTTGATAGTGCCGTCGCAGCATTTCGACGTCAGCAATTTGCAATCCCGCTTCCGTAATCCGGTTAACGATTTCAGCCAGGCCTGGAATATAACCGCCTGGGAAGATATATTTATTAATCCAAGCGTTGGTGGCACCACCTTGTTGACGGGTAATCCCGTGAATCAAGGCGACGCCGTTAGTAGTTAAGTATTTAGCAACATCAGAGAAATATTCGCCTAATTTTTCTGCTCCAACGTGTTCAAACATTCCCACACTGGTGACGTAGTTAAATTGTCGATCGCCCAATTCACGGTAATCTTCAAGTAAAACCTCGGCTTGATTTTCTAAGCCCATTTCTTTAATTCTTGATTGAACTAAATGGTATTGCTCTTCTGAAAGAGTCACGCCGGTAACTTTTAGGCCATATTCTTTGGCAGCAGTAAGCATCAAGGTGCCCCAACCACAGCCGATATCTAGGAGCGTGTTGCCTTTTTGCGGATCTAATTTATCAAGGATGTGATGCACTTTGGCAATTTGGGCTTGTTCTAGATCGTCATTATTGCCATCAGTAAAGTAAGCACAAGAATAAGTCATCGTTGGATCAAGCCACAGTTTATAAAAGTCGTTGCCGATATCGTAATGGCTTTGCACGTCTTCTTTGCTCTGCTTTTCCGTGTGACTTTGTTTAGGAATGAATTTTCTAAATTTGCTGGAACGCATAAAACTTGTGGCAGACTGATAAGCGGAGTTAATGAGAGCTTGGATGCTGCCATTGATTTCAATGTCTCCGTTCATATAAGCTTCACCTAAAGCTAGCGAGGCACTATTGGTTATTTCTTTAATGGGAATTACCTTATGGAAGATGATTTCTGCTTGCGGTTCACCATTGCCGTAAGTTTCTTCCTTACCATCCCAGTATTTTACTTTTACAGGCATCGTGAAAGAATGCGATAACATGGTTTTGTAAAATGTTTTTTCAAGCACGTTGTTACCTCCATAATTTAGTACTCCTAATTATTTTAGCACTCCCATAAAAAAAGGAGACCAAAAAATGGTCTCGTATGTGTATATTATATTACTTGGCAACGTAATGAAAATTTGGATTTTGTTCTTGATCTAATTTATCCCAGGCAGCTTCGATTTGCTTAAACATCGCAGCTTCTTTTTCCTTGGTCATTTTGCCTTGAAATTTAATATCTACCGGTTTGCCAAAGCGCACTTCAAGCCCGCGGCGCAAAAGCAATCCTTTAAAAGTGAGCGGTCCTTGGTAAACCACCGGCACGATGGGCTTTTTTGACAGACGCGCGATCACTAAAACGCCGCTCTTCAAATCGCTGGAATGACGCGTTCCAGAAGGAAACATTATTAAAGACAGTTTGCCATCTTTTAAACCCTTGACAGGTGTTTTTAAAACTGATGGTCCTGGGTGTTCCCGGTCTACTGGAAAAGCATGTGCATGGGTTAAAATGAAACGCAAAATTGGATTTTTAAATAGTTCAATTTTGGCCATGAACATAAATTCTCGTGGACTGGCAGCAAGGGCAAATAGTAATGGTTCCCACCAAGTACGGTGCGGTGCTACTAGGATATAATTTCCTTCAGGCAGTCGCTCCTTGCCATGGACGTGCAGATGCCCATTTAGTAGCCAAACAATAAAACGTACAATTGGCCGTATAATTCGATAGAACATATCCTTACCTCCGTGTTAATATGTAGAATTATAGCAAAGAAAACATTAAAGGAGAAATATTACCCCATGGTTGACATTGGTGCCAATGAACGGATTGACTACATTTATAATGATGACATAAAAATTATCCAGGACAAAACGGCTTTAAGTTTTTCACTTGATAGTTTATTAATGGCTTACCATGCTAAAGAACTAATCAAGGATCGCCATAAAGTGGCGGAATTGTGTGCAGGAAATTGTGCGGCAACCATGTACATGGCTTATTTTAATCAAGCAAAGTATGACGCTATTGAAATTCAGCCAGAAATTGCAGATCAAGCCCAACGCTCCATTGCTTTAAATCAAATGGAAAATCGGATCAGGGTGCATGTGGGCAACGTACGTGATGCTTTTAAAATCTTAACTAAGGACTACTATGATGAGGTTGTCGTCAATCCGCCATATTTCAAAGTTCCTGCGGGGCATAAATTAAATCCCGACCACAAAAAAGCCATTGCTCGTCATGAACTTATGATTAACTTAGAACAAGTCATTGAAAAAGCAGCCGGCCTTTTGAAGATGAAGGGAAAGCTAATCATGGTTCATCGTCCGGAACGATTAGGAGAAATCATGTATTATTGCATGAAGCATGATTTGCCGGTTAAGCAAATTCAACCATATTCGGGACATGAGGGGGATGCCGCTAACCTAGTAGTGGTAGTTGCTGTTAAGCATGGAAAAAGTGATGGGGTAGTCCTGGCAGCAACCAAAACGACTCAAGACGATGCGGGCCAATATCTTCCAGAGATCAAGCAAATTTTGTTTGAGAGTCCTGAGGCAAAAGAGCAGCGCTTAGGCAAAGAAAAGTATTATTTTTATGTCTTGCTTTGCCGCGATGGCAGTTTTTATGGTGGTTTTACCAATGATTTAGCTAAACGTTTGGCCGCGCATAATTCAGGCAAGGGAGCCAAGTACACCAAGACTAGGAGACCGGTGAAAATGATTTATCATGAGGAATTTGAGGATAAGCGTCTGGCCTTAAAACGCGAATATTGGTTTAAACATCACTCAAGACAATGGAAAGAACATTTTTTGCGTGAGCATCAGGTTGATTTTTAGAAATTAAGCTAGTAAAATTAAAGAATGTGCTATGCACATTTTTATTACACATCAAGAGCGATCAATTTCGGGGTGCCATTTTCGGTCCGAGATTGAAATGAACGCTTGAGAGGAATTAAAACTAGGAGGATTTACATTATGTCAGTTGTTACAATGAAGCAATTGCTTGAAGCAGGTGTCCACTTTGGTCACCAAACTAGAAGATGGGACCCAAGAATGGCTCCTTACATCTTTACTCAAAGAAACGGAATCTACATCATCGACTTGCAAAAGACGATCAAGATGCTTGACGATGCCTACAACTATGTAAAGGCTGTTGCTCAAGATGGTGGTGTATTCTTGTTTGTTGGTACTAAGAAGCAAGCTCAAGACTCAATTGCTGAAGAAGCAACTCGCGCAGGTCAATACTACGTTAACCAACGTTGGCTTGGTGGTACTTTAACTAACTGGACTACTATCCAAAGCCGGGTAAAGCGTCTTAAGGAATTAAAGCAAATGTCAGAAGACGGTACTTTTGATGTTCTGCCAAAGAAGGAAGTTGCCCTTTTAACTAAGGAAATGGACAAATTGGAAAAGAACTTGGGCGGTATCGAAGATATGCCAAGAATTCCAGACGTATTATTCGTTGTTGACCCTAAGAAGGAAAAGATCGCTGTTCACGAAGCTAACAAGCTTGGCATTCCTGTTGTTGCCATGGTTGACACCAACACTGACCCAACTCCAATCGACGTTGTAATCCCTTCAAACGATGACGCTATTCGTGCCATCCGTTTGATCGCTGGTGCAATGGCTGATGCTGTCATCGAAGGCAAGCAAGGTGAAGCAGGCGACAGCGTTGAAGCAGAACTTGCAAGCAAGGCTGACGAAGACGGCGAAAAGTCAATCGAAGAAGTCGCTAACGAAGCTGACGAAGACTAATATCCAGGAGGAAACTTTAATGGCTACTATTACAGCTCGTCAAGTTAAGGAATTGCGTGAAAAGACCGGTGCCGGTGTTATGGATGCCAAGAAAGCCTTGGTTGAAGTAGACGGCGACATGGACAAGGCTATCGAATACCTTCACGAAAAAGGTATGGCAAAGGCTGCTAAGAAGGCAGACCGCGTAGCTGCTGAAGGCTTAACCGGTGTTTATGAATCAGGCAATACCGCAGCAATCGTTGAAGTTAACTCAGAAACTGACTTCGTTGCTCAAAACGAAAAGTTTGTAAATTTGGTTAAGGAAGCTGCTAAGGCAATTGCTGAAGGCAAGCCAGCCAACCAAGAAGAAGCTGATGAATTACCAATGGGTAATGGCATGACTTTGAAGCAAGCTTTCGTAGATGCTACTGCTACTATTGGTGAAAAGATTGTTTTACGTCGTTTTGCAGTTGTAGAAAAGACTGATGACCAAGAATTTGGCGCTTACCAACACAATGGTGGTCAAATTGGCGTTATCTCTGTTCTTGAAGGTGGCGACGCAGCTATGGCTAAGCAAATTGCCATGCACATTGCTGCTATGAAGCCAACTGTGATTTCACCTAAGGAATTGGCTCCTGACTTTGTTAAGGAACAACTTGCTTTGTTAAACCACAAGATTGATCAAGATAACGAAAGTCGGGCTTTGGTTAACAAGCCAGCATTGCCTCACTTAGTTTATGGTTCAGAATCACAATTAACTGATGAAGTTATTGCCAAGGCTAAGGAAGACATTAAGAAGGAACTTGCTGACGAAGGCAAGCCTGAAAAGATCTGGGACAGAATTATTCCAGGTAAGCTTGCTCGTTTTGTTTCTGACAACACCCAAGTTGATAAGCAATTTGCTGCTTTGTCACAAGAATACATTATGGATGACAGCAAGACTGTTGGTGAATTCTTGAAGGACAACAACGCTAAATTGGTTAACTTTGTTCGTTACGAAGTTGGCGAAGGTATTGAAAAGAAGCAAGAAGACTTTGCTGCTGAAGTTCGTGAACAAATGAAATAATCAAATCTATTGGTTGAGAAAGGGGAATCATCCCCTTTCTTTTTTTGTTCAAACTTACCCTGATAAAAAATTAAAATACTTTGGCTAAGGCATAAGAAAGTCAAGTATGATAGAATATGAGAAGCTATGATAGGAGGACATTATGAGTCAAGTTAAATACAAAAGAATTATTCTCAAAATTTCTGGTGAAGCTTTAGCCGGTGATAAAGGACAGGGTATTAACCCAACTGTCATTAGTCATTTAGCCCAAGAAATTAAGTCAGTTCATGACCTAGGAGTTGAAATCGGTATCGTCTGCGGTGGTGGTAACATGTGGCGCGGCGAAAGTGGCGAAAAACTAGGTATGGAACGTGCCCAAGCTGACTACATGGGAATGTTAGCTACCATTATGAATGCATTAGCTTTGCAAGATGGTTTGGAAACCGCTGGCGTACCAACCCGGGTACAAACTTCAATTGAAATGCGGCAAATTGCTGAACCTTATATTAGACGAAAAGCAGTTCGTCATCTTGAAAAAGGCCGAGTTGTGATTTTCGGCGGTGGTACCGGGAACCCTTACTTCTCAACGGATACGACTGCAGCCTTACGGGCAGCAGAAATCAATGCTGATGTGATCTTAATGGCTAAGAATGGCGTTGATGGGGTTTACTCAGCCGATCCAAATATTGATGAAACTGCTGAAAAATACAGCGAATTAACGCAACTTGACTTAATTTCTAAGAACTTAAAGGTAATGGACCGGACTGCCAGTTCTTTATCAATGGACACTGAAATTCCATTGATTGTCTTTAATGTAAATACGGAAGGCAACATAAAGAAGGTTGTTTTAGGTGAGAATATTGGTACTGTCATTCGAGGTGATAAATAATGAGTAACGAGATTATTGACAAAGCTAAAAGCAACATGGATAAGTCGATTGCTGCTTTTGCTCGCAATTTAACCACTATTCGAGCAGGTGTTGCCAACGCATCATTGCTTGAAAATGTAAAAGTTGACTATTATGGTGCCCCTACTCCATTGACACAAATGTCTTCAGTCACCATCCCAGAACCTCGGGTTTTGATGATTACTCCTTATGACATTAATAGTTTAGACGATATTGAACATGCTATTTTAGCTTCAGACTTAGGCTTAAATCCAGCAAATGATGGGAAAGTGATTCGTTTGGTCATTCCGCAATTGACTGGGGAACGTCGTCAAGAAATCGCTAAACAAGTCGGCAAGTACGCTGAAGAAGCTAAAATTGCCGTTCGCAATGTCCGTCGTGAAGCCATGGATGGCTTAAAAAAGGCCGAAAAAAACGGTGATATTACTGAAGATGAACAACGCAATCTAGAAAAGCAAGTTCAAAAAGTCACTGATGATGCAGTCAAGACAATTGATCAGAAGGCTGACGATAAACGCCAAGAAATTACTCAGGGCTAATCATGACAGATGCAAAAAATAAGCTTAATCATTTAGCTATTATCATGGATGGCAACGGTCGGTGGGCCAAAAAACGCGGAAAGAAGCGAGTTTTTGGTCACCAAGAAGGCATGGAAAATGTGGAGCGCATTACTTTGGCTGCAGATAAATTGGGCATAAAGGTATTGACGCTATACGCATTTTCCACCGAAAATTGGGCACGTCCTAAAGAAGAAGTGGCTTTTCTGATGAATTTACCAGTCCGCTTTTTCAATAAGTTTATGCCAACTTTGATAAAAAATAATGTTCGGGTCAACATTATGGGCTATTTGGATGAATTGCCACCCAAAACGCTTAAAGTCGTTAACGATGCCATGGCTCAGACCGCGCAAAATACCGGCTTGATTTTAAACTTCGCCTTTAACTATGGCTCGCGGAAAGAAATAACCACTGCCGTTCAAAAGCTGGCAGCTAAGGCGGCTAACGGTGAAGTTGCACCAAGCGAGATCAACGAAGAAATGATCAGTCGAGAGTTAATGACTGGTAAGTTTGGTGATTTGGCAGACCCGGATTTACTGATTAGAACTTCAGGCGAACAAAGGATCTCCAATTTTCTGCTTTGGCAATTAGCCTATTCAGAACTGGCTTTTAGTGAAAAACTTTGGCCTGACTTCAATGCAGATGATTTAGCAAAATATGTAGCAGATTACCAAACGCGTCATCGGCGTTTTGGTGGATTAGATGAATCGGATAGTTAATTAGCAAAAAAATATGAAACAACGTGTTATTACGGCGGTAGTCGCCTTAATCTTTTTTATTCCCATCGTTTGGTTGGGAGGATGGGCAATTGACTGGACAGTTGCCTTATTCGCAGCAGTAGGTATCTCAGAAATCTTTTTAATGAAGAAACAAATTCTGGTTTCTGTCGACTTTGTATTAGCACTTTTAGCTACGTTGACTTGGACTGTGCCAGATAGTTTCTTTAATTCATTGCCAGTAACTAAGTTTGGATTTTACTTTGCAATGATTATGTTAATGCTCACCTGGACAGTGTTGTCAAAGAATAAATCAAGCTTTGACGACATGGGAGTTTATACCTTAGCTTCCTTGTATATCGGAACCGGCTTTCACTACATGGCTGCCATTAGAAACAGTCAAGAAGGTTTAGCGTTATTATGCTATGTTTTCGTGGTTGTTTGGTCAACGGATATCGGTGCCTACATGATCGGCCGGAAATTCGGCAAACATAAATTATGGCCGGTTATCAGTCCAAATAAGACTTGGGAAGGGTCAATTGGAGCGGTCATTTGTGCAGTAGTATGTTCTGCTATTTATTTAGCCTTAGTGCACATCTCACATCCAACTGCAACCATGCTAGTAATGGCCTTCTTTTTATCAATAGTTGGTCAAATGGGGGACTTGGTAGAGTCTGCCTACAAACGGTTTTATGGTGTCAAGGATTCTGGAAAGATTCTGCCAGGGCATGGAGGCATTTTAGACCGTT
Source organism: Lactobacillus corticis (assembly GCF_018327645.1). Taxonomy (GTDB): domain Bacteria; phylum Bacillota; class Bacilli; order Lactobacillales; family Lactobacillaceae; genus Lactobacillus; species Lactobacillus corticis. Next base: position 20,336 of record NZ_BMAY01000007.1, on the reverse strand, counting down.
TTGATTCAATGCTATTCGTTTTGCCGGTCTTTGCTGCCTGCTTAGGATATGCATTTATTTAGGAAAAGGATTTTATGAAGGGTTTATTGATCTTTTTAATCATTTTCGGTTTGCTCGTTTTCGTCCACGAATTCGGGCATTTTATCGTAGCTAAAAAATCCGGAATCCGGGTTCGGGAATTCTCTATTGGCATGGGACCTAAGTTATTTCAAAAGCGGCGTTCAACGACAACCTATACCATTCGCTGGTTGCCGTTAGGTGGTTACGTTCGTCTAGCCGGTAGCGATGATGCTGCGGTGATTGATCCAGGGAGTGCAGTTGTTTTGCAAATGGATCATGACAAGGTCGTGCGCATTGATGCCAGTGAATCCAATATGCCAATTGCGGGAATTCCGGTCAGAGTTACCAAGGCAGATTTGGTCAAAGACCTGACCATCAGTGGCTACGAAAACGGTGATGAATCAGAGACCAAAACCTATCAAGTTGATCATGATGCCACGATCATCGATACCAACAAAAATGAACTAATTATTGCTCCCTTGGATACCCAATTTCAAGAAGCCGGAATTTGGCAAAAGTTAGCTACTAATTTTGCTGGGCCTTTTATGAATATCGTGCTGGGATTTGTGGTATTCATGATTTGGTCATTTGTCTCAATAGGCCCGCAAACCACCACTGTTGCCAAAACAGCAGCAAATTCTCCGGCTAGCTCAGTCTTGCAAAAAGGAGATACGATCACGGCCATTAATGGGAAGAAAATTTCCTCCTTTGGTCAAGTGCAGGAAAAAATTGCTGCCAGCAAAGGGAAAACTATTAGCATTTCCTATCAGCGTGACGGTAAGACTTACACCAGTAAAATAACGCCACAGAAAAAATCAGGGACTTATCTAATTGGCGTTCAGGCTCAAAGCGATAATAGCTTTGGTGCCAAAGCTAAGCGCGGATGGGATGAAGCGGTCTACATTTCTGGGATGATCTTTCGTGCTTTAGGCAACCTTGTGCAGCATTTTAGTTTGAATAAACTTTCTGGTCCGGTGGGAATTTATTCTCAAACCTCACAAGTCTCGCAAATGGGCTTTACTTATGTCCTGATGTATCTAGCTATGATTTCCATCAACCTGGGAATTGTTAACTTAGTTCCAATCCCAGGTTTGGATGGCGGTAAATTATTACTTAACCTGATTGAATTAATTCGAGGCAAACCAATTTCAGAAGAACATGAAACTGCCGTTGAAGTTGTCGGTTTTGTAGTATTATTAGTACTGATTATTGCAGTAACCGGAAATGATATTTACCGCTACTTTATCAAATAAAAATAAAAGGAGAAAAAATCGTTATGCGTCAATCAAATTTGTTTATGCCGACCTTGAAAGAAACGCCGGCTGATGCGGTAGCTAAAAGCCACCAAATTATGCTTCGAGGAGGGTATATTCGTCAAGTTACTGCCGGTGTTTATGCTTACTTGCCCTTAGCTTACCGGGTGTTGCGCAAAGCTGAAGGTATCATTGAACAGGAAATGGACAAAATTGGTTGTACCGAAGTTCTGATGCCTCACCTTTTACCAGCAACTTTATGGGAAGAATCTGGCCGTTTGAGTAAATATGGTGCAGAAATGTTTAGATTAAACGATCGGCATGGTCGTCCATCGCTCTTAGGCCCAACTCATGAAGAAACTTTTACTGAGATTATTGCCAAGAACTTAAAGTCATACAAGCAGATGCCAATCATGCTGTACCAAACTCAGACCAAGTTTCGTGATGAAAATCGTCCGCGTTTTGGCTTATTAAGAGGCCGTGAATTTGTTATGCATGACGGTTACAGTTTTGCCGCTAGTCGGGAGCAATTGGATGCCCAATTTGATGCCCAAAAAGCAGCTTACGAGAATATTTTTGCGCGGTGTGGCGTTGAAGTGCGTCCCGTAATTGCCGATTCAGGCACGATGGGGGGAAAGAATTCAACTGAATTCCAAGCTCCTGCTGCAGCTGGGGAAGACACGATCGCTACCAACGAAACTGGAACTTATGCAGCTAACTTGGAAATGGCTGTTTCAATTGACACCTTTAAGCAAGAACCGGAAGATCCAAAGGCCCTTGAAAAAGTGGCAACTCCTGGTCAAGAAACCATCGCACAATTAGCCGAATTTATGCATGTTCCTGCTACTAGAATCGTCAAGAGCGTGCTTTACATTGTAGACGAAAAAGACAAGGTCTTAGTCTTAATTAGAGGCGATAAGGAAGTCAATGAAGTTAAGTTGACCCATGCGCTTGATTGCGATTCGCTGCGCGTTGCCAATGACGATGAACTGAAGGCAATTACTGGTGCTGCTAAGGGTGGCGTTGGACCGATTAAAGCTGCTTGGGCAGACAAGATTATTGCCGATGAAACGGTTAAGGGATTATCCAATTTTGTTGTAGGAGCCAATGAAACTGGTTTCCAATATGCCAACACGAACCTGGACCGAGACTTTAAGGTTGACGAATTTGCGGACTTGCGTACGGCCAATGAAGGTGAACCAGACCCAGTAGATCATTTGCCGCTTAAATTTATTACTTCAATCGAAGTTGGTCACATCTTTAAGTTGGGGACTTACTACACAGAAACCATGGGAGCCAAGTTCCTGGATCAAAACGGTAAGGCTCAACCAGTAATTATGGGTTCATACGGAATCGGTGTTTCTCGGATGCTGTCTGCTATTGTTGAACAACATCAGACGGAACATGGTGTTGCTTGGCCAAAAGAGGTAGCACCATATTCAATTCATTTAGTCCAAATGAAGATGAATGATGATGCACAAACCGACCTTGCTAATAAGTTGTACGACGAATTAAGCAAGAAATATGACGTTCTTTATGATGATCGAAAAGAACGTGCTGGGGTCAAGTTTGCCGATGCTGATTTAGTTGGGGCTCCAATTAGAATCACCATTGGTAAAAAGGCCAAGGATGGGATTGTTGAAGTTAAGCAGCCAACTGAAGATAAGGCACAAGAAATGTCAGTTGATGAATTAAAAGCTTATGCAACAGAATTGTTAGGTTAAGATTGTGACAGATAAAAACGAATTATTCCTAAAACTGTTAAAACAAATCAAGTTTCCCGATAGTTTTCAGGATAATGATCTTTTGCAACAAGGCCAAATTGAGAACGTGGATGTTTACGCTAAAGAACACAAGTGGGATATCCACGTTCTTTTTGACACTCCTTTGCAATTTGATACTTATTATGCTTTGGTACAAAGTATTGCGACTTCATTCAATGATTTCGTAAATGTTCATCTTTCCATCAGCACCAAAGATGGATCAGATCAATATCTTCCAAACTATTGGCAGTATTCAGTAAAAAACTCAGAGGTTATTGAACGTCCTGCAAAAGAATTTCTGGCTCAGCAACAGCCAAAGAAGAATTCTGGTCGCTGGATCATTCCGGTGGATAATCAAATTATTGACGGAATGTTGGAACAACAGGCTTTGGATCGCTTGTCCCTCGAAATGCGCAACTATGGCTTTTTCAATTTGAAATTTGTTACTCAAAGAAAAGAAGCAGCCGAGGATAATAACTTTATTAGTTTGGAAAAACTTCAGGAAGAACATGATCAAAGCATGCAAAAGGCCTTTGAAGAAATTCCTGATAAACCTAAGCCCAAACCACGGCAAACGAAGCGAGGCAGCTACGGCGAACGGAAACTTGATAATAACATCAAAGTAAGTCCAATTAAATCGCTAGAAGATGGTTCTCGTAATGTTGTTATTGAAGGAAATATCTTTAAGATTGATCAGCGCGAATTAAAGAATGGCTCAGTTATTTTTACTGGTGAAATAACTGATTATAGTGATTCGATTGGCTTTAAGAAATTTGTTTCTGATAAAGATCAAATAGAGTATCTTTCTGGGTTAAAGCCTGGAGTCTGGGCTAAAATGCAAGGTAGCGTTGCCGAAGACCAGTGGGAACATGATGTTGTCTTTAATATTGCAAGTTTTGAAGTGGTGACGCACGTTGGCAGAACTGAAAAGTATCAAGGCGATGAAAAACGGGTAGAACTGCATTTGCATACTAATATGAGCCAGTTGGACGCAACTAGCACGCCGACGGAATTTATCACAGCGGCTAGCAAGTTTGGGCAAAAAGCCATTGCCATAACCGATCATGGCGATGTCCAATCATTCCCGGAAGCCTATTCAGCTGGTAAGAAGTTAGGAGTTAAGATCCTGTATGGATTAGAAGCGAATATGGTTGATGATCATGCGCTCTTAATCCTAAATCCGGCTGACATGACTTATCATGATCGTGAATTCGTCATTTTCGACGTTGAAACGACTGGTTTATCCTCAGTTTATGACACCATCATTGAAATTGGGGCAGTCAAGATGAAGGATGGGGAAGTAATTGAACGTTTTGATAAGTTCATTAATCCGCATCATCCTTTAAGCGAGCAGACAATTAACCTGACCTCGATTACTGATGAGATGGTTCAAGCAGCTGACGATGAAGCAGTTGTTATCAAGCAGTTCCAGGATTTTTATGGCGATCGTCCGCTATGTGGACATAACGTTCAGTTTGACGTAGGTTTTGTGAATGCCGCACTAAGGAGAGCGGGTCTTGCAGAAATAACGCAGCCAGTTGTAGATACTCTGGAAGTTTCACGTTTGCTCCACCCTGAACAATCTCGTCACACCTTGGATTCTTTGTCAAAGAAATATAATGTCGTTTTGGAGCATCACCACCGCGCAAATCAAGATGCTGAAGCTACTGGATACTTAATGTACAAGCTTTTGGATGCTTTTGTTGCCAAATATGGAGAAGATAATCTTGGCAAAATGAATGATTATGCTAAGGGTGGTCAGGTATTCAAGCGGGCAAAGCCAAGCCATGTTACCGTAATTGCCAAAGATCAAGCTGGCTTGAAGAATCTTTATCAGTTAGTATCCTTAGCTTCAACCAAATATTTTTACCGTCTTCCTCGAACGCCCAAGTCCGATTTAATAGATTTGCATAAGGGCTTATATTACGGGTCAGGATGCAATATGGGCGATGTCTTTGTAGCGATGATGCAAAAAGGTTATGATGAAGCGCGAGAAAAAGCTAAATTTTACGACTTTTTGGAAATTCAGCCTCCGGCAAATTACGCTCAATTAATTGAAGATGGCCTAATTAAGGATGAAGCCGAACTTGAAGAAATCCTAACCAATATCTGCAAACTAGGCAAAGAATTGCATAAGCCGGTGATGGCAACAGGGGATGCCCATTACGTTGAACCGTACGAAAACATTTATCGGACTATCTTAATTTCGGCGCAGCGCAGCAACCCTAATCGGAATAAACCGCAACCCGATCTGCATTTCTACACGACGCAAGAAATGTTGGATGCGTTTAGCTTTTTAGGGGAGGATTTAGCAAAAGAAGTTGTGATCACCAATCCTAACCAGCTGGCAGCGGAAACGGAAGAAATTGCCCCGATTAAAGACGGCTTATATCCACCCCATATTGACAATGCTGATCAGGAAATGACCGATCTGACCTATAATAAAGCCTACGAACTTTATGGCAAGCCTTTGCCTAAAATTGTCGAAGACCGGATTAAGTTGGAATTAAACTCGATTATTTCAAATGGTTATGCAGTTATTTATCTGATTTCTCAACGTCTAGTGGCCAAATCAAATAAAGATGGTTATTTGGTTGGCTCCAGAGGTTCGGTAGGGTCTAGTTTAGTAGCCACAATGTCAGGAATTACTGAGGTTAATCCGTTAGCACCGCATTATCGCTGCCCTGAATGCAAGTGGTCAAAATTTTTTGAAAACGGAGAATACGGTTCAGGTTACGACTTGCCGGATAAGAAATGTCCCGAGTGCGGAGCAGAATTAGTCAAGGATGGACAGGATATTCCTTTTGCTACATTCTTAGGCTTCCATGGAGATAAGGTTCCTGATATCGATTTGAACTTTTCCGGGGACTACCAGCCGGTTGCTCATAACTTTATTCGCGTAATGTTTGGCCCTGACAATAGTTATCGGGCGGGAACCATTGCCACTGTTGCCGATAAAACAGCATATGGCTATGCCAAGCATTATGATGAAGAACATGAAATGAACTTGCGTAACGCCGAACTAGATCGTTTGGCAGCCGGAGTTTCTGGAGTCAAACGGACTACTGGACAGCACCCGGCTGGCATCGTGGTCGTTCCTGATGATATGGACATCTATGACTTTACACCCGTGCAATATCCTGCCGATGACACTAGTGCTGCCTGGTTGACAACGCACTTTGACTTCCACTCGATCCATGACAACATCTTAAAGTTTGATATTCTAGGTCACGATGATCCCACCATGATCCGGATGTTGCAGGATTTATCTGGTGTTGATCCAACTACGATTCCACCTGATGATCCCGGCGTAATGAGTCTGTTCTCGGGAACCGAGGCTCTTGGAGTTACCCCAGAACAAATTGGTTCAGAAACTGGGACCTTAGGCGTACCAGAATTTGGAACCAGGTTTGTCCGCGGCATGCTTGAAGAAACCAAACCAACTACTTTCTCTGAGTTGCTGCAAATTTCCGGGCTGTCCCACGGGACCGATGTTTGGTTAGGTAATGCTGAAGAACTAATCAATCAAGGCACCTGCAAATTGAAGGATGTTATCGGTTGTCGGGATAACATTATGATGGACTTAATTCACTGGGGCGTAAAACCAGAAGTCGCCTTTTCAACTATGGAAAGCGTGCGGCATGGTCGCGGAATCAGCGATGAAGATATGGCCGTGTTAAAGCAGAATGATAAAATTCCCGATTGGTATATTCCTTCTTGTTTAAAGATTAAGTACATGTTCCCTAAAGCCCATGCGACTGCTTATATCGTAATGGCTTTGCGAATTGCTTGGTTTAAAGTTTATTACCCAGAAATTTACTACACTGCTTATTTGTCAATCCGAGCTAAGGATTATGATTTGGTAGCAATGAGTCACGGTAAAAACACTACTAAGGCCCGCCTTAAAGAGTTGCAAGCCAAAGGTTTAGATGCCAGCGCCAAGGAAAAATCTTTGCAAACGGTCCTGGAAATTGCTAATGAATGCTTGGAACGCGGCATCAAGATTAAAATGGTTGATTTGGACAAATCAGAAGCCTTGCGGTTCAAGATTCTCGATAAGCACACTATTTTGGCGCCATTTAATGCGGTCCCTGGTCTAGGGGATAATGCCGCTAAGCAAATCGTTGCTGCCAGAACGGAACAAAAGTTCTTATCGAAAGAAGATTTGGCTAAGCGCGGAAAAGTGTCAGCTTCAATCATGGAATACTTTGAAACCAACGGTGTTCTGGAAGGACTGCCTGAACAAAACCAGCTTTCCTTGTTCTAACAATAAAATTTGCGTTGTCAAGACAAAAAATTGGAATTTTCCCTAATCTATGGTAAGATATTATGGAAGTTCGAATAAGATAAATTCGAGTGAGCAGAAATGCTCACTCTTTTTCATACGGAGGAGTTTTTTTGTCAAAATTAACTGATCTCATCCGCTCAGCAATTGAGCCAATTATTACCAAGAGAGGCGACGAATTAGTCGACCTTGAATATGTAAAAGAAAAAGGCCAAAATTACCTGCGGATTTACGTTGATCAAGAGCCTAATGGTATTGATATTGCGGAAATTGCAGACTTAAGTGAGTTGGTCGGTGAAAAGCTGGATGGGATGGAACCAGATCCCTTACCAGATCCGTATGTTTTGGAACTTTCCTCTCCGGGCATTGAGCGTCCAATTAAAAATGCTAAAGATTGGCAAAAGGCCGTCGGTGAATATATTCATGTGGGACTATATCAGAAAATAGCTGGCGAGAAAGTTTTTGAGGGTACGCTGCAGGCAATTGATGATGAAGCAATTGAGTTGCTGGTGAAAGTTAAGACCCGTCAAAAAGTTTTAACGATTCCCCGGAAACTGATTGCAAATGCCCGTTTTGCGATTGAATTTTAGAAAGGCTGATTAAAAACTATGTCGAAAGAAATGCTAGAAGCATTCGCAACGCTTGAAAAAACTAAAGGTATAAAGAAAGAAATTATTATTGATGCGATTGAAGCAGCGCTGGTCGCAGCCTATAAGAAAAACTACAATCAAGCCCAGAATGTTGAAGTTGATTTTGATGAACGCAAAGGCGATTTCAAAGTCATGGCAGTAAAGACTGTTGTTGAGGAAGTTCAAGATGAACGCTTAGAAGTAAGCCTTGAAGATGCCCTAGCCATAAATCGTGCTTATGAGATTGGTGATGAAATTCGGTTTGAAGTAACTCCTAAAAACTTTGGCCGCATTGCTGCGCAAACAGCTAAGCAGGTCATTATGCAACGTTTACGCGAAGCCGAAAGAAACCACATTATCGATGAATATAGCCAATATCAAGACGAGCTGGTAACCGGTACTGTTGAACGGACTGACAACCGTTTTGTTTATATTAAGATTGATAATGTTGAAGCAGTTATGCCACAACGTGATCAAATGCCAAATGAGACCTACAATCCTCAAGATCAAGTTAGAGTCTTGGTAACTCATGTCGGCAGTGACTCCAAAGGGGCACAGATCACGGTTTCCCGGACGGCACCAGATGTAGTAAAGCGGTTATTTGAACAAGAAGTTCCTGAAATTTATGATGGGACTGTCGAAATTGTGTCAATTGCAAGAGAAGCTGGCGATCGGACCAAGATGGCCGTTAAGTCTAACGACCCTAATATCGATCCTGTTGGTACTTGCGTTGGTCAAAGAGGTGCCCGGGTGCAAAATGTCGTTAATGAACTAGGTGGCGAAAATATCGACATCGTGCAGTATGAAGATGATCCATCTGATTACATTGCTAATGCTTTAAATCCTGCTGAAGTCATTGCTGTTCAATTCGGCGAAGACGATGAAGCTAAAAGTGCATTGGTAATTGTCCCAGACTACCAATTATCTTTAGCAATTGGTAAGAGAGGACAAAACGTTCGTCTTGCTGCCCGTTTGACAGGCTATAAAATCGACATTAGACCTGAATCTGAAGTAGAATTTGTTGATGAGGATACAGAAAATAGCGAACCCGACTCAGCCGATTCTGAACAAACTTCAGCTAATGACGAAAATAATAACGAAGAATAGGGTGATTTTTTGAAAAAAAGAAAAATCCCAATGCGGAAAGACTTATTAACCGAAACCATGCGTCCAAAGAAGGAACTGGTTCGGATAGTCATCAATAAAGAGCAAGAAGTTAGTGTGGATCCAACTGGCAAAAAACCTGGCCGAGGCGCCTATGTTTCTTTGGAACCAGATAAGATTGAAGAAGCGCGCAAGCATAAAGTGTTGGACAGAAGTCTTGGAACACAAATCCCAGACTCTTTTTATGACGAACTTTTTGCTTATGTTGACCACCAAAAAGCCAGAAAAGAATTGTTTGGTGATAAATAGTTTTGGATAAACGACAAAAAGCATTAAATTTCTTAGGTTTGATCAAAAAGGCGGGAAAACTGGTCAGTGGAACCGAGACAGTCCTTTTAGGCATCAAGGCCCAAAAAGTTAAACTAGTGGTAATTGCTAGCGACTGCCAAGCTAATACCTTGGAGAAGGTAGAGCGGGCTTGTCGCCTTAATCACCTTGAGCTTGTACAAACCTTTACCGCAGCCGAAATTGGGCATGCGATTGGTCAAAAACGCAAAGTATTAGGGATCCTTGACCAAGGATTTAGCCTTGCCCTTATGAAGAAAATTAAAGAAGGAGTGTGATTGGATGGCAAAAATCAGATTATATGAAATCGCAAAAGAATTAAACGTTGATAACAAAGCTGTAGTCCAAAAAGCAAAAGAACTTGGAGTTGACGTTAGGAATCATATGTCATCAGTTGAAGAGGCGGCAGCAAGTCGCATAAAAAATAGCCTAAAAGGCAACGCTCCAGCCGAAAAAAACGAAGAAAAGAAGAAAACCAGCAAGATCAAGATTTCGGTTTCTTCAATTCGGAAGAACGAAAAGCCTGAAAAGAAAAAGCCGAAAACAAACCGCCGTGCTCGGCGTGACCATGCGGCTAAGCGTAATGAACAGCAAAAGCGTAATAATGAACAACGCAAAACGCCATCGGCTAAGCCAGCTGCACGGGATTTATTAACGAAATTCAAACAAAAGCAACGAGCAGAAGCCGGCAAGCTTGATCAAATCGCTAAAAAAGCCAAAGAAGAATACCACGAACATTTGCATAAGAAAAATAAGCCAGCTGAAGAGCCAGTAAAGGCTGAAAAGCCACAAGAAAAGGCTGCTTCAAAGGCAGAAACCAACAAGCAGGAGACAGGACGAACAATTGGTCCAAAGATTTTAAAGCCTTCTCCAGCTCGTCTTAAGAAAGCTGCTCCAGCTGCTGATAAAACAGCTAAGCCAAGTCGGCCACATACTCCTAAGCCAGTTGCCGCACCAACTAATGAGGATCGGCGTAAGAACTCCTTTGGTAAAAATACCGGCAAGCCAGGACGGAAGGGCCGCAACACTAATTTTGGCAGTGGTCGCAGCGAACATTCAGATAAGCAAGAGCGTCGTAAGCGTAAGAACCGCAAACGTCAAGCTGAAGCACCTAAGAAGCCAATGACTCAAAGAAAAGAACGGCCGTTACCAGATACTTTGGTTTATGAAGTTGGTATGAATGCTCAAGACCTTGGCAAGATTTTGCACCGGGAACCAGCTGAAATTGTTAAGAAGCTCTTTATGTTGGGTATCATGACCAATCAAAACCAATCTTTGGATAAAGATACGATTGAACTTTTAGCAGCTGAATACAATATTGAAGCCCAAGAAAAAGTTCATGAAGATATCTCCGATATTGATAAGGTTTATGAAAAGCTGGCTAAACAAGCCAAAGAGGCTAAGCATCAGGTTAAGCGTCCACCAGTTGTTACGATCATGGGACACGTTGACCACGGTAAGACTACCTTGTTGGACCGCTTGCGTCACACCAATGTCTCTGAACATGAAGCCGGCGGGATCACGCAGAAGATCGGTGCCTACCAAGTTAGAGTTGACGATCGTTTGATCACTTTCTTAGATACTCCTGGACACGCTGCCTTTTCAAATATGCGGGCGCGCGGTGCTGAAATTACCGATATTGTCGTTTTGGTTGTAGCTGCCGATGATGGGGTTATGCCGCAGACTATTGAAGCAATTGACCATGCCAAGAGTGCTAAGGTGCCAATTATTGTCGCTATTAACAAGATGGATGTACCAGGCGCAAACCCACAACACGTGACGGAACAATTAATGAAATATAATTTGATTCCGGAAGATTATGGTGGCGATACGATTTATGTCAATATTTCTGCTAAGACCGGTGAAAATGTTGATGAATTGCTCCAGATGATCCTGTTGCAAGCTGATGTCTTGGAACTTAAGGCAAATCCAAAGCAGAAGGCTATTGGTACAGTTGTTGAAGCACGTCTTTCTAGAGGTCGTGGACCGGTTGCCGATATTTTGGTTGAAGAAGGTACCTTGCACGTTGGTGATCCAATTGTTGTTGGTAATACCTTTGGCCGGGTTCGGGTTATGACTAACGATCACGGTAAACAAGTTAAAAAGGCTACCCCTTCAATGCCAATTGAAATTACCGGGTTAAACGATGTGCCTGAATCAGCTGATAAATTGGTAGTCTTTGATGATGAAAAGACCGCTCGGTCAGTTGGTGAAGCTAGAGCATCTCAGGCCTTGCAAAAAGCTCGGGAAAATGTTCAACACGTTACCCTTGATAACCTCTTCGATACAATGAAGAAAGAAAATATGAAGGAAGTAGACATTGTCTTAAAGGCCGATGTCCAAGGGTCAGTTGAAGCCTTGCAGCAATCACTTGAAAAGATTGAAGTTGAAGGCGTGCGGGTAAATATTATCCACTCCGGGGCTGGTGCGATCAACGAAAGTGACGTAACTTTAGCTGGAGCATCCAATGCCTTTATCATTGGTTTCAACGTTCGCCCAACAGCTACTGCCAAATCACAAGCTGAAACTGAAGGTGTCGACATTCGTCTTTACAGTATCATCTACAAAGCAATTGATGATGTTACTGCAGCCATGAAGGGGATGCTTGAACCAACCTACGAAGAAAAGGTAACTGGTAACTTGACTGTCCGTGAAACTTGGAAAGTTTCAAAGATTGGTACGATCGCTGGTGCTTTTGTAGATTCTGGTTATGTAACCCGTGATTCTGGTATCCGGTTAATTCGTGATGGCGTTGTCATTTACGATGGCAAGGTAGCCTCACTGAAACGCTTTAAGGATGACGTTAAAGAAGTCAAGCAAGGATTTGATTGTGGTTTGACGATTGACGGCTACAACGATATCAAGGTTGATGATCAACTTGAAGCATATGAAATGCAAGAGGTAAAGCCACAATAAGGGGGCTATTATGAAGCATCGAATTGGACGTGTAGAAGGGGAAATTTTACGCGAATTGACCAAAATTCTCCAAAAGGAGATTCGCGATCCCCGTGTTAGTGGAGTTACACTTACCGCAGTGGAGTGTACTAACGATTTGTCTTATGCGACAGTTTACTATAGTTTGTTAACCGAAGATCAGACTAAGGAAGCTGAAGCTAGTGAAGGATTGGAAAAGGCCAAGGGAATGATGCGTCACTTGTTAGGTGAACAACTGACGGTTTATAAAGTGCCAGAACTAATTTTTAAACGAGACAATTCAGTTAAATATGGCAGCAAAATTGATCAATTAATTAATAAATTGCATCAAGAAGAAGCTGAGCGACAAAAGTAAAAAGTGCCTTCGGGCACTTTTTTGTTTAAAGAGGAAGAATATGCTTAACGGAATTTTGGTAATTGACAAAGATGCTGGCATGACGAGCAGCGATGTAGTTTATCAGTTGAGGCGAATTCTGCATATTAAAAAAATTGGTCATGCCGGAACACTTGATCCTGAGGTAACTGGTGTTTTGCCAATTGCGATCGGACAAGCAACCAAGCTAATCGAATTAATGCACACTCGTCCTAAGACATATGAGGGTGAGGGAATTTTAGGGTTTCGGACGGATTCATATGATTTAAGTGGTAAGATCCTTGAGACTAAGCCCTTATCAAGTGCCATTAGTGCAGACCAGCTACAAGCTGCGATGAACAAATTCGTCGGAAATATTTCCCAAGTCCCTCCCATTTATTCAGCGGTGAAGGTAAACGGCAAACACCTTTATGAGTATGCCCGTGCAGGAATTGCAGTTGAACGTCCTAGCAGAAATGTTCAAGTCTTTGACTATCAATTAAGAGATCAACCAATTTTTGATGAGGACCAGGGACAAGAACGCTTTGCTTTTAAAATAGTTTGTTCAAAAGGAACGTATGTGCGATCATTAGTAAATGACTTAGCGGATTATCTAGCTGTCCCAGCCGTCATGAGTAAGCTGCGTCGCACAGCTAGTTCTGGTTATACGGAAGAGAAAGCAATTAAATTAAGTGATTTAATTGCTGATCCAGCCCTTGCAGAGAGCCGAATTCAGCCAATAGAGTCTTTTTTTGCTCGTTATATAATGGTAGAATTAACAAGTAATCAATGGAAACGCGTACAAAATGGAGCAGGACTTGATTTGCCCGTTAACGATAAAATTGTGGGTTTGAAATATCAAGGTACCCTGAAGGCCATGTATCAAAAACAAGGTGAGACTTATCGCCCTTGGCTGATGCTGTTACAAAACTCTTAGAACGAAGGAATTAATGTGAAAATTATTCACCTCAAGTATCCATTTTCAGATGCTGGTTTGCCAACTGCTGTAGTGTTGGCCCTTGGCTTTTTTGATGGTGTCCATAAAGGGCATCAGCAAATTCTAAAGGTCGCAAAGCAAACCGCGCTAGATCAAAAACTTCCATTGATGGTGATGACTTTTAATCGCCATCCTAAAGAAGTGTATGCGGCAGACCATCATTTCCCATATATTGATGAATTATCTGAAAAGGCCGCCAAAATGGCCGAGAATGGGGTTGATTACTTAGCAGTCTTAAATTTTGACCAAAAATTCAGCAAGCTAAGCGCTCAAGAATTTGTAGATGGAGTAATTTGCCAATTGCATGCAAAGACTGTTGTTGCAGGATTTGACTATACCTATGGAGCTGATAGAAATGCCAATATGGAGCATCTCGCCGATTATGCTCGGGGGCGTTTTGCAATTAAGTGCGTACAAAAGCAAGAATTAAATGGTCATAAGATTTCTTCGACTAAAATAAGACAAGCAATTCAAAATGGTGAAATGGAAAAGGCTGCTGCCTTAATGGGACACCATTATGTGTTGCAAGGTACCGTAGGTCATGGTTTGCGCAACGGTCATAAATTGGGTTTTCCTACAGCAAATCTGGTTTGGCATAGCAAAAAAGTTCTGCCCAAAATCGGCGTTTATGCTACCCGCGTCCTAGTTGATGGTAAATGGTATGAGGCGATGACGTCAGTTGGCTATAATGTCACCATCGGCGACAATGATACTATTTTTATTGAAGCTAATCTGTTTGACTTTGATGAAGATATTTATGGCAAACCGATAACTATTAAATGGTATAAATATACGCGGGGCGAAAAAAAGTTTGCCGGTTTAGCTGAATTAAAAAAACAGCTTGAGGCTGATCAAAAAGAGATTAAGGCTTATTTTGACCAAAAGCAAAAATAATAAAGTTCCCGGCCATTGAAATTCAAGTTAGCATGAAGGATCGTCGTTGCGTCTGTGCCTGTTAAGGCATAGGCGCTTTTTTGTGAGGTGATTTGATGAGTAAAGGTAGGATAAAAATCAGACCCTATCAAGATACCGATTTTCCAAGATTATGCGAAATCCATGATCGGGCTAGAAAAGATGAATTAGCATTAGCAAATTTGGAAAAGGCATTTATACCCCTGATAATTGCGGCTAAACGAGAAAATTTGTTTGGTTATCAAATAGCAGTGGCTGAATATGATCAGCAAATAGCCGGTTTTGTAGCATTTACCAAAGAAGAGCTAGCTTGGTTGTATGTTGATACAAATTTATCTGGTCGCGGCATTGGCAGCAAGTTAGTAGCCTATGCCTTGCAATTTTTAAGTAGGGATGCTGAAATCGAGGTTTTAAAAGGAAATCTGCCAGCTCTTCGACTATACGAAAAATTTGGCTTTAAAGTTAAAAAACGCTTATCTGGAGTAATGCCTGGCAATGAACAGTTCCACGTTACAGTCAATATTATGCAGAGATAGCAGTGCTTTGAACGGTGAGTGTGACACTTTTTACATCTTCAGTCATTTTTTTGCAAAAAAATTAGCACTCCTCTTGATTTTCTGCTAAATTCTTGTATCATAGAGTTTGTTAGCACCTTAGAGTTGTGAGTGCTAAAGATGAGGGTGATCTTATGTTGACGGAACGTCAAGAATTAATTTTGAAAACAATCATTCATGATTTCACCCAAACTCATGAACCTGTTGGCTCTAAAACTGTGATGAGTCAGCTACCAATCAAGGTGTCCAGTGCCACGATCAGGAACGAAATGAAAGTTCTAGAAGAAGCCGGCTTAATCGAGAAGACCCACTCTTCTAGTGGTCGAGTTCCATCGATGGAAGGGTATCGTTATTACTTGGACAACTTAGTCGAGCCATTGCAATTGCCAAGCAGCGTTTATGATCAAATTGTTTACCAACTTGATCGACCATTTCATCAAGTAAACGAAATAGTCAAAGAAGCAGCTAAGATTTTATCAGATATGACAAATTATACTGCTTTTGCTGAGGGACCCGAGGTGGGCGACATCCGAATCACAGGTTTTCGCATGGTTCCACTTGCTCCCAGACAAGTTATGGCCATTTTGGTTACTAGTGATGGCAGCGTACATAATCAAGTTTATGCGTTGCCTAATGGTGTTCATGGGGATGAAATTGAAAAGGCAGTTAGAATGATTAATGATGAGCTTGTTGGCAAGAGCATCAAGACGGTAAGTTCTAACTTTCTGAATGATTTAATCAATCATAAATTGCATTATGAACATGCCAATGAGTTGCTGGAACTACTCGAAGACGTGATCAAGGATGCTGCTAGTGAACAGATGTATGTTGACGGGCAGATTAACCTCTTGAATAATCAAGCATTAGCTAGTGTAGCTGACATCCGTTCGCTCTATGAGATGTTTGACCATGTTGATACTTTGTCGAATCTAATGGATCTAGGAAAGACGGATGGAGATTCACGTTATCCAGTTCAAGTCAAACTAGGAAGTGAATTGCCAGGCGACTTGCTGAAAAATTACAGCCTCCTGACGGCTGAATATAATGTAGGTCGTTATGGCAAAGGCACAATTGCAATTTTAGGTCCAACTAATATGCCATATTCACAAGTAATTGGTTTGCTCGAATATTTCAGAACTGAATTGGCGAAGAAATTGCTTGACTACTATGGCAAGTTTCAATAACTAAGGAGGCTAAAGTGAAAAAAGAAGAATTTCCTAGTGAAAAAGATTTAGATCAAGATCCAAAAGAAGAAACAGCTGCAAAAGCTGAAACTGCTCCTGATCAAGGAGAAGATGCAGCTAAGCCTGATCAATCCAAGTCTGATCAGCCAAAGGCTGAAGAAACTGCTAAACTGCAGGCTGAGATTGCTAAATTGCAGCAAGAAAAAGAAGAGCTTGAGAATAAGTATTTGTTAAGCGAAGCAGAAAATCAAAATGCGCAAAAACGCTATAACAAAGAGCGAGCTCAGATTATTAAGTACGAATCACAAAATTTAGCTAAGGAAATTTTGCCTGCCTTAGATAATTTGGAAAGAGCATTAGCTGTTGAAGTAGATGAT
The DNA here is from genome assembly GCF_018327645.1 of Lactobacillus corticis. Taxonomy (GTDB): domain Bacteria; phylum Bacillota; class Bacilli; order Lactobacillales; family Lactobacillaceae; genus Lactobacillus; species Lactobacillus corticis. The sequence continues at coordinate 3,587 of NZ_BMAY01000007.1, read as the reverse complement.
GATGCTTCAAAACAGTTGAAAAAGGGTGTGCAGATGACCTTGGATGCTTTGGTTAAAGGGCTTAAGGATCAAGGAATTAGTGAAATTGCTGCTGAAAATGCGCAATTTGATCCTACTTTGCATCAGGCAGTACAAATGGTACCAGCTGATGATGAGCATCCAAAAGATCATGTGGTACAAGTGTTACAAAAAGGCTATCTATATAAAGATCGGACGCTTAGACCTGCAATGGTTGTAGTTGCCCAATAGTGAAAGGACGAGAATAAATGTCAAAAGTTATCGGTATTGACTTAGGTACGACTAACTCAGCCGTTGCCGTATTGGAAGGAAAAGAACCAAAGATTATTACTAATCCAGAAGGAAATCGGACAACTCCATCAGTTGTAGCCTTCAAAGATGGTGAAATTCAAGTTGGTGAAGTTGCTAAGCGTCAAGCAATTACCAACCCTAATACGGTTGTATCAATTAAGAGTCACATGGGTGATCCTGACTACAAGGTTAAGGTTGGCGACAAGGCTTACACGCCACAAGAAATTTCTGCTTTCATCTTGCAATATATCAAGAAGTTTGCTGAAGATTATTTAGGCGAACCAGTTAAGGATGCAGTTATTACTGTGCCTGCCTACTTTAACGACGCTCAACGTCAAGCTACTAAGGATGCAGGTAAAATTGCAGGCTTAGACGTTAAGCGGATTATTAACGAACCAACGGCTTCATCATTGGCTTATGGTTTGGATAAAGATGATGATGATGAAACAGTTTTGGTTTACGACCTTGGTGGTGGTACCTTTGACGTTTCAGTATTGCAATTAGGCGACGGCGTTTTCCAAGTTCTTTCAACTAATGGTGATACCCACTTGGGTGGTGACGACTTTGACCAAAGAATTATTGATTGGTTAATCAAGAACTTCAAGGACGAAAATGGTGTTGACTTGTCTAAGGACAAGATGGCATTGCAACGTTTAAAGGATGCTGCTGAAAAGGCCAAGAAGGACTTGTCTGGCGTTTCAAGCACTCACATTTCGCTTCCATTCATTTCTGCAGGAGAAAGCGGCCCATTACACTTGGAAGCTGATTTAACTAGAGCTAAGTTTGACGAATTGACTGACGACTTGGTACAAAAGACCAAAGTACCATTTGACAATGCTTTGCGGGATGCAAACTTAACCGTTAATGACATCGACAAGGTTATTTTGAACGGTGGTTCAACTAGAATTCCAGCAGTTCAAAAAGCCGTTAAGGAATGGGCAGGAAAAGAACCTGACCACTCAATCAACCCAGACGAAGCCGTTGCTTTGGGTGCTGCCATCCAAGGTGGGGTTATTACTGGTGATGTTAAGGATGTTGTTTTGCTTGACGTTACTCCACTTTCATTGGGTATTGAAACCATGGGTGGCGTCTTCACCAAGTTGATCGACCGGAACACGACCATTCCAACCTCAAAGAGTCAAATCTTCTCAACTGCTGCTGATAACCAACCAGCCGTTGATATTCACGTTTTACAAGGTGAACGGCCAATGGCAGCTGATGACAAGACTTTGGGTCGGTTTGAATTAACTGACATTCCAGCTGCTCCTCGTGGTGTGCCTCAAATCCAAGTAACGTTCGATATCGACAAGAACGGTATTGTTAATGTATCTGCCAAGGATATGGGTACTGGCAAGGAACAAAAGATCACCATTAAGAGTTCATCTGGCTTATCTGATGAAGAAATTCAACGGATGCAAAAAGAAGCAGAAGAACACGCCGAAGAAGACAAGAAGAAGAAGGACGAAGTTGATTTGCGCAATGAAGTTGATCAACTGATCTTCTCAACTGAAAAGACCTTGAAGGATGTTGACGGCAAGCTTTCAGATAGTGATACCAAGCCGGTTAAGGATGCTTTGGAAGATTTGAAGAAGGCCCAAAAGGATAACAACCTTGACGAAATGAAGGCAAAGAAGGACGCACTTTCAAAGGTAGCTCAAGACTTGGCAGTTAAGTTGTACCAACAAAACGGCGGTGCACAAGGTGCTCAAGGCCAAGCTGGACCAAACCCTAACCAAGGAAACTCCGGCAACGATAGTTCAACTCAAGATGGCGACTTTAAAAAAGTAGATCCTGACAAGTAAAACGATTATAATAATAAAGCATAATCTAAAGAGAAGAACTGCCATCAGGGGTTCTTCTCTTTTAACAAGAAGGAGTAGTTAAGTACATGGCACAGCGCGATTATTATGACGTTTTGGGTGTTAGTCGCGATGCGAGCGATGCTGAAATCAGTAAAGCGTATCGGAAATTAGCCAAAAAATATCACCCTGATTTGAATCACGAACCAGGAGCAGAAGAAAAATATAAAGAAGTAACTGAAGCCTATGAAGTACTGCATGATCCGCAAAAGCGGAGTCAGTACGATCAATTTGGTCAAGCTGGCATGAATGGTCAAGGTGGCTTTGGTGCAGGTCAAGGATACTATGGTCAAGGCGGCTTCTCCGGTGGCGACTTTAGTGACATCTTTAGTGAGTTTAGCGATTTATTTGGTGGTGGCGGTTCGCGCCAACGAGTAGATCCGACCGCTCCAAGACGTGGTCAAGATTTGGATTATACCTTAACCATCGACTTTATGGATGCTATGACCGGTAAGAAGAAGCAGGTCAGCTACACTCGAAAAGAGACTTGTGATGTCTGTGGTGGTAATGGCTGTGAGCGTGGAACTCACCCAATTACGTGTGACAAGTGCCATGGCTCAGGTCGCATGACCATTACTCGTCAAAGCATGTTGGGAGTAGTACAACAACAAACAACCTGTGATAAATGTCATGGGCGCGGCGTGATTATTGAACACCCATGTGCAAATTGTCATGGAGAAGGTCGTATTGACCGCAAGAATGCCATTGAAGTGGATGTTCCGGCCGGTATTGATAATGGTCAATCCCTTCGTTACCCTGGACAAGGTGAAGCTGGCGTCAATGGCGGGGAATATGGTGACTTGTATATTACCTACCGAATTCGTCCATCGAAAGATTTTGAACGAAAAGGCACGACTATTTATTCGCATGTCACGATTTCCTTTGCTCAGGCAGCTTTAGGTGATGAGATTAAGGTTAAGACTGTCCACGGGGACCATGATTTGAAGATTCCTGCTGGTACGCAGCCTGAAGCCAAGTTTACGCTTCGCGGTGAAGGGGTCCCATACCTAAGAGGTAATGGCAATGGTGATCATCAAGTTACAGTTGATGTAGCCATTCCTAAGAAACTAAATGAAGGGCAAAAGAAGGCTTTGACTGATTACGTAAAAGCTAGCGGGGACTCAATCAGTCCGCAGGAAAAGAATTTCTTTGAACGCTTGCGTGATAAATTAAGTTAAGCAAAAACTTTTGTCCTAATGGGATGAACCTCAAAGTTGGGACGAAATAATTATCTTAGGAATAAGAATCTGATATCGATATTCTATCGGAGTCAGGTTCTTTTTTCCTATCTCAGTTTGTTATGGTTCCTCAAAATACTGGCTCTTTGTCAAATCCTGTTGATAAGGGTTGATATGAGCTTGAATTGAAGATCCGTATAGTATTAGTTTAGATACTATATGGATCTTTTTCTGTTACCAC
>NZ_BMAY01000006.1 GCF_018327645.1 Lactobacillus corticis | reverse complement strand
AGAAATAGAGGCTATGGCCTCTTTTTCTTGCGCAATAAAAAATCCTGTTAACAGGATATCATATAGATAAACCATCAACAGGAAAAATTATAGAGCCATAAAAATTAGACTTTAAGCATCTGCCATTTAGGCAGGTGCTTTTTATTTAGTGCCCCGGCCCCTCATGTAGTAAAATAGTAAGTAATCACAGTGGACAAAATGGTCCACTTTTTTGTTGAGGTGAGGAAGAAAAATGATCAGACGGCAGGAAAATCATAAATTTGATTTAGTTTCGAAATTTCAGCCCGCCGGCGACCAGCAACAAGCGATTGATAAGCTGACCGCCGGTTTTAAAGCTGGTGCCAAAGAGCAAATTTTGGAAGGGGCAACTGGTACCGGGAAAACTTTTACCATGGCCAATATTATTGCCAAACTTAACAAACCCACCTTGGTCATCTCCCACAACAAGACCTTGGTTGGCCAGCTGTATAGTGAATTCAAAGAATTCTTTCCCCACAACGCGGTAGAATATTTTGTCTCATACTACGACTACTACCAGCCAGAAGCCTACGTGCCCCAATCAGACACCTATATTGAAAAAGATGCCTCGATTAACGATGAAATTGACCAGATGCGCAATGCTGCCACTTCCGCTTTGATGGAACGCAATGATGTAATTGTGGTGGCCTCGGTCTCCTGTATTTATGGTTTGGGGGACCCGCGCGAATATGCTAGTTCTGTTTTGACCCTGCATGAAGGTGAGGAATATGAACGCAATACTTTCCTGCGCGACTTGGTTAATATTCAATACGACCGTAACGACATTGATTTCCAACGGGGAAGTTTCCGCGTGCGGGGCGACATTGTGGACGTTTTTCCCGCCGGCAACTCAAAAAATGCCTACCGGGTAGAGTTTTTCGGCGATGAAATTGACCGCATTGTTGAAACCGATGCCCTCACTGGGGAGGTCTTGGGTGAACATGAAACCATCTCCTTGTTCCCAGCGACCCACTTTATGACCAACGATGAGCAATTGCGGCGGGCCTTGAAGACCATTGGCGATGAAATGGATCTGCAGGTTAAGAAGTTTGAAGGCGAAGGCAAGCTGCTAGAAGCCCAAAGAATTAAGCAGCGGACGACTTATGACATGGAAATGATGCGCGAAGTCGGTTATACCAACGGGATTGAAAACTACTCGCGTCATATGGACAACCGTAAGCCGGGCGAGCCGCCTTATACTTTGCTGGACTTCTTCCCGGATGACTTTTTGATCTTGATTGATGAAAGTCATGCCACCATGCCGGAAATTCGGGCAATGTACAATGGTGACCGGAACCGTAAACAGACTTTAATCGACTACGGCTTCCGTTTGCCGTCTGCCTTGGACAACCGGCCGTTGAAACTGGAAGAATTTGAAAAGCATGTCAACCAGATCCTTTATGTTTCAGCCACTCCGGGCGACTATGAACTTAACCGAACCAACAAGGTAGTGGAACAGCTGATTCGGCCAACCGGCCTGCTGGACCCGAAAGTCGAAGTGCGGCCAATTGAAGGGCAGATTGATGACCTGGTTGGTGAAATCAATGCCCGGATTGAACGGAATGAACGGGTCTTTGTCACGACTTTGACCAAAAAGATGGCGGAAGACTTTACCGACTACTTGAAGGATCTAGGAATTAAAGTGCGTTATCTGCACTCTGATATCAAAACCTTGGAGCGGATGCAGATCTTGCGAGATTTGCGGCTGGGCAAATTCGATGTCTTAGTCGGCATCAACCTGCTTCGGGAAGGGATCGATGTTCCGGAAGTGTCACTGGTCGCCATTCTTGATGCCGACAAGGAAGGCTTTTTGCGCGCTTATCGGCCACTAGTGCAGACGATGGGCCGGGCCGCCAGAAATGCCAACGGGGAAGTTATCATGTATGCCGATCGAATTACTGATTCCATGCGGGAAGCGATCGATGCCACCAAACGCCGGCGGCGCATCCAGATGGCCTTTAACCAGGAACATCACATTACCCCGAAGACTATTATCAAGCCGATCCGCGAAGCAATTTCAGCTACCAAGCCCGTTGACGGCGAGGAAAAGACTGACAATTTCAGTGATCTGAACTTTGATGAGTTAACTAAGAAGCAAAAGCAAACCATGATTAAAAACTTGCGTGCGCAAATGCAGGCAGCCGCCAAGCAATTGGACTTTGAACAAGCTGCGCAATTGCGGGATGCAATTATTGAATTAGAAGATAGCGTACATACGCCAAAGAAACGGAAGGGCAAGACTTTTAATGGCAAATGATCAAATCGTCATTCGCGGCGCCCGCGAACATAATTTAAAAGATATTAATCTGTCAATTCCTAAAAATAAATTAGTGGTAATTACCGGCTTGTCCGGTTCAGGCAAAAGCAGTTTGGCTTTTGACACGCTCTATGCCGAAGGACGTCGGCGTTATGTTCAGAGTTTGAGCAGCTATGCGCGCCAGTTCCTGGGTCAGATGGACAAGGCCGATGTTGACTCAATCGAGGGTCTTAACCCGGCTATTTCTATTGACCAAAAAACCACGTCGCACAACCCGCGGTCGACCGTGGGAACCGTTACCGAAATTAATGACTACTTGCGACTGTTATGGGCGCGGGTCGGTCAGCCGATCTGTCCCAATGATGGCACCTTGATTCAGCGCCAAAGCGTCGACCAAATGGTTGACCGGATCATGGATTTGCCCGAGCGGACGAAAATTCAAATTTTGTCGCCAATAATCCGGTCCAAGCGAGGCGAACACAAGGAAGCTTTTAAGCGGATCCAACGCGGCGGCTTTGTCCGGGTGATTGTTGATGGCGAGATGCACGACATCAGCGATGATTTTGACCTGGCCAAAAATAAAAAGCACTCGATCGATATTGTCGTTGACCGCTTGGTCATTAAGGATTCGATCAAGTCGCGACTGGCTGATTCCGTGGAGTCGGCCTTGCGATTGTCAGACGGCTACATGAACGTTGACGTAATTGGCGGCGAGATGCTGAACTTTTCTGAATACTATGCATGTCCGCTTTGTGGTTTTACCGTTGGCGAAATGGAACCGCGGCTATTTTCATTCAACGCGCCTTTTGGTGCTTGTCCTGCCTGTGATGGTTTAGGGATGACTCTGGCACCGGATGTCGACCTGATTGTTCCAGACAAAAGTCTGACTTTGGACCAAGGCGCCTTGGCTCCGTGGAAGACTTCCAAATACTACACGCAAATGTTGGAACAAACCGCCCAGGCTTTGGAAATCCCGATGGATGTGCCGTTTGAAAAATTAACCAAAAAACAGCAAAAGACCATCTTATATGGTTCAGACCAGCCAGTGCACTATCATTTAACCGGGGACTTTGGCGTTAATGAAACCGACCAGGCTTATGAAGGCGTAGTTAATAACGTTCAGCGCCGCTATGCCCACCCGATGTCCCAATTTATGCGGGATGTGATGGGCAAGTACATGACTGAATTGCCATGTCAGGTCTGCGGCGGCAAGCGACTGAATGAAAAAGCCCTCGCCGTTAAGGTTAACGGCAAGGATATTGCGGAAGCTTCCGAGCTGCCAATTGAAAAAGCCTTGGCTTTCTTTAGCCAAATTACCTTGTCTGACCACCAAATGATGATTGCCAAGCCGATTTTGAAAGAAGTGCGTGATCGGTTGAACTTCTTAGTCTCGGTGGGACTAGATTATTTGACCTTGTCTCGTTCGGCCAATACCTTGTCTGGCGGGGAAGCTCAAAGAATTCGCTTAGCAACGCAAATCGGTTCCAATTTGTCCGGCGTCATGTACGTTTTGGATGAACCGTCAATTGGCCTCCACCAGCGCGATAACGACCGCCTGATCCAGTCGCTGAAACGGATGCGCGATTTGGGCAATTCCCTGATTGTGGTTGAACACGATGATGAAACCATGCGTCAAGCCGATTATCTGGTTGACATGGGCCCAGGCGCTGGCGTTTATGGCGGCGAAGTGATGGCTAGCGGAACTCCCGAAGAAGTTGAAGCCAACCCCAAATCTTTGACCGGTCAATATTTATCCGGTAAAAAGTTTGTGCCCGTTCCCCTGAAGCGGCGCAAGGGCAATGGCAAGGCGATCAGGCTTAAGGGCGCTAGCGAAAACAATTTGAAGCAAATCGATGTTGCTTTTCCTTTAGGCAAATTTATTGCGGTTACGGGGGTCTCGGGTTCCGGCAAATCTACTTTGGTCAATACGATTTTGAAGCGGGCCTTGGCGCAAAAACTAAACCACAATCCGCAAAAGCCGGGCAAGTACAAGAGCATTACCGGCTGGCAGAATATCAAAAAAATTATCGATATTGATCAAAGCCCAATCGGCCGGACGCCGCGCTCTAACCCGGCAACTTATACGAGTGTGTTTGATGACATTCGAACCTTGTTTGCCCAAACGAATGAAGCCAAAATGCGTGGCTACACTAAGGCCCGTTTTTCCTTCAATGTCAAAGGGGGACGCTGCGAAGCCTGCCACGGAGATGGAATCGTCAAGATCGAGATGAACTTTTTGCCAGATGTTTACGTACCTTGTGAAGTGTGCCATGGTGCGCGTTATAATTCAGAAACGCTGGAGGTAACCTACCGCGGCAAAAATATTTCCCAAGTTTTGGACATGACGATCAACCAGGCCGTTAAGTTCTTTGAAAATATTCCTAAGATTGAACACAAGCTGCAAACGATCGTTGATGTTGGTTTGGGCTATGTCAAGTTAGGGCAAAGCGCCACTACTTTGTCAGGAGGCGAAGCCCAACGGATGAAGCTGGCAGCCGAATTGCATAAGCTTTCCAGCGGCACTAATTTTTATATTCTGGACGAGCCGACTACGGGACTCCATACTGACGATATTAAAAGGCTAATTGAAGTCTTGCAGCGGCTGGTTGATGATGGCAACACCGTCTTAGTCATCGAGCACAATTTAGATGTGATTAAAAATGCTGACTGGCTGATTGATTTAGGTCCAGAAGGCGGCGATGGCGGCGGAACGATTGTGGCTACAGGAACTCCTGAAAAAGTGGCTGAAGTTAAAGAAAGCTATACCGGACAATACTTAAAGCCGGTACTAGAACTCGATACCAAATTAACTCAAGCTTTCGAAGCGGAAAACAGGTAAAATAGGACCTAAGGAGGAAATATTTATGTTTAACGTATACGGATATGAAGAACACCGTGGCTTTAACTGGGGTACCTTTATTTCAGGGGTACTGATGGTCATTGTTGGCTTGCTAGTTTTACGTCACCCGGACAAGAGTCTGCATGCTTTTGTTTTGTTGTTCGGCATCATTTCAATTGGACAAGGGATTGCCTGGATTGCGGCTTTTGTTGGCTTGCATCGGACCTTTGGCCGGGCGTGGACCACGCTAGTCAGCGGCATCATCGATATTTTGGTTGGCGTCATGTTCCTGGCTGATTATGAAGTTGGCGGCATCACTCTCGGCATCCTTTTCTCAGTTTGGTTTTTGATCGATTCAATTACCGGACTAGTCGTATCATGGTCGCTGCGTGGCTTAAGCACGCCGTTTTTCATCTTCGATTTGCTGATGAGTATTTTCGGTCTGATAATTGCCTTTATGCTTTTGCTTCATCCAGTGGTGGCAATTGCCAGTTTAATTTATTTAGTAGCCTTTTGGCTGATTGTGTTTGGCGTCCGGCAGATCATCCTAGCTTGGGCAAGACGATAAAGAATGAAACACCCGGTATGATATAATAATGACCGGAAGGGGAGCTTCAAGATGGCAGATAATAAAAAACAATTACTTATCGTAACCGGAATGAGTGGGGCAGGCAAAACTGTGGCCGCTCATGCTTTGGAGGATATCGGCTTTTTTGTAATTGATAACCTGCCGCCAAAATTGCTGGGAAGTTTTTGGGATTTAATGGTAAATTCTGATGACTTCAGCAAAGTGGCAGTGGTCATTGACTTGCGGGCCAAAGCCTTCTATACTGACTTGCTCGATGAAGTCAATTCTTTAGAGGATAATGCCCAGGTGCAGGCAACCATCTTGTTCTTGGATTGTGATGATGATACCTTGGTGGCTCGCTACAAAGAAAGTCGGCGCTTGCCTCCTTTAGGCCACAACGGGCGCTTGCTCGATGGCATTCAAGAAGAACGGCGGATTGTTTCGCCAATCAAAAACCGCAGCAATTACATCATTGATACGTCTAATTTGACTACCAAGCAGCTGAAGCAGAAGCTGCTCGATGACTTTAGCGAACGTGAACATCAGCCGTTTAGTATTGAAGTCATGTCGTTTGGTTTTAAGTATGGGATGCCAATTGATGCGGACATGGTGATCGACGTCCGCTTTTTGCCGAATCCGTTCTACTTGCCAGAGCTGCGGCCGTTTACGGGCTTAGACAAGCGGGTGTTTGATTACGTCATGGATAAGGACGAAACCAAGCTGTTTTATGACAAGCTGCTCGACTTGCTGCACGTGGCTTTGCCTGGTTATGTGCGGGAAGGCAAGGAAAAACTCACCATTGCCATTGGCTGTACTGGTGGTCAGCACCGGAGCGTGTCAATTGCCCAGCAACTAGCTCGGGATTTGGCAAAGGAATACGACTACCCGGTAGATATTACCCACCGAGAAATCAGTCGCTATATCAAGAAATAGTAAATTGTTTTTGTAAGTAAAGAATAAAAATATATAGAAACAGGTGAAGTTATGCCGTATGGAGAAACGCGAATTGTCAGAGTAATTAAGGCACGTCGTCCACGAGTGGTGGTAATTGGCGGCGGAACTGGCTTACCGGTAATTTTAAACGCCCTCAAGGATCAAAATGCTGAAATTACGGCAATCGTGACCGTTTCTGATGATGGCGGTTCAAGCGGCTCCATCAGAAATTTCATCAATGTCGTGCCCCCTGGCGATATTCGGAATGTTTTGGTTTCATTGAGTGATTTGCCCCAAGAAGAAAAAGATATTTTTCAGTATCGGTTTGATTCAAAAGATTCCTTTTTCTCCGGACATGCGATTGGCAATTTAATCATTGCCGCCCTGAATGAAATGCATGGCAATATCTTTGAGGCCGTGCAGGTTTTGTCCAAGATGATGAAAGTTGACGGACAAGTTTTCCCCGCTTCGAATGAGCCTTTGACGCTGCATGCGGAATTTGCCGATGGTACGGTTGAGCATGGGGAAACCGAAATTACTGGCCTAGATAAACGCATCAAGCGCATTTGGGTGACTGATGCCAATAATCAGGAACCGCGATCGGTCTTGCCGGTCTTGGCCGCAATTATGCAGGCCGATGCGGTCGTGCTCGGACCAGGAAGTTTGTTTACCTCGATTTTGCCTAACCTAATGATTCCTAAACTGGGAGAGGCGGTCCGCGAGACGCCAGCTGAAGTGATTTATATTTGCAACATCATGACTCAGCGCGGCGAGACGGAGCATTTCTCAGATAGTGAGCATGTCGCCGTGATCAACCGTCATTTGGGTGGCAATTATATCAACACCGCTTTGGTCAATGGGGCCAAAATTGATATGTCCAAGTTCCACCCAGAGGACTATGATGAGTACTTGGATCCGGTAACTAATGACTTTGCCGGTTTACAAGCCCAAAATTGCCGCGTGATTACCGATGACTTTATTGACCAACGTTCTGGCTTGGTCTTTCACGATGGCAAAAAAGTAGCAAAAGAAATTATCAATCTGGCATTTGAAGCAATGTCACGCAAAAGGAATGAATAAGACGAATGGCTAGTTATGCTAGTGACGTCAAAAAGGAGCTGACTTCGCTCGAAGTGCATGAAGAACATGCCAAAGCGGAGCTGGCTGCTTTTTTACGTATGAACGGAGTATTGAACCTCCACGATCACCAATTTAGTTTAGATATTACGACCGAAAATCCAGCAATTGCCCGGCGAATTTTTTCCCTAATTAAGCAAGCTTACGGGATTGAGCCGCTATTGATTGTTTCTCGAAAGATGAAACTGAAGAAGAATAATCAATATTTGGTACGTTTGCAGCAGCAAGTCAAGGAAATCATGAAGGACTTGGACATCTGGCAGCCCTTGACCGGGTTCAATACGCGCATCCCCCGCAAAGTCATGAAGTCCGAACAACGAGCCATGTCCTATCTGCGCGGAGCCTTTTTGGCGGGCGGGAGCGTTAATAATCCTGAAACCAGTCGCTATCATTTAGAAATTTATTCAACTTATGAGGACCACAATGAGGACCTGGCCTATTTGATGAATCACTATTTCTATTTGAATGCCAAGACCACCCAAAGACGGCGCGGCTATATTGTTTATTTGAAAGAAGCCGAAAAAATCGGCGACTTCTTGCATGTCGTCGGGGCTTTGAATGCCATGCTGGCCTTTGAAGATTTGCGCATTATGCGCGACATGCGCAATTCGGTCAATCGCTTGGTGAATTGCGATACGGCCAACTTGCGCAAAACCGCTAGTGCAGCTGCCAAGCAGGTTGATGATATTCAGTTAATCGAAACAAACCAAGGTCTAGATTCATTGCCAGAAAAATTGGCAACCTTGGCCCGTTTTCGTTTGCAGCATCCGGAATTGTCGCTCAAGGAAGTTGCCGAGCAGGTCCCTGATGGTCCCATTTCCAAGAGTGGGGTAAACCACCGCTTTAAGAAAATTCGGGAAATTGCCGATACTTATCGATAAAGAAAGCTCCATTATTGGAGCTTTTTTAATTTGCGTCTAAAAAATAGTTGTCAATTGCCAACAATGTGTTAAATTTGACTAGAAAGGTATCAAATTTGACAAAAAAGGTTTAGGCGCTCAATTCTTGGTATGATAATGGAGCAAGCGCCTAAGAGACAATCACAGGGAAAAATTGTATGAATATAGGTGACTGGTATAACGAAATTATTTTGTACGTTCAGCTGGTGATGTCGCCACTGACGGACATTATTATCTTTTTGCGCTTGTTAAAACCCAAAAAGCTGCAGCGGACCGATTATTGCTTTGCCTTCCTGCTCGTGGTGGGGATGGTTTGGGCCATGTACCAAGACTATTCCAATTTATGGAATTTTGTGGCAAATGCCTTGGAATTTATAGGCCTCTATCTGTATTTTGGCGAATACCGCAAGTATCGCCCGCGTTTGCAGACTTTTGGGGCTTTAGCCATGGTCTTCTTGTTCGATCTGGCAATGACGATCATTGGCAATATGGTGTACTTGATGATCAGCCTGGCAGATATCTACCGGATTGAGACTGGCTTTAACTTCTTGATTGAATTATTGGTCATTTTTGCAGTGCCGCAAAGCTTTTACGACAAGCTGCACCGCTTATTGACCGATGAAAATCATTTATTGCTGATTACGATTTTGGCATATATCGATATTTCGGGCGAGTTCGTCATTTACTTTGCTTTTCAAACTCCTAGAATGAATCAAGTCCTGGAGATCTCCTTAGGGCTGTTGATCCTGCAAACTTTATTTGCGCTGATTGGCTATGGGGTAATTATCAGAATCCAGCGGCAAATCAGGCAAGAAAACGAGCAGAAGCAAATGGAGCTTGAACGCGACAATTTGAAAGAGTATTCAGCCTATCTTGAACAAAATGAAGAAGAATTGCGGCGGTTCAAACACGATTACAAGAACATGTTCAACAGCCTGAAAATTAGTGCGCGTCAAGGCGATATGAACAGCGTGATTGATCAACTGGACCGCTATACGCAAACTCAGTTCAATGATAAGGCGCTGAGAAAGTATAAAGGCGTCAACAATGTTCATAATGACTTGCTGAAGAGCTTGTTAATTACGAAACTCTCGGAAATGTATAGTCTGGGTTTGAGTTATTCGTTTGGCTGTCAAAAGGCAATTACCAAACTGCCAGCTGATGTGGATGAAATGGACGTGGTCAGAATTATGGGGATCACTTTTGACAACGCCATTGAAGAATCGCAATTGCTCCTCAAGAACCCTGATTTAGCAGATCAGGCTCGGGTTGATGTCATGCTTTATACCGAAGATGGCGATTTTGAGTTTGAGATTCGCAATCGGGTGCACCAGCAAAATATTCAAGTCAACCGACTTAAGAATGAAGGCTATACTACCAAACAAAACCATGCTGGTTTGGGGTTGAACAACGTGATGCGAATTGCTCGCAAGTATGAACAAAATATGCTGATCGATTATGGCGTTGAGGATGGTTGGTTTACCTTCGATTTAACGATTGTACCAAATGAAGTGGGGGAAGAATAATGGAATATCCAGTTTTTATCTGTGACGACGACGCTTCTCAGGTGGCCCGCGTCAGCCAAATTATTAAATCAGCCGAAGTGATTTTGTCCGACGAAGAAACGGTTAAATTTAACCTGGTGGAACAGGCTGCCTCTTATGCTGAAGCAGCCGCGTTTTTAAAGGCAAATCCGCTAGATGGCGGCATTTATATTTTGGATATTGAATTGGGCAAGAGCGTGTCCAAGGATAATGGTTTTGATTTGGCTGAGCAAATTAAACGGCAAGACGAACGGGCCCAGATAATCTTTTTCACCACGCATGATGATCTGTCAATCATTACTTTTCGCCGGCGCTTGGGACCAATCGACTACATCGTCAAAACAGATGATCTGGACGTGTTAAAAAAGCGCCTCACAAAGACCTTGGAAGTGGCGATCTATCAATTATCCAAGTTCAATGTCATGAAGGAAATGACTTTTTCCTATAAGGTCGGGCGCAACATCCGCAATGTCAACATTGATAATATCTATTATATTAAGACCACCCAAACGCCCCATAAATTGCAGCTGGTGCTCAAGGACGGACAGCGGGAATTCTTTGGTTTTATCAGCAAAATTGCCAAAGAAAATCCGATGTTGGTGAAAATCAGCCAATCGTGTATAATTAACCCCAAGAACTTGGAAAATGTCGATACCAAAAACTATAAAGTTGAATTTGCTAATGGCGATGAGCAATATTACTCGCGGTCGGTAGCTAAGGAAATGAAAGACTTGATCAAGCAGTACAACTTGAAAAATGCTAGCGAAGTCAGCAAGTTCAATGGTTTGTTCAAACATTAGGGGGATTAATGGACAAAAAAGAACAGCGATCATTTCGGGCTAATTATATTTTTATTATTGCGGCAATTTTGTTGCCGATTCTGTTTCGACCAAGCAATGGGATGGAGCTAGCAACGACCATTTTAATTGTGCTGTTTGGGGTGGCTGCTGCTGCTGAATTATTTTATGAGTGGCGGAAACAGAAAAAACATTCTGAAGAAACAAAAAACGACTAAAAAAGACGCCGGTTCACAATGAATCGACGCCTTTTTACGTGTGTAGGTAAATGAGGATAAATAAGAATAGAAAATAGAAGTTAAAGCAAATCGTTTTGGCTTAGCCATTCCTTGACCTGTTGTAGATTGTTGTCTATCTTAAGGCCATTTTTAAAAGTTGCACCTGCTGCTTGGGCGAGGTGTTCAATAACGCCGCTAGAGGCACTCATTGGTGAAGTCGCACTAGTGGTAAAAGGAATGACCGTCTTGCCAGAAAAATCATAATCATCGAATAAGCTATAGATGATCATTGGTGGCTGATTCCACCAAGTAGGGTAACCTACCAAGATCGTATCATATTGTTGAAAATCTTTGATCTTGCTGCCAAGCTCTGGATGAAGCTGCTGGTCTAATTCGCGCTGACCGCGACTTACTAACTGCTTGTAATCAGAGGAATAGGGGGTGACGCCATCGAGGCGCACAAGTTCAGCCTTAGTCAAGCTTTGAAGCAATTCCGCAGCAGCTTTAGTTGTACCTTGACCAGAGAAATAGGCAATTAATATATGATGATTAGTGGACACTGATTGACTTCCTTTCTGTAATTTGACAGCTAACCAGACAATTGGTTACGAGAGATCTTTAAAGCAGATGGGTTAGCCGTCAAGGTTTGGTTTCATCGCATCATTCCCTTCAGGATAATTTACTGACCTAGTCCCCCGGTAATCTTATAAATTGAACCGGTGATGTAAGCAGCATCGTCAGAAGCTAGATAAGAGGCTAGGGCAGCCACTTCACGCGGGTCGCCCATCCGTTTGAGAGGAATAGAGTTAACAATTCCTGCTTCATGGGCTTTGGCTGCTTCTTCATCTAAATCAGTTACATTCCAAATGTTGGTTTTGAAGGCTCCGGGAGCAATCGCATTTACCCGAACACCATCTTTAGCTAAATCCATGGCCCAACCACGGGTAAAGTTTTCAATCGCAGCCTTGGCGCCGCAATAAAGCGAAAGGTTTGGCGCAACATTGGTAGCCCCAGTACTTGAGAGGTTAATGATGGTGCCGCGAGCTTTGATTAACAATGGCAAAGTCTTGACTGTCAAATTAACTACGGCGCGAACGTCCAAGTTAAAGGCTTGGTCATAATTTTCCATAGTGACTTCCTGAATCGGTACTACTGGACACCAACCGGCGTTATTAACCAAAATATCCAAACGACCAAATTTATCCTTGACATAGTCAGCCAAGGCCGCAACATCTTCGTCCTTTGTCATGTCGCCAACTAAGTAGCTGATCTTGTCACTGGTTTTGGCAACTTCCGCCAAAATCTCTTCATGGCGTCCCGTGATTACTACTTCGGCGCCTTCGGCAGCAAATCTTTCCGCCATGGCACGTCCTAGACCACTTCCGCCGCCAGTTACAATTGCCGTTTTTCCACTGAATTTATTTGTTTGAATGCTAGACATAATTTTACTAACTCCATCTAATTTTACTTGCTTATGATTTGACGAGCCCACTTCTCCGTTTGAACTCGTGCTTCATCAACTCGGTTGCCATCGACAATTAAAGGCGAGGTTATTTGGCTGCCAGGAAGATAAGTCCTAATCAGCTGCAAGCTGTCGCCCGCACCATAGCTGCCTTGACTGAGAAAAGGAGCGATCCTTTTACCGTTTAGCTGGTCGCCATAGGCCAAAAGAAAGGCTTTCATTGGCTGACTGAGGGTCATGGCCCAAGTTTGATAGCCCAGAAAAATTTGTTGATATTGTGTAAGATCTGGCAGCTGCATGGCTAATTGGGGCGGTTGATTGTGTTCGCGCTCAAAATTAGCTCGTTTTAAGGTTGCTTGGTAGTCAGCCGGATAGGGTTTAGCCAAAGCAATTTCTAAAATATCGCTATTAGTTGCTGCAGCGATGTAGCTTGCCAGCAATTCAGTCGAACCAGACCTTGACCAGTAGATGACCAGACTCTTGGCATCAGGCGTGATTTTACGGATGGCTGGTCGGTTTAACCGGGTATCCATGCCATCGGATGGCGTCCCGTAACCTTCTCCCCAGGTAAAATTTTTACGTTGCGTTTGGTTAGCGCGAATTTCCCAGCCCGCTATCTGACCTAAAACTGGTCCCAAGCCTTCGTTTGAATGATCGATTCGCATTTATTTGCTCCTTTCCGAGTTGATGCTTTTATTATGCGAGCAAGCTAGACGTTTGTATATTGCTTGTTGATGAAGCTAGTATGCAATAGGTGTATTCTTAAGATAAAAAAACTGGACTGCCTTAGCAGTCCAGTTTTGCGTATCAACTAAAAATTTTCACTGATAAAAAATTACTTTTGCTTGTTTACTAAAATATCGTCGATTAAACCATAATCCTTAGCTTGTTCAGCCGTCATATAGTTGTCACGTTCAGTATCTTTCATCAATTGTTCGATTGGTTGACCAGTTGCTTCATGCAGAATTTCCGTCAACTTTTGTCGGTTGCGTTTGATCTCTTCAGCGGCAATTTCAATTTCAGTTTGCTGACCTTGAGCACCACCAAGAGGTTGGTGAATCAAGACGGTTGAATTTGGCAAAGCAAAACGCTTGCCTTTCGTACCAGCAGCCAGTAAAACTGAAGCCATTGAAGCAGCCATCCCGATGGCAATGGTGGAAACGTCTGACTTAATAAAGTTCATCGTGTCCATAATAGCCAAACCAGAGGTGATCACGCCACCAGGTGAGTTAATGTAGAGTGAAATGTCCTTAGTATTGTCTTGTGCATCCAAGAACAACAATTGCGCAATAACTGAGTTGGCAGTTTGAT
The DNA here is from genome assembly GCF_018327645.1 of Lactobacillus corticis. Classification (GTDB taxonomy): domain Bacteria; phylum Bacillota; class Bacilli; order Lactobacillales; family Lactobacillaceae; genus Lactobacillus; species Lactobacillus corticis. Next base: position 103,217 of record NZ_BMAY01000006.1, on the reverse strand, counting down.
CATTGATCTCGCCACTCAGCATAATGATACGGTCTTTGAGCAAACGTGAGTAAATGTCGTATGAGCGTTCGCCACGAGAAGTTTGTTCAATAACTGTAGGTACAAGCATATATTTGCCTCCTAGTTTTGTTTAGCACTCTTATTAGTACAGTGCTAATTATCACACCTTACTGGGCAACTGTCAAATATTTGCTTTCTTTTTTTAGTAAAGCGTTATCGTAGATTAATCAGACTGTTAAATGCTGAAATCTGTGGTATAATACGAACGTGTTTTGAATGAATTGGAGGAATAAACGTGAAAAAAAGCAACCTTAAGCTTGGCTTCCTGGCTTTTGCTGCTCTTGCCTTAACTAGTGCGTATGCAGCCAAACCTGTTGAAGCAGCTAAGCAAACCAGCAAGTCTTACAGTATGATGACCAAGGCCCCGGGGACTAAGAGCTATGGAATCTATAAACGGGTTTCTGGCGGCAAGGCTAAGGGCAAGATCACCACTACGAGTGATTTCAAGACTGCTCATATCGAATCAAATCGCAGTATTAAGGCCAAGAAATATACCTATTGGTACATTTATGTGAATGGTCGGGCTGTGGGCTGGGTTAACCAAAACTGGTTCCGGCGCAGCACCATTAAGGCTGCCAAGTCGGTGTCATTAGTAAATAATCCCCACTACAGCTTTAATACGCGGGATGCCATTAGTTATGCGACTAACAGTCAAGGTACGGTAGTCAGCAACTCGAAGGTGCAAGCTTCCGTTTCGTCGATTTCTTCAAAAACGGCAGGCAGTCACCAGGTTACCTTCTCTTATGGCAAGGCTCGGGCAACTACCTATGTAACTGTCAGAAGCGACGCTTGGGAAGGAATTTCTTCAGCTGATTTAACGCCGGTCCACGGCACCAGTGCCTACAAGCCACCGAAGGGACACTATGGGAAGTCGACTAACTATCGTTCTTCGCTGACTAACACGCCTGAAACCCATGGGCATAGCTACTACTCTAATGGAATGACTTTTAATACTCGGTTATACCAACCCGTTCGCCTTAGTTTGCCATCAGATGAAGGCCGCGATATCATCAATAGTGTTGGCCACATCAACGAAGGCATGGCAATTTACAAGAACATGTTCTACACTAGCTTGCTGCGCAAAGACAACGACATGCAAGGGCACGTGGTAGGTTATGATTTAAATAAATTAAAGAGCCGTTACAATACTCAGAAGTTACTGACTATGAGTATGAACAGCTTTAAGTACTACAGTCGCCATATCGTTGTTTCGCCACTGGTTCCAACCGGCCATGGTCAAGCAATGGGGGCAACCAGCAAGTATGTTTACACCTTAGTGAACAACCACAAAAAGCCAAATTGGAATCAATCTGAAGAACTGGTACAGCTAAATAAGAAGGATCTGACGATTAACAAGATTTGGACGATTAAGCTGTGGAACCATTCTGATAGTTATCCAAGATATTTGCATAATGCAGTGATTGTTTCTGATGATACCATGTATGGACTTTTCCATAATGGTAAAAGTCACTATGAATTCTGGGAATTTAAGCGTAGCGGCGACAGCTGGAACGCAACCGAAGTTGGTGCTATGAACGGCAACTTTGTAGCAAATCGTGCGCCAGTTCAAGCCTTTACCTACGATCCGGTGCACCGGAATTTCTATGTCGGCTTTAATGACTACATGATGAAGGTATCGCGTCGTGGTAAGTTCTTAAAGGCTTACGGATCGTTTTATTCAGGCCGGGAAATCGAAGGGGCCGGCGTTGCTAATAATCATTTATACATCAACTTTGCCCAAAGAGCTGAATTGCTAGAAAGCAACGGCCTTAATTAAGCAAGAAAAGAAGCCTAGTTCCAATGGAACTAGGCTTCTTTTTGTGTTGCCAATTTGCGTTGACAATTTGGACATAGACCATACATTTCTACGTGCGAGCGCGAAATCGTATAACCGGTTTGAGAACGGGCCTCATTTTGCATTTGTTGTTTGATTTGCCCGAAGTTAGGATAAAAGACATCGCTAATTGTTCCGCAATTCGTACAAATGATATGAAAGTGAGGTTTCTCAAAATAATCGTAATGCGTTGAATTATCACCATTTTTGATTTCGATGACAACGCCAATCTCTTCTAAGGAGTTCAAAGTATTGTAAATAGTGGCTAATTTCTTTTGGTCATCATTAATCGCCGCATTTAACATTTCTACTGTTGGGTGATCGTGGTGACTCATCAAGTAAGCCAAGATCCGAACTCGTGGTCGTGTTGCTTTTAAGTTGTGGTCATGCAGCACGTCTCTGGCTTTTTTTTCGTAATCCATGTGACTCACCTCAATTTTGGTTCTTTCTCAATTAAAGTTTAGCACACAGATTGTAAATATGGTAAAAACTAGCCTAATTTGCCTTAGCAGCGTCTTCGCGGCGCTTGATGGCTGGCAAAATTAACCCTAAGGCAATCAAGATAATTGGCGTAGCAATATTCAAAATCAAAGTGAAGGTGTCGGTTGAATAGATCCCGAGCAAGCAGCAGGCTAAGGTTACTAAGAAGCACCAAATACCTGCCGTAAAGGCCAAACCTTGGGATTTCGTCATTTCATAACCGGCCTTGAACTTGTCGCGGTGCTTGCGTAAGGCAATATAAGCCGCAAATACCCATAAATACCGCAGCGGCATCGTGGTTGAATTCAGCTTAACCAATTGGGACATAACTTGGGTAGAACCAGGAACGACTGATTGGATCAAGATTAAGCCGCCTGACAAAACTACTACCAGCCAAATACCATTGATGTAGGCACCATGTTTGTTCAGCTTCAACAATTTGCTTGGAATAAATTCCTGTGCTTCTTTTGAGCCCAAAAGCATCCGCAACGGTGCGTCAATCGAGATAACCAAGGTTGAGAATTGGCCAATCACGTTGCACCAAGCATAGATGTACATGAACAAATTGCCCACATGGTAGTATTGACCAAGTTTAGCAAAGGCAATATAGGCCCCGTTAGAAATATAATTATCTAAATCGGCATTGATTACCTTTGGTGAAAACATCATAGCCATGGCAAAGGTTCCCAGAATAGCCGAAACTACCACCATCACTGCCAAGGCAATCATGGAACGAGGGAAGTTTTTGGAAGGATTCTTAACCTTGTTAACGTATGGCGAAATTTTTTCACATCCACCAACGGCAAAAACCAGAATTGATAAACTGGTTAGATATTTGACGTTAAAGGTTGGCAGCAGGTGCTTCCAGTTTAGGTCAATGGTTAAGTAATTAGCATGCGGGTTAATCGCTGGCGCAGCGAACATCATGACAATATACAGGATGCTCATCACGAACATTGAGGTTCCCGCCACTGTTGCTAGACCCTTTAAAACTGTCATTCCGCGGCTGGTAACCCAGCAGAAGAACAGGAAGACCGCTAAGGTTGCCAATTGAACTTGGTAAGTTGGCAATTTGTCATACCAGTTGGTATTGCCCAAAATACCCCAAGCCATGGCCCGCAGACCGCCGGTCCCCTTGCTGGAAATGTACACAATGTGACATGCCCAGTAAGTCCAACCTGCATAGTAAGCCCATTTGTTACCCATGGTTGCATTTACCCAGGAGGAGACCCCACCTTCTGAATCTTTGAAAGCAGCCCCTAATTCACCAACCATCAGGGCGTATGGGACAAAATACAGTGCAAACATCAGAATCCAACTGAAGATGACTTGAGTACCATTAAAGTAAACGTAGCCGTTGACTACGTTACCAAAACCCCAGACGGTCGAAAAGGCCATCAAGGCTAAGGTATACCAAGTCATTTTCTTGGATTCGGACTGATCTTGGATCATAAATTAGTCCTCTCTTATAAATTTACTCTTTATTTATACACAAAACATTTTTATATTGTTGATCCACAACTATCAACCTTTTCATTATACAGGAAAGGTACGGTCTCTGTGTGGATTTATTTGAAAAACAAGTGTTCTTAATAAAAGAACTTGACTGTATTTTGATATTAGCTTAAACAATTCTTACTATTGAAAGGGCAATCAAAGTGTTAAAATTATAAAGACTGTGTAATAATGTAAAATTATGGAAATAAGAGAATGCGGACGGACACAAAAAGCAGCATGAAAACGAAAATTATTTCATTAATTAAAAGCGAAACCTTTCGACAACTAATTATTTATGGGATTATTGGCGTCATCGGCTTATTTGTCGACTTTGGCGTCTATTGGCTAGAAGTTTATCAATTTGGCATCCAAGTTGAGCTTGCTAATTTTATCTCGTCTTCGTGTGGCTTGATCAACAATTTTTTATGGAATAGCTTTCTTAACTTCAAAGTACGCGACCATTTAATCAGACGATTTATTAAGTATTATGTCGTTGGTCAAATTACGACTCTGTTTACAACAGTTTGTCTATATGTATTTGTGACGCTTTTAGGTCAAAATAAAATGGTCGTTAAAATGATTGCGACACTAGTTGCGACCATGCTTCAATTTGGGGTTAATAAGAAATTCACTTTTAACAAAAAATAATTGTGTGTGTATACTTTTTGTGTGTTTGTATTAAGGGGAGAGAAGTGTAAATGAATAAAGAACGTGCAAAACGGCTGTTAATCAAGGTCTGGCCGTTTATTGCCATTTTAGCGGCCATTTACCTGATTATGATGGTACAAAAGCTGAATGGCTATACCGTCATGAGCTCAGATACTTGGTTCCATTACTCGCGCTTTTATGAAGCTAGTGAGCAAATTCGGCATCGAACGTTTAGCTACTTTCAGATGAATTACAGCTTTGACCAAAGCGGAAGAGTTATTAATGCGGTTTACGGTCCGATTTTTTCATATTTAATGGGCTTTATTTTGTTGGTGGTAGGCAGCTGGTATCGTTTTCAGTTGTTCAGCTATGTCCTGATCGGGCTCGTTGCGGGCTGCGGGATGTACGCCTTAAACCGCAAGCTGCGCGTCGGTCAATTGCCGGCAACGATTTTTAGCATTTTCTACCTATATATTGGTCCTTTGCAAAGCTGGTTCGATCATACCAATATGACGGCCTGGGGCGGGGCACTAGCGCCAATTGTGCTCTTAGAAGGCGTAAACATGATTATGGACCATCAAAAACCAGTTCGCTGGGTCCGTTTGGCGGTAGTGATGAGCATTGTTGCGCAAGTTCATTTGCTCAGCACCGTGATTTTAGGCGTAGCCTTGGTGCCATTTGCAATCTTAGGTCTAGTTAAGGCTGAAAACCGTCCTAAAATGCTTTTAGATGGCGTCAAAGCAATTTTGTTAACTTTGGTCCTGTCAGCTAATATTTGGGTTGCTTTGTTAATTCAGATGCATGCCAATCATTTAGTCCCAACTATAACTTTTGACTTGGCTGAAAATGGTTTGTACAAGAGCAGCGTGGGGACCGTAAGGCGAGGCGTTTTGCCGTTAATGAAACTGCTCTTGCTCTTGCTTGCCCTGCAGTGGGTAGTTAGTCTTTTGCAAAGAAAGAACTGGCTGAATAACTTTATTACCGGTTATGGATTTGTGGTTTTGTTTATGTGTACGGCTTACTTCCCATGGGCAAAATTGCAAATGAAGTGGCCGTTTTTAGGCAGCAACTTCCAGTTTCCGTATCGGTTAGCGATAGTTGCTTATCCCTTGCTAATGGCCGGAATGGCCTTATCGGCCCAAAGGCTGGCTGAGCGAAAGGAAACAATTGCCTATCGAGCCTGGATCGGCATGGCGCTTTTCGTCTTGATGGCTAGCTATGGGGCAAACTATGGCAGAATGTTGAGCTATACCAGTCATAACTTCATTGTGGTGGAGTACTACCCAAAGAACAGTAAACATTCTCTGTGGCGCTACAATCTACCAAAGAATTATCGGGGTCAAGGCGTCAAACGGTTTAAGAAGGCTAAGATTCGGGCGCGCGTGGTTGCTAAAGGCTTTTACTCGAAAAATTCCACCCATGTAGAGAGCTTTGAATGGGAAATGCAACAACGCAATTTGCGGTGGAAATTGTTCACGCGCTTGAATAAAAATTATCCTGATTATTTGCCGGACTATTCTTCAGCCGAGTTAAAGCCAAGGGAAGCTCGCAGAATTGTTACCAAAGAGGTTCACCACCGCCGGGTAAAGGGTCATTACCATTACCAACCGCAGCGAGACGGCAGCTTAAAGTTGACTTGGACCAGCAAGCATTCAGGATTAAAGCAATTGCCGCTAATTGTTTATAAAAATTCACAATTAACGGTCAACGGCAAAGTTTTTTCACATAAGAAGAGTAGACTAAGTAAAATCGGCGCTCCGAGCGTAGAAGCAAAACCAGGCAAGAACACGGCGGTTTTGAAATACCGGGTTCCAGCTAGTTTTAAAGTGATGTCGCTAGCAGCAGTAATTGGCTGGCTAGTAGTTGCGATCGGCTTTTGCAAACGAAATTGGCGCCAAGGAATTAATAAGCTAAAGAATTTTATGGGGGCATAGACATGAAAAAATTGTCAATTGTCGTTCCTTGCTACAATGAACAAGCAGCAGTGCCATACTTTTATCCTGCCGTTGAAAAAGTTGTGGCCGAGATGAAAGACTTAGCAATTGAATATTGGTTTGTCAATGATGGCTCAAGTGATCAAACGCTTGTGGAATTGCGCAAACTGCATGACCAGGATCCAGAACGGGTACATTATGTTTCTTTTTCACGAAATTTTGGCAAAGAAGCAGCTTTATATGCAGGCTTGCAAGCAGCCACGGGAGACTATGTGGTGGTCATGGATGCTGATCTGCAAGATCCGCCAGAATTTTTGCCGAAAATGTATGCCTTGCTGCAAACCGGTGAATGGGATGCAATTGGCACAAGACGGACGGATCGTAAGGGTGAAGCCAAGTTTAAGTCTTTCCTGAGCGACATGTTTTATAAATTTATCAATAAGATCTCCAAGACGGAAATTGTTCCAGGAGCACGTGATTTTCGAATGATGACGCGGCAGATGGTTGATGCGGTTTTGTCGTTAAAAGAATATAGCCGCTTCTCCAAGGGAATTTTTAGTTGGGTAGGCTTCCGCACCAAGTATCTGGGTTACCACAATGTTGAACGGGTAGCCGGGGAGACGCACTGGTCAACTTGGAAGCTGTTTAAGTATGCCTTTGATGGCATTAGCGACTTTTCCCAAGCTCCGCTGGATTTGACGGTTTGGCTGGGGGGCCTTAGTTTCTTAGGCGCCTTGATCGGCTTAATCTATGTCTTTATCCGACATCTGGTTCATCCCGAATTGGCGATTGTCGGTTGGTCATCTTTGGTCTGCATCATTTTGCTGATCGGTGGTTTGCAGCTCTTATGTTTGGGCTTGATCGGTCGCTATATTGGCAAGATCTTTACCCAGGTAAAGGAACGACCAATCTATATTATTCAAGAGAAAAAGTAGTTCTATCAAACACGCTAGCTAAGCTAGGGTGTTTTTCTTTTCACAAAAAGTTCTAAATCTTTTTACAAAAACGCATTACTTGAACTCCTGTTCCCTTGCTAACCTATTTACTAGGAATTTGGGGAAAGAGGAGGCCGCATGCAAATCAAAACTAGGATCGATAAAATTGGACTAACAATGCTTCCGTGGCTGGCGATGGTCTTTAGCATTTATCTGCTGGCTGCGGTCCAAAATTGGAACGGCTACACGATTATTGATCAGGATACGTATTTTCATTATTCGCGCTTCTATGATGCCGCAATGCAAATTAAACACGGCACTTATAATCTATTTCAAACAAATTATGCTTTTAATCATAGCGGACGCGTAACCAGTGCCGTGTACGGACCGCTCTTTACCTACCTGATGGGCGGAATTTTACTGGTTTTGGGAACCTGGTATCGGTTCCAGATATTTACTTATTATGCCCTTGGTCTGCTTGCGGGGACGGGAATGTATTTTTTGCTGCGCAAATTGCGCATAAATCGGGTTTTCAGCACATTTTTTGCGATCTTTTACCTCAATATCGGTCCCATCCAAAGCTGGTTTGACCATACTAATATGACCGCTTGGGGCGGGGCAATTGCACCGTTTGTCTTGCTTGAAGGCATCAATATGCTGCAAGACCGCGACCGCCCGGTCCGCTGGGTCCGCTTAATGTTTTGGATGAGCGTGATGGCGCAGATCCATGTTTTGAGCGTGCTGATTCTGGCTTTAGCACTGGTACCGTTTGTCGTGATTGGCTTTGCGCGTGCCCAGTCAAAGCGGGGCATGATTATAAGCCTGCTGTTAGCAGTTTTAGCGACAACTTTGCTAAGCGCCAACGTTTGGGGAAGTTTGTGTCTGCTTTATTTAAACAATCACTTGGTTCCTACCACGCAATACCTTTTAAGCAGCAAAACCTTTGAACTGAGCACCATTGGGACGATTAGGCGCAGAGTGCTCCCAGTCATGCGCTATTTGTTTTTGCTCATGCTGCTGCGGCTAATTTTCAATCTGCGCTTTAAAGCTCGCTGGCTGACGAATTTCTTGACCATTTATGCTCTGGGGATGCTGTTCTGCGTGAGCAGCAAGTTCCCTTGGGATTATTTGCAGGCAAAACTGCCAATCATCGGAAGTTATTTTCAATTTCCATATCGTTTGCTGATCGTGGGCTACCCATTAATGCTGGCAAGCTTGGCATTAACTTTGACCGAATTAGCAAAGCGACCAGAAAAACTGGCTTTTGGCACCTGGGCGGCATTCTTGATCCTGCTCTTGGGCGTTAATGTGGCCAGCAATTATAGTCGCTTGGTTTTGCACACCAGTTCGCAATATGAAAAAGTCAAAAATTCCAGCAAGTACTATCAAAAAACGGCAACTAGGGGGAATTACTATCTCAAGGCGAAAAATCCGGCAAAGCTGATGGCTAGCATGCGAACTAAAGGTCAATTGGGTGAAATGTTTAAAGAAATCAGCAAAATTAATCCGGATTACATGCCAAACTATCGGACAACCTTAACAAGCACGCAGGCAGTTAGCGTTTACGCTCAAGAAATAATCAAACCGGCAACGAGCGGCAAGTTCCACTATCAAGTTTTGGCAAATGGTGCCTTAAAAGTCGTTTGGACTGGCAAGAAAGCTGCTAAGGTTGCCGTCCCGGTAGTCTGCTACCAGCAGTCAAAGGTAACCGTCAATGGTCAGGTTGTTTCGCCAAAATTAAGCAGTTTGGGAGTACCGCAAGTCCAGCAGAAAGTCGGCAAGAACTATTTGATTTTGCAATTTATCGTGCCTAAATGGTACCTGGCTTTATTAATTAGCAGCCTCTTAGGTTGGTTAGGTTTAGGAGCAGGGTGCTTGGTCAAGAGCAAAAAACACCTAACTAAGCTTTTCCAACACGTTTTGCAGTAAAAGAAAAACCACAGACCTACAGTCTGTGGTTTATTTATGGGTCCCCTGGGAGTCGAACCCAGATTTCAAGAACCGGAATCTTACGTGCGATCCATTACACTAAGGACCCAAGCACATCTAACAGTATATCCAAAAATTGTCACAAATGCAAAGATAATTTACTGAAAAAAATAACTTGCTGAATTGGGGCAATTTTACTTGTATTTGGAATTTTCAATTGTTATACTACAAGTGTCGAATGGGAAACGGAGGATTCAAAAAATAAACAAATCCTGGTTTCTCTTATATTTTTAGCCATACTGGGACACTAACCGTCACGGCGGTGGACAAAAAATGTCCCACAGAACAAGGAGGACTTATGGAGTCGGAAATTTCTCTGCTCGAAGCCCTCGTACCAGATGCCTTAAAAATTCTTCGACAACGCTATCTCGTGCTTGAGCAAATATCCTTGCAAGCTCCAGTAGGACGCAGGACGGTTGCACAAAAGCTAGGCGTGTCAGAACGAAAGATTAGAACTGAAACTGAGTATTTAACCAGTTTAGGGCTGATTGAGACGAAAAATACTGGCATGGTCTTGAGCGAGAAGGGCGAAAAGGTTTTACAAGACGCCGGACCAATTATTGATCGTTTGTTCAATGCGGATGAAAACGAGGTCCGACTGGCTAGAAGACTGGGAATCGAACGAACCATTATTATTCCTGGCGATTGTGATCTGCAGGATCGGGTTTACGAGCAAATGGGCGAACAGCTCAGTTCCGCTTTGGACTTGCTTTTGCCCCTAGGACACACTATTATAACGGTGTTGGGTGGTGAAGCGATTGCCAAGGGAGGTCGGTATTTATCTCCTAAGCTAGCCAACAATCGTCGCTTGGAGTTTATTCCAGGACGAGGAGCCTTGGGTGAGAACGTCATGACGCAGTCTAATACGATTGTGCAAGAGATGGCGGCTCGCACTCATGGTACCTATAAAACCTTGTATTTACCTGAGCAAGTTTCGACTTCGGCTTATCGATCATTAATTAGAGAGCCGTCGATTTCAGACTTGTTGCAGGATATTTCACGAAGCGATGCCGTAATTCATGGAATTGGCTTAGCCCAAGAAATGGCACGGCGACGAGGCTATGACTCAATCAAGCTTTCAGAGCTGCGTGAAAAACATGCTGTCACCGAATGTTTCGGGTGTTTCTTCGATGACAAAGGCAAGATTGTCGACCGCATCACCCAGGTTGGATTGCAGTTTGAGAATCTACATAAAATACCCCACATATTTGCCTTTGCTGGCGGGCGGCGCAAAGCTGCTTCCATCATGGCATATATGCCTAATGCGCCTCGGCAAACCTGGTTAATTACTGACGAGGGCGCCTCAAAAGCGATTTTAAAGGAGAGTTAAAATTTCTCTTTTAAAATAAATTGTTGTTTATAGTTCTTAAGGAGGACTTTAGGATATGACAGTTAAAATTGGTATTAACGGTTTCGGCCGTATTGGTCGTTTAGCTTTCCGTCGTATTATGGACTTGGGCGAAAAGTCATCAGACATCGAAGTTGTTGCTATTAACGACTTGACTACTCCATCACTTTTGGCTCACTTGTTGAAGTACGACTCAACTCACGGCACTTTCAACCACGAAGTTTCAGCAACTGAAGACTCAATCGTAGTTGACGGCAAGAAATACCGTGTATACGCTGAACCACAAGCTCAAAACATTCCTTGGGTTAAGAACGACGGCGTTGACTTTGTTCTTGAATGTACTGGTTTCTACACTTCAAAGGCTAAGTCACAAGCTCACCTTGACGCCGGCGCTAAGCGTGTATTGATCTCAGCACCTGCAGGTAACGACTTGAAGACTATCGTTTACTCAGTAAACGAAAACACTTTGACTGCAGACGACAAGATCGTTTCAGCTGGTTCATGTACTACTAACTCACTTGCTCCAATGGCTAACGCATTGAACAAGGAATTCGGTATCCAAGTTGGTACTATGACTACTATCCACGCATTCACTTCAACTCAAATGATCTTGGATGGTCCAGTTCGTGGTGGTAACGTTCGTGCTGCACGTACTGCTTCAGCAAACATTATCCCTCACTCAACTGGTGCTGCTAAGGCTATCGGCCTTGTTATCCCAGAATTGAACGGTAAGTTGAACGGTCACGCACAACGTGTTCCAGTTGTAGACGGCTCAGTAACTGAATTAGTATCAATCCTTGACAAGAAGGTAACTGCTGACGAAGTCAACGAAGCTATGAAGAAGTACGAAAGCGACTCATTTGCATACAACGCAGACGAAATCGTTTCAAGCGACGTTCTTGGTATGACTGCTGGTTCAATCTTTGACCCAACTCAAACCATGGTAACTACTGCTGGCGACAAGCAACTTGTTAAGACTGTTGCTTGGTACGACAACGAATACAGCTTCACTTGCCAAATGGTTCGTACTTTGTTGAAGTTTGCTACTCTTTAATTTTAAGTTTTAAATTTAAGATTGATAGACTAGTAACGAAGAGGGCGAAGGGAAGATCTTCCCTTCGCCTTTTTTCGATGAATAGTTATATTCGGAGGAATCTCAATGGCTAAAATAATTATTTCTGATGTAGATGTCAAAGATAAGAAAGTTTTAGTTCGTGTTGACTTCAACGTTCCAATTAAGAACGGTGTCATCGGCGACGACAACAGAATTGTGGCTGCTTTGCCAACTATTCAATACATCCTGGACAACGGCGGTAAGGCTATCTTGCTTAGCCACTTAGGCCGGGTTAAGAGTGACGATGACAAGAAGGAATTGTCATTAAAGCCAGTTGCTGAACGCTTAAGCGAATTGTTGAAGAAGCCGGTAACTTTCGTACCTTCAAACGAAGGCAAAGAAGTTGAAGATGCTGTAAACGCAATGAAGGATGGCGACGTAGTTGTTCTTGAAAACACTCGTTTCCAAGACATCGACAACGACTTCGGCAAGCGTGAATCAAAGAACGATCCTAAGTTAGGCGAATACTGGGCATCATTAGGTGACGTTTTCGTTAACGACGCCTTTGGTACTGCTCACAGAAGCCACGCTTCAAACGTTGGTATTGCTACTGCTATGAAGGCAGCCGGCAAGCCTGCAGCTGCTGGTTTCTTGATGGAAAAGGAAATCAAGTTCTTAGGTAACGCTGTTGCTAACCCAGTTCACCCATTCGTAACTATCTTAGGTGGGGCTAAGGTTTCAGACAAGATTGGCGTTATCACCAACTTAATTCCTAAGTCAGACCACATCTTAATCGGTGGTGGGATGGCTTACACCTTCTTAGCTGCTCAAGGCCACAAGATTGGTAAGTCATTATTCGAAGCTGACAAGGTTGAACTTGCTAAGAAGCTGCTTGCTGAAGCTGGCGACAAGATCGTTTTGCCAGTAGACAACGTTGCTGCTACTGAATTCTCAAACGACGCTAGCCACGAAGTTGTTGGTGACGACATTCCTGACAACGAAATGGGCTTGGACATTGGTCCTAAGACGGTTGAAAAGTTCAGAGACATCTTGAAGGACGCTAAGACTGTTGTTTGGAACGGTCCTATGGGCGCATTCGAAATGTCAAACTTTGCTGAAGGTACGCTTGAAGTTGGTCGTGCTTTAGCAGACTTAACTGATGCTACTACGATCATCGGTGGTGGTGACTCAACTGCTGCTGCTAAGCAATTAGGTATCGCACCTAAGATTACCCACATCTCAACTGGTGGTGGTGCTTCACTTAACTACCTTGAAGGTAAGGAATTACCTGGTATTGCATGTATCTCAGACAAGTAAGAAAGGATTAGTATTTTAATGCGTACTCCAATTATTGCTGGTAACTGGAAGCTGCACATGAACCCTGAACAAACGGTTGAATTTGTTAAGGCTGTTAGTGCAAAGTTGCCTGAATCAAGTAAAGTTGAATCATTAATTTGTGCTCCTGCAGTTGACCTTGACGCTTTGCGTAAGGCTGCTGAAGGTACTAACTTGCATGTTGGTGCTGAAAATGCCTACTTTGAAGAAGAAGGTGCCTTCACTGGTGAAACTTCTCCAAAGGTTTTGAAGGAAATGGGCATTCAATACTGCATCATCGGCCACAGTGAACGTCGTGGCTACTTCCACGAAACTGACGAAGACATCAACAAGAAGGCTAAGGCCTTGTTTGCTAATGGTGTAACGCCAATCATCTGCTGCGGTGAATCACTTGAAACCCGTGAAGCTAACAAGCAAGAAGAATGGGTTGTTAGCCAAATTAAGGCAGCTTTAAAGGACTTGTCAGCTGAACAAGTTTCATCATTGGTTATTGCTTACGAACCAATCTGGGCTATCGGTACTGGCAAGACTGCTTCAAGCGACCAAGCTGAAGAAATGTGCAAGACTATCCGTGAAACTGTTAAGGACTTGTACAACGAAGAAACTGCTGAAAACGTTCGTATTCAATACGGTGGTTCAGTAAAGCCTGCTAACGTTAAGGAATTAATGGCTAAGCCAAACATCGACGGTGGCTTAGTTGGTGGGGCTTCATTAGACCCAGAATCATACTTAGCTTTGGTAAACTACCAAGACTAATTTTGCTGGATAATAAAAAGGCGTGCTTGTGAACTGAGCACGTCTTTTTACTTTGGCCAGGATTTTTGCAAAGCTTGCAGCAGGTTCTTGAGCTTGCTGCGATTGCTGATTAAGTAACTAGCGTAAATTGGCATATGGGCCCGCTCATCAGAAATCGGAACCCGTACCCGATTATCATCAGCTTGATGGTCTGGGCCAGATAAATTAGTAGTGAAATATGGAAAACTCGAATACTCGCTGATTTCGCGCAAATTCGTCATTTGATTTTGGTAAAGAAATTTAGCTTCCGGGATTTCTTCCTCTTGGATATCGCGCCAATGACCAATATCGCTTAAAACTAAGAAACTGAGGTCATGCAAATCCTTGAAAGAGACGATTGACTTACTTGCTAGGTCCATAAATTGATCTAAGTTGACGTAAAGATCTTCAACGCCCAAAAATAAACTCTCAATTTCGTTTGTTTGCAGTTCCTCATCACTAAAGACGATCGTCTTGGCATGACTTAATAGTGAGGGCACAACCGCTTTTTTGTCTAACAGATTTTTTTCAATTTGAACGGTTTCAGGCAGATCTAGGCGTTGACTATAAAGCAAGGGTCCAGGGACGGTTGAGGCCAAAGAAATTTTTTGCTTGCTTTGATCGTAGTTATGAACGGCAGTTTCAAATTCAGTTAAGGCTGCCAGGGTTTTCTTTGCAGTTTTCACCGTGTACTGACCAGTATCTGTCAGGTTGATCTTATTGGGTTGGCGATCAAACAGCTTAACATTTAATTCGCTTTCCAGTTTTTGCATCCCTCTGGTTAAACTAGGCTGGGTAATATTGAGCTTTTCAGCTGCTTTAGCTAGAGTACCAGTTTCAGCGAAGGTTACTAATTCAGTCAATAAATAAGGATCAATCATTTTTGTCCTCCTATCCAGCATTCCATAAATGTATACTAGCATGAAAGTCTAGTATTTTTCAAATTTGACTAAAAGGGCTAAAATTGCTTCAAGAATAAGGAACAAGAAAAGATAGTAAAAAGTAAAGGAGCTCTTATGTCTGTACCAGTTAGAAAACTAAATAATGGCGTAGAAATGCCTACTTTTGGTTTTGGCGTTTTCCAAGTGCCAGATTATCAAGAAGCAAAGAAAGCAGTTGCCGAAGCCTTAAGCGTTGGTTATCGCTTAATCGATACCGCAGCCGCCTACAATAATGAAGATGCCGTCGGCGCAGCCATTAAGGAAAGCCAGGTTAAGCGGGACGACGTGTTTGTGACTTCCAAATTATGGGTGTCAGATTTTACTTATGAACGGGCTAAGGCTGGAATTGATGCTAGTTTGGAAAAATTAGGCACTGACTATATTGACTTGTACTTGCTGCACCAGCCTTACGGTGATTACTTTGGCGCTTACCGGGCACTTGCAGAAGCGCAAAAAGCCGGCAAGATTCGCGCAATTGGGATTTCCAACTTTTCAAACGACCAAGTGCAAAATCTCTTGTTGTCAGCTGCCGTTAAGCCAGCACTTAACCAAATTGAAATCAATCCTTGGTTCCAACAAACCAGCAGCGTAGACTTTTTACAAAAGAACGAGATTGTCCCAGAGGCTTGGGCACCATTTGCCGAAGGCAAGCATGATATCTTCAAGGACGAGACGATTGCGCAAATTGGTGCCAAGTACGGCAAGACCAATGGTCAAGTTATCTTGCGCTGGCTGCTGCAACGCGGCATTGTGGTAATTCCTAAATCCGTTCACAAGTCACGGATGGAGGAGAACATTGATGTCTTTGACTTTGAGTTAAGCGCTGATGATATGGCAGCAATGGCTAAATTAGATAAGCAAGAAAGTCAATTTTTCAGTCATACTGATCCCGTCGCAATTGAACAAATTTTTGGCCCAAGTTTGAAGCAGGTTCAAAAAGCTGAAAAAGCAAAATTAAATGGCTAATTGCCACTAGCAGTACCGATGTGTTAAAGCATCGGTATTTTTGTTACACTAGACATAGGAGGTATTCAAATGATACGACAAGCAGAAAAGCAAGATTTTCCTTTTGTTTTTCCAATTTTGGAGCAAATTTTTGACGAAATGGATATGGCAAGCATTAAGAAATTGCCACAAAGCCAATTTTATGATTTGATGCGCCAAGGTTTTATCAGTGAGCGCTACCGTTATAGTTATCGTCGTACTTGGGTTGAGGTCAGCGACGAGGGCGAAATTCGCGGTATGTTGACCATGTACCCATATGAAGATCAGGTTGCGATCGATGAAGCGCTAAAAACGCGGTACGCTAAGGTAGGCTTGCCCTTTGAAACCGTAATTTTTGATGACCAGGAAGCTTGGCCGGATGAATGGTATCTGGACTCCTTAGCTGTGCATCCCGATCATTGGGGGCAGCATGTTGCCAGTCGCTTAATGGATTTTGGCGAAAAAATGGCCAAAGAAAAAGGCTACCAGAAGGTTAGCCTTAATGTTGACCTGGAAAATCCGCGTGCCATTAGATTATATGAACATAAGGGTTACCAAACCGAAAAACAGATGACGATTGGCGACCGAACTTATAACCATATGGTTTTGCAGCTTTAATTTAAATTAGTCGAAATATTTTGGCCTAAGGGCGGAAAAGTTGGCAGCTTCAAAGGCGTGACATGCCACTGCGTTAGCAGGATGGTGGTTAACAAAATAAATGGCACATCTTCCGGCTTGCTGATTTCACAACATAAAGTGACGCCACTAGACCTAACTTCGGTATTGACACTTGCAACCGTCTTATAACCGAGACGGAATTTGTAAGTGCCTTTTTTGATGCTGCCAGTTACCAGATATTTTAGCCCGCTGATATAAAAGACATTAGCTGCCGGGCTGTTCATCTTGTGGACTTTAACCAAGGAATGGCGCACCACGTCAATCGTAAAGGAGGCAATAATGCCAACGCCATCACGAAATAAACGACCAATCTCTTGGTTATTAAAATCATACAGGTAAAGCGTATGGTTAGGATTTTCCAAATTGCCGCGAATAATGAAACAGATGTGACCAGTTTCATCGGCAACGGGAATCTGACCATAATTTTTTTCCTGACTTAGAGTCAAAAAGTATTGCATGATAGTTACCCTCTTGCATTTTGGGCAATAAATTGTTCAAGTATCCAGCCGACACCGTTATGATTGTTGTCTTTGGTTTCAATATCTGCCAGATCCTTGATGAGTGGAACGGCATTTCCCATGGCCACCCCCGTGCCCGCCATGCGGATCATGCTCTCGTCATTTAGATTGTCGCCAATTGCCGCAACTTCTTCCGGCCGATAGCCGCGTTTTTGGGCATAATCCATTAAAGCCGTGCCTTTTTGGGCTTCTTTGGCATTAATTTCCAAATTTGACGCAGAACTAGAAGAAGCGACTAGCCCGAGCTCCTTAATGAGGGGCAAAATATCGCTAAAAGCTTCATGACCACGCGAATCGAAGGCAATAATCTTCATTACTTCAATGCCTGGCCGGGCTAACAAGTCGTCAAATGACGCGACTTGTTCCATGTCTAGGATTGATTTTGAACCAGCTGATACCGCCACGGCAGTCCGGAAGTCCATCCCGGGATTAAGGTCAACCATCAGGTGGGCGATATTGGTAATCCGGGCATTTAAATCTTCGCTATAGACCTGGTCGGCGGTAATTACTTCAAAATAAAACTGGTGCTCGTGGAGGATCGTAACTAATTTTTTCGCACTGGCCAGCGCAATTGGATGCTTGACCACCAGGTCACCTTGCTGGTTAAAAACTAGGGCGCCATTCAAATTGATAAAACCGGTCGTCAGCCGCGCATCCCGTAAGACTACTTTCGATTCTTTGGGTGCTCGCCCGGTGGCGATCAAGAATTCAATCCCGCTTTCTTGGGCATGTCGAATAATTGCTCGATTGGTTTCACTAATTTGCATGTTGCTGTCAAACAAGGTGCCATCTAAATCGCAGGCCACTAGTCTAATCATGATATCCACTCCCTATATGTACTAGAATAATGATAACATAAAGAGAGCAGAATAGGAGGTTGTAAATGAAAGCGCTAATAGGCAATGACTGGGACCAAGTACTGGAGCCATATTTTGATAGTGATGAATATCACAAATTGCATGAATTTTTAAAACATGAATATGCGACTAAAAAAATCTTTCCTGACATGTATCATATTTTTACGGCTTTTAAATTGACTAGTTTCCAAGATACTAAGGTCGTAATTCTGGGACAAGATCCTTATCATAATCCAGGCCAGGCCAATGGCATGAGTTTTTCGGTGGAGCCAGGAATTAAGTTACCTCCTTCACTTGTAAATATTTACAAAGAACTATATGATGATGTTGGTGCCCAACCAGTGAATCATGGCTATCTAAAGAAATGGGCCGACCAGGGTGTCTTGCTCTTGAACGCGGTTTTGACCGTTCCCTATGGTCAAGCTAACGGCCATCAGGGCAAGGGCTGGGAATTGGTGACTGATGGCGCGATCAAAGCTTTAAGCAAGCGTGGACGCTGCGTGTTTATCTTGTGGGGGCGGTTTGCGCAAAATAAATTGCCCCTGATTGATGAAGAGCATAATACGGTGATTAAGTCAGCACACCCCAGTCCCTTTTCGGCAAATCGCGGTTTCTTTGGCTCACGGCCATTTTCTCGCTGCAATCAGGCACTTGCTGAATATGGCGAAAGTCCGATTGATTGGCAATTACCCGCAGAGGTTTAGAGGTTTTTGGGTATTGCCAAATAGGTTGACTGCGGCATTTTAGAAAAAGGTAGGATATATCGATGACAGTTTTTTCATTGTTGACAGACATGGTCAAAAAGGCTCCTGAGAAGCAACGGATAGTTTTTCCCGAAGGGGATGACCAACGGATTTTAACAGCTGCGACCAAATTAGCTGCTGATGGTCTGCTTAAACCAATTGTTTTAGGCAAGAAGAGCGAAGTAGCCAAGCTGGCAGCTGACGCAGGGCTTGACCTTACCGGTGTGGAAATTTTTGATCCGGCAGAATATGCCAACTACGAGCAAATGTATGAGGTCTACCGGGCTTCTAGCAAAAAGGCCGTAAGTTTAGACGAAATTAAGCAAAATTGTGCCCAGGGGAATTATTTTGCTACTTTATTAGTTAAGATGGGCGAAGCGGACGGCATGGTTTCTGGTGCCAACCACACCACGGCCAATACCGTTTTGCCAGCTTTAAAGTTGATTCACGCTAAACCTGGCATGCATCGGGTCTCAGGGTCATTTGTGATGGAAAAGGGCGCAGAAAAGTATATTTTTGCTGATTGTGCCATTAACATCGACCCAGATGCCCAAATTTTGAGCGAAGTTGCTTACCAATCAGCCCTTACCGCCAAAATGGTGGGGATTGATCCTAAGGTGGCCTTTTTGAGTTTTTCAACTAAAGGTTCAGCTAAAGGCGAAATGGTTGATAAAGTGGTTGAAGCTTGCAAATTGTTCCAAGCAGCTCATCCCGACATCCCCGCTGATGGGGAATTGCAGTTTGATGCGGCCTTTGTCCCAAGCGTGGGCGAAAAGAAGGCTCCAGGTTCTAAGGTGGCAGGACATGCAAACGTCTTTGTCTTCCCTGAATTGCAATCAGGCAATATTGGCTATAAACTAGTTCAGCGGCTAGGCGGTTTCACCGCAGTTGGCCCAATTTTGCAAGGATTGGCTGCTCCGGTTAATGACCTCTCACGCGGAGCCAGCAGCCAAGATGTTTATGATATGGCAGTCTTAACCGCTGCCCAAGCAGTAATGGATAAGGATTAATCATGAAATTAGCAATCAACTCGGCTCAAGCGATGCAGCAGCTAGGTGCGGCTTTGGCTGAAACTGCCCAAGGTCACGATGTGCTTTTGCTCAAAGGTGACCTGGGGGCGGGAAAAACGACCATGACCCAAGGTTTAGGCCGGCAATTGGGCATCCGGCGACCGATTAAGAGTCCAACGTTTACTTTGGTGCGCGAATATCGCGAAGGTCGCCTGCCGCTCTTCCATATGGATTTTTATCGCTTGGAATCAGCTGATTTGGCATCGATTGATTTGAATGAGTATTTAAATGAAGCAGGAATTGTGGTCATTGAATGGCCCGACAAAATTGCCGAATTCTTGCCCCGTGAATATTTAGGCTTAACCTTGACCCGAGTTGATGACAGTTGGGAATCAACCAAACGGGTGGTTGAGTTTGAACCGCACGGCGAACGGGCTGAGGCCTGGGCTGAAGCGGTTAAAGCACAGTTAAAAGCATAAGAAAAACGAAATTCCTTTGGGAATTTCGTTTTTTGTTTTTAGTATTGATAAACAAATTGTTTCAAGGCATCCTCGCCCCATTTTTCCGCCTGTTTAAGCAAAATGCCAGCACAAGCTTCACTATCTGACAGGGCATTATGGTGATGCCACAAATCTACCGCCAAATCTGCCGAGACGGTATCGAGTTTATGATTGGGCAAATCGGGCTGCAAATTGCGGCTGGTGGTTAAGGAGTCGATTACCAAATAGTGCGGTGCGGTAATATTGTAGCGGGCCAGCGATTCTTGCAAAACATTGGTATCAAAGCGGGCATTGTGGGCTGCTACCAGCATTCCAGGGCGAAAAAGACCACTGATTTTAGGCCACACTTCGGCCATAGTTGGGGCATCGGCCACATCTTCAGCAGTAATTTGGTGGACTTTTATATTGTTGCTGTCAAATGGCATTTGGGGGTTAATCACCGTGTAGAAGCGATCAACAATTTTATTTTCTCGCACCATCACGATCGCTAGAGAACAAGCACTTTCAGGATAACGATTGGCAGTTTCAAAATCCATGGCAATAAAATTCATAAAATTTGACTCCTTTGTTTAAAAATCAGTATAACACATGATGTATGGCGTGCGCTTATGCGGTAAAATAGGTAGGACTGATTAAAGGGAGGCATTTTTTTGAAGTTAATGGATTTAAAAGCATCTGGATACGATATTCGAACCGGGATGCCACTGAGTGAAGTGACCTTTACCAAGACCGGCGGTCCAGCAGAATATACGGCTTTCCCACGCTCAATTGCCGAGGTCAAGCAACTGCTGGAAGCTGCCAATGCTGACGGCCTTCCGCTAACGGTGATCGGCAATGCGTCAAATTTGATAATCAAAGATGGCGGTATTGCTGGTTTAGTCATGATTTTGACCAATTTAAACGAAATAAAGCTTTCCGGGAATACGGTAATTGCGCAAGCTGGTGCCAAAATTGTCGATGCGGCCTTTTATGGCGCCGAACATGGCTTATCTGGCTTGGAATTTGCCGCCGGCATCCCCGGTTCAGTTGGCGGTGGCGTTTTTATGAACGCTGGCGCTTATGGCGGCGAAGTGAAGGACTGCTTGGCAAGTGCGACGGTTTTAACTAGAAAGGGCGAGGTTAAGACTTATAGCAACCAGGAAATGCAGTTCGCCTATCGCCATTCTTATGTCCAAGAGAGTGGCGACATTGTTTTGTCGGCGACCTTTGAACTGAAACCGGGAGATAAATTAGCAATTTTGGATCAAATGCACTATTTAAATGCCTTGCGCCAATATAAACAGCCACTTGAATATCCATCATGCGGCTCAGTTTTCAAGCGGCCGACTGGCCACTATGTTGGACCAATGATTATCAAAGCTGGTTTGCAAGGCAAGCAAATAGGCGGAGCACAAGATTCAACCAAACACGCCGGCTTCATCGTCAACAAGGGTGGGGCAACGGCAACGGACTATTTGAATTTAATCCACCTGATTCAAAAGACGATTAAAGAAAAATATGATATCGATCTAAAAACCGAAGTCCGAATCATCGGAAAAGACCAATAAATTTCATAAAGTTGCAGGCCCAGACAGCTTGCGGCTTTTTTATTAAGGAGCAAGAAAAAGTGGAAATTATCAAGCTGCAAAATATTACCAAGCGCTATGATGATGGCTTTGTAGCGTTAAATGACATCAACTTGACAATTGAATCCGGCAAGTTTTATTCCTTGCTTGGTCCATCAGGCAGCGGCAAAACTACAATTTTGCGCATCATTGCTGGTTTTACCCAAGCCAGCAGCGGCCGCATTTATTTTAAAGGCAAGGACATGACCGAAGTGGACGCGGCCAAGCGCCCGATCAATACGGTTTTTCAAAATTATGCCTTATTTCCCCATTTGAATGTGTTTGAAAATGTGGCTTTTGGTTTAAAAATTAAGAAAAAGCCGGCCAAAGAAATTGCCCCAGCCGTAAATGAAGCCTTGCACTTGGTGCGCCTGGATGGTTACGCCCAACGGGAAATTGCTGAATTATCAGGTGGCCAGCAGCAGCGGGTAGCCATTGCCCGGGCAATTGTCAATCAACCGGAAGTTTTGTTGCTGGATGAATCCTTGTCAGCTTTAGATAAGCGCTTGCGCAAAGAAATGCAATTTGAATTGCGGGCTATTCAGAAAAAGTTAGGAATTACTTTTATTTTTGTCACTCACGATCAAGAAGAAGCCTTATCCATGTCAGATGAGATTTTTGTCCTAAATGATGGCGAAATCCAGCAAAACGGCAGTCCGGTAGATATTTATGATGAACCAGTCAATGATTTTGTTGCGCGCTTTATTGGCGATTCCAATATTTTGCCGGGCCGGATGATTCGCGACTTTGAAGTGGAATTTGCCAATCGCCATTTTAAATGTGCCGATGCGGGGATGCGTCCAAACGAAAAAGTGGAAGTGGTAATTCGGCCAGAAGACTTGGATGTCGTTGCGCCCGATCAAGGCAAGCTAGTGGTCCGCGCGCAAACCCAGCTCTTTTTAGGCGACCACTTTGAAATCAAAGCGATTGATTCCGATGAACATGAGTGGCTAGTGCATTCCACCAATAGCGTGCACTTAAACCAACCGTTAGGGCTGTTTTTCGACCCTGAAGATATCCATGTTATGCGGCTAAATGAAAGTCAGGAAGAATTTGATGCCCGCTTAGAACAATACGAGGACGATGATGATGAAAAACAATAAGCGCGTATTTTTTCTAGTGCCATACTTGCTCTGGATTGTCTTGTTTGTCATCTTGCCCTTGCTGCTGATTGGCTGGTATTCAATTACTGATACCAATGGCCACTTTACCTTGGAGAATTACCAACGCTTTTTTGGCAGCGGGACTTTTCTAAGAATGAGCTTAAATAGTCTGTGGTATGCCTTTTTGATTACTTTATTTACGCTGGTAATTTCCTATCCCGCCGCCTATCTTTTGACCAAAATGAA
Source organism: Lactobacillus corticis (assembly GCF_018327645.1). GTDB lineage: Bacteria > Bacillota > Bacilli > Lactobacillales > Lactobacillaceae > Lactobacillus > Lactobacillus corticis. Next base: position 80,145 of record NZ_BMAY01000006.1, on the reverse strand, counting down.
GCATCAGCAGTTTTGGCTTTTGCTGATCATCTTGCCCACATGGATTAATTTGCTCTTGAAGGCCTATGCTTTCATTGGGATTTTAGGGACTCACGGCATGGTTAACCAGTTCTTGCAGCTGTTTGGCCTTGGGCCGGTCAATATGCTGTTTACCAATTTTGCCTTTATTTTGGTAGCCGTGTATATTGAAATTCCCTTTATGATTTTGCCAATTTATAACGCCATTGCTGATATTAATCCGGCTGTAATTCAAGCCAGCGAAGACCTCGGGGCCAGCAAATGGCAGACATTCCGTTATGTGTTGTGGCCCTTGTCTTGGCCAGGAGTTGAAAGTGGCATCCAGGCAATCTTTATCCCCAGTCTGTCCTTGTTTATGTTAACGCGTCTGATTGGCGGCAATCGCGTCATCACTTTGGGGACTGCCATTGAAGAGTACTTTATGACCACGATGAATTGGAATATGGGGGCCACGATCGGGGTAATTTTAATTGTCATGATGATTGTGGTCATGCTGATCACCGGCCAGCGGAAAAAAGGGAGGACCAGAAAATGAAGCAGCGTCATTTAGGGGCTAGACTGTATTTAATTGTGTTGTTGCTAGTCTTATATTTGCCGATTTTTTATTTGATCTATTTTTCGTTCAGCAGCGGGCAAAACATGAATCATTTTCAGCATTTTACCTGGGAGCACTATCAGACTTTGTTCAATGATTCGCGTTTATTGGCAATTATGCTGCAAACTTTGCTGCTGGCCCTGTTAAGTGGGTTAATTGCAACCACTGTTGGTACATTTGGGGCAATTGCCATTGAAGCAGCGAGGTCTAAACGGGAAAAAAGCAGCTTGCTAGCTTTAAACAATGTCTTGATGGTGTCGCCAGATGTCATTATTGGGGCTAGTTTCTTGATATTTTTTACGGCCTTAGGGTTAAGTTTAAACTTTGGCTCAGTCCTGCTTAGCCATGTGGCGTTTTCGATTCCAATCGTGGTCTTAATGGTCTTGCCCCGGATAAAAGAAATGGACGCCACTTTGATTGATGCGGCTAAAGATTTAGGGGCGAGCAGCTACCAAGTCTTTAGTCAGGTGCTGATTCCCGCCATCATGCCCGGGATTTTGGCCGGCTTTTTTATGGCCTTAACCTATTCCTTGGATGACTTTGCAGTTACTTTTTTCGTAACCGGGAATGGTTTTACCACCTTGTCGGTCGAAATCTATTCGCGGGCCCGGCAGGGGATCGACTTGGAGGTTAATGCCCTCAGTGCCATCATTTTCTTGGTGGTGTTAATTGGGGTCTTAATCTATTACTTCTTGTCGGTTAGAAGCAGCCGCACCAAGCATAATCGCAGAATTGGGGTGAAGCTATGAAAAAACTGCTGTGGGGCATAAGTGCTATTTTGTTAGTCTGCTTGGGCTTGTGGGGACTATCAAACAAATTGCTGCAGTCAAGTGCAGCTAGCGGAAATCATAAATTGATTATTTACAACTGGGGCGATTATATTGATCCAGATTTAATCAGCAAATTTGAAAAGCAAACCGGCTACCGGGTTACTTATCAGACTTTTGATTCAAATGAAGCCATGTATACCAAAATTAAGCAAGGCGGCACAGCTTATGATTTGGCGGTTCCGAGTGAATATATGGTCACCAAGCTGCGAAAAGCTGGTTTATTGGAAAAGCTTGATCTGAGTAAAATCCCCAATCGCAAATACCTGGGCAAAAACTTTATTCATCAGTCTTTTGACCCCCAGAATGAATATTCCTTGCCATACTTTTGGGGGACTTTGGGCATTATCTACAATGATAAATTCGTCAAAGCCGGGTCAATTACTAGTTGGAACGATTTGTGGAATAAAAAATATCGGCACAACATCCTGTTAGTAGATTCGGCTCGTGACATTATGGGCCTGTCTTTAGCTTCTTTGGGTTATTCGATGAATACCACGAATACGATTGAGCTCCACTTGGCCAAAACCAAATTAGATAATTTGGGCAGCAACGTCAAAGCAATCATTGCTGATGAACTGAAGATGTACATGATTCAAAATGAAGCGGCAATTGGGGTCACTTGGTCAGGTGAAGCTAGCGAGATGCTAGCAGCTAATAAGCATCTGCATTATGTCGTACCTAAGCCTTACTCAAATTTGTGGTTTGATAATTTTGTCGTCCCTAAGACTGCCAAGAACCCTCAAGCTGCGTATGCTTTCATTAACTTTATGCTGGATCCTAAAAATGCGGCCCAAAACGCTGAATATGTCGGTTATGCGACGCCGGTTGAAGCGGCTTTGAAATATTTGCCTAAGTCGGTGCGGGATGATAAGCAATTTTATCCGGACCGAAAATTGGTAAAGCGCTTAGAAGTGTTTAAAGATTTAAGCAAAAGCAAAGTTCAAGAATATAATGACCTATTTCTGGAATTCAAAATGTATGTACACTAGGAAATTGGTATAATGTTTCCTAGGGAGGGACGCGATGAATTTTAACATTGAAAATATTTTTACCTGGGCCAATTTCAGCATTTTGCTGGATGTTTTGATAATTTGGTACTTGGTATATCGCTTAATTTTATTAATTAAGGGTACTAAGGCTGTTCAATTGGCAAAAGGGATTGTCTTTATTTTTGCGGCCCGTATTTTGGCTAGCCTGCTTTCGCTTAATGCGGTCGGATATCTGGTCGACCAACTGGTTTCATGGTCAGTTATTGCCTGCATTGTGATTTTTCAGCCTGAAATCAGACGCGGCTTGGAACGCTTAGGTCGCCTGCCATGGTTCAATGGTAAGGAAGAGTCGGCTAGAGATGAGCAATTACGTTTTATCAAAGAAATTGATAAGGCAGTGCAATATATGTCTAAACGGCGGATCGGGGCCTTAATTACGATTCAACAAGACACCGGGCTGGATGAATATGTTGAAACCGGGATTAAACTTGATGCCGAAGTTACGGGCGATTTGCTGATCAACATTTTCATCCCCAACACGCCGCTGCATGACGGTGCGGTTATTATTTCCGGCGGCCGAGTTGCGGTTGCTGCCGCTTATTTGCCGCTCTCAGACAACAATATGATTCCTAAACGTCTAGGCACCAGGCACCGCGCCGCAGTAGGGATTTCAGAAGTAACGGATGCGATCACGGTGGTTGTTTCTGAAGAAACCGGGGGCGTGACGATTACCAGAAACGGTAATTTTATGGTTGACATGACGCGAGATGAGTATCTGAAGTACCTGACGCAAGAATTGGTGCCTAAAGATGAACCCAAAGTGGCTTGGTATCACCGTTTGTTGGGCAAATTTTGGAAATGGGGTGCTGATAAGTGAAAAAGTTTTGGCAGAGCAATACCATGCTAAAGCTGGTGTCTTTGGTGATTGCAATTTTGCTGGTGATTTATATTGACACCACCCAGACAGGCTTTGTAACCCAAGGCGAAAGCAATAAAACCAAACAAACAGCCACAGAAACCCAAACTATGAAAACCAACTTGCAGGTTTCGGTTGATACGGATAAATATTATGTCACTGGTTACCCGGAAAAAATCAAATTAACGATTGAAGGTTCCAGCAGTTTGGTAACTTCAACCGTTAATACGCAGGCGTTTAGAGCTTATATTGATTTGACCAAGCTAGGGGTGGGCAAACATAAAGTTCGTGTCCAAGTAACTGGCTTGTCCAAGCAATTGTCCTACTATGTCAAACCGCAAACAGTGACAGTTAATATTCAGCGGCGAAAATCAAGAACGCTGCCAGTCCAAATAGAGTATAATAAAAATAATGTGGCCAGCGGATACGACCAGGAAACAGCCACTGTAAGCCCGTCAACCGTTGAGGTATCAGGGCCTAAGAGCGAAGTTAACCGGGTCAGCCAGATTGTGGCAAAATTAAATGTCCCTAATGGTTTGAACCGGACTTATTCGCGGACTGTGATTTTGGTGGCCGAGGATAAGAACGGGCAGCAGCTTAATGTCAATATTTCGCCGTCAACGGCGCAAGTGAAATTGCCCCTTAGCGTCAGCAAGAAGACGGTGAAGCTTAAGCTGAATCCGCGTAACGAGAAGAGCAATAAAGTCTATTCACTGACTGCAAAACAAACCAAGGTAACGGTTTATGGCAAAAAATCAGTAATTTCCAAACTCAAACAGTTGACCGTTAATGTTGACCTGGCTCATATTAATGCTTCAACGACGCAGAGTTTTCCAATTACTTTGCCGTCTGGAGTCGCACGGACTGATCCAGCCAATGTGAATATTCAGATTAAGGTTAAAGATTCATCTGCTACAAAAAATAGCGATTAAGTCTAAGACTAAACTTTAGAGAGGTTTTTATATGTTGAAATATTTTGGTACCGATGGCGTACGTGGTGTTGCTAATTCTGGTTTAACACCTGAAATGGCTTTTAAACTTGGCCGCGATGGTGGTTATATCTTAACTAAGAACAAGCAAGATGATAAGCAGGCAAAGGTTCTGGTTAGCCGCGACACGCGTATTTCCGGCCAAATGCTGGAATCTGCTTTGATTTCTGGCTTATTGTCAGTTGGGATTGAAGTGCTTGAGTGTGGCGTAATTACCACTCCGGGCCTATCATACCTGGTTAGAGCACAAGGTGCCGATGCCGGAGTCCAAATCTCGGCTTCCCACAACCCGGTTGAAGATAACGGGATTAAGTTCTTTGGTAGCGATGGCTTGAAGCTGTCAGATGCCCTGGAAGAAGAAATTGAACAATTGATCGATGCTCCGCAAGACAATCTGCCTCGTCCTTCGGCTGAAGGGTTAGGAACAATTACCGATTTCCATGAAGGTGCCAGCAAGTACTTGCAGTTCTTGGAAAACACGGTTCCAGTTGAACTGGACGGCATTAAAGTGGTAATTGATGGTGCCAACGGTGCAGCAAGTGCCTTGATTTCTCGCTTGTTTGCTGACTGCGGAGTTGACTTTACCACCATTGCCACTCATCCGAATGGCTTAAACATTAACGACCATTGCGGAGCTACGCATACGGAACGCTTGCAAGCAGAAGTTGTCAAGCAAGGTGCCGATTTAGGTTTAGCCTTTGATGGCGACGCCGACCGGTGCATTGCGGTTGATGAAAATGGTCATGAAGTTGATGGTGACCACATCATGTACGTAATCGGCAGCTACTTGCAAGACCATGGTCGTTTGAAGAAAGATACGATTGTTACCACGGTGATGTCTAACCTGGGCTTTACCAAGGCCTTGGAACGTCGGGGAATCAAGAATATTCGGACCCAAGTTGGTGACCGTTACGTTTCAGAAGAAATGCGGGCCAATGGCTATGTTTTAGGCGGCGAACAATCAGGTCACGTCATTATTGCTGATTACCACAACACTGGTGACGGGATGTTGACTGGTTTGCATTTGATGCTGGTGATGAAGAAGACCGGCAAGAAGTTGACTGAATTATTAGCTGATTTTAAAGAATACCCACAATGTTTAGTTAACGTACCAGTTAAGGACAAGCAAAGCTGGAAGGAACATCAACCAATTTTAGACGCCATTAAGGCCGTTGAAGCTGACATGGGCGATGAAGGACGCGTTTTGGTTCGTCCATCTGGTACCCAAGCGCTTTTGCGCGTAATGGCTGAAGGTCCAACCCAAGAACAAACTGATGCCTGGGTTGATCAAATTGTCCAAGTCGTTAAGACTGAAATGGGCGCATAATCATACCAAAAACGGACTGCTTGAGCAGCCCGTTTTTTATTGACTGCAGCTATTGGTCTACACCTATACCAAAAACTGGTAAAAAGGGTTGACCAATTTTTAATAAAAGGCTATGATTGCACTTGTAACAATAAATATAACGCTAGTACAAGTAAGCACATTGTACTAGACCAAAAGGAGCAAAAGCTATGTGTGGAATTGTTGGTATTGTCGGAAAACCGGCTAGAGAAATTATTTTAAGCGGCCTTAAGAATTTGGAATACCGTGGCTACGATTCAGCTGGTATTTACTTAAACGACCTAGCTGGTCATGAATACTTGACCAAGGCAGTTGGCCGAATTGCTAACCTTGAAGAAAAATTGACTCCAGACGAACAAGGGCTGGTTGGAATTGGTCACACTCGTTGGGCTACTCACGGCAAGCCAACAGTTGACAATGCTCACCCACAATTTGACGAAACCAATCGTTTCTACTTGGTTCACAACGGCGTGATTGAAAACTACCGGGAATTAAAGGACAAGTACTTAGCTGGCGTTAAGTTCAAGTCAGATACTGATACTGAAGTAATTGTTCAATTGATCTCCAAAGTGGCCCGTGACGAAAAGCTCGACGCATTTACCGCCTTTAAGAAAGTTTTGAAAGAAGTTCGCGGCTCATATGCTTTCTTGTTAATTGACAATACTGAACCTGACCACATCTTTATTGCCAAGAATAAATCGCCAATGATGCTTGGTTTAGGCGATGGGTTCAATATCATCGCTTCAGATGCTTTGTCAGTCTTAGACCAAACCAAGAAATTCGTTGATTTGCAAGATGGGGATGTGGCTGACGTTACCAAAGACAGCTACAAGATCGAAACCATTGACGGTGAAGCAGTAGAACGGACGCCACATGTTTTGGATATTGACCCTAACGCTGCTTCCAAGGGTACCTATGAATTTTACATGCTCAAGGAAATTGATGAACAACCTGGCGTGATGCGGAAGTTGTCCCAAGACTACTTGGATGTTAATGGCGAACCAGTCTTAGACCAAAAGATTGTGGACGCTGTCAGTGAAGCTGACCGGCTGTACATTTATGCTGCAGGGACTTCATATAATGCTGGTTTAGTCGGAAAAGAATTCTTTGAAAAGTTAACGGGCATTCCAACCGAAGTTGGTTTAGCTTCTGAAGTTGGTTATCACTTCCCAATGCTTTCCAAGAAGCCATTCTTCATCTTTTTGACTCAATCAGGGGAAACTGCTGATTCACGGGTAGTTTTGAAAGAAGCTAACAAGCGCGGCATTCCATCCTTGACCTTAACCAATGTGCAAGGATCAACTTTATCACGGGAAGCTGATTACACGATTTTGCTGGAAGCTGGTCCTGAAATCGCCGTTGCTTCAACCAAGGCCTACACCGCCCAATTGGCAGTGCAAGTTATTTTAGCTAAGGCTGTTGGTGAAAAGCTAGGCGTTAAAGCTGCTAAAGACTTCCCACTGAAAAAGCAATTAGCCTTGGCTGCTGAAGGAATGCAACAGATTGTCGACGGCAAGGCTAAATTTGATGAATTAGCAAGCGACTATCTGATCAAGTCGCGCAACGCCTTCTACATTGGTCGGGGAATCGATTATGCCGTTTCACTTGAAGGTGCTTTGAAGTTAAAGGAAGTTTCATACATTCAAACTGAAGGCTTCGCTGCAGCCGAATTGAAGCATGGAACCATTTCTTTGATCGAAAAAGGCACGCCAGTAATTGCCCTAATTAATGATCCGGTAACGGCTGAATTAACTCGTGGCAATATTCGTGAAGTTGAATCACGGGGAGCCCATGTAATTTCAATTGTCAGCCATGACTTGGCTCAAGCTGGCGATACGGTCGTTTTGCCGAAGATTGATTACTTGATGAGTGCCTTCTTAACGGTAGTACCAGCACAACTCTTGGCTTACTTTGCTTCTAAGAACAAGGGCTTGGATGTCGATAAGCCTCGTAACTTGGCTAAGAGTGTAACCGTCGAATAAATAGCTTTTATTGAGAAAAGAGATTAAAGTCGCGAGGAGTCGCGACTTTTTTGTATAATAGAGAATAGTGATTAAAAGGAAGGTGAAAACATGGCAATAAAAATGTTGGCTTTAGACCTAGATGGCACCTTGTTAACCAGTCAGCGGGTAATTGACCCGGAAACGGCTAAATACTTGGCCCAAGTTGCCAAAACGGGCGTAAAAGTCGTGTTAACTTCTGGTCGGCCTTTAAGTGGCGTAATGCCTTTTGAAGAAGAGCTTGGCCTTTCTGGTCGCGGCAATTATGCCATAGTGTTTAATGGGGCCGTTATTCAGGCGCTTGACGGACACGAGATGATGAGTCAGAATCTGGATTACCATGATTTTCAAGCGATGAAACGGGTAGCTCGATTGGCTGACGTTAATACGACTTTTGAAACTACCCATGGTTTTTACACTTATGATCGCCACTTGGGGGTCCAACAAATGTTGGATGCCGTTTTTACGCGCAACACGCTTGACGTACTTGAAAAAGAAGCTTTCCCCCAGGACTTTACCTTTAACAAGGCTGGTTTTACCTGTCAGCGCGAGAGCGATGAAATTGAGAAAATGTGGCAGGCCCTGCCGGAGTGGGTCTTTGATCGCTACAATGTGGTTAGGTCGTATCATCACGTCATTGAAATCGGCCCGCAAGGAACCAGTAAGGGTCTGGCAGTTAGCATCTTAGCTGCCAATCTTGGCTTGAGCGAAAATGAAGTTGCGGTCTTTGGCGACCAGGGCAACGATCTGTCCATGTTTGAAAATCCTAACTTTTATAAGGTAGCGATGGGGAATGCCATCGAGGCCATTAAGGCCCAAGCCGATTATGTTACCACTGATCATGACGATCATGGAGTTTTAAAAGCTGTTAAAAAATTGGTTGAATGATGAAGATAAAATTGATTGCGACCGATTTAGATGGAACGCTGCTGCAATCAGACCATCAAATTGGTAAAAAGACGCGCCAAACATTAATGAAATTAGCTCAAAAGGGCGTTAAAATTGTGCCTGCCTCTGGCCGGCCCTTGACCGGGGTCTTGCCGTATACTGAAAAATTAGGACTGGCAGGGAAGCAAAATTATGCCGTCTTGTTCAATGGAGCCGTCGTGCAGAACTTGGCTGGGAAGAGTTTGATTCGCCATCAGCTAACTTTCTCCGATGCCGAGGGGATGTTAAAGCTGCAAAAAAAGGCCCCCAGCAATTTACATTTCATGCGGGAAGACCGTTTTTACACCTTAGATCACGAATTGTCGATCCAGATGGGAAAAACCGTTTTTCTCAATCGAATGAAGATCAAAATTATGGATCAGTTGCCAACTGATTTTTCTTATCTCAAAGCCGAATTTACTGGTGAAGGTCCTGAGATGGATCGACTGGGAAAAGAATTTCCAGCATGGCTTTATGAGAAATATAATGTTGCGCGGACTGATCCCATGATCTGGGAGATTAATGAACGGCGGGCGTCAAAAGGCATGGCGGTACATGAACTGGCGCAGCTGTTAGGGATTAGCGACCAAGAAGTCGTTGTCTTTGGCGACCAGGGCAATGATTTATCCATGTTTGAAAATCCTAATTTTTATAAGGTGGCAATGGGTAATGCCATTGATGAACTAAAGGAAAAGGCCAATTTTGTAACTCGCAATAATGATGACGAAGGTATTAGTTATGCGTTAGAAAGGCTCGTGACAGAAGATGGAAATGAGTAAGACGGCCGCTGCTGATCAGAGTAAAGCAGTTACGGCTGAATCCATTACCGAGGCTGAATGGGAAGTAATGCGGATTGTCTGGACCCTGGGTCAAACGAATGCCGGCAAGATTATCGAACAGCTGCAAATTAAGCATCACTGGTCGGAATCCACGATCAAGACCTTGATGCGCCGTTTGGTCAATAAGGGAATGCTGGCCACGCAAAGAGACGGTCACCGCTTTTTATACAGTGCAACTTGCAGTCAAGCCCAAACCATGCTGCAGGTAACCGATTCGCTCTTTAATCGCATGTGTGACATGCATAAAGGGGGACTTTTGATTGACCTAATCAAAACGACGCCGCTGGCCAAAAAAGACATCCTTGCCTTGATCGACGAATTGGAAAAGCGCGTCGAGACAGCTCCTGCTTCTGTTCCTTGCGATTGCCTAGCTGATGGAAAGAAGGACCAATGTTGATCAGAAAAGAAGTTAGCATTGCCGGTTTTGCCTTTTTCGGCGGCTGTGCGCGTTTTCTGTTAACGGCTGCTTGGTCAGCAGCGGGAACCTTAATTAGCAATCTATTAGGCTGTTTTTTGCTGGCAGCGTTAACTTACTATGGCGTCAACACCATCAAAGGGATGCCAGACTGGCTGGCTGCTGGTTTAGGAACGGGCTTTGTTGGTGCTTTTACCACCTTTTCTAGTTTTAATTTAGACTTTTTAAAATTGCAGCAAGCCAATTCACCTTATGCCATGGCTTATTTGCTGGGATCAATCTTCCTCGGATTAGCGTGCGCTTATTTTGGTGCTTTTTGTGGCGAAAGGACAGCTAGATGGTTTGGTTAGCAGGAATTGGTGCCGCAATTGGCGCCGTATTAAGGTATGAAGTGACGTCGGTCGGCAAGAAGCTAGGTTGGGAATTTTGGATTACCGGTTTGATAAATTTATCTGGCGCCTTTTTGTTGGGCTTGTTATTTGGTCTGGGCAGCAGCAAGGGGATTTATGCATTTTTAGGAACCGGCATTCTTGGTGGCTACACTACTTTTTCGACAATGAATACAGAGCTGATCAGCTTGTTAAAGGGGCATGATTATCGCAATCTGCTTTATTACCTGCTCGTAACTTACTTAGGTGGGCTCTTGTTCGTATATGGTGGCTGGTATTTAGGAAGACTTTTATGAGAAAAACTTTGAAATGGATTCTGCGGTTATTTGCAGTATTAATTACCGTCGGGGTTATGTACACCATGACAAATGGACAAATTTCAGTCCACGTTGATAATACGCAAAAACTGGCAAAAAATGTTATTAAACATATTAAGAAAACCACGGATAGCAGTGAAGTCAAATTGACCTTGCAGTTCATTGAAGAAACTGGGCTAGAAGAAACCTATTTGAAAAAGCTGCCTGCTAAACTGGCAATGAATTATTCATATATCGATATTTATCGCGCCACCCAAAATTTTCAAAAACATGGCAAATTAACTGAAAAGGATTTGGGGCTAACTGGTTCGACCAGCCTGGAAAAAATTCTGAATCAGATGATTGTGCTTGAAGTCAATAAACGGGTTAAACGCAGCGATCCCAATGTTTATCATGCAATTACGGCTTACCAATATGCCATTTATTTGGTTTTAGGGCTGTACTTGTTAACAGCGGTCTTAATGTTGTTTGGGCGCAAGTGGGCTTCTTTGCCTCTGGTCTTGAGTACTGGCGGTCTTTTTGCCTGCTTGTATGAATTAAGTCAAAAGACCAATGAATGGCTAAGCGGAACTTATTTAGCACCAATCAAAGTTTCGCTGTCACCCCAATTATATTTTGGCTTGATTGTGGGCCTAGTTTTAGCCGTTGTTTGGCCAATCGGGGTTGAATTAGTGCACAGAAGAGAACGTCAACAAACCACCCAAGCCGAACAAAAGTAAAAAATTAGCCAAAGCAGCCGTTGGGCTGTTTTTTTGTAAACAAAATTTTTGACTAGCCAGACGATAACGTGTTAATTTGTAATTCGCTAATATTTTAAACTGATAAAAAAGGTGATTAGATGGAATTGCGTTTAGTAAAGCCAAATGAGTTGGACCAGGCAATGGCAATCATTAACGATGCCAAACAACATTTAGCCGATCAAGGCGTTGATCAATGGCAAACCGGTTATCCAGATGAAGGTCATATCAAGGCCGATATCGACAAAAAAGCAGCTTATTTTGTAACTGATGGGATAGACTTGTTGGGTTATGTTTGTGCCGATTTTTCCGGCGAACCAGCATATGAAAAGCTTCAAGGAACCTGGCAAACGAGCGACCAGTACGTAGTAATCCATCGCTTGGCCTTTTCCGAAAAGGCTCGGGGGCGTGGCTTGAGCAGCACGGTTTTCCAATTAGTCGAAAAATTGGCCCTAGCCAGCGGCGTGACCGCTTTACGAGTTGATACCGATCCTGAAAATTACAAGATGCAGCATATCATTGAGAAAAACGGTTTTAGCTATCGGGGTCGCATTTGGTTTGATGGCGGCGAAAAAGTCGCCTATGACAAGGTGTTGACCGCTTAGGAAAAACAAGTGGTATAATTACCTACTGTTACGTTATTCCGAATAAAAAGGGTGTGAACAATGAAAAAAATTGTTTTCGTATGTCACGGCAATATTTGTCGCTCGCCAATGGCTGAGTTTGTCCTGAAACAACTGGCAGCTCAGCGCGGGGTTAGCGATCAGTTATTGATTGAATCACGGGCAACGACCAGTGATGAGATTGGGGCTGGCGGCTTAGGTCATCCCATGGATGTGCGCGCCGAGCGGCAGCTAACCAAGGAACATGTTCCTTATACCAAGCATCAGGCACAGCTTTTAGTCCAGTCTGATTATCAAAAATATGATCTTTTGATTTGCATGGATGAGGAAAACTTCCTTGATATGAATCGCATAACGGCTGGAGATCCTGAGCGCAAAGAACACAAGCTCTTGGAATATGCCGGCAAGTATCGTGATATTGATGACCCTTGGTATACGAATGACTTCCAGACTGCTTTTGATGATATCAAGAGCGGGTGCGAAGGTTTGATGCGGGAACTTTTTGACAATGCGGAGTAAAGAGATGGAGATTTGGTTATTTCTAGGATTAATCCTCCTGGTGGCATATTTTGGACATAATCAGTCCTTGTTGATTGCCACGGGGGTGGTAATGGTGTTAAAACTCATTCCGTTTACGGCAAAATGGCTGCCCACCATTGAAGCCAAGGGGATTAATTGGGGCGTAACCATTATTTCGATTGCGATTTTAGTGCCGATTGCAACTGGTAAAATTGGCTTTAGCGATCTGCTTAACGCTTTTAAAACGCCAGCAGGCTGGATTGCCGTTTTGATGGGAATTGCGGTGGCTATTTTATCAAAATATGGGGTTAACCAATTGGCTAATGTTCCGCAAGTCACGGTAGCCCTGGTTTTGGGAACAATTATCGGCGTGGTTGCTTTTAAAGGGGTGGCAGCTGGACCGGTGATAGCCAGTGGCATGACTTATGTGATAATTACTTTATTAAATTTGCATTTTTAAATAGCAAAAACGACCAGAAATTAATCTGGCCGTTTTTTATGTTTTGCCAAACGCCTTGCGCCGGTCTTATTGCAAATTCTTGATATGCTTTTTGATAAGCAGCGAAACCACCAACGAAATTAAGTCAATGATCATAAATACGATCAAAGTTACGTTGTAGCTTCCAAGTACTTGGTGGGTATATGAAAGGAGAACAGGACCGACGATCCCAGCTGCTGCCCAGGCAGTTAAAATATAGCCATGCAAGGCTCCTAGTTCAAGCGTCCCAAAGACGTCCCCCAGGTAAGCTGGAATGACGGAAAAACCAGCCCCGTAACAAGATAACAAGATACAGATGGCAATGCTGAAAATCAATTGTTGGTGGAGTAGCAAAATTAAAGCTAGACAAATGATATCAACAATAAAAATTAGGCTGTAGGTTTGCGGCCGTCCAAGAAAGTCAGACATGGTTGCCCAAACCAAACGACCAAAACCATTAAACAAGCCAATGATCCCAACCAAAATAGCAGCAATCCCAGCAGACATGCCAGTCATTTCTTGCCCCATTGGCGAAGCAGCGGAAACTAAACCAATTCCGGTGGTAATGTTGATGAAGAACATGAACCAAAGACCCCAAAAAACTGGCGTTTTGACCGCATCATTAGCTCGCATTTGCAAGCCGGTCGCTTCTTTGGGTTGGATGTGCTGCAAGTTTTCAGGCAATTCATTTGGACGGGGCCGTTTAATAAATTGCGCGGCCACGATCATCACAATGAAATAACAAGCGCCCAAGATAAAGAAGGTTTTTTCTAAGCCGACACTTGCCATTAATTTTTGGGCAATGGGACTGGTTACTAGGGCAGCAAAACCAAAGCCCATAATTGCCAACCCCGTAGCTAGGCCCCGTTTGTCAGGGAACCACTTGATGATGGTTGAAACGGGGGTGACGTAGCCAGAACCTAAACCTAGCCCTCCGATTACGCCATAGGTCAAATAGAGCAGCCATAATTGATTTGAATGGATAGCTAAGCCAGTACCCGCGATCCCGATTCCGAACAAAATCGCTGAGTTGGTGCCGGTAGTTGTGGGACCATATTTTTCAACGATTCGACCCATAAAGGCAGCGGACATGCCTAGGCAGAAAATAGCTAGTGAGAATGCAAAAGAGATTTGTGACTCGCTCCAACTGGTAGCGGCCATAATGGGTTTGCTAAAGACGCTCCAAGCATAAACTGAGCCGATCATCAAGTGGAACAAGACCCCACAAAGGGCGACTAGGTAACGGTTGTGTTTTTGCATTTTTACCTCCAGAATAGAACAAAAACTTCAAAGACCTCCTGTAACGTACGTTGCTTCTTGATATTATCAAGTAATAAAAGCTGGGCCAATGCACTTTTACTTGCGAAACACGAACTATAAGCTTTAACCGCTAGAGAGCCAAGGCATCAAAAAATTACAAAAATCATACAAGATGTTGTGCATGATTATGAATCGGCGCCATATTTTGATGTGACCTAATTATTTTTTTATTCTTAAGCTGAGTTTTTATCTGAACTATCTTCAAGGTTTTTGGTAGAATTGATAACTAAATGGGTAAATCCGTAATTTATGAAGAAGGACGAACATGAATAACTTTCACTTTTCAAAACACGAAAAAATTGCACTGGCTTTAGCTGCACTGGTGTTAATTGGCTTATTTATTTCAAGCTCCATGACCTATAATGAGCAAAAATTGCAGCCGAGCTTCACTAACCACTATCTAAAATGGTTAGAAAACATTGTCGGTAACTGGAATATCTATTATGCCGGTAAGTGGCATAATAGTCTAAATGACGGCGGAGTAGCTGCGATGGCTGAATTTGTCCTGCGGAAAGCCGCCCACTTTGGCTCATATTTGCTCTTGGGACTTTTTTCCTATATCGGTTTCCGGCGCTTGAGCCGCATTAAGTGGATCGGCGTTTTTAGCACCTGGTTTTTCTGCGTTGCGATGGCAGCCTTTGATGAATACCACCAATACTTAACCGGCGACCGGACGCCTAGCGTGCATGATGTCATGCTGGATAGTTTGGGGAGTTTAACCGGAATAATTATCATGCTGATTGTGTATTATTTCATAGCGGAAAAACGGAAACAAAGCAAGTAATACCGCTATTATCTTGAATTTTTGATAACAGTGAGTTAAACTAATTGTCGTTGATTAAATCTATAGAAGAGAAAGAAGGATTCTTATATGTCAGGACATTCAAAATGGCACAATATCCAAGGCCGCAAGAATGCACAAGACGCTAAGAGAGGTAAAATTTTCCAAAAGTTATCTCGTGAAATTTACATGGCTGCAAAGAGTGGTGGTCCTGACCCTTCAGGGAATCCGGCTTTGCGGTTAGTTATGGATAAAGCCCGGGCTGCCAACATGCCTAAGGACAACATCCAACGTGCCATCAAAAAGGCTGAGGGTAACTCAGAAGAACACTACGATGAAATTACCTACGAAGGTTACGCACCAGGTGGCGTGGCAGTTTTAGTTGAAGCTTTAACTGACAACAAGAACCGGACTGCTTCAGCTGTGCGGGTAGCCTTTACTCGTAACGGCGGTTCATTAGGGGCAACGGGTTCAGTTGCATACATGTTTGACCGGAAGGGTTACATTGTAATTGACCGTTCAACGACTGATGCTGACGAAGACCAAATGTTATTGGACGTTATGGATGCCGGTGCTGATGACTTGCAAACCAGTGACGACGCCTACGAAATTTACACTGATCCAAAGCAATTTGCGCAAGTTCGGGATGCTTTGGAAAAGGCTGGCTACAAGTTGGCTGATGCTGAATTAACTATGATTCCGCAAAACACGACGCCAGTTCCAGCTGATAAGAAGGAACAATACGAACATTTAATCGACCAGTTGGAAGATGATGACGACGTTTCTAACGTTTACTCAGCTGCCGCTGACGATGATGATGAATAAATCTTAATTTTTTAAGTGTCTGGGAAAAATTTTCCAGACGCTTTTTCTTTTGCAGGAAAGCAGCTACAAATATCGTCATGCTAAGCATTATTAGTGCATAGTATGGCGATATTTTTTTCTT
Source organism: Lactobacillus corticis (assembly GCF_018327645.1). Taxonomy (GTDB): domain Bacteria; phylum Bacillota; class Bacilli; order Lactobacillales; family Lactobacillaceae; genus Lactobacillus; species Lactobacillus corticis. The sequence goes on along the minus strand of NZ_BMAY01000006.1, from coordinate 64,172 downwards.
TATGCCATCAGGCCAACTGATCAAGAAAGGGGTAAAAAATTATGCAAAAACTTGTGAAGAAATCCATTTTTTTGCGTATTAGATATATAGAGGGATAAATCATCAAAGGAGGGATGCTTATGACTGCAGCCAAGCGAGCTGCTAAATTACTGGAAGGAGCAATTGCGAAAAATGCTAGTGATGTTTTTATCTTGCCAACAGTCGCTGGGTTCGTTTTGTATTTCCGAACCAAAAATGGGTTAAGCAACCAACAAAAACTCACCTATAGCGAAGGACGGGAATTAATCAATTATTTCAAGTACAGCGCCGAAATGGACTTGGCAGAACACCGCAGGCCACAAGTAGGGGCCTATCAAGTTGTTTTAAATGACCAGTCCTATGCTGTTCGTTTGTCCAGCATTGGTGATTTTCATGATCGGGAATCGCTGGTTTTGCGCATTATCTATGATCTGGCTACCAGTAGGTATTTTTACCCGGAACAGTTTGAAGAATTGGCCAAGCTAGTGGGACGGCGGGGTTTGATCTTGACCAGCGGTCCAACCGGATCAGGCAAGACGACAACGATGTATAGCTTGGCCCAAGAATTAGCTAGGCAGGGGCAATTAGTCTTAACCATCGAAGATCCGGTTGAAGTTGCTCATCAGGACTTTTTGCAGACCCAAATCAATGATGAAGCAGGGATTAGCTATCAAGCCTTGTTAAAGGCAGCCTTGCGCCATCGGCCCGATGTGTTGATCATCGGAGAAATTCGTGATCAAGTGACGGCCAGACTAGCAGTTGATGCGGCTCTTTCGGGACATTTAGTTTTAGCTACTGTCCATGCCAAGAGCACCTACCAGACCATAAGTCGCTTGGAGAGCTTAGGAATTGGCCGCACGGATTTATGCAACTGTTTAACCGCAGTTTCATATCAGCGTCTTTTGCCGACCAATTCGGGACAAGCCTGTTTATTAGATCTTGCAGCTGGACGGCAGTTGACCAAACTGATTAATACCGATCAAAGAGCCGACTTCGTCGCCTGGCGGCAAAATTTGGCGGCTTTGGTCAAGGAAGGGAGGCTTGATTTAGATGCTTATGAGCTCTTCCAACAAGGATAAACTATCAGCCAAGCAACAATTAGCTATGCTGGAATTTTTGGCCCATAGCCTCAAAAATGGTTTTTCCTTGGCTGCCAGCATTGATATGTTGCCAGTGTTATGGCCACAAGAACGCGACTTGATGCTCCGGCTAGCAAAAAATCTTAGACAGGGACATGAGTTAAGCGAAGAATTGCGCCAGTTAGGTTTTTCCAAAACAGTCGTTACCCAAATTATGCTGGCATTTCATCAAGGCAACTTGGTTGAATGTCTCCAGCAGCTTGCCACACTCACCCGTTTAAAACAGCAGCAACTGAAGAAAATTGCCGGTCAACTTTCTTATCCCTTGGTTATTGCCGGTATGATGGTCTGTTTGCTGCTGGTGATGCAGGAATTATTAGCAAATAATTTTGCTGGTCAGCAGAATCATCTTGGCGACTGGCTCTTTGCTGGTCTTGGTTTATTAATTGTGGCAGGCGTTGCGGCCTTTTTATGGATGCTGCGACTGGTGCAGAAGTTAGACTATCAGTCATTACAGAAACTGGTGCGTTTGCCCATTTTAGGAAAAGTAATCAAGCTCTATATTAGCTACTTGCTGGTGTATGATATTGGTTTATTTTTAACTAGCGGCTTTAGTCTGCAGCAAATGTGTGATTATGCGATTAGACAGGAAGCGGGAAGCTTGCAGCAGATAATTGCTTCTGAGGTAAGGGCGGACCTGTTGCAGGGGGCAGATTTAAAAGAGTTGATTCGTAAAAATCCTTTTTTGCCAAATAGTTTGCTGCTGATATTAGAAACTGGTTCAACGCGGGCCGATTTGGGTGAACGCTGCCTGTTGTTAGGTAGGAGCTTATTTTTAGAGTTAACCGAAAAAATTGAAAAATTAGTGGTTAATATTCAACCTGTCTGCTTTGTACTATTGGGGGTCAGCATTTTAGGGATGTACTTAAAACTCTTGCTGCCAATGTACACCATGATTCAGGGATTTTAATTAACGGGATAGGAGAAAATAGATGAAAACACGTGTGAGAAATTTTGTAGTTAAAATATTGCGAAAACAGCGCAAGCAAGAGGCTTTTACTTTAATTGAAATGGTTGTGGTAATGGCAATCATCGTGATGCTGGTCATGCTGATTGTGCCGAATATTATTGGAACTAAAGACAGCGCCCAAAAGAAGGCAGACCAAGCATTCAAGACCACTTTACAAACCCAGGTAGAACTGTATCGCGAAGACACAAATAAGCTGCCATCGGGCTTTGCCGGAATGGATAAATATTTGTCCGAGGATCAAATTGAACGCGCAAATAAAGGATTCCGAATTAATGCTGATGGTACCGTTGTTGAGAATGATAGCAAGACTAGCGGGAATGAAAAATAAATCATTGCCGGGATTTACCTTGCTGGAAAGTGTTTTGGTATTGGCTATTGCTGTAATGGTCGTTAGTCTGGGAGTAACGACTTTAGGTTCCTATCGCCAAGAGCTGGAATTTAATAATACTTGCAAGCGCGTGGCAACGGCAGTGGATCAAGCAGTTATCTATGCGGCGTTAAAGCATAAACCAGTAGAATTGCAGCCATTGAATAATTCCTTACGAATTCGGCGGGGACCAAAGAAAGAATTTATTAACTTTAATTCTGATACCAAGGTTTATGTCAGCGACAGCATTAAACTTATCGGCATCTCCACCATTTCACCCGGTACTTTTGTTATTTATGATAATCACAACCACCGACGCACTTACACTGTACAAATGAACTGGGGAAGGGTGGTGGCTAAGGATGAAGATTAGGGCTTTTCTTTTACTGGAAAGCTTAATGGCCTTAATGTTGGCACTGTTAGCCGCAACGTCTTTAATGTTGATCGTGGGCGAAGGCCAAAAAGTAGAACGACAAGCAGAATTAGCAGCGGATCGGGCTTTTGCCTGGCATGTGCTGCGGGAGACCGGTGCTAGTGACTTTATGGTGCATGATCATAAATATCGGCTTCAAGGAGAAAAGGGAGTATTTGATGAAACAAGTCAGCAAGCTTATCAAGTTAAAGACTAATGCTTTTACCCTCTTAGAAGCGGTAATATCTTTGATGATTACCGCCCTAGTGGTGAATTTGCTCGCTTTGATCCTCCAAACCGTCCAAAAAGCCGATCGCTTAGATCATCGGCGCAATGAGGTAGCTTTTGCAGGACAGCAATTTGAGCGTTTTCTCAAAAAACAGAGTGATTATACTTATACGCTGCCGCGATTTTCAACTAAGAGCCAAGCCAAATTTTGGCGCCACTATGTCGACTATCGTGGGGTAAAGATGAAACAAATTTTTACGTTGAAATGGAAAAATCGCAGCATAGTGGTCTCCCCGGGATATATGCCGCTAGTTACTAAAGTGAAAAAGGCTCGGTTTCAAACTGACGACCGCTTTATTAGGATCAATTTGGAGGAAACAAACGGTCGCCAGTCGCAATTGATATTTAAATTAGATCAAGCACCCAAGGAAGAGAAAGAACATGATAAAAAGGCTTCAACGGAAAAAGTTCAAGGCTAGTGCCTTGTTTGCCAGTGTTTTGGTTTTGCTAGCTACTTTATTGTTTGTTAGTTACTATCAATCGATGTTTAGGGATTCTATTGCCAATAATCATCTTCTGGAACAGTACTTCACTTGCACCAACTAAGCAATTTCTTATAAAATAGCAAGGTACCAGAGAAGGATGATAGTATGAACAATATTGAAAAGAACTTTAATCAGTTTTTGCAGTGCGTGAATTATTTGCAAGAAGCACTAAATGTGAGTTTTGCTGAAGCACTGACGGAAACGTTTGACAATCTAGAAAATAATACCATTAAGGTTGAACTAGGTGCTCCAGACCAAGAGCAGGTACAGGAACTAAGTAAGCTTTACCAAGGACTTAATTATGATGAACTATCTGATGACTTGAAAGCTGAAATTTTTACCCTGTTAAGCGTTAAGGCCATCAATGATGATGAACGCGATGCTAACCAAATGCCTACTCCACCTAATGTGGCAACGGTAATCGCAATGCTGATGGAAAAGCTGCTGCCGCAAAAGGCAGAATTATCCTTGATGGACCCATGTATCGGCACCGGGAATATGTTTTTGTCAGTAGTTAGACAGCTGGTAAAAGCAAATCATTCAAAGAACAACTTTAAACTCAGCGGTATTGATAATGATGAGGATATGTTAAGCTTGGCCGATGTAGCTGCCCATTTGATGCACCTGCCAATTGACTTGTATCGCCAGGACGCCCTAGAACCTTGGATGGTAGGTAAACAAGCAGCCATCGTTAGTGATTTGCCCGTTGGTTATTATCCAATTGACGAAATTGCTGAAAAGTACGCAACGCGGGCAGAAAAGGGTCATTCCTTTGCTCACTATCTGTTGACTGAACAAATAATAAATAATCTTGAACCAGGCGGCTTAGCCTTTTTGGTAGTTCCTAAGTCGATGATTGAAGGGGCGCAGGCCCAAGACTTTATGACTTGGCTGACTAAAAAGGTCTACCTGCGAGCAGTGGTTGGTCTGCCTAGTGATATGTTTCAAAATAAATTTAACCAAAAAGAAATTTTGGTCTTTCAGAATCATGGCGCTAGCAGCAGTCGTCAACCGGTTTTGGCTGCTAAGCTGGACTCATTTAGAAGCAAAGAATCGCTACTTAAGTTTAATGTGAAATTGAACGAGTGGTATACTGAAATTAATCATTAGTTTGCAAGCCAACACGAAAAGGTTGGAGGATTTTATATATGGGAAAAGTTTTAGCTATTAATTCAGGCAGTTCATCATTTAAGTACAAGGTTTTTGATCTGCCAAATGAAGACGTATTGGCCAGCGGAATGGCTGACCGGATCGGGATTGACGGCTCTAGTTTCGAAATGAAATTGGCTAATGGAGAAGATCATGTACAAGAAGTTGCCATTCCTGATCAAGAAACGGCAGTTTCCTTGTTGCTAAAGGCCTTGAAACAAAATGGCGTGGTAAAAGATTACGACGAAATTGTTGGGGTAGGTCACCGGGTTGTTGCTGGTGGCGAAAACTTCAAAGACTCAAGTATCATTGACGAAAACAATTTACACGAAGTCTACGACTTAGCAGAATATGCACCTTTGCATAACCCCGCTGAAGCTGCCGGCATTGAAGCCTTCATGAAGTTGCTCCCTGGCGTTCCGGAAGTTGCCGTTTTCGACACGTCATTCCACACTACGCTTGATCCGGTACAATACATGTATTCAATTCCACATGAATACTATGATAAATACCGGGTACGTAAGTATGGGGCACACGGTACTTCAGTACGTTATGTGGCAAATCGGACTGCCAAACTTTTAGGTAAAGATGTCAAGGATCTGAAAATTATTGTTTGCCACCTGGGATCAGGGGCTTCAGTTACTGCTGTCAAGGATGGCAAATCCTTTGATACTTCAATGGGCTTCAGTCCTTTAGCTGGTATCACGATGGGAACCAGATCAGGTGACGTTGACCCTTCAGCCTTACAATTCATTATGAATAAAGAAAATCTTTCAATGGATGAAATGATTGATATTTTGAATCATAAGTCAGGGCTGCTAGGTTTATCAGGAATTTCACCTGACATGCGTGACTTGAAACACAACAAGGATAAATATGCGCAATTGGCGCGGAAGATCTTCATTAACCGGATCGTGCGCTATGTTGGTGCTTATATTACCGAAATGGCCGGTGTTGATGCAATTGCCTTTACTGCCGGCATCGGTGAACATGATAAGCGGGTTCGCAAGGGCGTGATGGAAGCCTTAGAATTCTTAGGTTTGGATCCAGACTTTGATGCTAACGAAACTAATGGCGAAAAACTTATTTCCAAGCCAGATTCTAAGATCAAAGCATTAATTGTTCCAACAGACGAAGAATTGATGATTTGTCGCGACGTTGTTCGTTTGGCTAAGCTTGATTAGTTTTAGTTCAAAAAGCCTGTCAGATCTGTTATAATATCTACTGTTCTATCGAATGGGGATGTTTTGGGATTCGACAGGCGTAGATCCGCATTGACTGCGGTCCGTAGGTCACGTCTACGTAAAAACGTCACAGTTTTATAACTGCAAACAAAGAAAATTCTTACGCAGTAGCTGCTTAGTCAGCCTGTGTTGCCTTTAACCGGATTACTTGCGTTTGGTTACTGGTATCAACTTCAGCAAGTTACGTTTAACTACCTCACCTGAATAGTTGAAAAGAGTTCTTCCAGGTTAGCTTAACCAGTTTAGCCCTGTTATATGGCGTTTGGGTTAAGTGAACTGAAAGTAATATAACTATGATCGTAGAGGTCAGTGACGGGATGCGTTTGGACAGGGGTTCAATTCCCCTCATCTCCACAAATTGGACCATGGAAGTCATTCATTGGCTGCCATGGTCTTTTTTTATATCTTTTTTGCAAGCAAACCAAAATCCTGACATACCGTTAGCTAGCAGCTTAATTTTAGAAAAGGCTTTCAATAGCCAAAGCAAAAACTTATACTTAACTCGAGGTGATTAGATGGAACCATTATTTTTAACCCCGTATTTTCGACCAAAAATCTGGGGTGGTCGCAAATTGGACACAATTTTTCATTACAATATACCTGAGGGCAAAGTCGGTGAAGCCTGGATTATTTCCGGCTATAAGGATGACGCTTCAACTTTGACTTCTGGTCCATACAAGGGCCAATCTTTAAGACAGGTTTACCATGAACACAAGGAATTGTTTGGTAATCCTACCAGTGAGGAATTTCCTTTGCTGGTTAAATTTCTGGATGCAAATGATAATCTGTCGGTCCAAGTTCACCCAGACGATGAGTATGCTCGTAGAGTAGAACATGATCGAGGAAAAACTGAAAGTTGGTATGTTTTGCAGGCAGATCCCGGATCATATTTGATCTATGGCCATAATGCCAAGACTAAGGAAGAATTGGCCAAGATGATCAAAGATGGTGACTGGGATCATTTATTGCGCAAGGTGCCGGTAAAAGCGGGGGACTTTTTCTACGTTCCTGCTGGCACGATTCATGCCTTAACTAAAGGGATTTTGGTCATCGAAACTCAGCAATCGAGTGATGTAACTTATCGCTTGTATGATTGGGACCGCGTAGATGAAAAAACTGGCAAAAAGCGGGAACTTCACACGCAAAAGAGTATCGACGTGACAACTGTTCCTCATGTTGATCCCCAAATGGCAGTTACTGAAACCAGCGAACAAGACGTTAAGATTAAGACCTTAGCTCAACCGCCGATGTCGCCGCATTTTTACCTGTGGCAGCTTGACCTAGACGGTGAGTGGCAGACCGGCCTTAACGACCACCCATACTTGTTGGTTTCGGTGATTCAAGGCAGCGGCCAGCTGCAGGCTGATGGAAAAGTATATGATTTGCAACTTGGAAGCAATTTCATTATTCCTAATGGGATGAAGAAATTCACATTCACTGGTAAAATGAGGTTAGTAATGTCTGCACCTGGCGAAGGCGAGTAGATAAATCTAACCGAAGAGAGTGAAAAAAGTTTGATCTATGTTGCATGCGGTAGCATATTAATTGCGATTGGAGTAATTTGGCTAATTAATCCAGCTAAGCGGCCTAATCGAATTTATGGCTATTGGTCTTACTTAGCTATTACCACTAAAGAAAGCTTTAAATTAGCCCAAAAGTGGGCAGCTGGCTATTTTATCTTGTACGGCGGGATTCAGCTCCTGTTAGGGGTTGGCATCCACTATTTAAAGTGGGATCGGTATTTTCTATGCTGGTTATTGACTTTCTATCTCTTCATCATTTTCCCAATTGCAAGTACTGAGACAAAATTGAAAAAGTATTTGCTTGCTCGTCATGAACTGCCGGCAGATTATGTCAATCCAGACGATGTAAAACACGAAAAAGTTAAAGGATTCAAGGATCAATAATGAACTTAAATATTTTAATAGTCGAAGACGATAATTCTGTTGCCGAAATGATGGGCTTATTCTTTAAAAAAGAAGATTGGAATGAAGACCTGGCAACAGATGGTGAACAAGCAGTAGAAATGTTCAAGGCAAATCCCGAGAAATACGATATGATTACCCTGGATTTGAATTTGCCGAAAAAAGATGGCATTCAGGTAGCTAAAGAGATTCGGGCAATTTCACCCAAGGTGCCGATCATCATGCTGACGGCTAGAGATACCGAAAGCGACCAAGTCTTGGGCTTAGGAATCGGAGCAGATGAGTACGTAACCAAGCCTTTCAGTCCGATTGCTTTAATTGCCCGGATCAAGGCTTTGCACCGGCGGGTCATGATGGAACAAGAGGCTGATGACAAGCAAAGTGGAGAAAATAGCGACTTTGATGTTACTACTAAGCATCTAGAAATTTCTAAATCACGCCGAGAGGTTCGCTTTGACGGTCGAGTGGTAGAAAACTTGACGCCTAAGGAGTTTGACTTACTATATACCATTGCGCAAAAACCACAACAAGTCTTCTCACGTGAACAACTGCTAGAGCTGGTCTGGGGTTACGAATATTATGGCGAAGAACGAACTGTTGATGCACATATCAAGAAGCTGCGGCAGAAGCTAGACAAATTTGCTCCTCAAATTATTCAAACAGTTTGGGGCGTAGGCTATAAATTTGATGATTCGAAGGTTAAGCAATGAAGTTAATCTATCAGAACCTTCTCGGCTTCTTAGTCGTAATCTTAACAAGTGTCTCAATCATTGGTTATTCGGAAATTAAGTATGAATCTGTCCAATCCTATCAAAATAACTACAAACGGCTTGAAGGATATGCTCAAGCCTTAGGCAACATGGCAAAATCTGATGGCGATGGCAAGACGGCGGTTTTGAGCAATAATTTTCTGAATAAATTGCAGTTTGTTTTTCGGGATGACCAGGTCAGTATCAGTATTTTTGATAAAAACGGTCAGCAGATTTATCCTAAGAGCGCAGGCGAGGTTAAACTGCGAAAGGGCGTACTGAAAACCCTGAAAAGCGGAAAAGAAATCCGCATTTCAAATACGCAACGCGAGCAGGCGACCAAAAAAACCGATAAGGTAGCTTTCACTGGGGTCTTTGTGCCTTGGTTTAGCGGGAACACGATGATTGGCGTTATTTGGATTGGCGCGCGGGTTAACAATATCGAACGACCGATCCAGATGGCTAAGCGGAATTTGGTAAACGCCTTAATTATTTCAATTGCTGTGGCACTCTTGCTCAGCATCATCATGAGCTACTATCAGTCGAATAAGATCAAGCGTCTTTCTTTAGCAACTAAAAAGGTTGCCCAAGGAGATTTTGAAGTCCAGCTGCCTCATCGCAATCGGGATGAAATTGATGAATTGGCCGGCAACTTTAACAAGATGGTGCGGACCTTGAAACGCTCTGACGAAGAAGTCAAGGCGCAAGAAAAGCGGCGCGATCAATTCTTGGCTGATGCTGCGCATGAAATGCGCACGCCGTTAACCACGATTAATGGTATCTTAGAGGGCTTGCAGTATGATGTCATTCCTGAAGAAGATAAGCCTAAGTCAATTGAATTAATGCAGCATGAGACCAAACGTTTGATTCGGTTGGTAAATGAGAACCTTGACTATGAAAAAATCCGCAAGAACAAGGTGGTATTGCTAAAGAGTGAATTTGATGCCAAACCGCTCTTGGATGATGTCAAAGAACAGCTTTCGGGCAATGCCAAAAAATCTGATAACGAGTTGATTCTTAAGGTCCCGAAGAAATTGCCAACATATGCAGACCCCGATCGCTTCACGCAAATCATGGTAAATCTGATTCAAAATGCCATTCAGTTTACCGAACATGGGCAGATCCAAATCGTTGGTCGGCGAATTCCACATGGCAGTCAATTCCAAGTAATTGATAATGGCATCGGCATGAGTCAGGAACAAATGAAGTACATTTTTGAACGGTTTTTCAAGGCTGACCCATCACGGGCACGTCTGGGGACCGGAGAATCCGGTTTAGGTCTGGCCATCGTTTCTAGTTTAATAAAACAGCATGGCGGCAAGATTGATGTATCATCTGAGCCAAATAAAGGTTCTACTTTTACGGTAGAACTTTATGACAAAGGCTATGAACAAAAGGCTCAAGATGATCATAAAAAGCTAGTTCCTGAAGATGAAAATTAAAAGTTTGATAGTATAACAAAAAAGCAGCGCTTTGCGCTGCTTTTCTAATGCTTATTTTTCCGAACTGCTGCTCGAGCTAGAGAGTTCTTGATCAGTTACGGCCTTCGGTATTTTCGTGATTTCACTACGTCTGCCTGCTAATTCAGGGGCATCAGTTTGATATAGCTTAGTGGTAGTATGATTGCCGTTTTCGCTGTAAAGCGAGGTTGACCGTTTTCCCAGCTCTCGTTCAACTTTTCGCATTTGTTGATAGTTGGTGGTGTAATTGAAATTCTCAGGGTTTACCGGGATAAAGCCGCTGGGCGTATAATACCGCAGCAAATTCTTATTATTCAGCAGGTCTGAGTATTTCAAAGACAATCTTGCGGTTTTGCTTAACTTAGCAATTTCAGTCTTTTCTTTTGGAGTAAAGTTAACAATTTGTTTGCCATCTTTACGCTTATAAACTGTGCCTTTGATTCCCTTGCCGCCAATAATGACATAATTTTCGCTAACGATCGTGCCATTTCGGAAAACAATCCACTTCCTGCGATCTTCAGAAAGCATGTCAGTACCAAATTGCAGGTACTTTTTGGTGGCGACGCCAAGTAAGTGCAGGAGGGTTGGCAAGACGTCAATTTCGCCGCCAACTTGGTTTTCTCGTTTTCCTTTTAGGTTATCAGCGTAGATCATAAATGGTACGCGCTGCATTTCAACATTATTGTAGTTATTCCAAGTATCACTATCCTGGCCCAGTACTGGCGCCAAAGTTTCATATTCGGAGTTGCTTAAGCCATAGTGGTCGCCGTAAATAACAACCATCGTGTCCTTCAGCAAGCCGGATTTTCTGAGGTAGGCAAAAAATTCTTGCAGAGCCTGGTCAAGATAGTGGGCGGTTTGGAAGTAATTATTGATCGTCTTATCACTTGTTTTGGTGGTCTTAAAGCTTGGGTCTAAGTCTTCTTCATCCATATCAAAAGGAATATGGTTAGTGACGGTTAGATATTTAACATAGAAAGGCTGCTGCAGATGCTCAAGATATTTAATGCTTTCGGCAAAAAGCAATTTATCCTTGATACCATAGCCAATGGAATCTGACGATTCCTTTGAAAAATAATTTTTGTCGAAGAAATAGTTATATCCCATATTCTTGTAGACATCATTTCGATTCCAAAAGGTGCCCACGTTGCCATGAAAGACGGCTGAAGTATAGCCGTACTGTTTCAAAATTTGGGGTGCTGCCTGGAAGGTATTTTCTGATCCCAAGCTGGTGAAAAGCGAGCCATCAGAAATCCCATAGGTGCTGGTTTCCAGCATATTTTCGGCATCACTGGTCCGGCCCAGCCCCACCTGGTGGTAAAAGTTGCTAAAAGAAAGGGTGTGGGGACCGCGATAAAGCGAATTTAGGAAGGGCGTAACTTCTTTACCGTTGATTTTTAAATTAAGCAAGAATTGTTGGAAGCTTTCAAGGTGGATCACAATTACGTTTTTCCCTTTTTCCGCCCCATAGTACTTTTTATTAGGCTTGGCATAATTTTGAGAAAGGTAATTCATAATCTTTGAAAGATCACTGGTGGAGGCGTTTTTGGTCACCGATCCCGTCTCCAGGCTCTTAATCCCATCATAGATGGTAAAAGTATCAATCCCAGTGTATTTAACCACATAGACGCGATCAAAGGTATTTCGCAATAATCTTGGCCGCGAGGTTTCAGCTAAAGTCAAGTTTGCAACTGCTAAGAAGATTGCAAAACTAGAAACCCCCAAGGGTTCAATGACTCCGTAAGATTTTTGATCGATCTTTACTTGCCGGCTAAGCAGCAAGGCGATGATGATGACAAAATCTACCAAAAAGATTAGATCGTAGGGCTGCAATAAGGCCACTGTGCTTTTTCCTAGACCTTGCGAAACCTTGCCCGCATTGAGCATGGTTTTAACCGTTAAAAAGTCCGAAAATTGCCGATAGTAGAGGATGTTGGCAAATAATAGAATCGAGTTTAATCCATCCATGACCAGCATCACAATGTATGAAATCAGCGGCTTAGGAACGTAAAAGCCAATGCTGATCAAGAAAGCTGCCGTACCAATCGGGCTGGTCCACATAATGATGTGCTGCCAGGGATCAGATAAACCTAAGTTAAAGTCAGTGTAAGCAACTAGAATGTACTTTAATGAATAAAGCGTCACTAACAGGCAGAGAAACCCTAGCCTAGTATTTAGAAATCGTCGTAATTTTGTTAAGTTCACAACTTTGTTCTCCTTTAGTAACCTAATTTTATAAGAGTTCCAGGCTGATGACAAATTATCGTCAAGAGTTTCAAGATTCTTAACATTTTCGCCCAATAAATTTAGCAAAAGTCGGCTATAATTAGGTAAGAATTTTTAAAGGATTGGTAGCATGTTATTCTTTGGACCCTTGTACAATTGGCTAGCCGCTCACTATGCCATGCAAATTAATCATTTTGCACTCGTTAAATTAATTCTGACAGCACTTGATAAAACTATCTTTTATTTTCTGATTTTTGCCTTCTTTCGCTTGTTATGGCTTTTTGGCGTAAGGCATCGGCGAAGTTTAGCCAGCGAGGTCAGCGTTTGGCTATTAGTTTTTTATATGCTGCTGGTTTTTATGGGGACGACTTTTAGGGATGCCTACTTCCCTTGGCAAATTGAATTGCATTTGCATCGTCCTTTGTCCGATATCAATTTGGTCTTTTTAAAAGAAACCTGGAAGATGATCTATGCGCCAAGCCATTTGGACTTTTATTACAATTCTTTAGGCAATATTTTATGTTTCCTGCCATTCGGCTTCTTGTTCCCGATTGTCTTTTCAAAAAAGGCGACTGCTGCTAAGACCATTTTGCTAGGGATGGGCTGGTCGATTACCATTGAAATTTGTCAATTTTTCTTGGCCACCGGCGTGACTGATATCGACGATGTCTTTTTTAATACCGTTGGAGCCAGCTGCGGATATCTATTGTATCGCCTGTTTAAACGGGTAAAAAAAGAAATATCCTAGAGGTCTAGAAATCGGTTACGAAGATTGCTACAATAGGGCTTGTGAAATATATATTTTAGTTAGGAAGCGGATTATGAGTTTAATTAAATTTGATAGCAGTAAATTGACGCCATTCGTTCATGAAAACGAATTGAGCGAAATGCAAGCTATGGTTGATGCAGCTGATAAGGAATTGCATGACGGTACTGGTGCTGGTGCTGATTTCCGCGGCTGGGTTAACTTGCCAGTTGAATATGATAAAGATGAATTTGCTCGGATTAAAGCAGCAGCTAAGAAGATCCAAAGCGATTCAGATGTCTTAATTGGAATTGGGATTGGTGGTTCTTATTTAGGTGCCCAAGCCTCAATCGAATTCTTGAACGGTGCTTTCTATGGCCGTGACAAGGGCAACTACCCAACAGTAGTCTTCTGTGGTAATTCTCTATCTGGCTCATACCTTTATGACTTAATTGAATGGTTGGGCGACAAGGACTTCAGCTTGAACGTAATTTCTAAGTCAGGTACTACCACTGAACCATCAGTAGCCTTCCGGATTTTGAAGGACAAGCTGATCAAGAAATACGGTAAGGAAGAAGCTAACAAGCGGATCTACGCTACTACCGACCGGCAAAAGGGTGCTTTGAAGACTGAAGCAGATGCTGAAGGCTACCAAGAATTTGTTGTTCCTGATGACTTAGGCGGTCGTTTCTCAGTTTTGTCAGCTGTTGGTTTGTTGCCAATTGCTGCTGCCGGCTGCGACATTGACGCTTTAATGCAAGGTGCTGCTGATGCTCGTGCTGATTACTTGGGCAAGACTGATTTGAAAGAAGACAGTCCATACCAATATGCAGCTTTACGTAACATTTTGTACCGGAAGGGCTACACTACCGAATTATTGGAAAACTACGAACCAACTGTTAGAATGTTTGGCGAATGGTGGAAGCAATTGATGGGTGAATCAGAAGGTAAGGACCAAAAGGGCATCTTCCCAGCAAGTGCCAACTTTACTACTGACTTGCACTCATTGGGCCAATACATTCAAGAAGGTCGTCGGAACTTGATGGAAACGGTTGTTCGGGTTGTTAAGCCAGCTCACGACGTTGAAATTCCAAACGACGACAAGAATTTGGATGGTTTAAACTTCTTGTCAGGCAAGACGATGAACTACGTAAACGACCGGGCATACGAAGGCGTGGTTTTAGCTCACACCGACGGTGGCGTTCCAGTTATGACGGTTAACATTCCTGACCAAACTGAACATACTTTGGGCTACCTGATTTACTTCTTTGAATTAGCCGTAGGTATTTCAGGTTACCTGAATGGCATTAACCCATTCAACCAACCAGGCGTTGAAGCATACAAGCGTAACATGTTTGGTTTGTTAAACAAGCCTGGTTATGAAGACTTGCATGATGATTTGCAAAGTCGTCTTTAATTAGCAAAGCCTAATAAAAAGGACAAGCTGAAATTGCAGCTTGTCTTTTTTTATATCATAAAATAACACAGCCTATGTCTACAAATGTAGCTAAAAGTATTGATATATCAATAATGTAAAGGCTTTCTTTTTGAAATAAAATAGCATATAATAGATTCCGAAAGGAAGGAATATGGCAATGATGGTAGATAATTTATGGGTAAAAATCTTATGGGTTGTGGTTTATGGCATAACTTGCTATTACACTTTTACGGGGCAAATGATGCCGGCAATGTATTGGATGGCAGGTGGCATGTTGGCGCAAAGCGTCGTAGATTTAGTCTATTATTTCATGCCGCATCATTCGATGAAAATGAACGAAAAATCTATGTAAAAAAATAAGCATGGCCTTGGCTATGCTTATTTTTTGCTATTTTCAGCTAAGAAGGTATCGATAATCCGTTTTCTCATGGCAAGAAAGATCGTATTATGGCCAGTCGGATGAACCCGATTAGTCAACAGGATTAAGCCGCTTTGCTTTTGCCGGTCGAGAATAATTAAGGTTCCAGTGAAGCCGGTATGCAAAATAACTGGATGGTAATCAGCTGGATCAAAACGCAAATCCCAGCCCCAAGCCCGCGGCTTAACACCGGATGGCGTCCGGTCAAAAAACAATTGCTTGACTGTTTGCTGACTATAGGGCAAGACTTCTAAATTTTGACCAAGAATACCCTGGCTGAATGAAATTAGGTCTTCCATGTCAGCAAATAAGCCCGCGCTTCCGCAATCAGGGCCAAGCTGGCGGGCTTTAGGATCATGGGGGATGCCTTTTAAGACTTTTCCGTCGACTAGGGCTGTAGGGATGCACTCACTTGGATTAGGAGAAAAAGTTGCATGCTTAAGTCCCATCTCTTGCAGGAGATGCTGACTAACAGTTTGTACCGGTTGGTGATAGATTGCTTTGATGACCAAGCCTAATAAGATGAAGTTGGTATCAGCATAGCGCATTTTGCGATTGAATTCGTCGGTTACCGGCAAGTTCACGATAGCCTTTAATAAGTCATCATGGGATAGTTGGTCGCGATTAGGAATCCAACCGCGAATTCCACTAGTATGCGTTAACAGGTGCTGCAAAGTGATGCGCCGATCAGTGAAGTCGGGCACAAAGTCGGCTAATTTTTCAGAAAAATTCAATTTTCCCTGATCGTAGAGATGCAACAAAACATTTTCGGTTGCTAATACTTTGGTCAGGCTTGCTAGGTCATAAATGGCAAAGGGGCTAAGCTGCTCTAATTTGGGATAAATTGCCGAAAAGCCGAGCGTTGAGGTGAAAACTTGTCTTCCATTCAGAAAGGCATAGTTGGCACCGGGAACGATTCGTTCTGAGACCATCGCTTCAATTAAATGCTGCGTTTTTGAATAATCAATCATGGTTAAAAACTGTCCTTACTATTGATCTCCATTATAAATAAAAGTTCTTGACAAGACCAGACCAAAGTAGAATAATAATACCTGTTGGATTTGCCCGTTGGTCAAATGGTTAAGACGCTACCCTCTCAAGGTGGAGTTGCGAGTTCGATTCTCGTACGGGCGATCAAACACTGGGATGTAGCCAAATTGGTAAGGCAGTGGACTCTGAATCCATAATGTTCCGGTTCGAGCCCGGACATCCCAATTTTTTTATTCTTTAGCTTCAACCTGCGGGTTGAAGCTTTTTTTGTACAAAAAAAGCAGCATCAAACGATGCTGCTGGGCACTGGGGCTACATGCCTGCTTTAATGATTTTCTTTTCAGCCATTTTTTTGCGTAAGGCAAGCATTGCCGTGTAAGTTGAAAGAATATAGACCTTCTTGGTAGGCAGTTTGCCGATTTCTTCAATCAAGCTGTCATAGTCAGGATTAATCAACATGGCCCCGTTATCAAAGCCGGCAATTTCTAAGCGAAAGGCCATATCGTGCCAGCGCTGGCCGCCAACTAAAACTTTCTTAATCTGTTGGGGATTTAAACTTTCATAGTCAGCATCCCAAATCCAAGAAGTATCGATCCCATCGGCGTGGTTGGCATTAAGCAAGGTAACTAGCGAGAAATCATCCTGCTCGGTGTTGAGCATATGCAGGACTTCATCTAGCCCGACTGGATTTTTGACCAAAATCAAATCAATTTCTTTGCCACGGTAATTAATCAATTCTTGGCGACCGAACACCCGCTTGTTCGCCTTGAAAGCTGCTGCTACTTCGTCATCAGAAAGACCGAATTCTCGCGCAACGGCGTAGGCAGCCAGGGCATTATAAATATTGTAAGTGCCGCCGATATTAATGTGGTAGCCCTTAGTTCCCATATGAAAGGCAATTTCATTAGGCGTTTGTTTGTCAATTGAGTTTACCGTGTAGGTCAGTTTAGGCCGGTGATAACCGCAATTTGGGCAGAAGAAATTACCTAGGTTGGCATAAATTCGTTCGTGGTAGTGCAAGACGTGATCGCACTTAGGGCACAAAACACCGTCGGTGTTGACCGGAGCCTTCAGGTCGTTTTCTGGTTTTGCTCCTAAATCAAAACCGAAGAATACTTTCGGGTTTGGCAAGTCAACGCTTGAAAAAATGCTGGCGTCCCCATTGGCAATGATGGTTGCATCAGGCTGGAGCTTGATGCCGTCAACAATTTTTTCGTAGGTGGTATAGATTTCGCCATAGCGGTCCATTTGATCACGGAAAATATTTGTCAAAACGAAAGCCTTGGGGTGCAAAAGCTGGGTAACCATTTTGACGTTAGCTTCGTCTACTTCCAGAACCGCAATCTTTCTTTTAGCGCGATTTTTTCCATGGGCCAGAAAAGCAGTTACGATCCCTTGCTGCATGTTGGAGCCGCTAGGGTTGGTTAAAACATCGCCATATTTTTGCTTAAGCGCATTAACAATTAAGGCGGTAGTCATTGTTTTACCATTTGTCCCGGTGACGATAATGGTTTCATAGCCTCGGCTGAGGCTTTTAAGGACGTCGGGGTCTACTTTCATTGCCATTTTTCCTGGAAAACTAGTCCCGCCCTTGAGAACGTTATGCAAGAACCAATATGAGGACTTGCCTAGAGATGTTGCAAAACCTGATTTAAAACTCATGTCTATTCCCTCACTTCAAAAACTAAAACTTATATTAGCATAGAAGAGAGGAATAAAACGAGTTTCAAACATTTTCTCCTGCAGAAAAAACAAATTTCATCTATACTATATAGTCGGATAATTGCAAAAGGAGAACAGCAATGGCACAATTATTTTTTAGATATGGCGCAATGAGCAGCGGCAAAACAATTGAAATTTTAAAAGTGGCGCATAATTATGAAGCTCAACATCGGCAAATTGCCTTGATGACCTCAGGCTTAGATGATCGGAGCGGCAAGGGCGTAGTGGCTTCTAGAATTGGTTTGCACCGAGAGGCTGTCCCAATCGAAGCCGATATGGATTTATTTGCCTATATTAAAAAGTTGAACCAAGCTGATGAGGCACAAGGTCATGGGAAGCTGGCTTGTGTATTAATTGACGAAGCGCAATTTTTAAAACGGCATCACGTCTTGGAATGTGCCAGAATTGTTGATGAGCTGCAGATTCCGGTAATGTGCTTTGGTCTCAAAAATGATTTTCAAAATCATTTATTTGAAGGCAGCGAAAACCTTTTGATTTTTGCTGACAAGATCGAGGAAATGAAGACTATTTGCCATTATTGTGGTCATAAAGCGACCATGAATCTGCGTATCAATAACGGTAAGCCGGTATATGAGGGCGAACAAGTTCAAATCGGCGGGGATGAATCCTATTATCCAACTTGTCGTAAACACTATTTTCACCCAATTACTGATTAACAGGCAAATTGTATTAGGAAAGGAACGATTTTAACAAATGGATAAAGTGATGGCACAGCTTGAAAGTCTAGTAGCCCACTATGAAGAGCTGCAAGAAATGATGGCTGACCCCGAAGTAATTAATGATACTAAGCGGTACATGGAAATTTCCAAAGAAGAAGCGGACTTGCGCGAGGTGGTAGAGAAATATCGCAAGTATCAAGCTGATAAGCAAGAAATTGCTGACAATTTGGATATTATCAAAAGCGAAAGCGACAGTGACCTAATTGAAATGGCCAAAGAAGAAAACTCTGATTTGGAAAAAGAAGTCGCTAGCCTCGAAGATCAAATTAAAATCTTGATGCTGCCTAAAGATCCAAATGATGACAAAGACATCATTATGGAAATTCGTGGTGCTGCCGGTGGGGATGAAGCTTCGCTGTTTGCCGGCGACTTGTTGCGGATGTACGAAAAATATGCTGAACGACAAGGCTGGAATGTTTCGATTGTTGATAGCGAACAAACCGAAGTTGGCGGTTATAAGCGCGTAGCGATTATGATTACGGGTGACAAGGTCTACAGTAAGCTGAAATATGAAAACGGCGCTCACCGGGTTCAACGAATTCCAGTTACTGAATCACAAGGCCGAGTTCACACTTCAACCGCGACTGTTGCGGTAATGCCGGAATATGAGCAGGTTGATATCGACCTTGATCCTAAAGACATTCGGGTTGACGTTTATCGGTCAAGCGGTGCTGGTGGTCAGCACATCAACAAGACTAGTAGTGCCGTGCGGATGACTCACTTGCCTACGGGAATCGTTGTGGCGATGCAAGATCAACGGAGCCAGCAGCAAAACCGGGAAAAAGCCATGGAAATTTTAAAGTCGCGGGTTTACGACTATTACGAAAGTCAAAATCGTGACCAATACGATGAAAAACGTAAAAATGCCGTTGGTACGGGGGATCGGTCTGAACGGATCAGAACCTATAACTACCCTCAAAATCGGGTGACTGACCACCGGATTGGCTTGACTTTAAACAAGCTGGATCGGATTATGAACGGCGAACTCGATGAAATAATTGACGCCTTGATTTTGTACAACCAAACTAAGCAATTAGAGGAGTTGGCAGAAAATGCCTAGAACTATACATGAAGCTCGCATGTGGGCTTGTGAAACTGCAGATAATGTGCGTCCGGAGGACGTAGATTATTTATTAGCTGAGCGTTTGGATATGACGCCCAGTCAGTTTCAATTAAAGCAAGACTTGGTTTTAACCGAAGAACAGGAACACCAGCTAAAACTTGATGTTAAAAAGTTAAAGCGCGGAGTCAGCCCGCAATATATTTTGGGCTACAGCTGGTTTTATGGTTATAAGCTAAAAGTGGTCCGCGGAGTGCTGATTCCGCGGTTTGAAACTGAAGAATTAGTTTCCTGGGCCTTAGATCACGTAAAAAATGGCGATAAAGTACTTGATTTAGGAACGGGAAGCGGCTGTATAACCGTGGCTTTTGGTCAAGAAGCAGCCAAAAAAGGGATTAAAGATTTGGACCTCTATGCCAGTGACATTAGCGATACTGCTTTAAGAACTGCAGAAGAAAATTTTGCTGACTATGATTTGGATGTAATTGTGCGCAAAGCTAATATTTTGATCGGCTTGGAAAAGTTTGACAAGATTATCTCTAATCCGCCATACATCAAGGAAAATGAACGCGGCTACATGGATCAAAACGTTTTGGAAAATGAGCCGCAAGAGGCTTTATTTGGTGGCAAGGACGGCTTGGCCTTTTATCGTCGGTTTGCTGACCAAGTAAGAGATCACTTGCATGCTGGGGGAGAATTTTTCTTAGAATATGGCTTTAGCGAGCAAGACGAATTGCGTCAATTATTTGCCGAAAAGTTGCCTGACTTTACTGTTGAATTTCGGAATGACTTGGCTGGCAAACCTCGCATGGTATATGGAAAGTGGAATCAATAATGGAAACCAAAATACTGTCAAAAGATGATTTGGATCAAGCAGCATCACTTTTAGCACAAGGTGAGCTGGTGGCATTTCCAACGGAAACAGTTTATGGGTTAGGGGCAATTGCCACGAATGAAACCAGCGTCAAGAATGTTTACCGCGCCAAAGGGCGCCCTAGTGACAATCCACTAATCGTAACCGTTGCGGATGAAGCCATGATGCGCCGGTATGTAAAAGCAGTGCCTGAAGAAGCTGAAAAGCTGATCAAGCATTTTTGGCCTGGACCCTTAACTTTATTGTTATACGTAAAGCCTGGCAGCCTGCCTGAAGCTGTGACTGGGGGCTTGCCGACCGCGGCTTTTCGCTGCCCCGATGACCAATTGACGCATGATCTGATTGCTAAGCTGGGTTACCCGATTGTTGGGCCATCAGCAAACACCTCGACTAAGCCAAGTCCAACCACGGCTCAGCATGTTTATCATGACTTGAAAGGCAAGATTGCAGCGATTGTAGATGGTGGTGCCACTCGGGTGGGACTTGAATCAACCATTATTGATTTAACCGCTCAACCACCAGTCGTTTTGCGGCCTGGGGAAATCACACCGGAAGCATTAAGTACGGTTTTGGGTGAACCGGTTTTGCTCAATACCGGTAAAGTCGGTGAAAAAGATATTCCTAAAGCCCCTGGCATGAAGTATCGTCACTATGCGCCTAGCGAACCGGTCGTGGTTGTGGATCAAGTTTCAGATTTTAGCAAATTGATGCTTGATGAAACCACTGGGGTGATGGCTCTGAGCTCGGTCTTGGCCGATTTAGCGGTGCCTGATGCCAATAAATTTAATTTAGGAAATAATTTAGTAGATGCAGATCATAATCTTTTTGCAGGCTTGAGATATTTTGATGATCAAGCGGGGATCAAAAAGATCTATGTTCAAGGTTTTGATCAGGGGCAAGCTAGCTATGCCTACATGAATCGGCTAAATAAAGCAGCAGCCGGCCAACACTATCGAAAATAATTAATGACTGAATACGCGAAAGGCTTTAAACCTTTCGCGTTTTCGATTAGAATAATAAGGATAATGTATATCTTTTTTAGGAGGCAGAAATGGGAAAGTTTACTGTTTTAAATCACCCATTGATTCAGCACAAGCTGACGATTATTCGTCGCAAGGATACTGGTACCAATGAGTTCCGTCGCGTTGTAGGCGAAATCGCCGGGTTGATGGTATATGAAATGACTCGGGATTTACCGCTGGAAGACGTAGAAATTGAAACTCCAATCGGTAAAACCACCCAAAAGCAATTGGCTGGGAAAAAGCCGGTTATTGTACCAATTTTGCGTGCTGGCTTAGGAATGGTTGATGGCGTTTTGGAAATGATTCCATCAGCTAGAGTTGGTCACATTGGGATGTATCGTGATGAGGAAACTTTGAAGCCTCACGAATATTTCTTCAAGATGCCGCCAGACATTGAAGAACGTGAATGCATCATCGTTGACCCAATGCTGGCTACCGGTGGTAGTGCCAACATGGCAATTGGCGCTTTGAAAAAGCGGGGCGCTAAGAATATTCGCTTGGCAGTCTTAGTGGCAGCTCCAGATGGCGTCAAGGCAGTGCAAGCTGAAAATCCTGATGTCGACATTTATGCGGCAGCAGAAGATGAAAAGCTCATGTCTAACGGCTATATTTTCCCAGGCTTGGGAGATGCCGGTGACCGTCTCTTCGGTACTAAGTAAAAATATTTTACAAATTTGTTACTTGAACACGGTTACATTCGTTAATCTTTAAATTTTAGTGTTAGAATTAAAACGTGTTCGAGTTAATCAGCACGAGAAGGGAGGGTACGAAGCAATGGAGAAATCATTCGTGTTTCAGCTTTTTGGCATTAATTTTAATTTTGCCAATATAGCTGGCTCCACGCTGATGGCACTTGCAGTCTTTTTCCTCTGCAAGTGGTTAGCGCAAAAAGTGGAACTAAGACCGAACAAACGGCAGAATGTAATCGAAATGATTTTGGACTTTACCGACGGCATCGTTAAATCGAACGTCGCCGATGAAGATGCTCAAAAGCACTTGTCATTATATGCATTTGTTCTGTTTATGTTCATTTGGTTCATGAACCAATTAGGGCTTGTTCTGGAAGTCAAAATTGGCGATCTAATGTACATTAAATC
This sequence comes from Lactobacillus corticis, assembly GCF_018327645.1. Taxonomy (GTDB): domain Bacteria; phylum Bacillota; class Bacilli; order Lactobacillales; family Lactobacillaceae; genus Lactobacillus; species Lactobacillus corticis. The sequence goes on along the minus strand of NZ_BMAY01000006.1, from coordinate 41,634 downwards.
GCCAACCGCGGATCCAGTCACGACGATGACCTTTGCAATGATGACCTTGCTGCTTTCGTTCACATTCGGTATTCAGAAGTTCGGCACTGGCGGATATCTCAAGAACTACGCTGGTCCGGTGTCATTCTTGTTGCCAATCAATTTGATTGAAGAATTGACCAACTTCTTGACACTGTCTTTGCGGCTTTACGGAAACATCTATGCGGGTGAAGTGCTGCTGACCTTGATTGGTAATTCCTTAGCTCCTAGTTACGGGATACTGACTGAGATCGTCGCTGCCCCGCTCGCCATCATCTGGCAAGGTTTCTCTGTCTTCATTGGCTCTATCCAAGCATATGTTTTTGTAACTTTATCAATGGTGTACATCGGTAAAAAGGTTACGAAAGAATAAAATTCGGAGGTTTGTTTTTATGGAACAAGGTTTAAGATATCTTGCTGCTGCTATCGCAGCCGGGATTGCGGCTTTAGCTGCTGCTATCGGTAACGGTCAAGTTATCAGCAGAACCATTGAAAGTATGGCTCGCCAACCTGAAAGTGCAGGTAAGCTGCAATCAACAATGTTCATCGGTGTTGGTTTGATCGAAGCCGTTCCTATTTTGGCTATCGTTATTGCGTTCCTGATTCTCTTTCTTTAATTTGTCGGAACCAACGATTTATCTGAATGAGAGAAGGGGCAGTAAATGACATTTCAAACATTGTTTGCTGCAGAATCCGGGAAGTTATATTTCGGAGATATGATCTGGTATTTAATCTGCTTTGCCATTTTATTGGTTGCCGTTAAGCATTATGCTTGGGGCCCAGTAAAAGATATGCTGGAAAAGCGTCGGCAACAGGTTATTGACGACTTGGATTCAGCTGCAGCTAACAGAAAAAAGGCCGAAACACTGGCCAATGAACGCGAAGCTGCCTTGAAGAATTCAAGACAAGAAGCAACGCAAATTCTCTCTGACGCTAAGACGAACGCGCAAAAGCAAGGCGAGAAGATTGTAGCAGATGCTAACGATCAAGCTGCCCAAATCCGCAAGCAAGCTAAGTCTGATGCTGCACAAGCAAAGGCTGACGCAATTAATGATGCGCGCGACCAAGTGGCTGACATTTCAGTTGCAATCGCTGAAAAAGTAATTGCTAAGAATCTTTCTGCTGATGATCAAAAAGACTTAGTTGATCAGTTTATTAAGGGGCTGGATGACTAATGGCTTTAAGTAGAGAGGAAATTGCAGCACGCTATGGGACTGCTTTGTTCGGTTATGCGGAAGATGTGCACAATCTTGATGCGATCCATGCTGAACTGAACGAGTTAGCTATCGCACTAAAGGAAAATCCTAAGTTTGTGGCTACCCTAAGTGATCCAATCCTCAATTGCAAAGATAAGGAAGCACTGTTGACCAGTGTTGAGCGTGACTTATCTGAAGAAGTACAAAACTTCTTAAACATGCTTTTGGATTACAATCGCTTTGATGTTGTAATTGAGATTATTGCTTTCTTTAATCAGCTTTACAACAAGGCAAAGGGTGTCGCAAGCGGAACAGTGACTACTTCATATCAGCTTAGCTCTGACGAATTAAGTCGACTAAGTGATGGCTACGCTAAGAAGTATCATTTGTCTAGCGTGCGTCTAGAGAATGAAGTTGATCCAAGTATTATTGGCGGGGCAGTACTCCAAGTTGGAGATATTGTCATCGATGGATCAGTCAAGCATCGCTTGACCAAGATTCGGCGTCAATTAATAGATAAAAAGTAAAGAGGTGAAACCATTGAGCATTAAAGCGGAAGAAATTAGCTCTTTGATCAAGCAACAACTTGAACACTACGATGATAAGCTTGATATCGACGAAGTCGGTGTCATTACTTACGTAGGTGATGGGATCGCCCGCGCTCATGGCCTTGACAATGTCTTGGCAAATGAGCTGCTAGAATTCGAAAACGGTTCTTACGGTATCGCTCAAAACCTGGAAACTAATGATGTCGGTATCATTATTTTGGGTAACTTTGATGATATTCGTGAAGGTGACCGAGTAAAGCGGACTGGTCGAATTATGCAAGTCCCAGTTGGGGACGCCTTAATCGGCCGGGTTGTAAATCCGTTAGGGCAGCCAGTGGATGGCTTAGGTGAAATCAAGACCGATAAAACGCGGCCTATTGAAGCTAAAGCACCTGGCGTTATGGATCGTCAATCAGTTAGTGAACCACTTCAGACCGGTATTAAGGCCATCGATGCTTTGGTACCAATTGGTCGTGGTCAGCGTGAATTGATTATCGGTGACCGTAAAACTGGTAAGACGAGTTTGGCGATCGATACGATTTTGAACCAAAAGGGTCAAGACGTAATTTGTATTTATGTTGCGATTGGTCAAAAGGACTCAACCGTTAGAACTCAAGTTGAAACTTTAAAGCGCTTCGGTGCGATGGATTACACTATCGTGGTTGAAGCCGGTCCATCAGAACCAGCACCAATGCTGTATATTGCACCATATGCTGGTACTGCGATGGGTGAAGAATTTATGTACAATGGCAAGCATGTGTTGATCGTATTTGACGACCTGTCGAAACAAGCCGTCGCTTACCGTGAACTCTCCTTGCTTCTCCGTCGTCCGCCTGGTCGTGAAGCCTACCCTGGTGACGTCTTCTATTTGCACTCACGTTTATTGGAACGTAGTGCTAAGTTGTCAGACAAACTAGGTGGGGGTTCAATGACAGCCTTGCCATTTATTCAGACCGAGGCTGGGGACATTTCAGCTTATATTCCAACTAACGTAATTTCAATTACCGATGGTCAGATTTTCTTGCAAAGTGATTTGTTCTTTGCAGGTACTCGGCCAGCCATTGACGCTGGTAACTCAGTTTCTCGTGTTGGTGGGGCAGCTCAGATTAAAGCTATGAAGAAGGTTGCCGGTACTTTACGTACTGACCTGGCTTCATATCGTGCTTTGGAAAGCTTCGCACAATTCGGTAGTGATTTGGATCAAGCAACTCAAGCTAAGTTGAACCGTGGTAAGCGGACTGTAGAAGTTTTGAAGCAGCCGCTGCATGATCCAATTCCGGTTGAAAAACAAGTTGTTATCTTGTATGCCTTAACTCACGGCTTCTTAGATGCTGTTCCAGTTGAAGACATCCAAAGATTTGAAACGGAATTATACGATAACTTTGACAGCAGCCATGCAGATTTGCTCAAGCATATTAAAGAAACTGGTCAATTGCCAGATACTGATAAGCTTGATGCTGCTATTAAAGACTTTGCTGAGAGCTTTACCCCAAGTGCAAAGTAGGAGGTAGATTATGCCTGCATCCTTACTTGAGTTAAAGAAAAAGATTGCTTCAGTTAAGCAGACCGGTAAGATTACCGAGGCTATGAGAATGGTTTCGGCATCTAAGCTTAATCAAACTGAGAAACGCGATAAAGAATATACCATTTATAATGATCATGTTCGGCAAACCGTATCTCGTTTGATGTCCAGCACTTTAGTTAATTATTTTGGTAAACAAAAAAGTCGTGTTAATGAAAATAACATGAACAACTTGGACTATTCAGAAATGTTTGGACCAGGGATTGTTGCTGATATGATTCAGGGTCGCGATGAAGTCAAATCAACAGGTTATTTGGTAATTACCGGTGACCGGGGTTTGGTTGGCTCCTACAATAGCAATGCGATCAAAAATGTGATGGGCTTGCTGAAGGATTCAGAGATTGAACATAAATCTGCGAAGGTTTTAGCAGTTGGTTCAGTTGGCGCCCAATTCTTTAAGAAAAACAATGTTAATGTTGTTTACGAAAAAGATGGGATTAGCGATGTTCCAACCTATAAAGAAACTTTGCCGATCGTCTCAACCGCAATCAAGATGTACTTAAACGGTGTTTATGATGAGTTGTATGTTTGCTACACCCACCACGTGAACTCACTTTCAAGTACCTTCCGGGTTGAAAAAATGTTGCCGATTTCTGACCTTGATATCGGTGTGTCTGAAGCGGACGCTCACGAAAAATTAGAATATGAAGTTGCGCCAGATCCGGAAACCGTTTTGGCTAGCATCCTGCCACAGTATGCACGTTCAACCATCTTTGGTGCCATCTTGGATGCCAAGACCGCAGAACATGCAAGTTCAATGACAGCCATGCAGAGTGCCAGTGACAACGCTGACGATTTGGTTTCAACTTTAACAACGCAATTAAACCGTGCTAGACAGGCACAAATTACTACCGAAATTACTGAAATTATCGGTGGTGCGAATGCCCTAGAGTAAAAAAGAAAAGGAGGTAGATGTTTTGAGTAAGGGTGAAATTGTTCAAGTTATCGGCCCTGTGGTCGATGTAAAATTCCCTCTTGATAAAGAATTACCTGATATTAATAATGCTTTACGCGTTATTAAGTCAGAAGATGAATCAATCATCCTTGAAGTCACCTTGGAACTCGGTGATGGTGTTTTAAGAACCATCTCAATGGAATCTACCGATGGTCTTCGACGCGGAATGACAGTTGAAGATACTGGCGGCCCAATCTCCGTCCCTGTTGGCGAAGATACTTTAGGTCGAGTTTTCAATGTCTTGGGTCAACCAATTGATGGTGGGGAAGAATTCCCTGCAGATCATCCACGCGAAGGAATCCACAAAAAAGCACCTAAATATGAAGAACTGACAACCAGTCGCGAAATCCTTGAAACTGGGATTAAAGTTATTGACTTGCTTGAACCATACGTTCGAGGCGGTAAGGTTGGTTTGTTCGGTGGTGCCGGTGTTGGTAAAACCACGATTATCCAAGAATTAATTCACAATATTGCACAAGAACACGGTGGTATTTCAGTTTTCACTGGTGTTGGTGAAAGAACCCGTGAAGGGAACGACCTTTACTATGAAATGAAAGAATCCGGTGTTTTAGCCAAGACAGCCATGGTCTTTGGTCAAATGAACGAGCCGCCTGGTGCCCGGATGCGGGTTGCCCTAACTGGCTTAACTTTGGCTGAATACTTCCGTGATGTTGAAGGTCAAGACGTGTTGCTCTTTATCGACAACATCTTTAGATTTACCCAGGCTGGTTCAGAAGTTTCTGCCCTTTTGGGACGGATGCCAAGTGCCGTTGGTTATCAACCTACTTTGGCAACTGAAATGGGTCAATTGCAAGAACGGATCACTTCTACCAAGAAGGGATCAATTACTTCTATTCAAGCTGTTTACGTTCCTGCCGATGACTATACTGACCCAGCTCCAGCTACCACTTTTGCTCACTTGGACGCTACTACTAACCTAGAACGTAGTCTGGTTGAGCAAGGTATTTATCCAGCTGTTGATCCGCTTGAATCAACTTCAAGTGCCTTGGATCCGGAAGTTGTTGGACAAGAACACTATGATACTGCTGTTCGCGTTCAGCATGTTTTGCAACGTTACCATGAATTGCAAGATATCATTTCCGTTTTGGGTATGGACGAATTATCCGATGAAGAAAAATTAATTGTTGCTCGTGCACGGAAGATTCAATTCTTCTTATCACAAAACTTCTTCGTTGCTGAAACCTTTACTGGTCAACCAGGTTCATACGTTCCAATCAAAGAAACGATCAAAGGCTTTAAGATGATTTTGGACGGTCATATGGATGATTTACCAGAAGATGCCTTCCGTTTAGTTGGACCAATTGAAGACGCTGTTAAGAAGGCTAAGGACATGGGGGTAACTCCAAGTGATCCAGAAGCTCAAGCTTTGTTAGAAAAGTAGGGTGATGTGCAATGGCAAATCCAGAGCACCTGTTCACCGTCAAAGTGGTAACTAATAGTGGTGTGATCTATGATCACTTGACATCTATCATTGACTTTCGCGCTGTCGATGGTCAAAGATCGATTCAATTTAATCACACTCCGCTTTTGACGCCGTTAGCAATTGGTGAAGTTACAGTTAAGCGCAGCCGGGAAATGAGCCAGCGTGTTGATCATATCGCAGTAAACGGCGGATATTTGGAATTCTCAAATAATGTCGCAACAATTATTGCCGATAGTGCTGAACGTGCCCGCAATATTGACCTTAGCCGAGCAGAAGCTGCCAAAGAACGCGCTGAAAAGCGGATCAAGGAAGCTGAAGCCAAGCATGATGAACAATCAATTGCAAGAGCTCAAGTGGCCCTGCGGCGTGCTGTTAACCGGATTAGTGTTTATAATCGCTATAAGCATTAATTAAAAAAGAACGAATGCACTTTAGGTGCATTCGTTTTTTTCGCTATCAGAAGGAGGAATTTTATGCAAGCATTGGGTATTCATGCAGTCGTTAATATCATTATTTACATTGTTTTTGTGGGCATTAGTTTTCAAGTAGTGAAAAATGTCGATGTTTCAAAATTTATGAAACCTGGACACATCTTTGAAAGCCAAGTTTTATTGTTGCTTTTCGCCATTGGTTTAGGCTATATTGTAGGCAGCTTCTTCATTGCCTTTATTGATACATCCATGCAATTAAGCAATTTGTTTTAAACTTCTTTAAAGCACACGCTGCAACCGTCTAAATAAAGGCATTTATGGTAAAATGTAGCATGTATATTTAGGAGGATTAACGTGGCACGAGATATAGGAATCGATTTAGGGACCGCGAATGTCCTGATTAACGTATCAGGCAAGGGAATCGTTTTAAACGAACCATCAGTTGTGGCGGTCAATACCGAAAGTAATAAAGTAGTAGCTGTAGGTTCTGACGCCTATGAAATGGTGGGTAGAACTCCTGGTAATATTCGCGTCATTCGCCCCTTAAAAAATGGGGTTATTGCCGATTTTGACATTACCGAAGCAATGTTGTCCTATTTTATTGAAAAGTTAAATGTTAAAGGCTTTATGGCTAAGCCTAATATCTTGATTTGTGCGCCAACAGGCGTGACTTCCATCGAACAAAAGGCAATTATTCAGGCTGCCGAAAAATCCGGTGGTGGCAATGTTTACTTAGACTTTGAACCGAAAGTCGCTGCTGTTGGTGCCGGACTTGATATCTTCAAACCGCAAGGTAATTTAGTTATTGATATTGGTGGGGGAACTACCGATATTGCAGTTTTATCAATGGGTGAAATTGTTACCTCGCAATCTTTGCGCTATGCCGGTGACAGGATGAACCAAGATATCATGAACTACATCAAAAATAAGCATAACTTGCTTATTGGGTCACGGACTGCGGAACAAATTAAAATTGAGATTGGCTCGGCTTATGAGCCAGATCCTAATGAAACAATTACTGTTCGTGGACGCGATATGGTTGAAGGATTGCCAAAACAAACTACGGTTTCAGCAGTTGAAGTTCAAGAAGCTATGCATGACGGCCTAATGAGTATTGTCCGGACGACCAAGAGCGTGCTGGAAAGTACTCCGCCAGAACTTTCTGCCGATATTATTGACCGCGGCATTATGCTGACTGGTGGCGGCGCCTTATTGCATGGAATTGATCAGTTGATTGCGGCTGAATTACAAGTTCCCGTCTTAACTGCCGATCATCCACTGGAAGCGGTAGCCCTCGGAACAGGGACTTTGTTGAAGAATATTCAAAAGCATCAGCGTCATTAAAGGGTGAGTTACTTGTCACGTATTTTAATTGGACTTGTGCGTTTATATCAGAGATATCTATCGCCAATTTTGCCCGATTCTTGTCGGTATTGGCCTACATGTTCAACCTACATGATTGATGCATTAAAGAAGCATGGTCTATTATTGGGCTTAATAATGGGAATTGCGCGAATTTTAAGGTGTAATCCCTTTGTACGTGGCGGCGTAGATCCAGTACCGGATAAATTTACCATCTTTCGCAATCCGCATCCGGAACGTTACGAAGATGAAGTAATTGCCCAAGCTTTTCATACTGAGCAAAAAGCTAAGAAAGGATAAGAAGTCAGCAATTGCTGACAAATGATATGAGTAAAAAAACTGAGAATATCCCGGTTGAAATCAATGAACTAAAGGGGAGAAACGTTCCTACTTGGGAAGTTGTCATTCCGAACCGGAAGACCATTGGTCTGATTGAAGAAATAAATGGTCGTTATCGTGCTACTACCAATAAAACAGGCGAGGAACTGTTTGATAAGAGTTTAGAAAGCAGTATTAATACGCTATTAGCTTACTTCGCCCTGCACGAAAAATAATAATTGAGTGATGTTGAATGGCAAAAGTAGAGAATAAAAGAAGCGTTATTGATCGAATTGCCTGGAATATTATTTTTCCAGTAATTATCCTAGCCGCAATTGGCGTCTATGCTATTTATGTGGCTTATTCAAACGATGAAAGCAATTTGGGTTCACCTAATCGGGCAATGATTATGCAGGCCGTATGGTATCTGATCTCAATTGTCATCATTGTCTTCATCATGCAATTCGATTCTGAACAATTATATAAAATTGCACCGATTGCTTATGGCGTCGGTATCCTATTACTGATCTTGGTTCTGTTCTTTTATGACCGAACAGCCGCAGCCAATAACGGTGCAAAAAGTTGGTTTAAACTCGGTTCCTTAAGTTTTCAACCTTCGGAGCTGATGAAGCCAGCCTTCATCTTGATGCAGGCACATGTTGTAAGTGACCATAATCAAAAGTATGCCCACAATCTGCGCAATGATTGGATTTTGTTGGGCAAAATTATTGGCTGGACCCTGCCAGTTGCCGTGCTTTTGAAATTGCAAAATGACTTCGGGACGATGTTGGTCTTTATTGCGATTGTTATCGGGGTGATTTTAGTTTCAGGGATTACCTGGAAAATTATTATTCCTTTTGGAATTTTTGGAGCCGCGGTCGGGGTAACTTTGATTTTACTGGTCACTACCAGTTGGGGTCAGAAGTTCTTAAGCCATTGGTTCAGTACTTATCAGTTTAACCGAATCAATTCCTGGTTAGACCCTTCAAGCGATACTTCATCAAATGCCTATCAATTATGGCAAAGTATGAAGGCGATCGGATCTGGTCAAATATGGGGCAATGGATTTGCTAAAATTATTGTTTATGTTCCAGTCCGTGGGTCTGATATGATTTTCTCAGTAATCGGTGAAACCTTTGGTTTTGTAGGCTGCGTTAGCGTTATTTTGGTATATTTGTACCTAATTACGCAAATGGTTAGAACCGCGTTTGAAACCAAAAATGCTTTCTATTCTTATATTGCAACCGGGATTATTATGATGATTCTGTTCCACGTATTTGAAAATATTGGGATGAGCATCGACCTGTTGCCGCTTACTGGTATTCCACTGCCATTTATCTCACAAGGTGGGTCAGCCCTTTTAGGAAATATGATCGGAATTGGATTAATTCTATCAATGAAGTTCCATAATAAGGACTACATGTTTAGTACTGCCGGTGACTTTTAATTACACAAAAACTCTTGCAAGTTTGCAAGAGTTTTTTTATTTAGCGATATTTGCTGGAAATAGTACTTGTAGAGCAAACCAATGATCCTGTTTTTTTATAGTCATAGTTCCATTATACTTTTGACTGATAATTGCGATACTTCTGAGACCATATCCATGAGCAGACTTGTCTTTTTTAGTTGTTTTGGGAAGTTCATGTTTTGAAATTGGAGAATTATTTCTGGTGTAGTTCTTGATTCGAAAAATCACCATGTCTCCACGTTGAGTAATCCTTATATCAATTAAACGTTTATGTTTATCAGGGATCTTTAAAACTGCTTCAATCGCATTGTCAAGACTATTTCCAAGTAGACTGCATAAGTCCATAGTTTCAATACCTTTTAGCAGATTACCATTTGCAATACATGTCAATTGGATGTCATTATCTATGCAATATGCATTTTTTCTGGTTAAAACTACATCAGCAATTGGATTACCAGTCTTTACATCCGCTTTATACTGCTTAATATCATCTCTTAAACTGTTAATGTAGGAAAGTCTTTTCTTTTCATCAGATTCTAGGGCGATTACATCAAGTTGCTGTTTTAAATCATGAAATCTTCGATTCACCATATCACTGCTTTCGCGATATGCTTGATATTCTTCATACTGAAGTTTGAACATGTTGTTCATATTGTCTAAATCTTTAGCCAGATACTGTTCAAACCGTTGGTTCTCTAATAAAGTAAATATTAATAATCCACATAGATCAACAAAAGTTCGAATAGTAAAAACAGTGGTAGAATTGCCAATCAGTGGATTTTTAGTAGTCCATAGAAAACTGACATTACTCATTAGGAATAAAATTATCATTAAGAGTAGACTAATTAAAGCAGATTTTTTCTCAATATTGAGAAGTCCGTAGTGAATTCTTTCGATTTGTTGTAGTTTATACATTCCAAAAATCAATAAGGCATAACAAATTGCCATAAAAAATTGTGGAATTAAAGTGTGTGTAGTAAATTTCCCGATTACAGCTAACAAAGAAAATGCTTCCCAAGAAAGGGCAGCAATAAATTCTGCAAATATAAAGGCTTTACATGTGTGATAAATCCTAGTAGTAATTGGAGTTGTTTCAAGGCAAATCGTTAAATACATCCAAAGTACGTTTAAAGCCATTCCTACTAACCAAAAACTGAGAGAGAATGATCCTGCCCAAAATTGGAGTAAAATTTGAATTATACCTGCACCAAAAGCATAGAAAAATACATTTCGTCTTCTCTGGCTGGAGGGAACTTGCGAAATCATTAGCATACATGCAAGCCATTCTGCTAATGCAGTGTATATTCTTGGAATGTCAGGCAAAGTGACGAACTTCATTAAATAAGCCCCATTCCTAAATAATCAGTTAAAGCACTCATAAAACCTTTTTTTCTTGGTCGCGAGATAGGAAGTTTATAATTACCTACTTTCACAGTGTTACCGGAAACCCCCATTACGTATTTCAAGTTAACTATAAAAGAGTTGTTACAGCGATAAAAATCATATGGTAAAAGGAGTTCCTCCATATTTTTCATCGAGTCTGTAATTTCAATAGTGGAATGGTTAGGATTTTCCAGGTGAAAAGTTATCTTATGTGCTTGGCTCTCTACATAGTACAGATCATCAAGCTGAATTTTAACCATTCCATCGGAAGTATTAACCATCACGGAATCTTCACGTCTTTTTAATTGTTGTTCTATTTTTTTGAAATGCTCACTGAAACTAAAGTAGCTAACCGGTTTTAATAGGAAATCTGAGGCATTGACACGGTATCCATCTATAGCATATTGAACATAGTTAGTGACAAAAACGATTAAGATCTCGGAATCTTGTTTGCGAATTTGTTCAGCTGTGTCCATGCCGGATATACCTGGCATTTGTACATCAAGGTAAACTATATCAAATCCTTGGTTAAAATGTTCCAATAATTTTATACCAGTATCAAAGTGAAAAATTTCAATATTCTCCTGATGATCCGATTCATATTGCTTAAAACAATGAATTAATTGATCTAGTTCTTGCTGATTATCTTCGGCAATCGCTACTTTCATTTTATTCCTCCATTACATTGGTAAGTTTTAAAATATTGCTTGTTTTTATTTTAGCTTTTTTTCGAAAGACTTCACTACAAAAAATGCCAGATTTGAGTCAAAAAATGCACTTTTTGTAAAAACGCTTACACTTTTTAGCTAATATGTGATTGTACAAAGTTATTACAAAGGAGTAAAACATGCTTGCTCATCAGGATATTATAAATAAATTAACCTTACAAGAAAAAGCAATGCTGACGGCAGGGGAATCAGAATGGCAAACCAGAAAAATAGAAGGAAAAGTACCTAATATGTTTTTGTCTGATGGTCCATTTGGTTTGCGTAAGCAGTCAGGCGCCGGAGACCATCTAGGCTTAAATGGCAGTGAACTATCTACTTGCTTTCCGTCATCAGCAACATTAGCTAACAGTTGGAATCCTAATGTTACCGAGTCGGTAGGAAAGGCTTTAGGTGTTGAAGCAAGTAGTTTAGGAGTTCAACAGATACTTGGACCAGCACTTAATACCAAACGTAACCCACGTGGTGGTAGGAGCTTTGAATATTACAGTGAGGATCCGTACTTAGCAGGAAAAATGGCCGCTGGTATGATTCGGGGAATACAAGAAAATGGGACTGTGGCTACGCCAAAACATTTTGCAGTTAATAGCCAGGAAACTAGAAGAATGGCTTCTAATTCTGTTGTAGATGAGCGTGCTCTGCATGAATTGTATCTGACAAATTTTGAAATTGCTGTTAAAGAAGGCCGGCCAAAGTCAATCATGTCTTCTTATAACGAAATCAATGGTATTTATGCAAATGAGAATGTTGAGTTATTGACTAACATTTTACGAAATGAATGGGGATTTAAAGGTTATGTGGTAACTGACTGGGGAGGCGATAATGATCATATTGCCGGATTAAAGGCCGGAAGTAATGTTACCATGCCCGGGCTAGGGATGAACTCAGCCCAAGAAGTAATAGATGCAGTTAACAGTGGGAATTTAAAGGAAAGTGTACTAGATAAAAGAATAGATGAATTTTTAGATGTATTATTAGTGACCCTGGAAGAACAGAAAAAAAATACCAAAGTAGATTGGCCACACCAACACCAAATCGCCCGTGAAGCAGCAAAGAAAAGCATCGTCTTGTTGAAAAATGAAGATCATATCTTGCCTCTGAAGCCAGGTAAAAAAGTTGCACTAATAGGGGACTTTGCAGTAAGTCCACGTTATCAAGGAGCTGGTTCTAGTTTGATCAATGCTCATGAATTAGAAAATTTAAAAGATACAGCGGCAGACTACAATGTTACAATTTCTGGTTACTCTAAAGGTTATGAACGGACGGATAAGTTGAATCAAACATTGATTGATGATGCCGTAAATGTTGGTAAAAATAGCGATGTTATTGTTTTGAGTGCAGGATTAATTGAAAGTTCTGAATCTGAAGGCCTTGATCGGAAAAAACTAGATATTCCTAATAATCAGCAACAACTGATTCATGCCCTTGCTACTATTGGAAAACCGCTGGTCTTAGTATTATCAGGTGGTGCAGTAATTACCATGCCTTGGATTGGAGATGTAAATGCCTTGGTTCATGGGTATTTGGGTGGTGAAGCCGGTGCTAGTGCAATGTGGGAAGTATTAACTGGAAAATATAATCCAAGTGGACGTTTAGCAGAAACTTACCCCATGAAAGAAACGGACATTCCATTTGATAATGAGTTCCCTGAAAAGCGACGCAATGTGAATTATAAAGAGAGTATCTTTGTCGGTTATAGATATTATGAAACTTCCGACGTACCAGTGCTGTTTCCATTCGGGTTTGGCTTAAGCTATACCCATTTTGATTATTCTGTTTTGAAGGTAAATAAAAATGGTCTCAATGTTAAAGTTACAAATACTGGTAATCGGGAAGGGATTGAAACTGTACAGCTTTACGTTGGAAAGAAGGATTCAGCGCTTATTCGCCCAAAACGGGAATTAAAAGGTTTTAAACAAGTCGGTCTGGCTCCAGGTGAATCCAAATTGGTAACAATTCCATTCGATAATTATACCTTTAGATTCTGGGATCCTGACTCACATTTATGGAAAGTTGAAAGTGGAACGTATCAAATAATGATTGGTAGAAATGCAGAAGATATCGTTTTGACTAGCGAAGTCTCGATTGATGGTCTTATGGTCAGCGTTCCACAAAATGAATGGTATGAAAAGTACCGAAAGGCCGATCTTAAACATATAACGGATCAAGATTTTGCTAAACTTTATGGCTCCTCTTTACCAATAAATGAGGAAAATAAAGAAATAGGTTACAACGATCCACTTATGGAAATGCATCATGCTAAGGGTTGGATTGGGCGAATGGCAGCTGGTTGGTTGAAAAAGAAGATTGATCAAAGTTTAGCTGTCGGCAAACCTAATTTGAACTTTTTATTTAATTACAATATGCCTTTCAGAGCAATGAATAAGATGACGGGAGATCTAATCAACAGTAAGATGGCACATGATATTCTTTTTATCATTAATGGGCATTTCTGGCGAGGTACTGGAAGATTGATCAAAGATCATTTTGCTAACCAAAAAGCAATAAAAAAGTCCAAATGGTATCCAAAGGAGAAACAGAAATGAGCTCAGATGAAGTGACAAAAGAAAACAAAAAAATCAGAAAAGCAACTGATTCAGATATTGATAAACTAGATAAAAACGATGATGCCTTAACAAAGTGGATGCTGAAATATCGCCATAACGGTATAATCAAAGCTATTTTAAAATTTGAAGTGAAATATCCTACGACATATCAATTTATCGTATTTAACTTATTAAGTAATTGTGCTACGATTACTAACTTCGTTGTTTTGTGGCTATCATCTTTATTATTCTTTAAAAATATGACGCAGCCGTTTAGTTGGTGGATTTTTGATTATTCTGCCAAATCTTCTGGTGGACTGGGAGGATTCGTATCATTCCTTTTAGCATATATTTGTGCTCAAGTAGTTAATTATTTCGTTCAAAGGGATATGGTTTTCGGAGCTAAATTTGGAGCTTGGAAACTGTTTTGGTATATTGTAACTGTAGTTGTAGCAGGTATTGTTTCTGTTTGGATGCCACCGCACATTATAGCCGTGCTAAATCCATACGTTGGGGGTGGTTCTTCAACTATTGCTAATATTTGCAATATTATTGCTCAGGTAGCAATTAATTGGCCAATGATGAAATTTGTAATAATGAAATAGGCAAGATAGAAGGGCACAGGTAACACTGTGCCTTTTTTCTCAATAAATTCCACATATCTTCTATTTTTTACTAATTACTATTTTTCTGAATACGTGGAATTTATTATGCTGTAGTTTGTACCCGGGAGTAGCTGCTTCAATTGACTTTATCTATCAAGATTTCATGAAGTGGGGTTAATTAAGAAAGATAATAAACTGACTTCAGTTTTATCGAAGATGTTTGTAGACATATAACTGTGGATGTTTTTTGCACAGAAACAGAAAATGCTTTCATTTTAGCAAAATATGTAAAAACTTCAAAAATACGAACAGATTAGCTTATTGTTATAACTGTAAACGGTTACAAACAAAAGAGTTAAATAAACCAGGAGGATTGTTTTATGAAAAATCGGAAATTGCGCAGTTTGCTAATTTCCTTGGGAGTCATAATTGGTCTATTAATCATAGTTGCTGGAGCAGCCACTGTTGTTATTAGATCATTATTGGCAGCTGGGATTGTTTCTCAGTCGGACATTACAAGCACTTTAGTGTTAGGTAGCAAGTATTTTATTGCAATCGGCATTGTTTTGCTATTAATTATAGTTTTGCTGATTGTATTTTGGAAACGCGAATCTAAATTTCAATTTTGGCTAAAATGGGAATCACTTATTGTATTTTTGGTTACAATAGTAGTTTCTATGACAAGTATGATTTTTGGCCCAATGCAAGGGTTGATGAATGCCAATAATGCAGGAACGTCCATTAATTCCATTAGTAAAGAGTTGTCTAATGATGGCAATCAATTAACTCAGCAAATCAGTAGTGAAGGTACGACGCTTCTACAAAACACTAAGGGTTATCTACCTATAAAAGCTAAAAAGGTTAATGTATTTGGCTGGGCTTCGACTTCACCTTTCTACGGTGGTACCGGTTCAGGTTCTGGTAATACTTCGAAAAATATTGATATTTATCAAAGTTTGAAAGATGCAGGTTTTACTACCAATCAAAAGCTTTATAATTTCTATCACAATTATCGGAAGAGTCGGCCAAGTTCGGGCAGTATTTTAGGTGCAGATTGGACTTTGCCAGAACCAAAAGGTTCACAATATTCAAAAAGCTTAATTAACCAAACAAAGAAATTCTCAGATACGGCTATTGTAGTTCTCAGTCGTTCCGGTGGAGAAGGAAACGATTTACCTACTGATATGCGTAACATGGCTGCCAATCAGACTTACCATGGACGTAAGGATGACTTTAACAAAGGACAATCATATCTTGAAATTGATAATCCAGAAAAGGAAATGTTAAAGCTGGTAAACCAAAATTTCAAAAACGTTATCGTAGTCGTTAACTCAGCTAATTCGATGGAGTTAGGCTGGTTAAAGAATTACAGCCATATCAAAGCCGCCTTATGGATGGCAGGTACAGGTGCTCAAGGGTTTGAAGCTTTGGGTAAAATTCTTAAGGGAGAAATTAATCCTTCGGGTCGTACTACAGATACGTACGTGTATAATTTAAAAAATACCCCAACCTATAATAATTTTGGTTCATATTACTACTCAGGCCAAGAAGCTGCGTATGTACATGAGACCGAAAATATCTTTGTGGGTTATAAATATTGGGAAACTAGATACTTAAATAACCAAAAAGGTTATAGACAGCATGTTCAATATCCATTTGGATATGGTTTAAGTTATACCACTTTTAAACAAAGTATGAGTAAACTTAACGTAAATAAATCATCAGGAGAAATTTCATTCAACGTTACAGTAAAGAACACTGGAAGGCGTTCTGGTAAAGACGTAGTTCAAGTGTACTACACTGCACCATACTATAATGGTGGTATTGAAAAGTCTGCAACTAATTTACTTGATTTTGCTAAAACCAAAAACTTAAAGCCAGGCGAAAGTCAGACAATAAAGTTTAGTTTTAACCGAGCAGAGATGTCATCTTATGACGAAAAAGATGGTGGACACTATGTTCTTGATCGAGGAGAATATCAAATTCAAATTAAGAATAATTCTCATAGTGTAATTGCTACTAGAAATTATAACTTGAGTAAGAAGATAACATATAATACTCTTTTAGGTGATAGCGGTACAACCAGTAATCAGTTCCAGTATGCTGAAAATGATGGATCTAATTTCACTTACTTGAGTCGAAAGAATAATTTTGCAAATTACAAAGAAGCAACAAAAGCTCCAAGTGCTAATACTAAGTTAAAGAGCAATTTGCTTAAGACAGCTACTCTTGCTCAAAATTATAAGAACACTAATTCGAGTGGTTCAATGCCTTCGCAAAATCAGAATAATAATCTTGTTTTGTCTGACTTGAGAGGTAAGAGTTACAACAACAGCAAATGGAACAAGCTGATAAATCAAATGTCAGTTAGTGACATGGGTAAATTAATAACTTATGGCGGATATCAAACTTTCCCAATTAGATCTATCGGAAAAATCGGGACTCACGATTTCGATGGCCCTGCCGGGTTCAATAGCCTGTTTGCTAGCGTAACTTCAAAGCTTAATACTACATCATTCCCGACAGAGGTCATGTTAGCGTCTACTTGGAGTAAGCAGTTAGCAAAGAAATATGGTGAACAGGTCGGTAAGGAGGGGAAACAGGCCAACATTTCAGGCTGGTATGGTCCTGCAATGAACTTACACCGCTCAGCATTTGGCGGCAGAAACTTTGAATACTTCTCAGAAGATCCTAAACTTTCTGGTTTTATGGCTTCAAATGAAATTTCCGGTGCAAAGAAGTATGGCGTGTACTCCTACATTAAGCATTTTGCTATGAATGAACAAGAGACCAATAGATTTTACATTAAGAAAGATGGATCAATCAGCGGTTTGATGACTTGGAACACTGAACAGGCTATTCGCGAAGCTTATTTAAAACCGTTTAGAATGGCTGTTGAAAATGGTGGTGCAAGTGCTGCCATGACTTCATATAGTATGATTGGAAATCGTTGGTCGGGAGCAAATAAGCAACTACTTCAAAATATATTGCGCAAAGAGTGGGGCTTTAAAGGACTAACTGAGACTGACTACTTTGCTGGTGGTTTCTTGAATGCTAATGAATCTATTTTGAACGGTGGTGATTTGATGCTTTCCACTCTTGGTAACGCTCAAGTCACGGATACTAGCAACCCTAAAGTTGTTAAGGCAATGCGTAGGGCTAGTCATAACATCCTTTACACTGTTGCAAATAGTAATGCATATGCAAAGGGACATTACCACAAAGGGCAGAGTGTTTTGTGGAATTACCAACAAACACTCATTAGATATATCATTGTGGTAGCTGTAATCCTACTTCTTTTGCAAATCTTAGTAGTTTTCCTTTATCGTAGAAAATATGTTAAAAAATCTTAATCATAAAAAGATCGGGTATAACCCCGGTCTTTTTATATGTATATATACAGAAAATGATGACTTTTTATCAATTTATGCAAATTAGGATAAAAACGAATATTCTTTTTATACTATAAGGTAAGCGGTTCCAAGCTTTGGCCTGAGTTTTTTATTTATAAAAGCCATTAAATACTATGCTATAGGCAATAACTTTGTCAGTACCTTTGTTTATGATGTCTTAAAAAATTATTTCTGAGTAATATTTTACTTTTAGTAAAAATATTTTCTAAAAATTCAACTTTTTCTTTGTGTAAAAAATGATAACAAGTAAAATTAATCTAGATTGAATTAAGATTAATCGATTTGCGTCACAGAAAGGATATTATCTTAATGACAAATTACTTAGTATATGACATAAGAGATACTATAAATAGAAAGAATAAGGTACCCGCGACTACTTCTAGGTTAGATAACTTCATAAATATGATGTATGTAATTGCTGATAATACCAAAGGTGGTTTTCAAGGAATTGCAATTGCTGACCCAGGTAAAATCGATGTCAAAAATAAGATAATTCATTTTGGAGTATCGCTGCCATGTTTTTATGGTTTGAATGTTAAAAAGGCTTTTGTGGATCAATATGGAGTGCATGTTGACGTGGAAAAAGATGGGAAAGCTGCATTTGAAGCGATTATTGATGGAAATGAACAGGATGTTAAATTGTTTAACATTTATTGTTCCGATGTTGCTAATATTTATGGTGCTTTGCAAGCTTAATCGCTCGCCCTGAACGGTGAAAGTGGAGACACTGAATAGTTTAGATTGGAGAATGATATGTCAAAAGTTTTAAGTCTCATTGTTCCTTGCTACAATTCCGCTGCTTATCTGGAACGGTGCGTAAATTCTTTGGTAGTTGGGGGCGAGGCCGTTGAAATCATCCTGGTAGATGATGGTTCAACTGATTCTACAGGCAAAATAATTGATAGCTATGCCAAAAAGTTTCCTAATTTAATTAAGCCACTGCATGAAAAAAATGCCGGTCATGGTGGTGCAATTAATAATGCGCTAAAATACGCCACTGGGACCTATTTAAAGGTAGTAGATAGTGATGATTGGCTTGATTTTAGAGCATTGCAAGAGGTTTTGGAATTTCTGACGCAAGCTAAGGCGACAGGCCAGCTACCTGATTTGCTGCTATGTAATTACTTGTATGACAAGGTGGGAGCCAAGCATAAAAAATTAGTCAACTTTACTCGTTTGCCGAAAAATCAAATATTTGGCTGGAAGCAGCTTAAGATGCACCCTGGTCAATATATGATGCTGCACGCGGTAATCTTTAAGACTGAAGTTCTGCGATTAAGTCAGGTGAAATTGCCAGAAAAAGTTTCCTACGATGATAATATTTTAGTCTATGAGCCGTTAAAATACGTGCATAGTTTTTATTACTTAAATATTGATTTATATCATTACTTCATTGGTCGAGAGGACCAATCGGTTAATGAACAGGTAATGTTGCGAAAAATTGACCAGCAATTATTGATTAATAAAAGAATGATCTATTTCTTTGCAAAAGAAGTTGATCATCAAGCAGACTATGCTCCATATCTGAAATATTATCTGGAGATAATTACCACTATTTCTTCGGTAATCTTAATTCGCGGCAAGAAGAGAGAATATTTAATGAAAAAGCGTCAGCTCTGGAATGACTTAAGACGATTGGATTATCCGCTATATCATTCATTGCGCCGACGTCCATTCGGACAATTAATTAACCTTCCGGGGTGGGGCGGCCGAAAGTTTGTTTCTGCCGTCTACATGCTAGTTCATAAGTTATATGGATTTAATTAACCCAACAAAAAAAGCAAGAAACTTTAGTTTCTTGCTTTTTTGCTACTGCTTTCTTAAATTAATCTTTTTCTGCCTTCAGAGCAGCTTGGATCTCTTTAGTTCGACAAACCAAAACATCACAATCAGCTGTTCTGGTTACGTATTCAGTCACCGATCCAATTAGTAAACGTTCAACAGCATTCAAACCAGTTGCACCGACGACGATTAAATCGATGTGGTGCTTGGTTGGAAATTCATGTCCAATGATAGTTTTTGGAGAACCAAACTCGATTGAATAATGTACATCTTGCACACCAGCTTTTTGTGCTCGAGCATAGTACTCTTCCAACTTATCCTTGGCATCGGCAGAAACTTGTTCTACCATTGCTGAATCAAAGCTAGAAACGTTTTGGAAGGAGCGGGTATCAATTACGTGTAAAATTTCCAATACCGCGTCATTTTTCTTGGCAAGTGCCACCGCCTTGCTAAAAGCTAAGTCCGCTTCTTTTGAGCCGTCGACAGAAACTTGGATGTGTTTATATTGTTTCAGCATATTAAGCACCTCTTTCTATCTTTATTTTACCATTGAATCATAAGAATTACTTTATAAAGCGGAAAGATTATTGTTGGTTGTATTTGGTGAAGCTGATACTAAAGATGGTCAAGACCACACAGGCAGCCAGGAGAGTAACCAATTCCAGCTGTTTATTTTGTAAAGCAATGGCGATAATTCCCAGAATTGCAACTGCCAGCAGCAAGATTGAGGAAAGTTTCAATAAAGCTGAAACTTCTTTGTTGGCAGCAGTATCTACCCCTAAAAAAGTGCTATTCCGATGGCTCCAAAAGAACCAGCCTAAGACAAGCAGCAAGATAACAAAAAGAACCATCAGGATTGTAATAATCATCAAAAAACTCCATTTAAAAATTGTGTATTAACGATAAAAAAAGACGGCCCGAAGACCGCCTCTAAAAATCCAAATAAATCCGAGTTGACAGAAGAAGCTTAATGACGTTTTGTTGAACCCGCAATGTTCAATTATTCGGTCGGTATCGCAGTGAATATGGATCCTAGGACGAGCTAGTATTCCGATTCAGTAGTTACTTACCAACCACCACGTCTTCTAGTTTGATCGGTCAACTATAGACAAAATAGCTTGTCGATCAACTCAGATCACTTATTATATTACTCATTGTAATGAGTTTTGTCAAGACTTTAGTAAGCGATTACAAATGTTGAACTAACGGGATTTTTTAAGACCATCGGCTTGCATTTTTCGCAAAATTTGGTACTGCTTTTTGAAGCCGGCTTCGATCTTTGAATTACCCTTAGGTTGAAAATAGCTTTTTCCCTGTAGCTTATCTGGAAGGTATTGTTGGGCTACCCAATCATTAGGATAATCATGAGCATATTTATAATTATTCCCATGACCAAGTTTTTTAGCCCCAGCATAGTGCGCATCTTTCAAATCTGCTGGAATTTCTCCAGTGTCATGATTTTCAACGTCACTCATTGCCTGATCAATCGCCATGATCGCAGCGTTGCTTTTGGGCGAAAGGGCCAATTCGATGACGGCATTAGCCAGCGGAATTCGCGCCTCTGGCAAACCAACTGCTTGGGCTGATTGAACCGCTATAGCCGCATGTTGGGCAGCAGCGGGGTTGGCTAAGCCAATATCTTCATAAGCAATCACAGTTAGCCGGCGGCAGACTGAAATTAAGTCACCGCTCACTAACAATTTTGCTAGGTAATGGAGGGCAGCGTCCGTATCGGAACCGCGGATTGATTTTTGAAAAGCCGATAGCAAATCATAATGACTATCGCCATTGGCATCGAATCTCTGGGTTCGAACTTGGAGTGAATTGCCCATTTCCTCTAAATCGATAGTAATTTGGTCGGTGCTTTTTCCCGCCATGCGCAATTCTTCTTTGGTGGAACGGGCTGCTAATTCTAACCCATTCAAAATTGACCGCAGATCGCCATTGCCTTTTTCTAATAAAAGCGTGCGTGCACTAGGGGTGAGGGTTACATGGTCTTTTCCCAAACCATTGGTTTCATCCTTAAGAGCGCGATCGACTGCTTGACTGGCTTCTTTTTCGGTTAAAGGTTTCAATTCAAAAATCTGACAACGGGATCTGATCGCAGGCGTAACCGAAAGATAAGGATTTTCGGTCGTTGCGCCGATTAAGATGATTTGGCCGCTTTCCAATAAGGGCAGGAGAAAGTCCTGCTTTACCTTGTTGAGGCGGTGAATTTCATCTAATAACAGAATTACCGTTCCTGACATTTTAGCTTCAACGGCAACTTGCTCTAATTCCTTCTTGCCATCAGTTGCCGCATTCAGCATCCGAAAAGCGTATTTGGTAGAACCAGCAATGGCCGTGGCGATACTGGTTTTGCCAATGCCAGGTGGTCCATACAGAATCATCGAAGAAAGCAATTTTGCTTCAACCATGCGACGGATTATTTTACCTGGGCCAATCAAGTGTTGTTGCCCGACGACCTCATCTAGTTGCGTTGGCCTCATCCGGTAGGCTAAGGGTTTAAAAGCCATAAGCTACTCCTTGTGAAACAGACGGCTGAAAAAACCTGGCTTTTTCTTTGGCTCGGGTAATTTTTCGGTAGGAAATTCAGGTGGATATACTTGTCCAATTTCGATCCTTGGTTTATTGATTGCCTCTTTGGCAACTACTAAAACGGCCGAATCTTCAGGACCAGTTTTGGCCGTTTCATTATTTACCAGGGTAAAAGGAATATTCTTTTGGCTAGCTTGTCCTTCAAGTTTCCCTAAAAAGCCATTGTCAGCGATATTTCCATTTACAAGGATGGTGTAGCCTTGATAGTCATCCAAATGTGCTAAAAAAGTTTTGGTTAAGTCAGGATTGTTGATTTCTTGATTGTTCATCCGCACCAGCACCCGTTCTCGGAGTGAGCCCAAGTAACGTCGGCGTTCATCTGGTTTGGTCTGTGGGGTAATGCCTTGAGCTGCATTAGCCACTCTTTGTTCCAAGTCTTCAGTCATATTATTCACCTCATAGTAATATTGTACGAAAAAAAGACTTTCCCGGAAACGAGAAAGTCTTTTTGCTTCGCCAAAATCGTATTACAGAAGTTTGTTGTAGTATTCAACAACAAGGGCTTCGTTGATTTCTGGTTCTAATTCGTCACGTTCTGGTAAACGAACTAAGCTACCTTCCATCTTGTTGTCATCAAAAGTAACAAATGATGGGCGAGCTGAAGTTGCTTCCAAAGCGTCCTTAACTTGTTGCAAGTTCTTTGACTTTTCCTTCAAGCCAATAGTTTGACCAACCTTGACTTCGTATGAAGGAATGTCAACACGCTTGCCATCAACAGTGATGTGGCCGTGGTTTACCAATTGGCGGGCTTGTTCACGAGTAGTTGCAAGACCGAGACGGAAAACAACATTGTCTAAACGCCGTTCCAAAAGGATCATGAAGTTGGTACCGTGTTCACCTTGACGGATCTTACCAGCGCGCTTGAACAAAGTTCTAAATTGACGTTCGTTCAAACCGTACATCCAACGCAACTTTTGCTTTTCGTGCAATTGTTCGCCGTATTCAGACAAACGACCACGGTTGTTTGGACCATGTTGACCAGGAGCGTAGTTACGGTGGCTAAGTTCCTTGCCTGAACCTGAAAGTGAAATACCTAATCTTCTTGACCGTTTCCAACTTGGGCCAGTGTATCTTGACATAAAATTTCCTCCAATAATTCTACATAATAGTTATTTGGAGTAAAATATTAAGAATAGGTTCGCATTCGTGCAGCTTAGATTCACATTTTCACCCAATGCAGCCGAGGGTTACTCGTTCACTTTACGTTCTAAGCTGTTGACGTTCTTGCTGCCTATTGCTGCAAATATTTTACACGATCACTATTATAGCGGGATCATAGCGTTTAAGCAAGCATTAGGCAGGATAAAGGATAGTTTTTTCCAATTTTTCGGTATTTTGCAATAAGTTGCTTTTCTTGCTAACTTCAATACTCGTTTTCAGTTTGCTTTTTGGTATAATTTAGATAGTAGTTTGGAGGAAAACAATGTCATCTACGGAAACCTTAATCGTAATCGCCATTGTGCTCCTAATTCTTGTTGTTTTAGGACTTGGCTTATTTATAAATCGCAAGCAATTACATGAAATTGAAGCCATTGAACGAGTTTTAGACCAAATTCAGGGCCTGGATTTAGAGCAAGATATCAATCGGCTAGATCAGATGGACTTAGCTGGTGAAAGTCTTACTACGCTCAATACTTGGAAAAAACGCTACTTAGAAATTGAGCGCGAAACAATGCCGAAGATTCGCAATTTCCTATCTATGGCTGAAGCAGAACTGCCTAAATATCGTTTGTGGACATCAAATAAGTATCTTAAAGAAGCTCAGCTCTTACTAGAGGATGCTCGAAAGGGCGCAAAAGATACTAAGCAGATCTTCACCCAGTTGTTAGAATCGAATCGGGAAAACCAGATTCAATATGATGGTTTAATAACTACCTACCGGGCGATGAGAAAAGACGTGCTGGCTAAGTCGTATAATTATGGTTCTGCCATTGATCCAATTGAAGACCAGCTGGCAGAAATGGAAAAAGACTTTAGCCAGGCTAAGAACCTCTCATCACAAGGGGATCACGTTGAAGCCAAGAGGGTATTGGACCACCTCGAGACGGCACTGGGAGATTTGGAAAAACAGTTGCCAATTGTCAGTGAGGCTGAACATCAATTAGATAGCGTCTTCCAGGATCAATTAGCTGAGCTTTCTGAATCTTATAAGCAAATGATCAGTGACAAGTATTATATTGATGAAATTGATTTGCCACAGGAAGTTAAGAATATTTACGGTGAAATCGATGAAGCCAATGAATATTTGAAACAGCTTGATATTGACCAAATGACCAAGAAAACTGATGAAATCAAGAATGAAATCAGCCAGTTATATGATGTTTTAGAGGCAGAATACAAGGCTCGGCCATTCGTTGAAAAAAATCAAGCCAAAATGCTGTCAGTTTTGTCCAAGCAGCAAAGTTCTTCTAAGAAATTAGTTGATCGCTTAAAGCATATCGATGAAAGTTATGAACTGACTCACGGCGAATTAGGCGAGAGTAAAAAACTTGCCCACGAAGTTGATGAAATGAGTCATCAGTACACAGTTGATACCCAAAATATTGCTGATGGCAAGGCTGTTTTCTCCAAGGTTCGCCAATCATGGCTAAAGATGCTGGAGCGGCTGCATGAGATCGACGAAGAACAAAAAGCGATGGCTCAAAATGTTGAAGGGCTGTACGATTCTGAAAATGTTGCGGTTGAGTCAATCAATAACTTTAAGCAAGAGGTTTCTTTAGTTTATCGGAGAATTGAACGGCGCAATTTGCCAGGCAAGCCAGACAGTTTCGTGCAAATGTACACTCTGGTGGTAAATGAAATTGGCAAAGTGAGTCGTGAATTGGAACAGGTCCGCATTAATATGGAAAGGATCTCGGATGAACTGATTCAAATTTCTGATGACGTTGAACGGTTAAAGCGTGAAGCAGATGATATTATCAATTCAGCTAATTTGGTTGAATTGACCGTGCAATATGCTAATAAGTTTGATGATGAACGAATCAAGCGGGCCCAAACTGAAGCCTTGAAACTGTATGAAGACCGGTATGAGTATAAAGAAGCGCTGGATACGATTGCTACGGCAATTGAGAAAGCTGAACCAGGAAGTTATCAAAGATTAGAAAATACCTACTACAGTGAAACTCATAATAGTAATTAATTGAAGCAATCAGCTTTTTAGGCTATGATTGTAAAGTATTTAAACGGTCAAGATGATTGACCGTTTTTTTAAAGGGAGAATAAAAACTTGATTTATTTTGATAATTCAGCCACAACCAAGATCTACCCTGAAGCTCTCACTACCTATAATAAGGTAGCAACTGATATTTGGGGCAATCCATCAAGCTTGCACAAGCTTGGCGATCGCGCAAGTCAATTGCTGATGTCATCGCGTAAACAAATTGCTGGTCTTTTAGGTACCGAAGTAAATGAAATCTTTTTTACCTCTGGCGGAACTGAAAGCAACAACACGGCAATCAAAGGCACGGCCATTCAAAAGCGCGAGTTTGGAAAACACATTATTACTTCCAGCGTTGAACATGCTTCTGTTGCTAATGCTTTTACAGCTTTAGAACGTTTAGGCTATCGGGTAACGCGTTTGCCGGTCGATAAGGAAGGCCGAGTTAATCCGCAAGACTTGAAAAACGCCCTAGATAAAGACACTACTTTGGTTTCAATCATGGGTGTAAACAACGAAATCGGGACAATTCAGCCAATTGAAGCAATTTCAGAGATTTTGGACAATTATCCTAATATTACTTTTCATGTCGATAACGTTCAGGCTTTTGGCAAAAATATTTGGGACCGGGTTTTCACTCCGCGGGTAGATTTATCCAGCTTGTCAGCCCATAAATACCATGCTCCAAGAGGAATCGGTATTTTATATAAAAAGACTGGTAAGATGCTGACGCCACTGCATGATGGTGGAGGTCAGGAAAAAGGCTTGCGTTCTGGGACCGAAAATTTGCCAGCAATTGCTGCTATGGCCAAATCCATGCGTCTTTTGCTTGAACAGGAACCAGAAAATGCCGCCAGAGAACAAGCCATCAAGGAAAAGATCTATCATTATCTCAAAACTTTACCAGGAATT
Source organism: Lactobacillus corticis (assembly GCF_018327645.1). GTDB lineage: Bacteria > Bacillota > Bacilli > Lactobacillales > Lactobacillaceae > Lactobacillus > Lactobacillus corticis. Next base: position 15,191 of record NZ_BMAY01000006.1, on the reverse strand, counting down.
GAAATCTTTTCCGGGATTGATGATGGTTTTGCGCCGCACGTACTATGTTTTGCCTTAACCGGCATCCGTGGCGAAACTTTGGTCCACACCTTGGAAAGTCATGATATTTATACTTCAACAACCTCAGCTTGTGCTTCAAAGACGGCCGATGAAGCAAGCACTTTGGTGGCAATGCATGTTGACGACAAGATTGCCACTAGTGCAATTAGACTGAGTTTTGATGCAAGCAATACCATGGAAGAAGCTGATCAGTTCATCGAAGTTTTTGATGGAATTTATCGGCATTTTGCTAAGATTAATCATTTAGGAGAGTAATTATATGTTGAACTATACGGAAGTGATGGTCCGCTACGGGGAATTGTCGACTAAGGGCAAGAACCGTAAAGACTTTATTAACCGCTTGGCTGCCAACATCCAAAAGACCTTAACGGATTTTCCTGATTTGGAATTTCATCCTAAGCATGACCGACTACATATTGTCTTAAATGGCACCTCATTTGAAGAAGTCGATCAGCGCCTAAAAAAGGTCTTTGGTATTCAAACCTATTCACCAGTTATTAAAACCGAACGGACCCTGGAAGCAATTGAAAAAACTGCCTTAAGTCTGATGCAGGCCACTTTTAAACCAGGGATGACCTTCAAGGTTAATACTCGCAGAAGCGATCATCATTTTGAATATGACACAAATGAACTTAATTCAATGGTCGGCGACTACTTGTTTGACCATATGGACGGTTTAAAGGCCGAAATGAAGCACCCTGATTTAGTTCTGAGAATTGAAGTGCGGCTTGACGGCGTGTACATTTCTAATGAATTGCTCCAAGGTGCTGGCGGAATGCCGGTGGGCACGGCTGGCAAGGCGGTGATGATGCTCTCTGGCGGAATTGATTCACCAGTTGCCTCATACTTAGCCTTGAAACGGGGAGTGGATATTGAAATGGTTCACTTCTTTAGTCCGCCATACACCACTGATAAAGCTCTTGCTAAGGCCAAAGAATTGACTGGCATTTTAGCAAATTATTCTGGCAAGATTAACTTTATTGCCGTGCCGTTTGCTGAAATTCAAGAAACTATTAAAGAGAAGCTTCCAGAAGGGTACCTGATGACCATTCAGCGTCGTTTTATGTTGCGGTTAGCTGATAAAATCAGAGAAAAGCGTGGAGGCAAGGCAATCTTTAATGGGGAAAGCGTTGGCCAAGTTGCTTCGCAAACCCTTGATTCAATGATGGCGATAAATGACGTTACGACTACTCCAGTTTTGCGCCCAGTAGTAACGATGGACAAGACTGAAATCATCAAACTTGCTGAAGATATTGGTACGTTTGATCTGTCCATCATGCCATTTGAAGACTGCTGTACGATTTTTGCGCCACCTCGTCCTAAGACCAAGCCAAAGGTTGATAAAGCTCGCGAATACGAAGCACGGCTTGATGTTGATGGGTTGATTGAAAGAGCCATGGCAGGTATTGAAATAACGCCGATCTATCCAAATCAAAAGTTTTTAGCTGATAAGTCAGCTGAAGATGCAGATCTGTTGTAATAAATAGTCGGATGACCGGTATCAAGACAAAAATCAAATAATATCAAAGAACTAATTTCGTAAGTAACGAAATTAGTTTTTTTAATATATTCATATATGACTATTCTTTGAAAATCTTGAACATCCTATTTATATTAATGTTGTAAATTATTGTTTAGACACTTAGTCATAAGTACATATACTGATTTATTGTCATTTAAGTATGATTAGTTGAGATGATTTTGGGAGATTTCAGTGGACTCAAATGAGCGATAAATCAGCATTTTTTCTACTAGGGAGGAAAAATAATGAATAATAAGAAGAAAATGGTCGGCTTGGCCGGTGCTGCTCTTGCTGCTGTTGCAGGGGTAACTGTAGCTAATCAACCAGTGTACGCTGCCACAAATACGAGCACAAGTTCAACTGATGCCCAAAAACAGGCTGCAGTTGAACAAGCTCAAAAAGCTGCCAACAATGCCCAAACAGCTTCAGATAAAGCTGTTTCAGCTAAAAACGCTCAACAAGGAGTAGTTGATCAAGCTCAACAAGCAGCTGATAAGAGTCAATCAGCCTTAAATCAAGCGCAAACTAAGCAAAATGATGCCCAAAAAGCAGCTGCTTCTGCTACTTCCGAAAATATTAGCAACGTCAAAAAGCAGATTAATCAGCAGAATGATGCAATTAAGAATGATAATTCAGCAATTAGCGACGCTCAAACATCTGCCAACAATGCTAAGAGCGATGTAGCTAAGGCTCAAGGTGTCGTTGATAACGCTCAAGCAAAAGTTTCAGATCAGCAGCAAGCTGTCAATAAAGCTAAGGATAAGCTTGCCCAAGCACAAACTGATTTAAATAAGACTAAGTCAGACCAACTCCAAAACGCTGTGGCTAATGCCAAAAACACTGTTGCCAATGATCAAAAGACCATTTCGAATGATCAAACCGATATTAGCAATAAAACAGAAAATCAAACTTCAGCAGCTGATGCCTTAGCCGATGCAAAAGAAACAAAGGCGAACGTCGAACAGAGTTTGTCAGATGCCAAGGATGATCAACAAAGTGCCCAATCCGTTGTTGATCAAGCTCAATCTGAAGTTAACGCTGCTCAGTCAGTGGTTGATCAAAAAGCAAACCCCCAACAAGATGCTCAATCAGCTTACGATCAGGCTAACAACGACCTTAATTCCAGCATTTCAACTGAACCACAGAATAACTATGACGAGGCAAGCGAGAAAGTTGCGAGTGATAAGCAAGACATTGAAAATGCTCAAAACAGTATCTCAAATGCCCAAAATGGTTTAAATTCTGCTAGTGATGCCAAGAATGCAGCCGCTGATAATCTAGCAAATGCCCAAACGGATTATGATAATAAAAATGCAGCCAATGCTTCAGCACAAAATGATTTAAGTAGTGCCAAAGCAGCTGCCCAAGAAGCTCAAAACAAGAAAGAAGCAGATAAGTTAAGGAGAGATGAGATTAATGCTTCTTTGAATAATATCACCATGAACTTGAGCCAGGATTACATTGATGCCTTGAGGGCATATCAAGATGATAAGTCTGCAGCTAACAGTCAAAGGCTTAAAGCTCTTGGTGATGTATTACAAAACACCTACAAGTACCAGAGTAATGCAGAGGATGCTCATAGACCTGTTGAATATAGTCCTGAAAATCCTTTAGCTGCTGATATTCAAGAAGAATTAACATTATACGCTGCGCAACTCTTGAATAATATTAGAAGTCAGTTTGGTTATAATAAATTAACCGTAAATGCAGGAAGCCTTGAATTTGCCAAGAGAGTTGCTGCAGGCTACGATTCTGATGGTTGGAATATAAAGAATGTTGCTACAGCTTGGCATGATACAGCTACTATTAACCGAGTGGCTCAAGACATGGGACTACTGGTTCCCAAAAATTCAGTCAATGACCCTGCCCATGGAATCAGAGGAACCCAATATTATGAAAATCTAAAGGGTCAAGATATGCATTACGTGGTAGAAGATGGAATTAAGAAAATTCTAACGGACATGACTCCTTCAAAACGAGAGACTACAGTCGATAAGATGAAGCAAAAAATTTACGACGCAGTTCGCTCGATGCTGTTTGGTGATGCTGATTCAAGCTGGGGTCATGCGCTTTCACTAACAGGTTTAATGAGCAACGGCGTGGCGACTTCGTTTGGTTATGACCGTGATTCGATGGAACAAAAGCACTTTTTGCAAATTCAAACAGAAGATCCACATAATTATGTTGATAATCCGAACGGTGAGTATGCTCAGTTGGCAGGACAAACGATTGCGGTTCCAGATGCAGCAAGTGAGTTAAACCAACAATTGCAGGCTGCTGAAGCTCAACTTGCTACTGACCAAGCCGATCTGGATGCTAAGAATGAGGCAGTCACTCAAGCGCAAACTGCAGCTGACCAAACGCAAGCAGCTTTGGACTCAGCCACTGAGACTTTAACTAATGCCAAGAATGCCAACAGCCAGGCTCAAGCCGCCGTTGATGCTGCGCAAACTGCTTTAGATAATGCAAATTACGCCTTACAAACAGCTAAAAATAATTTAGCTGCCGACACCCAAGCACAAGCAGACGCTAAGGCTAACCTTGATGCTTATAATCAAGATATCGCCAATAAAGAACAACAGGTAAAAACTGCCAAGGCTGCTCTTGATAATGCAAATTCAGATTTAGCCAGTGCAAATGCTGTCTTGGATAATAAGACTGCAACTTTGAATTCTGCCAAAGCCGTTTTAGCAGAAAAAGCAAACAACACCAATGCTGCCCAAACTGCTTTTGAAAATGCGCAAGCTGATGTAAAAGACAAGGAAAGCGCATTGGCAAATGCAACTCAAGCACTGGCAGATGCTAAGAGCAAATTGGCAAATGATCAAAACAAGTTAGCAGAAGATCAAAAAGCAGTTCAAACAGCTGAACAAGAACTGCAAAATTACCTGGCTGATCTGCCAACTAAAGAAAATGCAGTTAAGGCAGCCCAATCCGTTTTAGCTGAAGAAAAGGCTAAACTTGCTAGTTTGACTGCAGATCTCAACACGAAGAATTCTGCTTTGAACCAGGCTAAGACAGTTCTTGCAAAGCAAGAGGCAGCTGTTTCAAATGCACAATCTGCTTTAAAGGCTGATCAGGACAAATTAGCCCAGCTTACTGCTCAACTGGCTCAATACAATAAGAGTCTAACTGACTTAGTTCAAGCTAAGGACGCCGTTGCAGCAGCTCAAAAGGCAGTTGCTGAAGCTCAAGCTAAACTAACTGCCGAAAAAGCTAAGCTCGCAGATCTTACCAAGGCTGCCAATACCGCTCAAACTGCTTTAACAGATGCTAACAACAATCTTGCTAAGGCCAAGGCAGCTTTGAACACGCAAGCTAAGCAGTATGGCGACAAGGTGGTTATTGCAGTAACCAAGATTAAAGTTGGTCAAAGCGTACCAAGTCCAAAATTTAGAAATGCTTTAACGCTAAAGAGCAGTGATGGTTCTAGTAAATTCGTCGTATCCTACGAGTCGCTTTCTGGCAAGAATGCAATCAGTGATTTGCCTCAGGGTACCAAGGCAGCCTGGGCTGACGAAGCTAAGGTAGCTGGGGATGCCAAAGTTGCTGGCAGCTACGATGAAACTGTGATTGTAACCTTCCCTGATGGATCATCTGTTACTAAATTAGGTAAATTGCTGGTAGAAGCAAGTGAAACTGCGAAGGCGCCTACTAACAACACTTCTAAGTCAACTGAAACCACCTCAGGCAAACTGGCAGGAGGAGCTGAAAACAGCGCACCTGCTCATGGAATGCAAAGTGAACCAGGCAAAACGCCTGCAGCCACTGTTCTTACTAACTCAAAGAAGCGGCCAATGACTAGGGCAGAATATCGTGCTAGTCATCGATTGCCACAAACAGGAGAAGCTAAGAACGGATTGGAATTGTTAGGCTTAACCTTGCTTGGCTTAACTACTGCTTTGTTCGGCTTCGACAAGAAAAAGAAGCGCGATCGCGCCTAAAATTGTTATTTTACACTCATATATTCGCTTAAAAGAGTTGCTCGTTGCAGCTCTTTTTTTGTTTTGTAAATAAAAAATAGTCATATATGAAGATCATTTGAGACCGTATTTATTGTTATTTATATTGATCATAGCGCTTTGTAAAAGAGCTGATGAATGGATTAAAGCATGAAAACATGCTTTAGAAAAAAATGTAGGAAGTTATTATTAGGTATAAAGCCGTATGAACAAATTAAATCACTCTAATACTGCACCTATTGGCGAAGCGTTAAAGCAAATGAGGAAGGCTTATGGTTTGACTCAGTCTCAAATGGCTGCAGGTGTGATTAGTGAATCTTATTATTCAAAAGTTGAAAGAGGGGATAATCGCATTAATGCTGACGCTTTAGTTAATTTGCTGGTTTCGCATCATTTTGATGTTGGAAAATTTTTTGACCGCTTAGTAAATCAAAGCTCAGTTGAACCTGACTTGCAGATTGCTACCGAAATTTCAATTGCGCAATATACCAAGAATCTCAAACGTCTTGATGAGATTTCAAAAGAATTAAAGACGCGACCTGAAGGATCGCCTTCTTGGCTGGAACTAAGAATAACTTTAGCTTATGCTTGGATCAATCATTCACCCGAACAAGTTCCTGATGGCGTTAAGAATAAGATTAAAAAGATAATCCTGGAAGATAATTGGAATCGCGGGTCATATCAAACTTTTTGCAATTCGATTATCATCTATGAAATTGAAGAAGCAGCCCCATTAGTTCGCAATGCTCTAGAACATTTTGTTGCCAACCCGGAATATGATGAATTTACCTTGCAATATGTGGCTTTGATTGCAGTTAACTTTTTGAATTGTGCCTACCATGCCAGTAAAGAAGAACGAAAATCGGTTCACTCAACAATTTGTCAAGCAATTGAATTTCTGAAGAATGATTTGCCGGTTGAGCCCGCGATCGGTTTTTATAAAATAATGGGTGTTTATTATAAAGCCTTATTTGATGGCAATTTATCCCTGGTGAATCACATTAGTGAAATAGTTAAGGAAATTGGGTATGGCTCATTAATTGAAGATCTAAAGGAAAAATAGTCAAATATGACGATTGCTTAAAACTTTTCAAAACTAAAGCTATATTATTATGGCAAGAGCAAAATGGGTTGCTTGAGCATTAAATAAGGTGTCTGGATCTAATAGAGCGTTTTTACGCACGATAAATAGGATTTGATGTCTTAAGAGAATATTTCGACGGTTTCGGAGGAGTCGAGATAGGAATGAGTGTAAAGTAGCCCTTGCAGGTTATGAAGCTATCATGGGAGTAATAGTTATAACTTGTAAGTAGACAAAAAGTACCTAGTAGATACTACCTTATTTAATATCTGCCTTTAAATACAAGAGTTACTGGCTAATAAAGAGGACAGCTTAATGGGAGTTGTCCTCTTTAACTTTTTTAAAAAATAGGTATGGTGTAGGGGTTATAGCGACTTTTTGGTGGCTAAATCCCTTGCACTCAGTCTTCTGGTGTGTCATAATCATAGCAAAGCAACGATCAAGAGGTATCGACTTTATTAACAGAGAAAGGCCATATTGCTGAGAGGCTGAAAGTTGATTTGTAGCTTGGTAGCTGATTAACTGAATCAAGTAGGTTAATCCGGACACTTCAGCACCGTTATCGCTTATAAGAGAAGCAGTTTTTCTGCTTAACGTAGGTGGTACCGCGGTTATTAGATCGTCCTAGACAACTTGTCTAGGACTTTTTTATTGGAGGAATTTAAATGACAGACTTAGCACCTAAATACGACCCCAAGGCCGTAGAAGAGGGCCGTTACCAGACTTGGCTTGACGAAGATTTGTTCAAGCCTTCAGGTGATAAAAAGGCCCACCCATATTCAATTGTTATCCCGCCGCCAAATGTAACTGGGAAGCTTCACTTGGGACATGCTTGGGATACGGCAATTCAAGATACTTTGATTCGCTTTAAGCGGATGCAAGGCTATGACACTTTGTACTTGCCAGGGATGGACCATGCCGGAATTGCAACTCAAGCCAAGGTTGAAGCTAAACTCCGCAAACAAGGCAAGGATCGTCACCAAATGGGGCGTGAAGCCTTTGTTAAGCAAGTTTGGGACTGGAAAGACGAATATGCCAACATCATCAAGAGCCAATGGGCTAAGATGGGCTTGTCTTTGGATTACAGCCGGGAACGCTTTACTTTAGACAAAGGTCTGTCAAAGGCGGTTCGCAAAGTCTTTGTTCAACTATACAATGAAGGCTTGATTTACCGCGGTGAATATATTATCAACTGGGACCCTAAGCTTGAAACTGCCCTGTCTGATATTGAAGTTATTCATAAAGATGATCAAGGTGCTTTCTACCATATTAAGTATCCATTTGCTGATGGTGATGGCTATGTAGAGATTGCGACTACGCGTCCGGAAACCATGTTTGGGGATACGGCTGTGGCTGTTGCTCCTGGGGATGAACGCTACAAGGACTTGGTTGGCAAGGAACTCATCTTGCCACTAGTTGGCCGGAGAATTCCAATTATTGAAGACCAACACGTTGATCCAGAATTTGGTACCGGTTTGGTAAAGATTACGCCAGCTCACGACCCTAACGACTTCCAAGTTGGTAATCGTCACAACCTTAAGCGGATTAACGTGATGAACGCTGACGGCACGATGAACGAAGAATGCGGCAAGTACAATGGCATGGATCGATTTGATTGCCGTAAGCAATTGGTAAAAGACTTGGATGAAGCTGGCTACTTAATCAAGGTTGAACCAATTGTCCACTCAGTTGGTCACTCAGAACGGAGCGGCGTACAAGTTGAACCACGTTTATCTACTCAATGGTTCGTTAAGATGAAGCCATTAGCTGAAAAGGCTTTGGCTAACCAAAAGACAGACGGCAAGGTAAACTTCGTTCCTGAAAGATTCGAACAAACTTTCGATCAATGGATGGAAAATGTCCATGACTGGGTTATTTCTCGTCAGTTGTGGTGGGGTCACCGGATTCCTGCTTGGTACAACAAGGAAACTGGTGAAATGTACGTTGGTGAAGAAGCACCAAAGGATCCTGAAAACTGGAAGCAGGATGAAGATGTGTTAGACACCTGGTTCTCAAGTGCCTTATGGCCATTTTCAACCTTGGGCTGGCCAGATGAAAATGCGGCTGACTTTAAGCGTTACTTCCCAACCAATACTTTAGTTACCGGCTACGACATCATCTTTTTCTGGGTATCGCGGATGATTTTCCAAAGTTTGCACTTTACTAAGGAAAAACCATTTGACAATGTTGTTTTGCACGGCTTAATTCGTGATGAACAAGGGCGCAAGATGAGCAAGTCCTTGGGTAACGGAATTGACCCGATGGACGTAATTGACAAATATGGTGCCGATGCTTTGCGCTGGTTCTTATTGAACGGGACTGCTCCTGGTCAAGATACGCGTTTCAGCTACACCAAGATGGATTCGGCCTGGAACTTTATTAACAAGCTCTGGAATGCCAGCCGGTTCGTAATTATGAACTTGCCTGAAGATGCTGCACCTGCCCAAATGCCAGATACGGCTAAATTTGACCTAGCTGACAAATGGATCTTCGACCGCCTGAATCACACTATTAGTGAAGTAACCAGATTGTTTGATGAATTCCAGTTTGGTGAAGCTGGTCGTGAAATGTACAACTTCATTTGGAATGATTTCTGTGACTGGTACATTGAAATTTCTAAGGTAGCTTTGAATGGTGATGACGCCGAATTGAAGGCCCAAAAACAAGCCAACTTGACTTGGATTTTGGATCAAATCTTGCGTTTGATGCACCCAATTATGCCATTTGTAACAGAAAAATTATGGCTATCAATGCCTCATGAAGGTAAGAGCTTAATGGTTGCAGCTTATCCTGAAGTTCACCCTGAATTTGAGAATAAGGCTGCCGACCAAGAAATGGCCTTCTTAATTGACGTTATCAAGGCAGTTCGGAATATCCGGATGGAAGTTAACGCACCAATGTCTAGTTCGATTGACATCCTGATTCAGCTTGAAAATGAAGCAGATAAGCGGATTTTAACCGACAATGCATCATACGTTGAAAACTTCCTGCATCCTAAGAAGCTTGAAGTCTCAACCAGTATTGACGCTCCAAAATTAGCCAAAACGGCGGTAATTTCCGGTGCGCAAATCTTTGTTCCACTTACTGAATTGGTTAATGTTGATGATGAAATTGCCAAAATGGAAAAAGAAGCTGATCGTTTAGTAGGCGAAGTTGAACGAGCAAAGAAGAAGCTTGCCAACAAAGGCTTTACCGAACACGCTCCACAAGCTGTGGTTGAAAAAGAAAAGGCCAAGCAAGCTGACTACGAAAGTCAATTAGCAGGCGTTCGAGAAAGAATTCAAGAATTGAAAGAAAGCAAATAGAGTGAACTTTAAAACTGCAAAAGCTGTTATCAGCTACTTATATGCTTTGCCGCGGATTCACCGCAAAAGCGATTTATCGTATATAAAACGTGTGCTGGCAGTTATGGGGCACCCAGAAAGACAGGTCAAAACTGTCCATGTTACTGGGACCAATGGTAAAGGCTCGACCTCTTACTACATTAGCGAACTCTTACAAAAGGCCGGTCAAAAGACTGGCCTTTTTGTGTCGCCCTATATCAAAGAATTTAACGAACGGATTCAACTTAATGGCCACAATATTAGTGATGAAGAACTGATTCAAGCTGCAAATAAGGTGACGGCTGCGGTTGAACAAATCCAAAAGACTGATCCAGAATTCAACTTGGTGATTTTTGAATACGAAACAGCCATGGCCTTCTATTTTTTCAAAAAAATGCGGTGCGATTATGCTGTGATTGAAGTCGGAATTGGCGGTACGCATGATAAGACCAACGTCATCGTTCCAGAAGTAAGTGTTATTACGACGATCAGTCTGGATCATGAAAAAATAATTGGACCGGGTTTGAGCGATATTGCCAAAGAAAAAAGCGGCATCATCAAGTCAGAAAGACCAGTGGTTTTAGGTAAAATCCCCCAAGCCGTTCGTCCGATAGTTTTAGATCGGGCAAAGGCAATGAATAGTCCGGTCTTTGAGTTAACTGAAGCCTTTAAGGCGTCAGTTACCGATCACTTCAGTGTCGCCGAGGTTGGCGGAATCCGTTATTGCTTTAAACAGCGACCTTTGGTTGAAACCTACGATATGGCGATTGCAGTCCAAGTATTGAATTTATTGGGGCTGGCTTTAGCACCAGCAGTTGTTGAGAAGACTATCAATTCCACCAAGATTCCAGGAAGATATCAAATTTTGCAAAAGCGGCCAATGATCATCTTGGATGGTGCTCACAACCAGCAAGCAATTAGCAATCTGCTATCTTATGTCCATCAGCAGCAGAAAGTGCGTGGTGGTCAAGTAAGGGTGTTAATTGGTATGATGAAAGATAAGGACATTAAGCAAGTCTTTGACTTGTTCAAACCGAGCGACCAAATAACGCTGACCCAAATTGATTATCCCCGTGCTGCTGGTCAGGAGGATTTTCCCCCAGCTTATCCTTTTATGGCTAATCCTGAGGCTGCTTTTCGCCACTTGCAGGCAATTAGTCAAGACGAAGATATTTTACTCGTAACCGGGTCGTTTTACTTGGTTAGCCAAATCTTGCAGATGGAGGAATCGTGATGCGCGTAGCTGGTATTACCACAGAAATCAAGGGCGTAATTTTTGATATGGACGGCTTGTTAGTCAATTCTGAAAAATTATATTGGGATGCTAACATTCAGGCCTCTGATGAATTTAACCTAGGCGTTCCGCATGATGCCTACTTAAAACTGACCGGTGCCACGGTTGAAGATATGCAGGCCTTTTATCATAAGTACTTCAAGTCGGTTGAGGATCGAGACCGTTTTATCAAACGAACCGATGACCTGGTATGGGAATGGACTGATCAAGGCAAGCTCAAATTGCAGCCAGGGGTCCAACGGGCTTTAGATCAGTTTCAAAATATGGGCTTAGAGCTGGCAATTGCGTCAAGCAATTATGATGACGTTGTTCAACATGTCCTGTGGGCAACGGGGATCCGCAACTATTTTAGCTTTTACTTAAGTTGGAAAGACGTTGAAAAAGGTCACATTAAACCTAAACCTGCCCCGGATATTTACCTTGCTGCCAGTCAAAAAATGGGTTTGGCAAAAGACGAATTATTGGTGTTTGAAGATTCATCAACTGGTGTAGCGGCGGCTCATGCAGCTGGACTCAAAGTAGTGATGATTCCTGACTTGCTGCCTGCAACGACAATTGATAAAGAAAAGGCTACAATGGTAGTTGCTAACTTCAACGAGTTTTTAAGCAAAATAAAATAACCGTGAAAAATCCCTGCTTTTTGCGTATTTAATAAAAGGAGGGATTTTAATGGAATATATTAATTATGATAAGCATCAGCTTATTCGTTCCGACTTTGAATTATTAGAGCAGTTAATTGTTGCGCTGGAGCAAGCTGGAGTAGACCAGCTGGCAGATTTGCCGAATTTTTTCCGAAAAAATCAGATCAAGGGATTAAGCGATTTTGTCCAGTTTCTTAAAGGGCCCCAAGCCTCAGCTGAACTGGCAACGGCAGCAGAAGGCTTGTTTGATCGGATTCGGGCAAACTATAGTGAATTGCCTCAAACTTTTCCTGATCACCAAGCTGTCGGACAGTATTGGGCCAATCGGTTAGGAAATTTAAAACAAGAGGAATTTTGGGCACTTTATGTGAATAATGCAGCTCAGATTGTGGCAGAAAAACAAATTTCGCGGGGAACCTTAGATCGAACGATGGTCCATCCCCGAGACGTGATGCGTTGGGCTTTAATTTACGGTGCTGGCGGAGTTTTTATTTGTCATAATCACCCTAGCGGTCGTTTAACCCCCTCAAAAGCTGATGTAAATACTAGTAAACAATTAATGGCTGCCGCACAATCAATGGAAATTGATTTGGTTGACCACTTTATTGTGGGGAAGGGGCGCTTTCTAAGTATGGTCGAAGCAGGCTACTTAGAGTGCATTTGATGGTAAAGTTTCCTTTAAATTAGAAGGAATAACAAATATTTTTCTCAAATATGCTATAATAATTCAAGATTTAGAGACCGCAACATAAGGAGAGATTTTCGTGTTTGGATTAGGATCAAAAAATATCGGGATTGACCTGGGTACGGCTAATACTTTGGTCTACATGGAAGGCAAAGGTATTGTCCTCCGTGAACCATCAGTAGTAGCTAAAAATACGCAAACCGGTGAAGTTATCGCCGTTGGTTCAGAAGCTAAGGAAATGATTGGTCGTACCCCTGGTTCAATTGTTGCCATTCGTCCAATGAAGGATGGGGTTATTGCAGATTATGACACGACTGCTGCCATGCTGAAGTACTTCATGGAAAAGACTAATGGCAATTCAAAACCATCTGTTATGATCTGTGTTCCGTCAGGAGTCACAGAAGTTGAAAAACGGGCAGTTATCGATGCAGCCCGGGTTGCTGGGGCTCGTGAAGCCTTTGTAATTGAAGAACCTTTTGCAGCAGCAATTGGTGCTGGATTACCAGTTATGGACCCAACCGGTTCAATGGTTGTTGATATCGGTGGGGGAACGACGGATGTAGCGACGATTTCTCTAGGCGGTATCGTTTCATCTACTTCAATTCGTCAAGCCGGTGACAAGTTTAATTCAGCAATCATTAACTACATTCACTCTAAGTTTAACTTGTTGATTGGTGAACGGACTGCTGAAGACATTAAGATTCAAATTGGTTCAGCATCAATTGAAAAAGCTAAAGAAATTGAAGCCATGAGTATTCGTGGCCGCGATTTAGTAACGGGATTGCCAAAGTCGATCCAAGTCGAAGCTGTTGATGTCGCTTCTGCTATTCAAGATGTTGTTCAAGACATTATTGTTGCGATCAAAGAAACCCTTGAACAAACATCTCCTGAAATTGCAGCTGATGTTATTGACCACGGTATCGTTTTGACTGGTGGTGGAGCTCTCCTTAAGAACTTGCCTGACGTCATTGCAGAAGCAACCAAAGTTCCTGTCTTCATTGCACAAGATCCGCTCGACTGTGTTGCCATCGGAACTGGTGAATCACTTAAGAACATCGAAGTTATGCGTAGAAGTCGCAAATAGCAAGAAAGCCGGCTGCAAGGGCCGGTTTTTATTTAGGATTGGTTGTGTATGAAGAAATTTCTCGAAAACAAAAAACTCCTAACGACTTTTGTCGTAATTTTGCTGGTACTAATCGTTTTAGCCGGAACTACCGCTTTACGGAAGCGCAGAAATAATCCACTGGTAATTCAAAGTTTCGGCAATGATGTCGTGAGTGTTGGTGCCAATATTATTAATTTCCCATTGAAGCTGATCTCAAATGGAGCGACCAGCGTTTCTGATTTGTTAAAGGTTCAAGAAGAAAATAATCGCTTGAAAAAAGAAGTGGATGAACTTGGCCAAACGCAAGCAGAAAATAAGGCTTTGCAAGCAGAAAATAAAGAGTTGAAGAGCACGCTGAAGTTAAAGCAGACCTTAACGAACTATTCACAAGTGACGGCATCAGTTATTTCAAGGTCAACTGACACCTGGTCTGATTTATTGGTCATCAATAAAGGCAAAACTTCTGGGATTAAGAAGAATATGGCAGTAATGTCAGGTGGCGGCGTAATCGGTAGAATTGTGGAAGTTAATGCGGCCACGAGTAAGGTTGAATTAATTACCACCAGTGATACTTCAGCTAACCGCTTTGCCGTTGAAGCCACTGCCAAAAATGGCAAAACCGTCCACGGCATTATCTCAGTTGATTCTTCAAGTCAATTATCCTTCACCCAAGTGGTTGATAGCCGTAAGTTGACCAAGGGAACGAAAGTTTATACTAGTGGAATGGGTGGCAATTCACCTAAAGGCTTACTGGTTGGGACCGTTTCGACAACGACTAAAGACTCATATGGTTTATCTGACGTGATTCGGATCAATCCAGCAGGCAACCTCGATAATCCAACCATTGTTACTGTGATTGAGAGAAAGGTGAGCTGATGCGCTATTTAAGAGAATGGGCCTTAGCAATTGCCTTGTATTTAGCGATGGTAGCTGACGGCCTGGCTTCAACTTATCTGGGTGCATATCTAACCTCAGGAAAAATTCAGGCACCGATTTTTATAATGCCAATCGGAATTATGCTGATTGGACTAATGGATGAATACAATTCTCAAGAAATCTGGCTAGGCCTAGGGGCCGGAATTATCGCCGACTTGTATTTCTGGGGGATCATTGGCATTTATGCGGTCTTTTTCCCATTAGCCATTTGGGCTTGTCAAAAAATCGCCAGGTGGTTGCCAGAATTGTTTATTACTCGTTTGTTAGTCTTATTGGTTGGAACTAGTGCACTAACTGCTTACATTTGGTTGATCCTCAACTTCATGAAACTGGCGGTTGTGAGTGTTCATAGTTTATTGGTAAATCTAGTAGGAAATTTAATTGTGACTTTAATTGTTGCTGTTTTAACTTACTGGATTTGGTTCATCCTGGTTAGGGACTATCCATTTAGAAATGATTTGCGGTCATATCGCTATTAAAAAGGCTCTTTGTCAAATCCTGTTGATAAGGGTTGATATGAGCTTGAATTGAAGATCCGTATAGTATTAGTTTAGATACTATATGGATCTTTTTCTGTTACCA
>NZ_BMAY01000005.1 GCF_018327645.1 Lactobacillus corticis | reverse complement strand
CATTTGTGACCTCCAATAGATGTTTTTGTGGTCATTAACATTCTATCAAACAGGTCCAAATGGACTTTTTTATTTTTCTAAAGTGTTCAATTTGATTTTACAATCGGCGAAAATAAAAAAGCAAATTTTCAAAAAGAAAACACTAATATTGAAGAGAAGGCTTTATCTTTTTTTCGAGAAAACTTGAGTGAATCTTTAACTTTAGATGATGATCTGTTTGAAAGCGGGGCAGATTCTTTGAATATTGTATCGTGCATTATTAGGTTAGAAGAGTATTTAAAAGTATCAATTGATATAGATGATTTTTACTTATATAGAACACCTAGAAAAATTTTAAATCATCTTCTACAAAATAATATAAATAGTGAATCAATTGATGATATTGAAAAAATGTAACCAAGGTATATTTACCAGTCCTGAATCAAAAAATTCAAACTACTAATGCTAGTTATACTCAACGCTTATATTTTTTCAAAAAGAAGAAAAATATACTAACATTTGATGTTAAATTGCCTAGAGATATACCTATTAATAATATTTATCAAGCATTAAACAATGTAACTATGCTTAATCCAGTATTGCGGAGTTCTCTACAACAAAATGGAAAAGAGTTGCAGTTTAACATTTATAAAACAATAACGTTTGATTCAAGTTTAGTTTTTAATATGGCAAAAGAACATGAGATTTTAAATAAAATGCTCGAGATGGGATTTAAATCACGATACCAAAATGGACCATTAATTAACATGAGTATTTTTCAAAATAAGAAATCACGCAAAGCCATTTTTATAGTAGACCATTGTATATTTGATGCGTCAAGTGTTTCAATTTTTAAAAATGAGTTTATTAAGGCCTTGTTAGGAGGGGTAAATAAAAAACGAGGGATAGGCTATATAAAATACTATCACAAATTAGAAAATAGTAATTCTCTTGAGAAAATTGAGGGACACCCATACATTAAAGAAATTAGACGAGCTAATGTAGAAGAAAAGAATCTTTTAAGTAAAATTCCTAAAGGAATGAGCCATCTTGAAATCACGAACATCACAAGTTATAAGGGAGATAAATTAAGTTATCTTATAAGTTACCTGTCAAGCAAACAATTGGCTAAATTAGGTAAAATTAATTCTGTAACAACAAATTTAATTTTAAACTTGAGAGAATATGATGGATTCTCCTTGAAAGATACAATTGGAGATGTTCATTCTACTATCCAGCTTATTTATCATGGTGAAAATTTACAAGATTATTGTGCTAAAGCTGATTATAATATTAAACATTATTTTATTGATGAATTATTCAGTCCTAGATCGGTAGTTTATAAAAATTATCCTTATCTATCAGCAAGACAAAAAGCAATTAGAAAAGTTATTGGTGAAGATATACCTATTAGTATTTCTTTTATTGGTACGATATCGCCTGAGCAAATGGAGGACTTTGAAGAATCTATTAGAATAATGCAAAAAGAACTAGCTAAAACGGCAGATTTATCGCGAATTTATGCTACGGCAGTTTTATGTGGGAATAAATTACATATTTTTTATGATCATAAGGTATACGAAGATTTTCAAGTTCTTGATTTTAGTGAAATTAGATAATATTAGGAGAAAACACATTGAAAATTACAGTAGTAGGTGCTGGATATGTAGGCTTATCTATGGCAACTCTGCTTGCTAAATATAATGAAGCAGCATTGTTAGACATTTTTCAGATAAAGTAGATATGATAAATAAAAAAGTATTATTTATCCATGATCCAAAACTTAATTAGTATTTAAAGTCAAAAAAGCTAAATCTAACTGCCGCTTTAAATGCGTAAAAAAACATATTTTGATGCAAAATATATTATTATTGCGACGCCTACATCATTTGACATCAAAAATAAGAACTTTAATGTACCTAATGTCAGAAAAACAATAAAAGAAGCTATCTAAATTAATCCCCATGCATGATTATTATAAAGTCGACGGTTCCCATTCATTTTACAAAAAATATTAGAAGAGAACATAAAAGTGAAAATATTTTATTCAGTCCTGAATTTTTACGAGAAGGGTAAGCATTAGAAGATCTTCTGCAGCCTTCTTTTGGTTACGGCGGTTACTGTTTGCCTAAAGATAGCAAGCAACTAGCAACTTCGTTTGGCAAAACACCACATAGTCTTATAAGATCTGTAATTAAATCAATTGAAATCAGAAAACAATTTATCGCTAAGAAAATTAAAGATACAAATTCGGATGTAGTTGGAATTTATCGGCTAACTATGAAGAAAAACTCTGATAATTTTAGAAGTTCAGCGATTATGAAGGTAATTGAATATCTCAAGAAGCAAAAAATTCAGCTAATAATTTATGAGCCATTGATTCGGAAAAATTGTTTTAAAGGTATTAGAGTTTTAAATGACCTTGAATTATTTAAAACAAAATCTGATTTAATCGTTACTAATAGAAATGATAGTCAGTTAAATGACGTAAAACATAAGGTATATACCCGAGATATTTATTTGCGTGATTAAAAATATAATTTGGAGGATATGATGAAAAAACAAGAGCGCAATAACACTAATTTACTTGTTTTGAGTAAAACTATCTCTAAAATTGGAGACATGTTATTTGATTATGTAAATAATACATTTCTAGCAAATGCAAATTTGAAATCTATGCTATTAGTTGGAATTTATCAATCGTCAGAAAATATAATAAGTATAATATTTAATCTATTCGGAGGTGTCATTGCTGATAATTTTAAAAGAAAAAAAATTCTTATTTTGACAGATTTTCTTAGTGGATGTACATGTATCATATTATCACTTATAAATAGTAATAAATGGTTAATATATTCAATCATTCTTGCTAACATGTTTCTTGCGCTTTTATCTGCATTTTCTAGTCCAGCCTATAAAGCTTTTACTAAAGAAATAGTTTTCGAGCAAAATATCTCAGATATTAATTCTTATTTAGAATTAGCAAGTACAATAGTCAAAATAATTATTCCTCTTGTTTCGCTTGTTATTTATCGAATAATTGGAGTGAGAGGTTCATTATTATTAGATGGCATATCATTCTTATTTTCTAGTTTAATTATTTTCTTTATAAAACCTGTAACAGCAGAAATAACTAAAAAGAATTTTTTTAATTTAAAAACCTTCTTATTACAATTAAAAAGCGGTTTTAAATATTTAGTTAGTGAAAAACAAATCTTTATTCTTATTATATTGTCTTCGGTTATAAACTTTATTCTTGCAGCATATAATCTAATACTTCCATATAGTAATGAAATGTTTTCTAAAATACATGGAGGAGTATACGGAACATTTTTGACTGCTGAAGCAATTGGAGGATTATTGGGAGCATTTTTCAGCAGTAAATTAAAAATGCAGCTTTCTGCAAAAAAAATAATGATTTTCTTAGGATTATCTGGTCTTCCATTATGTATGATATCTTTCCTATATCAACTAAATAGTAATTTATTATTACTAAGTTTATCACCGGCCTTATTCAATTTGTTTTTAACAATATATAATATTCAATTCTTTTCGTTAGTTCAAAAAGTTGTAGACACTAAATTTTTAGGAAGAATTTTCAGTATAATTTTTACTGTGGCTGTCTTATTTATGCCAATTGGAACCTGGGTATTTACTTTACTCTTAAAGCCTAAATATGAATATAATTTTTTGCTTGTAGGTATATGTATTATAGTTATTTCTCTATTATTTTTAAGAATATTTAAAAATAATAAAAATGCTTAGCTTGTAATATGGACCTCGAAATTCGAACAAGAATTTCGAGGTTTTTATTATGTCCAAATTATCCAAATAAGATAAAATTGACATTTATAATAATTGGAAGTACTATCATAAATTGTCATATGAGTTAAGACACCAATATGGTGTAACATCAGGTAATTTACGCTATCTCCTCCGATTAATGGGTCGATATGGTATAGAAATTTTAGACTGATATTACGCTACCTTTTCACTGAAATTCAAGAATAGGGCCATTTAGCATGCCCTATCCAGTCCAGAAACTAACGATCAAATTTCATTAGATTTAGCACTTCCTAGCAAGAAGTAGTTACTACTATACATTATAAGAAAGATAAAGATCGTAAAAATATTCAGCTTATTGAGCGAATTAAGGCTATATTTGAAGAACATAAAGATCGGTATGGTTATCGCAGAATTACTAGTCAACTTCA
This sequence comes from Lactobacillus corticis, assembly GCF_018327645.1. Taxonomy (GTDB): domain Bacteria; phylum Bacillota; class Bacilli; order Lactobacillales; family Lactobacillaceae; genus Lactobacillus; species Lactobacillus corticis. The sequence continues at coordinate 166,712 of NZ_BMAY01000005.1, read as the reverse complement.
TCATGAGGGATTTTGAGTAATTCATAAACGGGTTAAACGTTTGATGCTAAAAATGAGACTATATGGCATTGCAATTAGGCGACGTATATCAAAATATTCAAGTTATCGAGGTAATGTTGGCAAAGTCAAAGCTAATCTGATTAATCGAAATTTTAAAGCAGTTATACATGATAGATATTGGTATTCGGACATTATTATATTTCATTTAAATGGTGAAAAGCTATATTTATCAACAATAATGGATGGCAGTATCAACATCCTAAGTTTCAAGATTGGCTTAAAAGTCATGGGGTTACTCAATCGATGACAAGAAAAGGCAATTCATCAGACGACGGTATGATGTAAGGCTTCTTTGTATTCTTAAGAGAGAAATGTTTTATGGCTTTGAGAAAACATTCGCTAATCTTGACGAATTAGACCAAGCCTTAAAGAATATATTCATTATTACAATCATGATAGAATTAAAACTATACTAAAAACCATACTCCGATTGAATATCGAAATATGGTCTTAAACAAAGCTAACTAATATTATGTCCTAATTTTTGGGTTCATATCATTTTCAGCTGGTTTTCTTATTCTTTAGCAGAGGTCATTACTCTCATAGCGATGCGATCACTAGTTACTAGGTGAGTGATTATCCCAGAACGAAGAGCCCCTAGCAAGGCTTCACTCTTGAAACGATTGCGGACAATGCCAAACCGAATTGGCACTGAACGAATTTGGTCTAAATTCATGCCACAAATATTATCATCAAAACCAGGGAAAAAGTTGCCGTTGATGTCATAGGGGCGACCAAAAATCATTCCGGCAATCTTTTCCTGGGGGATGTTTTTAAACATCGTAGATTCATAGTAATCTTTTAAAAATTCATTGGTATGATATGACTTAAAAGTTCCTAAACTGGTAAAAAGCAAGTCCAACTTGTCATAATAAGAACTTATGCGTTCATAGAATGGTTCTTTTTCTAAAGCTCGCAAAGTTTCGGGATTTAAGACATAAATAGGGGCGGGCAAGGCACGAGATTGTGCGTTGAAGCGATCGGCAGCACTTTGGACCAAGGGGTTCTTTCGTTTGTGGGCATTAATTCCCTGACCAATCATCTGCACAAACGTCAGGTCCGGTCGTTCTTCAGGGGCAAAGTTTTTTATAATGGTCATCATTAAAGAGCCCCAAGTAACGCCAACATTAGTAACATTTTTTAAATAAGTTTGAATTTCTTTGGCCGCAAATTCTGGGATTAAATCCATGTCTTGTTGAACATCATCGCCGGTTTTTAAAACTGCTGCTTCGGTTAGATGAAATTTCTGCAATAGTTGGGTTTCAAGGGCAGTATCACGTTTAGCGTTTTGACGAATATTAATTTCTACAATTCCCTTGGCTTGGGCATCCTCTAAAGCCTTAGCGATCAAATAACGTGATAGGTCGTATTTTTGGGAGATTTCTGCAATATTCAGCTTGCTAAAGTAGTAATCTTGAGCAATGCTGGCCAATTGATCGTCAGTTAATTGTGCCATACTTATGCCTTTCTAACTCATCATCGATAAAATGTAAAAATCTGCTACTTATATTGTAATACAAGTGGCAATGAATTTGATATTTTTCAATAAGTTTGAAATAATTTGAAAGATTGTAAAAAGCAGGTTTTCCTCATGTGATATAATAGGGGAGTTGATCTTTAGTAGAAAAAAAGAGGTAGCGATAATTTGTCATGAAGGAAAATAATCGACTAGATGAGCATCATCACCTATCTTCACACCACCATATGCGAATTCAGTGGAAAGATTTTTTCAAAAGCACTGATGATACCATGGCTAAAGACGCCACTTTAGTAGAAAAGGGCTCTATTGTTGGACGAGTTGGGATCATGTTGCTTAGTTGTGGAACAGGAGCCTGGCGGGTTAGAGAGTCGATGGATACCATTGCTCGGACTTTAGGCATTACTTGTTCAGCCGATATTGGCCTAACTTCCATTGAATATACCTGTTTTGGGATTGAAAACCATTCATATTCCCAAACTTTGTCATTGCCTTCATCTGGCGTTAATATGATCAAACTTAACGAAATGGAAAAATTTGTCCGCCAATTTGAAGCAGGACGAGGGCACTGGACAATTGGTCAAATTCACCGGCGACTAAACGAAATTAATAATATGAAATCGAATTATGCTGCCTACATTAAGGGCTTAGCTTCTGGATTGGCCTGTGCCGGCTTTATTTTTCTCCTGGGCGGAGGAATTCCGGAGGTTATTTGTACCTTCTTTGGTGCTGGAGTAGGAAACTATACTAGGGCAATCTTAGGAAAAAGGAAACTGACTCTAGTTGGGAATACCTCTATTGCGGTAGCCTGCGCCTGTTTGGTATATTATCTGTGCTTTTTGCTGGGACACTTCTTTTTAGGACTATCGCTTGCGCATACCTATGGTTATATCGGAGCCATGCTGTTTGTTATCCCAGGTTTTCCCTTTATTACTTCTGGCTTAGACATGGCAAAACTTGATATGCGGTCAGGGCTGGAGCGACTTACTTATGCGGTTTTGGTAATTATCGTGGCTACGATGTCAGGCTGGGCAGTAGCAATGCTTTTAGCGCTTCATCCCGGAGACCTTGTTACCCCTAAACTGGATCCGTTTACGTTGACGATTTTGCGCCTGATCGCTAGCTTTTGTGGGGTATTCGGCTTCTCAATCATGTTCAATTCCAGTCTTAAAATGGCTGCAAGCGCTGGAGTTTTAGGATCAATTGCGAATACTTTACGTCTATCCTTAGTCGGCTTTCTCGCCGTTCCGGGCGGGGCTGCAGCATTTTTGGGAGCCTTAGTGTCAGGCTTGTTAGCCAGCATTGTGCGCCACCGGTTAGGCTATCCAAGAATTGCCTTAACCGTGCCCTCTATCGTTATTATGGTACCGGGAATGTATTTATATCGCGGAGTCTTTAATTTAGGCATGTCTGAAGTTGGCAATGGCGCTAGCTGGGTGGTAGAAGCTTTAATTATCGTCATCGCTCTGCCATTAGGCTTAATTGTAGCTAGAATCTTAACTGATCCGAAGTTTAGACACGCAGAATAAATTTATAGCCAGACAACATTAGGGCAAATAAAAAGCGAGTTTTTTCAACTCGCTTTTTATTTCATATTCGATTTTCTTTGTGGCTTAACGGTCAAAGCAGTTGAGCTGACCAAGATCATTGCCAGAAGTGCAACAATTCCGCCAATTAGGGCAGACCCAATATTCATTGTAATCATCTTCTTTTCCGGTAATCAAACTATTTGAATAATTTGATTATACCATCAAAAGGAGCTAATGAAAACGGTATCATTCTAAAATATCAACAAACTTCCCATGACAAACCCGAGCCAAATCTTGTGGGTTCAGGAACACGCTGCGTCCAACTTTTCCGCTAGAGACGCCAATTTCAGCTTGATCTTTCATGCTCTCATCAAGATAGATGGGGAACTTATGACTATGCCAGATGCCAATAGGAGTGTTAGCACCATGGACATAGCCGGTAGTTTTTTCAAGCTCTTTTAATGGAAGCATTTCGCATTTTTTGTTGCCAGATGCTTTAGCTAGTTTTTTCATTGAAAGGTGCTCGGTTACTGGCACTACTCCAACCAAGGGACCAGTCACATTTCCTTGACATACCAGTGTCTTGTAGACCAAACGCTCTTTCTCGTCTAAAATGGAAGTGTCCATTTGTGCAACGCCATGTTCCTCATGAGTTGCAAATTCTGCCTGATGATAGGCGATTTTTTGTTGGTCGAGAATTTTTTCAACCAATGTTTTATCTAATTTATTTTGCTTTTTCTTCTTTTTTGACATGATATCACCGCTTAAATAATAGCATTCTGGGGTTATTTTGCCAAAAAAATAATAGTTAAGAGGGTTTTTGATTAATGAAATTACTTACGATTCAAATAGAAGTCAGTCATGAAGTTGAGGATGCGCTAACGATTTTTGCTCAAGATAGCTTGCATGCCTTAGGGAGCGAGGCCATTAGACGTCAGGATTTTGAAGAAGCAGGCTGGCGGCATGATTCAACGGTGGTCGATTGGGATGAACTGCATGATTTACCAGTTGATGTCCGTCTAATTTTCTACTTTGACCAGGAACGTGACCAAGATGAGCTGGTTGCAGCCTTTCGGGCTAAATTAGCTGAACTTAAGGGCTATGGATTAGCGGTCGGAGATGGCAGCATCAAGACCGGTTATATTCAAGATGAAGATTGGAACACGGTTTGGAAAAAATATTACCAGCCAATTTCTTTCTCGCGGCATTTAGCAATTGTTCCTGAATGGGAAGATTACCAGCCAGCTTTTCCTGATCAAAAGTTAATAAAGATGGATCCGGGCCTAGCTTTTGGGACGGGTAATCATGAGACGACTCAGTTAGCCATGTTAGCGTTAGAAAGGGTTTTGACCAAACCTGTTAAGGTTGCTGATGTGGGAACGGGTTCCGGAATTTTAGCCATTGCTGCCTCCAAGCTGGGTGCAAAAGAAGTTTTAGGCACCGATATTTCGGATGATTCAATGGATGCTGCTAAAGAAAATTTTGCTTTGAATAACATAACCAACTATCAACTGCAAAAAACTAGTCTTCTGGCAGGCGTAGCTGGAAAATATGACATTATCGTCGCCAATATCTTAGCTGAAATTTTGCTTGATTTAATTCCGCAATTACAAGCCCATTTAGCTGACCAGGGAAAAGTCATTTTTTCAGGAATTGATTATTTACAATTGCCTAAAATTAAGCACGCACTTGATGAAAATGGCTTCCAAATTATCCTCCAAATGCAAGAAAAGCGTTGGATTGGGTTATTAATTTCCCGTAAAGACCAGTAAAAGTGTTAAAATGAAATAAAAATTAGCTGAGTTCAGCTGAAGGGAAGACCAAGATGTCAAAATACGTAGAAATGACTCATGAAGAAGTTATTGCTGCATGTAAAAAATATATGAGCGATGACCAAGTTGCTTTTGTTGAAAAGGCCTATCAGTATGCTGCTAAAGCTCACGCAGATCAAAAGCGGGCCTCAGGACAACCTTATATTGTGCATCCCACCCAGGTAGCTGGTACTCTGGCTACTTTAGGGCTTGACCCAGATACGGTTGCAGCTGGATTTTTGCATGATACGGTAGAAGATACGCCAGTTACCAATGACGACATCAAAAATGAATTTGGCGAAGATGTTGCCTTTATTGTTGATGGCGTAACCAAACTAAATAAATATCAATATAAGTCACACCAGGAATTTTTGGCGGAAAACCACCGCAAGATGTTGATTGCGATGGCCAAGGATATTCGGGTGATCATGGTTAAATTGGCAGACCGTCTGCACAATATGCATACCTTGCAGCATTTGCGGCCAGATAAGCAACGCCGAATTTCCTCTGAAACCATGGATATCTACGCACCATTAGCCGATCGGCTGGGAATTGGGACCATTAAATGGGAACTAGAAGACATGAGTTTTCACTATCTCAATCCTGAAGCCTATTATCGGATTGTAAATTTAATGGATATCAAGCGCAGCGAGCGTGAAAAATATATTGACGAAGCCATTACATATTTAAAGCAAACTCTAGATACTTTAGGTATTAAATATGATATCTATGGCCGACCAAAGCATATTTATTCTATTTACAAGAAGATGGTTAACAAGCATAAGGATTTTGACGAAATTTATGACTTGTTGGCAGTTCGAGTTATTGTTAAGTCAGTGCGGGATTGTTATGCGGTATTAGGAGCCGTTCATACCAAATGGAAGCCCATGCCTGGCCGGTTTAAAGATTACATTGCCGTTCCTAAAGCCAACGGCTACCAGTCCTTGCATACTACGATCATTGGCCCTGGGGGCCGGCCTTTGGAAATTCAAATCAGGACCGAACAAATGCACCAAGTAGCCGAATATGGTGTTGCTGCCCACTGGGCTTATAAGCGGGGCAATTTCACTGGCGTTGAAGAGACCAGCAGCGGCGAAAAGCTCGACATGGTCCGCGAAATTCTAGAGCTTAAAGACGAAACCAAAAACGCCGACGAATTTATGAAGAGCGTCAAGAGTGAAATCTTTTCTGATCGCGTATATGTTTTTACTCCAAAAGGCGAAGTTTATGAATTGCCCAAAGGAGCAGTGACTTTGGATTTTGCTTATGCAATTCATACTGATGTTGGTAGTCATGCCGTTGGTGCCAAGGTCAATAATAAATTGGTGCCACTGGATTATAAATTGAAAAATGGCGATGTTGTCGGTATCATGACGCAGTCAAATGCGCAGCCTAGTCGCGACTGGATCGATATGGTTAAAACGGCTCGGGCGCGCAACAAGATTAAGCGTTATTTCAAGGGCTTGGATCGTGACGATGCCATTGAACGGGGACAACAAGAAATCGCCCAATTATTGCGTGAGCAAGATTTAAATGCCAATGATTTTCTCGATAAGGATCATATTGAAAAATTAATTGAACATTTCAATTTCCATAATAAAGATGAGTTGTTTGCGGCGGTTGGTTTTGGTGATGTTTCGGCTTTAGGGGTCGTAAATCGCTTAACGGCTGACTTAAGAAAGCAAGAAGCTGAACGACGCAAGCAGGAATACGAAGAAAAGATTCTTAATCAAGGGCAGACTTCCACTAAGGAAGCAGAAAAGCCGAAAAACGATCGGGGTAAAAAGAATCATAAGGCCGGGGGCGTCTCGATTCAAGGCGTGTCGGATCTTATGCAGCACCTAGCAAAATGCTGCAACCCGGTTCCAGGCGATCCGATTGTCGGCTATGTTACTAAAGGACGCGGCGTTACGATTCACCGCCAAGATTGCCGCAACATTACTGAGGAAGCCGAAGAAAAAGGGCGTCTGATTGAAGTCGCTTGGGAAAATTTGGGCAGCGAAACTTCGCAGACCTTTAATGCAAATCTGGAGGTTTTTGGCTACAATCGTTCCAACCTTCTCAGTGATGTCATTAATAAGCTGAATTCCCTGACGACCAACATTACCAATATTTCTGGTAAAGTGAATGATGACAATATTGCCCACATTTATGTAACTTTGTCAGTTAAAGATGTGGCTCAGTTAGATGATATTTTAGCTAAACTGCGATCCTTGCCCGATGTTTATGAAACTAAGAGGTCAGAAAATTAATGCGAGTTGTTATTCAAAGAGTTAATCACGCCCAGGTAGCAATTGACTCCCAGGTGAAAAGTAAAATTGGTCGCGGTCTATTGTTGCTGGTAGGATTAGCGGAAGGAGATTCTGAAGCAGTCGTTAAAGCCTTTGCGCAAAAAATTAGTAAAATGCGCATTTTTGAGGATGAGGACGGTAAGACCAATTTAGCCATTAAAGATGTTGGTGGAGCAATTCTTAGCGTCAGTCAATTTACGCTGCTTGCAAATACCAAGAAGGGCAATCGGCCAAGTTTCGTAGGGGCAATGCGGCCTCCCAAATCTAAAGAGCTCTGGGAAAAGTTCAATGAAGAATTGCGCTCAACCGGACTTCAGGTCGAAACCGGCGTCTTCGGAGCAGATATGCAGGTCGATTTAGAAAACGATGGCCCCTTCACAATAGTTCTGGATTAAAAGCGATTTCATGGCTTGACTTTGAGATGAGAAAAAATTATTCTAGATAAGAATTATCAATGACGAAGAATTGAAGATAGTTGAAAGGTAACAGAGACCGTTTATTTTGGTGAGAAAACGGCGATTTTGGCTATCTGTGACACCTTTAGCAGATAATGGTTCGTGTGGCGAGCGTTAATCGTAGCATGCAAAAGGTGGTACCGCGCATTAGCGCCCTTGACAATAAGTCAGGGGCGCTTTTTATTTTGTAAAAGGTGGATTTTAATGAGAGTACAAAAGCCAAAAGGCACAGTAGATATTCTCCCAGGAGAATCGCAAAATTGGGAAAAAGTTGAAAACATTACGCGTAGTTTTTTAACACGCGCAGGCTATCGCGAAATTCGGACGCCATTATTTGAAAACTATGAGGTTTTCTCACGGTCGAGTGGTGAATCAAGCGACATTGTTGAGAAGGAAATGTATGATTTCCAAGATAAGGGTGGTCGGCATATTGCGCTGCGGCCTGAAGGAACGGCTGGCGTTGTCCGGGCTTATGTCGAAAACAAAATTTATGGGCCTGACCATGTAAAGCCTTTTAATGTTTACTATATTGCAGCAACCTTTAGATATGAACGCCCGCAAGCCGGCCGGCAACGGGAATTCCACCAGATTGGAATTGAAAGTTTCGGCTCTGATAATGCTTTATCAGATGTGCAAACGATCATGCTTGGAAATGATCTTTTGCATGAGTTAGGGGTAAAGAATTTTGAGTTGCATATTAATTCTTTAGGCAATGAAGAAGTTCGCAAGGCTTATCATGATGCATTGATCAACTACTTTACTCCCTTAAAAGATAAATTATCTGAGGATAGTCAACGGCGGCTGGGGACAAATCCATTAAGAATCTTAGATTCCAAGGATGAGCGAGATAAAGAATTCTTGCCAGATGCGCCAAAGATTATTGATTATTTGGATGAGGACTCAAAAGCTAAGTTCGACCACATTACCCAGATGCTGAAAGATTTAGGGATTGACTATGTGATTGATGACGATCTGGTGCGGGGACTTGACTACTACACTGGTGTGATTTTTGAATTTATGGTTGCTGACTCCGACCTTTGGGCATCCCCAACCACGGTATTAGGTGGCGGTCGCTACAACCACTTGGTTGAGGAATTTGATGGTCCGGAAACGCCAGCAGTTGGTTTTGGGATTGGCGAAGAACGCCTGATGCTGGTTTTGCAAAAACAAAATCCTGACCTTTTTGCTGACCATGGAATTGATTTCTTCTTAGCCAATATCGGGGAAGGAACAGAACTAAAGACCATTGAAACCGCTCGGGCTTTAAGAAAGCAAGGCTATCAAGTCGACTTTGATGTTGATCAAAAGAAACTTAAGAACCAATTTAAAAAGGCAGACCGTCTAAAGGCTAGCTATGTCATAACTATCGGGGCTAGAGATCTAGCAGAAGGCGTAGTTCAATTAAAACGCCTTTCTGATGGGAAACAAATCCCGGTGGCTTTGGAAAAGCTTGGGCACATGGCTGATATTATTGCTGAATTGTAAGAGGGAAAAGATAATGATGAAAATGGATAAACGAACGGACTATTGTGGTAACATTACGGCTAAGTATTTAGACCAAGATGTTACATTATTCGGTTGGGTTCAACGAGTTAGAAATTTAGGTAACCTAATCTTTATTGACTTGCGTGACCGTGAAGGGATTGTGCAGGTTGTTGTTAATAAAGATTCTGGTGAAGAATTAATGGCTAAGGCTGATTCATTGGGAGCTGAATTTGTCTTAGAGGTAAAGGGTAAAGTTGTAAAACGTTCAAGCGTTAACCCGAACATGAAGACCGGTGAAATTGAAGTCGATGCCAATGAAATTATTATTTTAAACAAGGCTAAGACATTACCGTTTGAAATTAAAGATGATTTAAACGCAACCGAACAAACTCGTTGGAAGTATCGTTACCTTGATTTGCGTCGCCCAACTCTGCAAAAAGCCTTGATCATGCGGTCAAAGATTTTAACGGCAGTCCATGCCTACTTTGACCAAGCTGGTTTTATTAATATTGAAACTCCGCAATTAGGGAAATCTACTCCTGAAGGTGCCCGTGATTATCTAGTTCCATCAAGAGTTTATCCAGGTAGTTTTTATGCTTTGCCACAATCACCACAATTGTTCAAGCAGCTGTTAATGGGTGCCGGCTTTGACAAGTATTACCAAGTTGCGCGTTGTTTCCGGGATGAGGACTTGCGTGGCGACCGGCAACCAGAATTTACTCAGATTGATATGGAAACTTCATTCCTTGATGAACAAGGCGTGCAAGATTATACTGAGGGGCTGCTAAAGAAGGTAATGCACGATGTAAAAGGCATCGATATTAAATTGCCGCTTCCACGGATCACTTGGGATGATGCGATGAACTACTATGGCAGCGACAAACCCGACATGCGCTTCGATATGAAGATCCAAAACTTGAATGAAGTCTTCAAAGATAGTGACTTCAAAGTCTTCAAAGGTGCCATTGAAAATGGCGGTTTCGTCAAAGCGATTGCCGTTCCTGGCGGAGCTGACGCATATTCACGTAAAAAGATTGAAGAAAAGCAAGAATATATTAAGAGATTCCATGCTAAGGGTTTAGCTTGGGCTAAATTTGAAGATGGCAAGTTCTCAGGCCCAGTTTCACGCTTTATCACTGATAACGAAGCTGCGCAATTACAAGACATCTTTGGTCTTAACGGTGGGGAATTGCTCTTATTCGTAGCTGACAAGTGGAAGGTTTGCTGCGATAGCTTAGGCTACCTGCGTCGTTCGATTGCCCTGGAACAAAATATGGTTGATAAAAATGATTACCATTTCGTATGGGTAGTAGATTGGCCATTATTTGAATACGATGAAGGCGATGAACGTTGGATCGCAGCTCACCACCCATTTACCATGCCAGACGACAAAGGTATTGAATTGCTGGAAACTGAGCCTCATAAAGCTCATGCCCGGAGCTACGACATTGTCTTAAATGGTTATGAATTAGGTGGGGGTTCAATCCGGATCCATAAGAAAGATATTCAAATGAAGATGTTCAAGGCTCTTGGTTTTACTGAAGAGCGAGCATATAAACAATTTGGCTTCCTATTGGATGCCTTAGACATGGGCTTCCCACCACATGCTGGCTTGGCTATTGGACTTGATCGGTTTGCTATGCTGTTAGCTGGCAAGGACAATATTCGGGATGTTACTGCCTTCCCTAAGAATTCTAATGCCAGCGAACCAATGATGAAATCGCCTGCGCCAGTTGCTCCAGAACAACTAGAAGAATTGGGGATTAAGGTTGATGAAGCCAAGATCAAAACCAAGGGTGAGAATTAACTAAGCAGTACTGTTTTCTGATATCAAAAAAAACGGCTTCTTATTCTATCAAGGATAAGAAGCTGTTTTAATTTTTCTGAGCAATATCTTTTTAGACTTAAACCTCTTGCGTTATGATAACTAGCAAGGAGGGGATGCCGATGGACCAACAAGAGAAAAAAGCAGCCTTAGCTAATTTGAGTAAGGAAGAATATGAAGTAACGCAGCACGCCGCTACGGAGCATCCATTCACAGGCAAGTACGATGATTTCTTTGAAGAAGGGATTTATGTCGATGTTGTCTCTGGCGAGCCGCTATTTTCCAGTACCGATAAATATGATTCTGGATGTGGCTGGCCGGCTTTTACCAAACCAATCACTAAACTGAAAGAAAAAAGAGATACTAGTTTTGGCATGGAGCGGGTTGAGGTCCGGTCCAGCGAAGCTGATTCGCATTTAGGTCACGTTTTTACAGATGGTCCTAGTGAAAAGGGCGGATTACGCTATTGTATCAATTCAGCTAGTTTACGGTTTGTTCCTAAGGCTGACTTAGAAAAGAATGGCTATGGTCAATACTTAGCATTGTTTAACTAGGAGGATCAAAGTGAAAAAAGATACTGCTATTTTTGCTGGTGGATGTTTTTGGTGTATGGTTAAGCCTTTTGATACCTTGCCGGGAGTTGAAAAAGTGATTTCGGGTTATACTGGCGGGCACGTACCCAACCCGACCTACGAACAAGTTTGTTCGCATACAACCGGTCATACTGAGGCGGTTGAGATTACTTTTGATCCCGACCAAATTTCGTATGAGGATTTGCTCAATTATTATTGGCAGGTAACGGATCCGACCGACGCCATGGGGCAATTCCAAGATCGGGGTGATAGTTATCGACCAGTAATTTTTTACAATTCACCTGCGCAAAAGGCTGCGGCTGAAAAATCAAAACAGCAATTAGCGGCTAGTCATAAATTTGATGATCCAATTGTGACCGCAATTGAACCAGCTAAACCGTTTTATCCAGCTGAAGATTATCACCAAGATTTTTACCGCAAAAACCCGCTCCGCTATATGATGGAAGAGGCTGGCGGAAGGGCTAAGTTTGTTGAGCAGCACTGGGGCAAAAAAATCTAGATTTAGTCTTGGTTGATGCTAGAGTTTTTGTTAAACTAGTTGAGACTAAAGACGAAACTGGGAAGTTATTAATGGACAATATTTTTGAGCAGTTTAATCGACGATATAATTTTGTAGCTAAATTGTCTGCTGCCTTTTTCTATTCAATTGCAGTAGCGGTAGCCCTGAATTTCTTTTGGGAACCAGGGCATATGTACTCTTCAGGAGTTACTGGTTTTGCGCAGATTTTACACTCGGTAAGTGCAAAATATCTACCGGTAACATGGTCAACTTCTGTTCTATATTTTTTGCTAAACGCGCCGCTTTTTGTCTTGGCTTGGTTTAAGATTGGCAAAAAGTTTACCTTTTTCACTGTAGTTGCAGTAGTCTTGGGATCAGTAATGATGCGGGTAATTCATCCTTTAACCGTCAATATGGATCCCTTGCTGTGTGCCATTTTTGGTGGCGTGATTAACGGCATTGGTACTGGTTTTGCACTTAAAAACGGCATTTCGACTGGCGGTCTAGATATTATTGGGATTGTTATTCGGATGAAAACTGGTACCAGCTATGGCAAGACCAATATTATTATTAATTTGATTATTGTGGCCTGTGCGGGCTTTATTTTTGGCTGGACCAGAGCTTTATACACGGCTTTAAACATTTTCATCAATGGACAAGTAATTGATGGGGTATATACTAAGCACCAAAAAATGCAAATGATGATCATAACCGAACATCCTAACGACATTATTGATGGTGTCCAAAAACGAATGCACCGTGGAATTACTATTATCCATGATGCAGAAGGTGCATATGGTCACGCCGAAAAGACCATTCTGATTACAATCATTGACCGGGCTGACATGTATGATATTGTCAAAATCATTAAAGAATGCGACGAATATTCTTTCGTTAGCGTCAGTGAGGGCGAGAAAGTCTTTGGACGATTCAAAGAGCAAGAAATAGTGTAATATAAAATATTATGTAAAGTATCATGGATAATAAAAACGACTCAGGTGAAATTACCGTTACTAATGGGATTCCTGAGTCGTTTTGTTTGCTAGAATTACTCGTCTTCGATTCCTAAGTGTTTCATAATCAAAGCAGCAGTTTCCTCGATTGAGCGATGTGCGACATTAATCACATAACAACCAAGTTCTTGGTATAATTTCTTAGCAGAATCTAATTCCTTATTGATTGAATCCATATTTGAGTAGGTGGTGTCAGGGTTCAAACCATAGGCAATCATCCGTTGACGCCGAATTTCATTTAATACTGAAGCATCATTCAAAAGACCGATGATCTTCTTAGGGTCAATTTGATAGATTTCCTTTGGAATATGAGTATTTGGCACAAGCGGTAGGTTGGCCACCTTAAGATTCTTATTAGCCAGGTAGAGTGATAATGGCGTTTTAGAAGTACGAGAAACGCCTAAGAGAACAACATCAGCTTCGATAAAGCCTTTTGGATCCTTACCATCATCATACATAACGGCAAACTCCATGGCTGAAATTCGATCAAAGTACTTTTGATTTAATTGATGCTGAGCCCCGACTTTTTGTTCAGGACGCAGTTTAGTCACTTGGCTGATTGCTTCAACAACTGGGGAAAGAATGTCGATGCAGCTAGCGTTATGTTCGCGGCCAAACCTGATTACCGGTAATTGCAGTTCGTCTTTAACAAGACTATACATGATTACTAAATTAGGAAACTTTTCGATTTCAGAAAAAGTTGCTTCCAATTTATCCTTGTCGGTAATGAATGGGTAGCGCCGATAATTGATTTGCGCTTTAGGAAATTGCGCTGCTGCTGCAACTGCATTGCGATAGGCCGTTTCTCCGGCTGAATCAGAGATTATAATAATGTTTACTTCTTTTTTGTCAGGATTAGTATCTGGCATTGTTAGCACACCTCTTTCTATAATTATTATACATATTTTTAGCGCAAAAATGTTACCGCTTTAAAACTTTATGACCTGGGAGCAGATAAGTGATTTGATGATTTAACTGGATCTGCAGAACAGGCATTAAATTTGAAAATTATAGCGATATTTTTCCAAAAAGTATTAAATCAGTATTGACCATGAGCTGTCGTTTGCTATAATTTAAGTAAATGCATGGCGTACGCCAAGAAATGGAAGGAGGGATCACACATGGCTAAGACTATCGTTCACGAAAACGAGTCTATTGATGATGCTCTTCGTCGTTTCAAGCGTTCCGTTTCAAGAAGTGGTACCTTACAAGAATACCGTAAGCGCGAATTCTACGAAAAACCAAGTGTTCGTAGAAAGCTTAAGTCTGAAGCAGCTCGTAAGCGCAGACATTATTAATCATCAATAGAAAACACTCGTCAGAGATTGGCGAGTGTTTTTTATTACGCTATTTGCTATAATTAAGGGCGTAATAAGTTGAAAGAAGGATTTAAATTGTTAAGTGATAAACTCATGGATGACATGAAGCATGCCATGAAAGAACACGACAAAGTAAAGTTAAACACAGTGCGGCTGATTAAGTCGGCTTTAATGAATGAAAAAATTAAATTAGGGCATGAACTTACGCCAGATGATGAATTGACTGTTCTTAATCGTGAAAAAAAGCAACGAGAAGAATCAATTGCGGAATTTCAAAAAGGACATCGTGATGACTTGGTTGAGCAAACCAAGGCGGAATTAGCTGTCGTTGAAGCTTATATGCCTAAACAACTTTCAAAAGCTGAATTGGACCAAATTGTCCAAGCAGCAATTGCTGAATCTGGTGCCAAAACCAAAGCTGAATTCGGTAAAGTTATGAAGGTTTTGATGCCTAAAATTAAAGGCCGAGCAGATGGCAAAGCCGCTTCTGCATTAGTAAAAGAACACCTAGAATAGCAAAGAAGGAGTGGGGGTTATTTGGAACAACTTACTTATCTTCCTCAAACCCCAGAATTGTTGCAGCAGCTAGTGGGAGTTAATGATAAGAATTTAGACCTATTAGCTGACGGCTATGATTTAAACATTATTGATACAGGCAGCGCAATCGAACTGTCAGGTTCGGACCAAGCGCACCTTGAAAGAGCGGCAAATATTTTACGGGTGCTAGAAAATGTTGTGCGCAGCGGTGTTAACATCACTGCCCCAGATATTGTGAGCGCCATGAAAATGGCTGACAAGGGGACGCTTGAATATTTTTCTGACTTATATAAGCAAATTATTATTCGGGATGCTAAAGGTAGACCGATTAGAGTTAAGAATATGGGCCAGAAGCGTTACATTGAGGCCATTAAGAAGTATGATGTCGTTTTCGGCATTGGTCCTGCCGGTACTGGAAAAACTTTTTTAGCAGTTGCTTGCGCAGTAGCTGCTTTTAAGCGCGGTGAAGTTAATAAAATTATCTTAACGCGTCCAGCTGTCGAAGCAGGCGAGTCGCTAGGCTTTTTGCCGGGAGATTTGAAAGAAAAAGTCGATCCATATCTAAGACCAATCTATGATTCGCTTTACACGATTTTAGGCAATAATACTACCGATCGCCTAATGGAAAGAGGCGTTATTGAAGTTGCGCCTTTGGCTTATATGCGTGGGCGGACTTTAGATGAAGCTTTCGTGATTTTAGATGAGGCCCAAAACTCCACTGATGCACAAATGAAGATGTTTTTAACGCGTTTGGGCTTTAATTCGAAGATGGTGGTCAATGGCGATATGACCCAAGTCGATTTGCCAGGAAAACAAAGAAGCGGTTTGGTTGATGCGCAACAGATTTTAAAAGGCATAGATCAGATTGAATTCATTAACTTTACCAGTAGCGATGTGGTCCGTCACCCAGTTGTCGCTAAAATTATTAATGCTTACGAGAAGCGAGGAAAATAGCGTAAATGGAAGAAATAGAGGTTTCTTACTCTGACCAAGTTGGATTTTTAGCAGATGCAGATCGCAATTGGCAAGATTGGATCATGCAGCTGCTTCTTTTGGCAAAACGACATATTAATAAAACAAATCCGCAAATGTTGAGTATTAATTTTGTCGATGAAGCTGAGAGCAATCGCATCAACTTAGAATACCGCGGAAAAGATCGCCCGACTGATGTCATTTCTTTTGCGATTGAAGATGGGGAAGATGATCTAGACCTATCAGCCTTCACGGCAGATCCGGATTTTCAGGAAGATTTGGGGGACTTATTCATGTGTCCCAGCGTGATTAAACGGCACAGCGAAGAATACGGAACTGGGTTTGATCGCGAATTTGGCTATACAATTGTTCATGGCTTTCTTCATCTGAATGGTTATGACCATATTAAGCCAGAAGAAGCAAAAGTCATGTTTGGGATCCAAGGAAAAGTGCTAGAAGAATATGGTCTACCGCTTTATCCTGACCAATTAGACAAAGGACGAGGAAAGTAAAAATAATGACTGAACAACATAAATCTGGTTTCGTAGCCCTAGTTGGCAGACCTAATGTCGGGAAATCAACCTTAATGAATTATTTGGTTGGCCAGAAGGTGGCAATTACCAGCAATAAACCCCAAACTACTCGCAATCGAATTAGCGGAATTTATACCGAGCCGGACATGCAGGTCGTCTTTGTGGATACTCCAGGAGTTTTTAAACCTCATTCCGAACTTGATGATTATATGGATAAGGCCAGCCTTTCAACGCTCAAGGATGTTGATCTGGTCTTATTTATGGTTGAGCCAACTGAACTAGGGCGTGGCGATCTCTATATTTATGAGCAAATCAAGGAAATTGGTTTGCCGGTCTTTTTAGTAATTAACAAAGTTGACCAAGTTCACCCGGACAAATTGCTGCCGCTAATTGACGGTTACCAAAAGCAGGGAAAATTTGATGAAATCTTACCAATCTCTGCCGTTAAGGGAATTGGCATTGCGGATCTATTACAGACTTTAAAGCGCTACCTTCCTGAGGGGCCACAGTACTACGGTTCTGATGAAATAACTGATCGACCTGAATACTTTGTCGTTGCTGAATTAATCAGAGAACAAATTTTACATTTGACGAATCAAGAAGTTCCTCATGCAGCTGCAGTTAGTGTTGAACAAATGAATCAGCGAATTAACGGCAAGCTGCAGATTCATGCCACGATCTACGTCGAACGGTCCGGACAAAAAGGCATCATTCTTGGCAAGGGCGGACAAATGTTGAAACAAATTGGCATTAATTCGCGTAAAGAAATTGAAGCCCTTTTAGGGGAAAAGGTTAATTTGCGCTTATGGGTCAAATTACAACGCAATTGGCGGTCTGATCGAGCATTCTTAAAGTCAATTGGCTACGATAAGAAGGAATTATCTTAATGTCCGAACTTGTTGAAGTAAATGGACTGGTTTTTAAGAGGACAAAATTTAAGGAAGCAGATCTTTTAGCCAAAATTATGACTAAAGAGCTGGGCATTGTCACCGTGATTGCTCGTGGTGCGCTGAATCCTAAGTCAAAATTGGGTGCAGGCGTGTTGACCTTTTCTGACGGTAAGTATGTCATCGTCACCAATAAACGCGGAATCAGCACCTTGCGTACTTATAAAGCAGTAAAGCAATACGACCTGCTATATTCTGACTTAAAGCGCAATGCCTATGCGGCTTATTTATTCGATTTATTGGATCATGCCTTTGTGGAATATCAGGTTTTGGGCGACTATTATGACTTGCTCAAATTTGCCGTGAAGCGCCTTAATGCTGGTGCTGATCCTGAGATAATAACGCAAATGGTCCAATTAAAAATGTTAAAGGCATATGGAGTGGCGCCGCATCTAGCAGATTGTGTCATTTGTGGTCGCAAACAAGGAATTTTTGACTACTCCTTGACTTACGGGGGCGTGCTTTGCCAACAGCACTTTCACCAAGATCCCCATCGTTTGCATCTAGAGGCTAAAACCACTGCCTTAATACGAACTCTCGGTCTATTGCCTTATCAGCGATTAGGAGAAACCCAAATTGACCCTAAATTGACTGAGGCAAGCAGAAAAGCAATTGACCGAATCTATCGCGAAACTGTTGATTTGAATCTGAAAACACAAAAATTTTTAGAAGAATTACGGTCATTAGATGGGCACTAATCCTGTAAATTCTAAGCAATTTGTGCTAAAATAGACTTCACTTGACGATGATGAGGATTTGGAAAAGTACTAGTTCAGCGAGTGCCGTTTGGTGGAAGGGCATCTAGGAAAAGGCACCTCTAGTCTTGACTAATTAAGGGCAGGAAAATATTCCTGAATTAGGGTGGAACCGCGATCTAATCGTCCCTATGCAAATATTTGCATAGGCTTTTTTTATTGGCCTTTGCTGGAAGGAAAGATAGAAAATGGTAGACAAGAAACTTACAATTCAAGATATGCTCTTCAAGTTAGAGCAATTTTGGTCATCAAAAGGATGTATGATTATGCCATCCTACGATGTTGAAAAGGGTGCGGGAACAATGAGCCCCTATACGTTTTTGCGAGCTGTAGGTCCTGAGCCTTGGGCAGCTTGCTATGTTGAACCTTCCCGTCGACCTGCTGATGGTCGGTATGGCGACAACCCCAACCGTTTGTTCCAACACCACCAATTTCAGGTTGTCATTAAGCCGGCACCATTAAATATTCAAGAATATTATCTCGAATCTCTGAAAGTATTAGGGATCGATCCATTAGAACATGATATTCGCTTTGTCGAAGATAACTGGGAAAACCCATCCATGGGTTGTGCCGGTGTTGGTTGGGAAGTTTGGCTAGATGGAATGGAAGTCAGTCAATTTACTTACTTCCAGACTGTTGGTGAATTAGACGTCAAGCCAACGATGAGTGAATGTACTTATGGTGTTGAACGTTTAGCTTCATACATCCAAGATGTTAACTCAGTCTTTGATCTTGAATGGGGCGATGGAGTTTACTACCGCGACATCTTCAAACAACCAGAATATGAACACTCTAAATATGCTTTTGAAGCTTCTGACCAAAAACAACTTTTGGAATTCTTCGATATTTATGAAAAAACGGCCAAGCGTTTGCTAAGTCAAAACTTGGTTCATCCCGCATATGATTATATTTTAAAGTGTTCCCACACTTTCAACTTGCTTGATGCTCGGGGAGCCGTTTCAGTTACTGAGCGGGCAGGCTATTTGCAAAGAATTCGGAGCATGGCACATGAAGTTGCCGTGGCTTTTGTTGAAGAAAGAGAAAAGCGGGGCTTCCCATTATTGAAGAGTGCAGAAGAAAAGAAGGCGGGGCTAAAAAATGACTAAAAATTATTTGTTTGAAATTGGCACGGAAGAAATGCCGGCACATGTGGTAGCTAAAAGTGTCAAGCAATTAGCTGATCGGACTGGCAAATTTTTAACCGAAAACGGCCTTGGTTTTAAGAATATTAAGACCTTTTCAACGCCACGTCGCTTAACGGTATTAGTTGAAGCTTTAGCTGAAAAGCAAGCTGATATTGATGAAGTAAAAAAGGGGCCTGCTAAGAAAATTGCCTTAGATAAAGATGGTAATTGGTCAAAGGCCGCTCAAGGGTTTGTTCGGGGCCAAGGGATGTCTACTGATGACATTTATTTTGAAGAATTAAAGGGCACCGAATATGCCTATGTTCATATTCAAAAGCCGGGCAAACCAGCAAGCGAAATTTTGTTGGGGATGGCTGATGTTGTCAAAGCCATGAATTTCCCAACCAAAATGCGTTGGGGTACTAGCGGTGACTTTGAATTCGTAAGACCAATTCATTGGCTGGTATCGATTTTTGGCAGCGATGTGATTCCTGTTAAGTTGTTAGACATAACGGCTGGACGTAAGACGGAAGGTCATCGTTTCTTAGGCGATTCAGTTGTCTTGGCAAATGCTGATGACTATGAAGATGCTCTAAAAAATCAGTTTGTAATTGCTAATGCACAAGAACGCAAAAACATGATCGTTAGCCAAATGAATGATTTGGTTGCCGAAAAGAATTGGCAAATTAAACCTGATGCTGGTCTTTTAGAAGAAGTTACTAACTTAGTAGAATACCCAACTGTATTTTCTGGCTCCTTTGATAAAAAGTACCTTGAAATTCCTGATGAAGTTTTGATTACCTCAATGAAGGATAATCAACGCTATTTCGAAGTTTATGACCAAGACGGAAAATTGATCAACCACTTTATCTCGGTTCGTAACGGCAACAAGGATTACCTTGAAAATGTGGTCAGCGGAAACGAAAAGGTATTAGTGGCCAGACTAGATGACGCAGTATTCTTCTACGATGAAGACCGCAAGTATCCAATCAGTCATTTTGTTGATCGCCTCAAGAATGTTTCATTCCATGACAAGATCGGCTCAATGGCAGATAAACTGGTGCGAGTAAAGGCAATCGGCGAATACTTGGCTCAAAAATGGCATCTGGATGAACAAACGATCAAGGACTTTGATCGTGCCAGCAGCATCTATAAATTTGACCTAGTGACTCAAATGGTAGGCGAATTCGCTGAACTTCAAGGGGTTATGGGCATGCATTATGCTCGTTTAGCCGGCGAAAATGAAGCTGTCAGCGTCGCCATCAAGGAACATTACATGCCAAACACTGCTGAAGGCGAATTGCCACAAACGACCGTTGGGGCTTTGCTGTCAGTTGCTGATAAATTAGATACCATAATTACCTTTTTCGGTGCTGGCATGATTCCATCATCGTCAAATGACCCGTATGCTCTGCGTCGATATGCTTATGGGATTGTGAGAATTTTGCTAGATCAAGGCTGGTCACTGCCATTTGAGGAAACTTTACCAGCGCTTATTTCTGCGATTGATGGAAAGACCAAGGCTAAGCTGCCTAAGGGTGACGAAGACAAGGAAATTGCGCTCTTTATTCGTGATCGGATTAAGCAATATATGCAAAAGAATGACTTCAAGTATGACGTTATTGACGCAGTCCTAGCTTCAAGTCAACAAGATCCTAGTCAAATTTTAGCTTCTGCTAAGGTCTTACAACAACACCACGATGATGCTGCTTTCAAACCGGTAGTTGAAAGTTTGATCCGGATCAATAATATTTTGGATAAGGCTAAGTTCTCTGGACAAGGTCAAGTTGATCCAGAATTATTTGAAGATCAAAGTGAAGCCGAATTAGCCAGTGGCGTTGCAGCTTTGGCCAAGGTGGCAGACTTTAGTGAACTTTATCAAGGGTTTGTTAAGTTGCAACCAGTGATTGATAAATATTTCGAAACTAATATGATCATGGCCAAGGATCCAGCAGTTAAAACCAATCGTTTAATGCAGCTGCAAGAAGTTAGAAGTTTGGCTGAACGATTAGGCAGTTTAAACAAATTAGTTATCAAATAATTTAATAAAGGCAGGTGTCGGCAATGGCAGGAAAAATTCCTGAAGATTTTATCAATGAAGTTCGCAATAATGTGAATATTGTTGATGTCATTAGCCAGTACGTGTCTCTGGAGAAAAAAGGCAAAGACTATTTAGGTCTTTGCCCTTTTCATCAGGAAAAGACCCCTTCATTTACGGTAAACGAAGAGAAACAATTTTTTAAATGTTTCGGTTGTGGGAAGGGCGGTAATGTCTTTAAGTTTCTGATGTATAAAGACAACCTGACTTTTCCTGAAAGCGTGCAGCAAGTAGCTGAATTTGCTCACATGACCATGCCGCAAGGCTATGGTCAACCTGCAAGACCAGTTAATCCCCTAGTTAAAATTCAAGAAGCCGCAGCTGAGTTTTATCACCAGGTCCTTTTAACTACCAAAGCAGGGCAGAGAGGATTGGAATATGCCAAATCTAGATCCTTAAGCCCTGAAATAATTAAGCACTTCCTTATTGGTTATGCTCCTGATAATGATTCAGTTCTATTAACTTATCTTAAAGGGCAAGGATTTAAGCAGGAAGAGCTGGTTCAAAGCGGCTTATTTGTGCAAAGTCAAGATGGTCGGCTTTTTGATCGATTTCGTGATCGGCTAATGTTTCCCTTACAAGACGAAAATGGTCACACTATAGGGTTTTCAGGGCGTCGCTTAAGTAATGATAAGACGATTGCGAAATACGTAAATAGTCCCGAAACAAAACTATTTACTAAATCAAAAGTTTTATTTCACTTTAAAGAGGCCAAACAAGCTGCTCGCAGCGAAGGCCATTTAGTTCTTTATGAAGGCTATATGGACGTTATTGCCGCCTATAAAGCAGGTATTCATGCTGGTATTGCGTCCATGGGAACCAGTTTGACTGATGAGCAAGTTTATCTGTTAAAGCGTGTCTCGCGCAATATCATTATTAATTATGATGGTGATGATGCTGGACAACATGCTTCTGAAAGAGCTATTCGTCTTTTTAAGCAGGCCGGGGGCTTCAATTTAGGAGTTGTTAGTCTTCCCGAGAAACTAGATCCCGATGAATATGTTAAAAAATATGGGATTGAGAAATATCAGGCGCAAATTCGCGGGGCACAGACAACAACTGATTTTTTCCTTAAACAGTTAGAGAAAAAGTATAATTTAACCAACGATCGTGAAAAACTAGCTTTTGTTGATGAAGCGGTTAACCAGCTTGCCCAATTGACTAATCCGGTTGAACAAGATATGTACGTGGAGCGGGTAGCCAAGCTAGCTGGGGTTACGCCTCAGTCGATTAAAGCTAATTTGTCTCGGAAACGGCGTCAGCAGCGGACGGCCAATCGCAGGAAATATGACCGTCCTGAACCAGCTGCTGAACCTCAAATTCAATATGAGGCAGCAACGACTAAAACCGATCCGGTGCAGCAGCGGTTGCTATTTCTGTTCTTACATGCCGAGAAGGCAAGGCAGTATTTATTAGCACAACATTTTCTTTTTCCGAGCAGCGATTATGCACAAGTTGCGGAACTCTGGTTGAAATATGAGGAAACTCATGAAAATCCGACTGTTGATGAGTTTATTGATTTTGTTCCTGATGAACTTCAAGGTATAATAGTAAGTGCTGAAATGGCAAACATGCCTGAAACATTTACCGATCAGGAATTACCAGAACAGATATTTGCCCTGCAGCTGCGTCAGATCAATCAAGAAATTCAAAAGCAATTACAGGCCTTAGAAGAGGCGAAAAGCCAGCAAGATGGTGAGAAAATAATCGAATTGACTAAGAAAATTTTAGAGTTGAAACGACTCCAGGGCAAAAGGGAGGCTTTCTAGTGGCAGAAAAGAAAAATGCAAAAGACAGCAAGGAACAAGTGTCTTTAGATAAGATGGTTAAGCAAATCGTTAAAAGTGCGCTAAAAACAAAGCAAATTAACGAGCATGACTTCACCGAAAAATTAGTAAAGCCTTATAAGTTGCAAGGTAAGGCTGTTGACCAATTAATTCAGGAATTTGAAGATAACGGCATTAGCATCGTTGATGATCATGGCGAACCTTCAAAATTAGCATTGAAAAAGCAAAAGGATGTTGAAAAGGCTGAACTTAAAGATTTGTCTGCACCTTCTAATGTGCGGATGAATGACCCAGTTCGGATGTACCTTAAAGAAATCGGACGAGTTCCGCTTTTAAATGCTGATCAAGAAATTGAATTGGCTAAGCGAATTGAAGCTGGCGATGAAGAAGCCAAGCAAGAATTGGCTGAGGCTAACCTCCGGTTGGTTGTTTCAATCGCTAAACGATATGTAGGTCGGGGGATGTCATTCCTAGACTTGATCCAAGAAGGTAACATGGGCTTGATGAAGGCAGTCGATAAGTTTGATTATCGGCTAGGTTTCAAGTTTTCTACTTATGCTACTTGGTGGATTCGTCAGGCAATTACGCGGGCTATTGCTGACCAAGCTCGGACCATTCGGATTCCGGTCCACATGGTTGAAACCATTAATAAACTGATCAGGATTCAACGTCAATTATTGCAAGACTTAGGTCGTGAACCGACTCCGGAGGAAATTGGTGCGGAAATGGATATGCCTACCAACAAGGTGCGGGATATCCTCAAGATTGCCCAAGAACCAGTTTCGCTGGAAACACCAATTGGTGAAGAAGATGATTCTCACCTAGGCGACTTCATTGAAGATAAGGACGCAACGAGCCCTGAGCAACATGCTTCATATGAAATGCTGAAGGAACAATTGGAAGAGGTTTTGGATACCTTGACCGATCGTGAAGAGAACGTATTAAGATTACGTTTTGGCCTAGACGATGGACGTACTCGTACTTTGGAAGAAGTAGGGCGAGTATTTGGCGTAACGCGTGAACGGATTCGCCAAATTGAGGCAAAAGCCTTGCGTAAATTGCGTCACCCAAGTCGTTCGAACCAATTAAAAGACTTTTTAGATTAAAGAGGCTCTTTGTCCAATCCTGTTGATGATGAGCAATCACGGAGAATCGTATAGAGTTAAACCTCTATGCGATTCTTTTTTGGCTCTTTGTCAAATCCTGTTGATAAGGGTTGATATGAGCTTGAATTGAAGATCCGTATAGTATTAGTTTAGGCTCTTTGTCCAATCCTGTTGATGATGAGCAACCACGGAGAATTGTATAGAGTTAAAACTCTATGCGATTCTTTTTTCTTTGACAATATTTTGTCTTCTTTTGATAACTTAGCCATAACAAAACCCCAAAACTAGGTTTTGTCCTAATTTAGGGGTTCATGTCATTCTGCACTTTTTTAGTAGCATTCATTAATGTCATTCCAAAAGAAATGTTCACTAAGATCAGAATTAAGAAATACCGGTAGATCATTTTCAAAATCTCTCGCCAATTTTTCCTGCTCTAGTTCTTTAAGCGAAAGCCATGCTAAATTACCTTCCTTAGAGGGCTGCAATGTGCCGGTAAAGCTATCAGCTCGATAAAAGAGTACTAAGTAGCGGTGGTCATTTTGATCATTGAACTGTTTGATACCAACTAATTTAGGGTGAAAGATCGTTAATCCTGTTTCTTCGGCAACTTCTCTGATCACAGAATGGTTAAAACTTTCTCCTGCTTCAACGTGACCACCTGGAAAGGTAAGTCCAGGCCAGACTGGATCATTCCGGCGGATAGTTAAGACCTTTTGATCGTGCACAATCATGCACATATTGGTTAACGTGACTTCTTCATAGCGCGACATGATATCATCCTTTCTTGCTCTTAATCTTAACGCAATCAAGACATATTTTGTATTTGTATGCTAAAATTTGGTTACTTTATAAATAGAGAGGTAGCAATGAATTTACGTTTAAACACTTTAGCTGAGATGGTCGATCCCCAAGCCAGAGTAGCAGATATTGGGACGGATCATGCCTATTTGCCGATACAGCTAATTAAAAGCCAGAAGATAACTTTTGCGATCGCTAGCGATATTGGTAAGGGACCGCTAGCAAATGCTCAGATGGATATTATGGAAGCTGGTTTTGAAAACAAAATTGAAACTCGGCTTGGCCCGGGCCTAGCGACGATCAAACCCAGCGATAAAATAGATACTGTTGTTATTGCAGGGATGGGCGGAAAGCTGATAACCCAGATTCTTGATGACGCCTACAAGCAAGGGCAAATTTACACCACCTTAATTTTAGAGCCTAATATTGGTGAAAGTGGGGTGCGGACATGGCTTGCGGCCCACAACTATGAGATTGCCCGCGAAGAATTGCTGTTTGAGGCAGGACATACTTACGAATTGATCAAAGCTAAATTAGGCTCCCAGCCTCACTCATTGACTGAAAGGGAACTTTTCTTTGGTCCCAAAATTCTAGAGCAAAAGAATCAAGTCTTTTACCTAAAATGGCATGGACAAAAGCAATATTTTGAGAAGCTGTTAGCCAACTTACAGAAAGCCAAACAGCCGGATTCCGAGCGGATTAAGCAAGTTAAACATGATTTACAACTAATTGAGGAGGAATTAGAGGATGACCCTAGTTAAAGATGTCGTTGCTAAATTACAGGAGCGTTTTCCAGAAGAAATTGCTAGCCAAGGAGACCCGGTGGGACTTCAAATTGGTTCGCTTGATGCATCCGTCACGAAAATTATGACGACCCTGGATGTTCGTCCGCAGGTGGTGGATGAGGCAATTAAAGCCGGTGTAGATTTAATTATTAGTCACCATCCTGTTATGTTTCGGCCCGCCAGAAATCTTGATTTTAGCGACCCGCAAAACGCCATGTATGGCAAGCTAATTGCCAATGGGATTACTGTCTACTCGATTCATACCAATAGCGATAAAGCAAAAGGCGGATCAAGCGATTGGCAAGCAGAAGAATTGGGCTTGCAGCAAGTTGAACCTTTTGCCCTTGATGATGACCAGATTGCTATTGGACGTAAAGGCTTATTGCCACACCCAATGTCTGCAAAAGAGTTTGCTTATTATGTTAAGGACAAGATGGGTATTAAGATGGTGCGGCTGATAACTGCCGATAACGACCAAACAATTTCGAGCGTAGCATTTATTTGCGGCGATGGTGGCAAGTACTGGCGCCAGGCTTTAGTTGAGGGCGTTGATGCCTTTATTACGGGGGATGTTTATTATCATGTCGGCCATGATATGATCTCAAGCGGCTTAACAGTGGTGGATCCTGGACATTATACTGAAAAGCTTTTTAAGTACAAGGTAGCGGATCTGCTAAAGGAGTGGAGCAAGCAAGAAAATTGGGATTGTCCGGTAATGATTTCGGCTGTTTCTACAAATCCATTTCAAGACTTGTTTTAAATTGGTACCATAGACTTAGAGTAATTAAATAGAAAAAGAATATCAAAGGAGTTAATCATGGAATATCCAACATTGCTGCCAAGATTTTTAAAGTATGTAAAAATTAATTCTCGTTCCGACGAACATGCTGACCGTTTTCCATCGACTGAACGGGAAGTTGCCTTTCAAAAGGTAGTCATGCAAGACCTAATTGATTTGGGACTTAGCGACGTTCACTATAACGAAAAGGCGGGCGTAGTCATCGCCGAAATCCCTGCAACAGTCGATTATGACGTTCCCGTCATGGGATTCTTGGCCCACTGTGATACGGCTGATTTCAATTCAGAGAACATCAAGCCGCAAATTGTCGAAAATTATGATGGTGAATCAAAGATTCAACTCGGTAAAACCGAATTCTATCTGGATCCAGCAGTGTTCCCTCATTTGAAAAACTATAAAGGCCAAACGATTATTTCTGCATCAGGCGATACGCTTTTAGGAGGAGATGATAAATGTGGCGTCTCCGAGCTTGTGACGCTGGCGGAATATTTATTAGCTCATCCAGAAATTAAGCATGGCCGGATTCGGTTAGGTTTCACTCCAGATGAAGAAATTGGTACCGGGGCAGAACACTTTGATGTTGCTGATTTTGGCGCAGAATTTGCTTATACGGTTGATGGCGAAGCTCCTGGCAAATTGGATTGGGGCACATTTTCAGCTGCTCAATTTGCCCTGGATATCCAAGGGGTAAATGTTCACCCAGCAGTTGCCAAAGGCCAAATGATCAATGCCATCCAAGTGGGAATTGATTTTCAAAATGCCTTGCCACAAGCTGAAGTTCCTGAACAAACGGAAGGAGACCAAGGCTTTTACCACTTAATGAACTTTGAGGGGACGGTTGACTCAGCTCACTTAGATTATATTATCCGTGACTTTAAACGTGACGGATTAGAACGGCGCAAAAATTTGGTTAAGTCAATTGTCGATCAGATGAATGAAAAATTTGGTACTGAACGGCTTAAGCTAAAGATGTGGGACCAATACTACAACATGGCTGACGAACTAGAAAAGCACATGGATGTAGTTGATTTAGCACGTGAGGCATACCGGGAAAACGGCCTCACCTTAAATGAAGATCCTGTTCGTGGCGGTACTGATGGCTCACAGTTAACCTACATGGGTTTGCCATGTCCAAACTTGTTTGCCGGCGAAGAAAACATGCACGGCCGGTATGAATATACTGTGCTTGAATCTATGTGGAAGGCCGTAGACGTCATGCTTAGCATGGTTCAAAATCATGCCAAGCATCATGCAGTGAAACAAAATTAATAATTTTTGATACTTTTTGAGCAAAAACAGCTAGATAAAGAATCCCAAAATAGCAACAATGAAAAGGCTTTTATAAAAAGTGCAATAAGTTATGCACCATTAGCCTAAAATAAAAAGAGCAGTGAAACCCTTAGTATATCAAGGATTTAACTGCTCTTTTTTATTTATCTTCAAAAATCATCATCGTGAAACAACAAAGGCCAACAAAAAAAGCCGAGATCATCGGCTCTAATTGCTAAGCATTAGTTGCGAGGTAATCGTACAACTGATTAATTTCATCATCAGTTATTCCGCTCTTACCAAGTTTCATTGCATGGACCTTTTCAACGGATAGGTGACTTGCAAAAGCTAAATCCGTGTCTGTCACATGATGTTTAATTTGATATTCAATAATTGCATTTGCCAAATCTTTACGATCCATAATTATGCTCCTCAATGCCTATTAACATTTAAAACAAACTAATTCGGTTAAACGGCCAATAACGCAATTTAACTTCGCTGACGATTGCGCTCTTTTTAACTGGGCCAAATTTTCGTGAATCTTTAGAAACGTCACGATGATCACCCATAACCCAATAATAACCCTTAGGTACCGTTACACTGAAATTATTTGTATAATTTTGACCAGCTTGATGGGCTGCTTTTAGGTATTTGTTGTTAAGATAGGGTTCAGCTACCCGTTTGCCATTGATATAAAGTTTATCATTTTTGGAGACCACCTTATCACCAGGCATCCCGATGACGCGTTTGATGTAAAGTGCTCCTGGTTCATCCGGCGCCTTAATTACCACGACATCATTACGAGAAATCTGGGTATGTCGAACTGAGATGAGTCGATCGTTATTCTCAAAAGTTGGTTCCATCGATGGTCCAGAAACCGCATCGTTGGAAAGAACGAACGAAAATACCAGGTACCAGATAACCAGCATGATGGCCGTTAATCCAAGAATTTCAAGCAGAGACTTGCCCCAACTTTCTGATTCTTCAGAAGCAGCTGTCTTTTTCTTTGCCATAATTTCACTCCTCTGTGTTACTGATTCTCATTATACCTGATTTATTAGAATCTGAATGGTAAAATCATACTAAGGAATTTAAGAAGATGACAAAATATATAGAAAAATTGCGAACTTTGGCAACTAAGCTGCAAAATCCATTAATTAACCAGCAAGCTGCCGAAATTATTAAGATCGATCAAATAGTTGGTCAAAAAGCTATTCTGCCAAATCCACCAGCTCACCTAGGTTTTAGCAAAAGCACCTTGCAAACTCTCAAAACTGGTAATTCGGCTAAAGAAATTGGAGCAGTCAATGGGCTTATTAATAGTTTTCGCCAATATTTATCGATTAACTATGGTATCTGGTCGCTGCCCAATTTAGCGGCTAGTCAAGCGATTAAAAACCATTATCAGGTCAAAACTGCCCTGGAAGTAATGGCGGGCAATGCTTACTGGTCAAAAGCTCTGAGCCAGACGGGAATTGACTGCACGGCGACTGACTCGCTTGAATGGGCTAAAAGCTCACAGACCGGCAGCGATCGTTTTTATCCGGTAGAAAATCTCAGTGCCACTGAAGCCGTAGAAAAGTATCGGCAAGTTGATCTTATCTTGGCATCATGGTCGCCTAATTTTGGGGATGCTGATATCCAATTAGTTCAAGCTTGGCGAAAATTTGCGCCAAATGCTAAGCTTTTATTTGTCGGTGAGTATGCTGGTGCCACTAATTCACCCAATTTTTGGCAGGAGGTGCCGTTAGTATCGGCTGACGAAATGTGGGATATTAACGCTAACTTTATTAGTTTTGATTTTATCGATGAGGAGATTTTTCAAGTAAAAGCATGAACTATAAAAAAATATTCTTATTATTGTGTACCTTAGTCTGCGTACTAGTTTCGGGAGTAATGATTTCTAACGTTCAGTCTAGACAAGCGGATGATCTGCTAGAAGCTCACGGAATGAGCAACAATACGCGTTACATCACAATCGATTCAAATAAAAAAGTAGCCATTTTTTTAAAATATATTGATGAAAATTACAAAAATGTCCAGATTCATTTTGAAGATCGATATACTCAAGGCAAGGTCTTGGTTTGGGCAAATCAAACTGTAACCCCGTTGCCAACTTATGTAGGTCGTTATTTCTCAAAAGATGACTTTAAAGGGCGCGTTTCCGTGGCAGTAGTAGAGTATGGGTCAAGCCTAAATACTGAAGAAGTGCAAAATAATAAGTATCTCATCAACGGTCAAACCTATTATTCAGTTATCGGCCAACTTAAACGCAACAAATCGGTCCCATCTAACATGTTTTTCTTAAGTACGGGGATCAATCAGCCAACTGCCCAAACGGCTTTGAGCAATTATCGCATTGTTTTGGATGCTGCTCCGAAAACTATTGCCAAAATTTCCAAGCATTATCATGCGGAGGTAAAAACTCCAGTTTTTGTTAAACGTCACCATCAACATTATCTGATCTACATTATTCCGGAAATAATTGTTGCGCTATTAATGATTATTATATTGGCTAGTCTAGCTTGGATCGCTGCAAAACTATTAGTCGCACAAGCTAAAATCAGCGGGCTTAAGGGGCGTTTATTGACCAATTGGATCATTAACCGATCATTGCGCTTAATCCTCGTTATCGGTCTGATAATGATAATTAGCTTGGTCTTTTTAAACACACACGCATTTTATAGCAACCGCACCGTGTTAAGCTGGATTGTGGGGCTTGAATTCTGCTTGCAGTTTGTAACCTTTTTAGTTACCTGCAGGAAAGGCTACCAGCAATTGCTTAAATAGCAAAAAATCGCCATCCATTTAGGATAGCGATTTTTTTAGTTTTTAGCTTAAGGAAGCCAAGAAATTGAGAGCTGCTTCATAATTTGGGTAATCGGTAATTTCTGAAATAATTTCGCGATAAAGAACTTTTCCTGTTTCATCAACTACCCAAACGCTTCTAGCATCAATTCCAGCAGTTTGAATGAACAGACCGGACTTTTTACCGAAATCATGTTCATCATCTGAAAGCAGCACCATTTTATCGACTCCTTCAGCTGCGCACCAATTCTTTTGTTCTTCTGGCGTATTGGTTGAAATTGTATAAAAGTTAATGTCGGAAAACTTGTCTACGTCTTGATTGAAGTGCTTGGTTGAAACGCTGCAAACTGATGTATTGATATTAGGAACGACGCTAATTAGACTAATCCGATTAAATAAATTATTACTACTTTGTATGTTGCCGGTTTGATCCTTTACCTCAAATTCTGGCATTTTAGCGTCTAAAGCAATTGGTGTACCAATGGTTTCTAAATTTTCACCTTTTAGCGTAACTTGCATCTTTATGGTCCTTTCTATCTTGTGGATGTGAATTAACTTTATCCTAGAAAAAAGGTTCAGGTCAATTAAAATGCTCTTCCAATGTTTAAATGAGTCAACATAGATCTTTACATAGTTGTTAAGACGGCAAAAATCACTTGAAAATTCGGTATCTTATGAAATAATAATATAAGACAAAGCTATTCCGTAAACGCTTTTGTTTATGGAGTGAGCGGTGTATAAAGGATGAGAAGATGCTCGGTTTATCCGCAGAATTCAAAACAAAGTTTGTAGATTTATTAGGACCAGCTGAGGCAGAGAATTTATTCAAAGCCATGGAAGCGGATAGTAAAAAAGCGTTTCGGGTTAATTCGCTAAAGGCGAGCCAGAACGTGGCTTACTCCACCTCCCAGCCGGTACCGTACATCCCTTCAGCATATTATGGAAATATCAACGGTCAAGATCCTGAATGGGTTAGTGGGACTGTATATTCCCAAGATCCTGCAGCCATGTTTCCGGCTTTCGTTACCAAGGTACACCCTGGTGAGAAGGTTTTGGATCTCTGTGCTGCACCTGGAGGGAAGTCTACGGCTTTGGGTCAAGCCTTGGATGGTCAGGGATTGCTCGTGGCTAACGAAATTAACGGAGGCCGTGCCGCTATCTTACGTGAAAATCTCGAACGGTGGGGGCTTGCTAATGCCCTAATCTTAAACGAGGATTCCCAAAGATTAGCGCAGCATTTTCCATCCTTTTTTGATCGCATTTTAGTCGATGCACCTTGTAGTGGGGAAGGGATGTTTAGAAAAGATCCCGACGCCATCGCCTATTGGTCACAAGCATATGTGTTAAAGTGTGCTCAGCGCCAAAAAGAAATCTTAGCAGAAGCGGTCAAAATGTTAACGCCTGGTGGGATTTTGGTTTATTCAACTTGCACTTTTTCACCAGAAGAAGATGAAGAAATTGTAGCCTGGTTGGTTGAAAATTACGGCTTTGAAATTTTACCAGCAGATTTGCCGGATACCGAGAAAATTAGTTTAGGGCGGCCTGAATGGGGCGGAGGACTGGCAGATTTAGCCAAGACGCTGCGTTTTTGGCCACAAGATGGCCTCGGTGAGGGTCAATTTGTTGCTATCCTCAAAAAGCCGGGTGAAAAAGCAGCAGTTAAAGCAAAAAAGCCTAAAAAACGCGAAAAGGGCAGACTCTGTCAACGACCGACTCCAACAGAACGATCGTTGATAAAAGAAATAATATCGCAGTTTAATTTGCCGCAAAATCTTCAAGATTGGGAAAAGCGCGTCTGCGTATCAAACGGTCATGTCTTTATCCCTGCGTATACTGGTGATTTAACGGGCCTAAAAGTTATCAGTAATGGCTTAGAACTTGGCTTATTAAAAAAGAAGCGGTTTGAACCGGGCCATCATTTAGCTGAAGTTTTAGGCACAATTGCGCAGACGCGGGTTATTGACCTAGACCAACCAGCTTATCAAAAATATCTACAT
Source organism: Lactobacillus corticis (assembly GCF_018327645.1). Classification (GTDB taxonomy): domain Bacteria; phylum Bacillota; class Bacilli; order Lactobacillales; family Lactobacillaceae; genus Lactobacillus; species Lactobacillus corticis. Next base: position 134,040 of record NZ_BMAY01000005.1, on the reverse strand, counting down.
GGAGAAACTGTCAAAGTCGTAAGCAACCTAAAAGGTTTTGTGTTAGTAAGTAGTCGCGGCTTAATTTTTAGCTTTGGGAAACTAACCGGTCAACAAGTCTTAAAGAACTTTTACCCGAAGGGCTTGCGACAATTCGTTAAAGGAGTAACAAATGATTAAGTTAATTGCTGTCGACATGGATGGAACCTGGTTGCGGGATGACAAAAGCTATGATCACGCCCTTTTCCTCAAGGAATACAAAATTATGCAGGAGCAGGGAGTAGTCTTTGTTCCAGCTAGCGGAAACCAATATGCGAATTTGCAAACGCGTTTTCCAGAGGTAATTGATCAAATTTATTACGTAGCTGATAATGGTGCTTTGATTGCTAAGGGTAATGAGGTCTTACATGTCGAAGAATTGCCGGCTGTACTAACTGCACAATTAAAAAAATTAACTTTTGAATCAGAATACCCGTCAGTGGCCTCTTGTGAAAATTCTGCGTACACTCTTACCAGATCCGGAAAAGCTTATTTCGATGAGCAACATAAATATTTTGAAAAGGTAAAAATGGTAGACAGCTGGGATGATATCAATGACCGCTTTATTAAGTTCACCCTCAGCGTCAATCCGCAGCTCCAAAGTGAAATGCTTCCAGTTTTAAGCAAGCAATACCCTGACATCGGTTTTATGCGTGGCGGCAGTGATGCCATTGATATGGGGCAACCTGGATTAAACAAGGCTAGCGGGTTAGCTTATTTAGGACAAAAACTAGGAATCAAGCCTGAAGAAATGGTGGCTTTTGGTGACGGCGGCAATGATATTGGCATGTTTGAATACTGCGGTTTGAGCTTTGCTACGGCAGATGCTTTGGATGAAGCCAAAGAAGCAGCCACGGAAGTAATTGGATCCAGCAATGATAGCGCAGTTCAAAATAAAATATTAGAATTATTAGCAAACAATAAATAAACGGTTGTTCGATTAGAACAACCGTTTATTTTATCTATTATCCTGGTCTTTTATTCTTTGTCGCTCACTGCCCAAGATATACATGGATCCCATTGAGACAAAAACACCTATAATGGCCGTCCAAGCTAAGATCCACCAGCTTAAGCTATCGACACCTAAGGCAAAGAAAGTGCGATTCCAAGGCCCCCAAACCTTGATCCAAGGACCTAAGAGGTGAACTTTTAGAAAAGCACCGCCAATTAACACACCGCTGACAATAGTAGCTCCAATCCCAGACATTCGGTCTTTGCTTAACAGAATAATTGCTAGCCAGCTGGGAACGTAAACAATTAAATTTACCAGAAGAACTTGCAAAGTAAAGTGATAGTTCCATCCCATAGCTTGCCGCATGTGATCACAATCATGGATGGAGATCATGTCTAACAAGAGATAACAAAGGATAATCGCTTCTTCTAATCTCACAGGAGAAATTAGGCGTCTATTGGATGATTCAAGTTTAGCTAGGTTACGATGACTATGAAATCCTAAGCCGAGAAAGACTAGAAACAAAAGCCCATGACAGCTTGCCCCTAAAAAGTCTTGGTTAGCAAGCATCATGCCACAGGAAACTATCTCCATCACCAAAAGAAAAATGAAAGTTAGTTTTATAATCCGCTTTAAAGATTTTTGTGACATATTCCCTCCATCGATATACTATACCTGTTTTGTTTACTATATAAGTATAGTGTTATGGAAGAAAAACTACAAACCCAATTCTTGCTCTATTTGCTGCCAAGCCGCTAGTAAAGGCAGATCAAGATAATAGCCGCAATTTTGGCATTCAGCGGTCTTTTCTACTCCAAAAAGGGCATATAAGCGCCGCAGCTCTTCCTTCCACTGAGGAATAGCTGTCGCCAATTTGCCTTCCTCCAATAGCTGTAAAAAGCCGTTAGAGATGCCAACATACTTTCCGCCAAGAACTAGCCCTTTAAAAACGTCTAACGGGTTTCTAACGCCGCCAGAAACTATAAAGTTGGTGTTGGTAAGTTTAGCCATTTTGGCTGCCAAAACAGTAGGCAAGCCGATTTCTTCCAAATAACTCTGATCTTCAGGGTTACGTGAATTTTCAATTTCAGCGAAGTTCGTACCGCCTGCACCGGCAACATCAAACCAAGTAAAACCGGCTTTTTTCAGCCGTAAAATACTGCCATAATCCAAACCGGCACCAACTTCTTTGATAATTATGGGCTTGTCTACCTTTTGCCGAATTTCCATAAGGTTATCTAGCCAGTAAAAATCCCGATCGCCTTCAGGCATCGCAATTTCTTGGAGAACGTTTAAATGAATCTGGAGGGCATCGGCCTCAAGCTCATTGACTATTTTAGCGGCAACTGAAGCTGGAGTGGCAGGATTTAGATTTGCAATCACAACGCCATCAGGATTGGCAGCCCGAGCAACATAAAAGGAGTCAAATTGTTCAGGCTCTTTGACCAGAATGCTTGCTGACCCCAGGGCCAAGGCAATATTTTCCCGAGCGGCAATTTTCCCTAATTCTTGATTAATCTTTTTTGACTTCGCGGAACCGCCAGTCATGGCGTTGATGAAAAAGGGGGCCGCCAATGTTTTATTAAACATCTTCACCCGCAAATCCACCTTCGCTACGCTAGTCTCCGGTAGAGCAGGGCGCAAAAGCTGCATTTGGTCCAAACTATTTTTTTGGTGGTTATGAAAAAACATCTGAGCTAATGCCAGATGTTCTTCTTTTCTATCAGATCTTAATGACATAAAAATTTATTTCTCCGAAATTAATGAGTGAACATGAAAATCCAGAGGCAAAATTCCATTGTTACGCCATTCTGTTTCCAAAGCTGCTACATCAGTAGTCTCATCGGCAATCACGATCCCGCAATCTCCGTTTCCAGCGCCAGATGTTTTAGCAGCACCATGGTGTCTTTCTGCGATATCAATTAATTTAGTTAAGCGCGGAATTTCAATCGCAATATGGTTGATCTTGGCAAAATGACTTAAAAGTCGGCGATTAATTCGGATTTGTTCTTGAATCAACTTGATGTTCTGTGCTTCAAAGCCTTGAATCATCTTAATTACGCACCGGCGAGAACGCTTTAGGAATTTTTGGTATTCAGCTTCCAATTGCTCCTTATTGGCATTGGTTTCATCTACTAATTGCGAAGTCGAAGCCGGTTGTTGACTCCAGCCAATCAATAAACGCAAGGCCTTAGGTGGATTCAGCAACTGAATCTTGAGACCTGGCCAAGCTTCTTGCACAACGCCAGCTAAAGTCTTATGAGCTAGCTCTTGCTTAAGCCAAGCCTTATCAAAGGTCTGGTAGGCGATCCAACCCCCATAGACACTGGCTGCAATATCACCAGCTGATCCATTTCCTTGGACTGAATAGTGAGAAATTGCCGAAAGTTTGTAAATTAGTTCATTACTAGTGGGCATTTGGTAAAAACGCAAAATTGCTTTGACCGTGGCTACAGTAACCGCAGCACTCGATCCTAAACCAAATTTTTTGCCATCTGCCGAATCCAAGTCAGAATTAACATGCAGATCGTACACCCGCAGTTTAATTCCTTGTTCTAAGCAGTAGCGTTCCGTATAAGCGATTGCGGAAAGGATATATTCAAAGGGATTGTCACGATTATCAATCACCATTTTATCGCCTTTACGCACCCAATGGATGGAATCTTGCGAGTATTGTTTAGAGTGGATTAAGCCACGACCATTTTTACTATTTGAAATTGACACACGAACAAATTGATTGACTGCAACCAAAACTGCAGGGCAGTCCTGTTCGAGCACGGCATATTCGCCGGCAATATATAGCTTCCCAGGAGCTTTTTCAGTAATCAAAGAACTTTTTCCTCTAATCTAGCTCATAATTGTCCAGGTATTGGATACCCGGACCAAAACTTGCATTTATTATCTTAACATGGTCAAAAGCTGAAACAAGCTTTTCCTTGACAATTTTTACATTTTTTAACTGGCAAAGGAGCTTGACATTTGGTCCAGCATCAATCGTGTAATATACTTCGATCCCATTTTGACGCATTTCATGTACTAATTGGATGACGCCAATCGTAGTTGGCTCAAAATAGGTAAAGCCTGGTTGAGCGGTTAAATTAACTGCATGCATTTCACTGGCATTAAGTTCCGCCAGCTGGCCAATCCTGGTAAAGTCGTGATTTTTAATCGCATTGATCATTTGCGATAGCTCCAGGCTATTGCGTTTAATCCATGGTGCAAAAAATGGGGACGTTTGAGCGGCCTGCATCCCTTTGGTAGATGAACGTTTTTTAGCCCCAGTATTTATTTCTACTGCTAGCAACTGCAAGTCGAGATCAGGATTGGAGTCTAATGAATAAGCAAAAGATGACTGATCATCAGTGCCTTTTTGCCAGACCGCAAAACCGCCAAACACCGAACGACTAGCTGAGCCAGAACCTAAACGGGCCATGCGCGATAGCTCTGTTTCATTAACTGCCAGCTGATAATATTCAGCAAATGCTGCTGCTAAAGCCGCAAAAGCCGAACTGGAAGAGGCTAAACCGGCTGCTGTCGGGACATGATTTTGCGAATGCACGCTTAAATTGCCGCTTTTTCCATATCTTCTTTGGAGCAGGTGAAGATAGTTAAAGACGCGTTGTGCCTCGGGGCCCTCTATTAACTTTCCATTTAAATAAAATTGCTCTTGTTGACTGGGCTCTAGATAGGTATCGGTGTAAAAAGCATCTAGCGTCATTGATAAACTTGACATTAACGGTATCCGCAGAGCAGCGTTTTGTTTACCCCAGTATTTAATCAAGGCGATATTAGTATGGGCTCTCGCTATTTTTTTCATTAAATATCCTCAATCCAATAATTACTAATTAAATGTTGACTATCGCTAGCAATTTGCTCGGCTTGCTGGTGGCTTTGGCAAAGACAAATCACAATGCCGCCTAAGCCGCCGCCTGAAAGTTTAAAGCCATAAGCACCAGCCTTCAAAGCAATTTGCTCTAATTGATCAATTTGGGGGATTGATAACTTAAAGGCTCGCAGAATTGCCTGCGCTTCGGTAAATATTTTACCAGCAAGTTGTGGGTCATGGGCTAGCCAAGCCTTTTTGGTAAGGTCGGCTAATTCTCCAAGGCGAGCTAATTTTTGCGAATTAGCTGCATCTTTTGCTAACTCATTTTTTACCAACCCGACGGCCTCCTTGGTATTTCCCAGAATTCCGGTATCCATTATTAGCAAAGGGGCTCCTAATCTGGCAGGCAAGGGTTTTGGTCCATCTTGTTTGTTGAAAAAGACGGGATAATCTGAATTAACGGTGGCAGCATCCAGGCCAGAAGCCTTTCCATGGTTAATCATTTCGGCATGATTAGTAATTGCCATAATTTCTGCCTGGGTTAAGTCCAGTTTTAAAAACTCGCTTAAGGCCTTGGTTGTTCCCAAGGCAACCGTAGCACTAGAGCCGAATCCTCTTTCCATGGGGATTTCGCCAGTGTAGGTTAAGTGAATTTTTCCGGTATAATTAACCTTGTCCAAAAGCGTGCGAACAACATATTTTAGCCCATCATAGTTGCTGGGAGCGGCGAAGAATGGCCCATGATAGCGAGCCGTATCCATCCAGTGTTCGTCTTTAGCTGGACTTACTTGGGTTGTAATCGCTAAATTTTTAACCGGAATTGCGATTGCGTCATACCCATAAACTACTGAGTGTTCACCGATAATTATTACTTTTCCATGCGCTTTAAAAGCTGCTTGCATACAATCACCTTGAAAAATATTATATTTAGTAGGATTTGCAATTCACCGAGTGGAGGTTGAAATAATTGATTGAAATATTAACAGGTCGGCAAACTGATCCTTTACAAGAAAAAATTCTGGATGAGGCCATCAAAAATTATCAGGCTAAACCAGAACGTGAAACCTTTATTATCATCCCGAACCATATCAAGTTTACCACAGAAGTGCGCGCTATCAATAAACTTGCAACGATTACGGGAGCTCATACTGCTTCAGTCAAAAACTTGCACATTCTCTCTTTCTCTCGTCTAGCTTGGTTTTTCCTGAAAGATCAAGCCGATGGGATGACCCAGACGCTGGATGATGCGGCCGTAGGGATGCTGCTGAGCAAGATCGTTAAAGAACATCAAGATGAACTGCAACTCTTTCGAACCAGCAAAATTACTTCGGGGATGGTAAGACAGCTCTATCAAACCATTCTCCAGGTTTATAGCGGCGACTTAGATTTGAGTATTTTTCATGAAGCTTCGCTAAATGAAGAAACCAAAAGCAAACTGCATGATCTGGAAATTATCTATGATGCCTTCATTAGTGAAATTGCCGGTCGTTTTTCTACCAAAAACGAGATAGAAAAACGGTTAAATGAGGAATTGGCTGAAAACCAGCACTTATCTCAATGCGATTTCTTCTTTAGTGATTTTTCACGCTTCTCGCCCCAAGAAAATTTAACCATCAAATTGCTTTTTAAGAAGGCGGGGAAAGTAAAATTAGCCTTTAAAACGCGCTTAGGAGAATATTCTCCCAAAGCAGAACCGGGGGACTATGATTATGTCATCCAGCAAACGATTTCTAAATTAATCCGCTTTTTAGACCAGCAAAAGCTTGAATATCGCTTGCAAGCCTTACCCTTAAATCCGCGCCTAAATTCGGCTGAAAGACTAAATAATCTGTGGATTGGGGCCAGCAGCAATGACCAGGCAGATAATGTCCAGCTGGTGAAGGCTGACTCCAGGTATGCTGAGGCGTATTTTGTAGCTCGTACGATTTATCAGCAAACAGCTTTGAACAAATACCGGTACCGCGAGTTTTTAATTTTGGCACCAAATTTGCATGAATACGAGACTTACATTGGGCCGATCCTTAAACAAAACGGAATACCGTATTTTGATGATCTGCAACAAGAAATGAAATACCATCCCTTGGTCATTCTGATTGAGAACTTAGCCAGCATGATTGAACGGCCCTTAAATACTTCCGCCATGCTGGCAATTATGAAAACCCAGCTGATTATTCCGGACTGGTATCATGATGTTGGCGCTTTTCTGCATGATGTCGATGAACTTGAAAACTTTGTTTTGGCTCATGGGATCAATAACGCTTTGTGGCGCAAGGAACTGGCAAATTTTGTTAAAGCAGAGACCATCAAGCTAGACAAGCAGGCTGAAACGGTCGCCAGGTTGGATAAGCTGCGAGAGTTTTTTGTCGCTGAAATTGATAGCTTATTTAAACAATTGAAAGACCTGACTGACAGCCATCAAGGTCTGACCGTCTTTTTTAACTTTTTGGTCAAAAATGGCGTAAACCAGCAATTAGATGAATGGCGCAATACCAGTAGCGAGGCCGGAGATTTGCAGCTAGCCCAGCAGCCGGAACAGGTTTGGAATCTATTAATTAAGTTGCTGCAAGATTATTTACTGATCAATCCTGATGAATTCAATTTGACGGAATTTTTTGATTTATTAATAAGCGGTTTTAAAGAGGGCAACTTCTCACAAATTCCGTCAACTTTAGATGCAGTAAACGTTTCTGAAATCGGGATGGTCCAAACTAGCGGCTATAAACAGGTCTTTATCATTGGCGCTACCGCCAACAATTTGCCAACAATTGATAAAACTCCAGGCTTTTTGAGCAGCGAAAATTTGGCCCTAATGGCAAATCAGTTTGATGATGAACATTATCTTGAGGACAACCAACAACTCAACAATTTAGATCAAGACTATCAATTTGGTTTAGCGCTAGCCTTGGCTAGCGATCGCGTTTATGTGACTTATCCCGTCCTCAATGCCAATAATGAAAGCTTAGAGCCGTCAATCTATTATCAAAGGCTGGCAGACTTAGGAGCCAGCGAATTTGCGCAGCATGATTTGCCTAATAATTTGCAGGATATTTTAGGCTTTTTAACCAACTCCAAGGCATCCCTTGGCTATTTGTCATATTTGAATAGTCAAGATGCAGTTGCTCGTCAGCAGCTCCGTCCGATCATTGAGAAGCTTAAGCAAAAGCGACCACAAGAGGTTAAGTCAGTTATCGATGCGCCTAATTTTGACAATAATCCCCAAAAATTGGGGGCCGAATTGGCTCAGCAACTGTATGGCGACCATTTAAATGTTTCGGTTTCCCAGCTCGAAACCTATTACCAAAATTCTTTTGAATATTTCTTAATATATGGCTTGAAGTTAAGAAAAAGAGCAACCAATGAATTAGACGTCATCCAGGCAGGAAATTACTACCATGAAACTTTTGATCGTTTGGTTAGTTATTTAAACGAGCATCACATCGACCAAAGCAAGATTAGCCAGGCAGAATTAGCTGAAATTCTGCAAAAAATTCAGGCTAAAATGAAGGAAGAAGGGCAATATCAACAGCTGCTTAACGATTCCTTTAATGCCTTCTTGTTTGCTTGCCTAGACAAAACTACTAAAAAAGTAGCTGCCCACTGGCGTAAAAATCTTGAAAAATCACCATTTAGAAGCAAATATTCGGAATTGAGTTTTGGCAGCGGTGAAGCTGTTAAAGGGCTCGAATTTGCTTTACCAGATGGCAAGTCTCTATCATTGCGCGGAAAAATCGACCGCGTTGACCTTGCTCAAAAAGACGATCAAGGCACCGTTCTTGGCGAAATTATTGATTATAAATCTTCTGCCAAAAAATTTGATCTCAGTCTGTTTTATCAAGGCATCTCCCTGCAAATGATTTCTTATTTGGATATTTTGGCAAAAAATGCGAATTTCTTTGCTGACGAAAAAAAGCTGGAATTATTTGGTGCCTTTTATCAAACGGTTACGCAGCACGTAGAACGTTTAAATCGAGCATACGATAATCACCTTGAAGTGCAAAAGGATAAGCTTGATACCGTTTCGCAGTTGAAGTACACCGGAATTATCACCAACGATCCAGATCGCATCCGCTCGGCGGAAAAGCTGTTAGCCAATGCAGGCAAGAGCTCAGAAATTTATCATAGCGTGAGAGCCAAAGCCAACGGCAGCTTTACCTTGCCAGCTGAAAATAACTTTAATGATGATGAATTTAAGCAGCTGCTTGAATTTGACGAATACTTGATTAAGCATGCGGCTATCTCAATCATGACTGGTGAAATCGAGTTAAATCCGTATCGTTATGGGAAAAACTTAACCGGGTTAATGTATTCAGACTTTAAAGATATTTACTTCTTTGATGCCATGATGAATCAGAATAACTATCATGAAATTAAGCGCCTAAAGAAGCAGCAGCTGATGCCGGCGATTCGTGAACGTTTGGAAAGAAAGGAACTTGACTAATGCCTTTTACTGCTGATCAAAAACAAGCCATTTATGACCGAAACCAGGATATCCTGGTTTCGGCTTCGGCTGGTAGTGGGAAGACCACTGTTTTGGTTGAAAGAGTACTACAGGAAATTTTATCAGGGACGAGCGTTGAGCAATTACTCGTAGTAACCTTCACCAAGGCAGCAGCCGCTGAGATGAAGCAGCGGATTAAGACGGCTTTAACGCAAAAAATCAGTGAAAGCCATAATACTGCTTATCTGCGCAGTCAGTTAAATTCAATCGATACTGCTAATATTTCAACGATTGACTCTTTTTGCTTAGATGTCATTCACCGTTTTTATTACGCGGTTGACCTTGATCCCAGTTTTACGGTGTTAACTGATGAAACCCAGGTTAGTTTGCTGAAAGAACGGGCTCTAAGAGAAATTGAAGAAAAGCATTTAAGCCAAAAAGACCAAGCCTTTGAAGATTTTTATCAAAATTTTGCTGGCGATCGAGAAGCTGATACTCCCCGGCAGCTGCTGTTAGATTTATACGATTATGCCATGGCCAAGCCTGACTACGCAGCTTGGTTAAAGAATTTAGATGCAGCCTATCAAACGGCAGCTGACTTAACTAAAGCACCAATTTGGCAAAAACAAGTTAAACCCCAGGTGTTACAAAACCTTAAAGCGGTTTTGGCTAAAAATCAGCAACTGTTAGCTGATCCAGGGATGGAGAGTAGTGATTTTGCTAAAGTTAAAAGTGGAGTAGAACAGTTTTGTCGGGGGATAGGTGACTTTTTAGAGGCTCTAGAAAATGATCTGCCTTATGACGAACAACGAGCAAAGCTGAAAGCCATAGCTTATGGTAATTTCCGCAAAAGTCCAAAATGGGATGAGCTTTTACTTGAATTCTATCAACAGGTACAAGCAGTCAAAGAAGAAAGCCGAGAGGCTATTAAGGACAATTTTGTAACTTATTACGTTACCAATGAGCAGCAACAAATAGCGGTTTTAAAGCAAGCTAAAAGTTTAGTCCAAACAATTAGCCAGGTTGAGCAAGAGCTGATAAATCGTTTTAACCAGCTAAAGCGCCAAGAGAACTTTATTGATTTCAGCGATATGGAGCAGCTGGCTTATCAAATTTTGAGTCAAGATACGTCTAATTCTCAGCTAGCGAGAAGTTTTTATCAAAATAAATTCAAGGAAATTTTGGTAGACGAATACCAGGATATTAACCCTTTGCAGGAACGCTTGTTGCAGCTGCTAAAAAAAGACGGGCAGAATAATCTTTTCATGGTCGGGGATGTTAAGCAATCTATTTATGGCTTTCGTCAGGCTGAGCCAAGCCTTTTTTTGCATAAGTACCATGACTTTAGTCAGGGCGATAAGCAAGAGCGAATTTTATTAGCTGACAACTTTCGGTCAGCTAAGCCTGTTACTGCAACGGTTAATAGAGTTTTTAAAGGCTTATTAACAACCGATTTTGGCGGGATCGATTATCAAAAAGAAGGGCAGTTGGTTTTTGGGGCCAAATATTATCCTGAGGATTTGCCGGCTGCTAGTGAATTTATTTATCATCAAAAAGCTACGACAACTAATGATGATGCAACCGGGGATTTCCTTATCCAAGGCGAAATCCCGATGGTAATCGCCCGTATTCAACGTTTGAAAGCAGAAGGCTTTCAGGTTTTCGATCCTAAAACCAAAGAACTGCGCCCGTTAAAATATAGTGATATTGTTTTATTAACCAGAAGCCGCAGCGATAATCTAAGCATCATGCAGGCTTTTAGTCAGGCTAATATTCCTTTGTTTATTACCGACGCTGAGAATTATTTCCAGACGCTAGAGTTAACTGTGATGATGAACTATTTGAAAATCATCGACAACCCCGATCAGGACATCCCGCTGGTAAGCGTCTTGCGTTCGCCAATATTTAAATTTAATGAACCAGAGTTGGCCAAAATTCGTATTCATAACCGTGGTGCCAGTTTTTACGGGGCCTTAACGTCGTATGTGGCGGTGAAAGATGATTTAGCCGAAAAAGTTAAACACTTTTTAAATCAATTAGCGCAATTACGTGACTATGCTGCCAAACACCGTATTTCAGAGTTGATTTGGAGTATTTACGAACGAACCAATCTTCTAGAAATCATGACTTCTTTGCCTAACGGCAAACAGCGAAGAGTGAACTTAGAAGCTTTGTATGAACGGGCTGCCAGTTATGAAAGTGCCGGCTTTAAGGGACTATATCAATTCATTGATTTCATCAATCGCATGCGAAAAAACAACAAAGATTTAGCCCAGCCTTTGCTTTCCCAAGAAGCAGGTGAAGCCGTCCGGTTGATGACTATCCATGGATCTAAAGGACTCGAATTTCCAATTGTTTTCTATCTTGGAGCGGCTCGCCATTACCAAAAACGGGATTTGAATAGCGATTATGTGATTACTCAAGCTGGTTTGGGAATTACCGTAAAGCAGTCAAACGTTAGAATTGATTCTTTAGCCAAAAGTGTTGCCAATCAAGAAAAGGAGCGTCAACTCCTTGAAGAAGAAGCAAGAATTTTATATGTTGCCTTAACCCGCGCTCGGCAAAAATTGATAATCGTTGCCGATATTGCCAACTTGGATAAAAAGCTGACAACTTGGTCCTGGCAAGCTAAATATGGGCTATCCTTGGCCGATAAACTAAGTTCCACTAGTCCTTTGGACTTTATTGGACCAAGCTTAAAGCTGAATCAACAATTGCCAAACAAGTTAACCGAAATTGACCGCGCTTTAGAACAAGATCAAGACTTGCTTTATATTAAAGTTTCCGATGAAGAGCTCTTGGGCCAAGAAGCTGCAACTGCAGAGCAGGAACCTGATCTGCAAAAGTTCTCCTTGTTAGAAGATACAGCCAAAAAACTTTTTGAATTTAAATATCCTTTTACAGACGCGAGTCAAAAGGCAGCTTATCAATCAGTTTCTGAAATAAAAAATGCTTTTAACGATCCCCTCGAAAAGGATCTGGAAAATGCCAAAATGATTAAATCTGCCAATCGCTACTTGCAGCCAATTGACACTAAGCCAACTTTCTTATATCAGAGCAAATTTTCTGCCCCTGAGATCGGGACAGCCGTCCACTTAGTGCTGCAATATTTCGATTATTCCCAGCTAAATGGTTCTGGCGAACCGACGCGGACGGAAGTTCTGACGCAAGTTGAAAATGAGGTGAGGGATTTGGTAAAGCATCATAAGTTAAACCCCCAGCTAGCTCAACAACTGCCTTTAGATGAAATTGTTTGGTTTGTAAGAAGTGATTTTGCCAGACCATTCCGGGACAAGCCAGCCAATTTATATCGTGAGACCGACTTTTCTAGTCTCATCCCGGCAAAGCAACTTTATGATGACTTTAGCGATCCGGCAGCCAAAATACTGGTTCATGGAACAATTGATGGTTATTTTGTAGAAGATAATGGTATTCTATTGTTTGACTATAAAACCGACTATATCCCCAAACAAAATCCAGATGCTACTGTTAAGCGCATCAAACAAAAGTATCAGGGACAATTGCGGCTTTATGAGCAAGCAATTAATGGCTTTAGTCAAAAACAAGTAAAGGCAAAGTATTTAATTTTATTAAGCAACCACCAAATTTGCCAAGTAGATTAGGGAAGGAGGGGATGTTATGGCCCAAATTTTTCAAGACCAGACCTTTGCGGTTGTCGACCTTGAAACCACCGGGACGCAGCGTGAAGATAATCATCACATAATTCAATTTGGATGTGCATTAATTAAGCACGGACAAGTGGTTAAAACTTATTCCTACATGATCAATCCCCATCGTTCAATTCCTCAGCCGGTTCAAAACTTAACAGGGATTCATGATGAGGATGTCGCCAAGGCAAAAGATTTTAAGTTTTATGCCCCCAAAATTATAGAAATTCTTGAAGGGACAGTTTTTGTTGCTCACAACGTTAATTTTGATTTGCCTTTTTTGAATCACGAATTAGTGCAGAATGGCTTTTCTGAATTTAGTGGTAAGGCAATTGATACCGTTGAATTGGCTAAAATTGCTTTTCCAACTTTTCCGTCATACAAGCTGTCAGATCTGACTAAGAAATTAGCTATCAAACATAAGGATCCGCATAAAGCTGACTCAGATGCTTATGGGACGGCAATATTATTGCTAAAAATAATCGAGAAGCTTAGCAGTTTGCCTCAGGCAACTTTAAACACCCTTAGTGCTTTATCCCATGGCTTAATTCGCGATACCTCTTGGGTAATTACCTCAATTGCGACTGAATTGCGACAAAAAAAGCGTCCCTTGGCTAAAAATTGGATGCAGGTAAGGAATTTAGTGTTGCGTAAACAAGCAAATGCTCTACCTGCTAATGAGCATCATGAGGCAACTTTTCCTGAAAGCGACCAGGAAAAGCGGCGCTTATTCAAGGGCAAGCTAAATTATCGACGGGAACAAGTCAATTTGATTGATCATTTGGAAAAATTTATCCAAGATCCTGATCAAAGAGCAATGTTAATTGAAGCTCCCAATGGGACAGGCAAAACTTTCTCATACTTGTTTAGTTATGCCTACAATCTGTATTCCGGACGTAAGCTAGTAATTGCGGCGCCTACCAAAGTTCTGCAAGATCAACTAATCCAGCGGGAAATTCCGCAATTATTGAAAGTGACCGGCTTAGATCTCACTTTCGAGGCAGTAAAATCTAGTTATCATTACATTGATCTAGATGGCTTCATGCAGACGCTTTACCAAGGAGGAAATCATAATATTCAAACCTTGGTCCTGCAAATGCAAATTATTGTCTGGTTAACAGAAACTACTACTGGGGACCTGGATGAACTGGAATTGACCAACTATCAGGCGCCTTTGTTTGCCAAAATCACTCATCCTGGGGATGCGCGAGTTGGCTCAACTTTTGCGGAAGTCGATTTTTGGAATCTGGCAAGGCAACATCAAGAACAAGCTGATATTTTAGTTACCAATCATGCTTACCTAGCAAATCATTTTAATGATTCAATTTGGGGTCCAAATCCTTATTTGGTAATTGATGAGGCGCACCGGTTTGCTGATAATGTAATTAGTTCTCGCAATGATGCTTTACAGTTTGAATCCTTATGGGGTCAAATCAGTCATCTGAGGAATCTATTGTTCTTTAGCAATTATGCCCAAATCTTTAATGATAATCCGCAAATGGAATTCTTGCTGAACCATTTGGACCAAGATAGTCGAGATTTAATTCATGAGATTAATCACTTACAGCGTTGGCTGTACCAAAAGCGCCCCCATGCGCTTTCACGCGAGGTAGATAGCAGCGGGGAGAAGTATGTTTTTGAAGGTGCCACCTTGTTCCCAGCAGAAAATGAGTTTATTAGCCAATTGACCAGTTTTTGCCAAAAAATGGAGCAGGTACGCCAAGAAACAAATGAAATTTCATACCAGCTATTTGCCCAAAAAGAGGACAGATTAAGCGAAGATCTAGTCGAAGTCATTGACCATTTGGATTTTTATATTGAACAAAGCTACCAGCTGAGTGATCTCATAGCTGACAAAACTAAACTGGAACATGAGGGTTTTGTGGTCCAAGTAACCAACAGCGAAGATCCCTTGAGCAGCAATTTGCATTGGTTGATGGTTGATGCAAGTGAAGTTTTACCAAAAATTTATGATCGTTTTGACCATCTAGCCTTTGTGAGTGCTACTATGACTAGTGATCGGAATTTTGATTATATAAAAAGACAATTGTGTCTAAATCATCTCATGCCAACGGAATACATCGGCAAGAGCACTTTTAACTATGAGCAACATTTAGCAGTAATTACAGTTAGTGACTTGCCCAATCCCGAAAGTGAAGATTATCCTCATGAACTTGCCAAAGTTTTATTATCAACGATCAGCGATCAAGGACACGTGCTGGTTTTAATGACAAACCTTGCCAAAATCAAGGAATTATATTCGGAAATTGCTAATGAACCGGTCCTAGCTGATTATGAATTGCTGGCCCAAGGCATTTCAGGCTCCAACAGTCGGATCGCCAAGAGATTTGCGATTGCAAGCCAAGCCATTATCTTGGGGGCAGATAGTTTTTGGGAAGGAATCGACTTTCATGACTGTGGCATTGATTTAGTATTTGCAACTAAATTGCCTTTTGAATCTCCTGATCAACCTGAAGTTAGATTGCGTCAGCAACAACTTCAGAGCCAGGGTTACAATATTTTCAAATATGATTCTTTGCCTCGTGCGATCCTTAGATTTCGCCAAGGAATGGGACGGCTAATTAGAGGAGAAGAAGACCATGGGCAATTCGTCATCTTGGATAATCGAATTTGGCAAAAAGAATATGGTCGTGATTTTTTGAAAGTAATCCCAGTTAAAGCCAAAAAAATCAAAGTCAAAGATTTAAAAGGAACAATAGACAGATATGAGTAGATATGGAAATCGTCGCTGGACAAAGTTTATTTTATGGTTGATTGCAATTTTGCTCTTATTATGGATTGCCTACACAGTAATTTTCTATTTTGCTGGGGCAGACAGGCGAGGCAATCAAGCTGCTGCAGCCAGTGTGGCAGAATCTAAAAGCGGTATTACCAATGTCCAAAAGTATTATCATTTAGATCGGGGAGTTAGTTCTTACAGCCTAAAAGGGACAAATAAAAGTGGCAAAACTTTTTACTTCATTTACTTGCCCCATTCTAAAAAGGCATATGTTTACCCAGCATCAAAGGGCACGAGCGAAAAAAATATTCGCCAAAAATTTACCAGTCAAACTAAAAGTGCAACCATCAGAGACATTAATTTAGGCTGGTACAAAGGCCAAGCCGTTTGGGAAGTAAGCTATAATACATCACAGAACAAGCTTGGCTATGCAATTTACACATTTAATGACGGAAATCGTATTTCTGACGTCGCAAATTTATAGCAACTTTGGTATTATTAGACTAGTATACTGACTAAAGGTAGATGGAGAAATTAATGACTGAATTCATTTCGATAAGAGATTGTGCTAAGCATGTTGATGAAGAAGTCAAAATGCATGTTTGGCTAACAGATAAACGTTCAAGTGGGAAGATTATTTTCTTACAATTAAGAGACGGTACCGCCTTTTTCCAAGGCGTGGTTCGCAAGAATGATGTAAGTGAAGAAGCTTTTGCAGCTGCTAAGTCCTTGCACCAAGAAGCAAGCATGATTGTTACTGGGACTGTCCACAAAGATGAACGTTCCAAGTTTGGTTTTGAATTACAAGTTTCTAATTTAGAAGTAATTTCAAACCGCGAAGGATATCCTATTGGCAATAAGGAACATGGGATTGACTTCTTGCTTGACCATCGTCACCTCTGGTTGAGAAGTCGGCGTCCATTTGCAATCATGCAAATTAGGAACACGCTTTTTAAGGCAACAGTTGACTTCTTTGAAAAAGAGGGCTTCGTCAAGTTTGATGCACCTATTTTCATGCATTCTGCACCAGAAGGAACGACTGAATTATTCCATACCGAATACTTTGATCACGATGCATACTTATCGCAATCAGGTCAATTGTACGGTGAAGTAGGTGCTGAAGCTTTTGGCAAGATTTTTACTTTTGGTCCTACCTTTAGAGCTGAACCATCCAAGACGAGAAGACACCTTACGGAATTCTGGATGATGGAACCGGAAATGGCATGGATGCATCAAGATGAATCACTTGATTTGCAAGAACGGTTTTTAGCTTACATTACCAAGCAAGTTTTAGATAAAAACCAATATGAATTATCGCTTTTGGGGCGCGATCCAGAAAAACTTCGTCCTACTACTGAGGGCAACTTTGTAAGATTAGACTACGGTGAAGCAGTTAAGATGCTGCAAGAAGATGGCCGTGACTTCAAGTGGGGCGATGACTTTGGCGCTCCTGACGAAGCCTTTATCTCTGAACAATTTGATCGTCCATTCTTCATTGTTAACTATCCTACCAGCATCAAACCTTTCTACATGAAGAAGAATCCTGAAAATCCTAAGACCTACTTATGTGCAGACGTTCTCGCACCTGAAGGCTATGGAGAAATCATGGGTGGATCTGAACGTGAAAGCGACTATGATATTCTTAAGCAACAAATCGAAGAGGCTGGTCTAACTATGTCTGACTATGACTGGTATCTTGATTTGCGTCGCTATGGTTCAGTGCCGCACTCTGGTTTTGGAATGGGCTTTGAACGGGTCATCGCTTGGATTTGTAAGTTAGATCACGTTCGTGAAGCTATTCCATTCCCAAGAATGATGAATCGTTTGGAACCGTAAAAATAGAAAATAATCAAAAAGTTGAACTGATCAGTTCAACTTTTTTTAACCTATGAGGCAGATTATGACCTACAGCACTTATCGAAAATTAGGTTTTACTACTTTACAAAATGGATTAATTGCTTACTACAGCAGAATAGGTTTGAGCGACGCCGAATTTGTCGTCATTATAGAATTAGAAGCCTTTTCCCAAAGGGGGGAAGAATTCCCTAGCAATGAACAACTGGCAGCCAATACTAACCTTACGGCCGGCGAAGTAGGGCAGTTAATTCAACAAATGATTGATAAAGACTTAATTGCGATTGAACAAATTAATGACCAACAGGGAAGAATAGGAAATAGGTACAGTTTAGATGGACTCTATCAAAAATTGGATGAGTTTTTAAAGTCCCAGCTACCGAAAGCTTCGCAAGCTGAGCCAACAGAACAGATTTTAGATAATAATCCATTGACGCAATTAACGCGCGAATTTGAAATGGAATTTGGGCGCTATCTCAGTCCAATTGAACGAGAAGAGATTCAGTCTTGGTTAACGGTCGATCACTATGATGTAAAAATTATTGAATTAGCCCTGAGAGAGGCTGTCTTAGCCCAAGCCTACAGCTTAAAGTATGTTGATCGCATTCTACTAAACTGGCAGCGACACAATCTTAAAACTACTACTGAAGTTAAACAATTTTTACGGAGGAATCGCTAATGGATGATCCAAAATTGATAAGCGATGACCAAGCCCGAGACGTCCTGCGACGAATTGCTAATATGTATCCAGATGCAGAAGGCTCCTTACTGTGGGATACGCGTTTTCATCTTGTATGCGCCGTCCTAATGAGCGCACAAACTACAGATAAAATGGTTAACCGAATTATGCCTAAGTTTACTGAAGATTTCCCATGGCCACAAGATCTGGCCTCAGCTCCAATAAGCGAAATTGAAGCCGATATTAATAAACTTGGCCTTTATCACTCAAAGGCTAAGCACTTAAAGGCTATGGCGGAGATGCTCGTAAAGGATTATCACGGCCGAGTTCCTCATACTAAAGCCGAATTAGTTAAGTTGCCTGGCGTAGGGGAGAAGACGGCTAGCGTGGTTTTATCTGATGGCTTTGGCATCCCAGCTATAGCGGTAGATACCCATGTTAGCAGAATTGCTAAAAGGTTTAAAATTGTTCCGCAAAACTATAATCCTCACCAAATTCAACAACGTTTACAAGAGCTATTGCCTAAGGATGAATGGACGGAAACCCACCATGCAATGATTTATTTTGGGCGCAACAATTTACCAGCTCGCCTTAAAGATGTTGATCCTTACTCAGTCCTAAAATAAAAAAGAGCTTCAACTATTGTTGAAGCTCTTTTGCTTGCTTAATTATTGTCTAAAATGCATGATAATGCGGTTTCGACTAGTTGGTCCTTTTTCAATTGGGCCTCAGCTGTTTGGTTATTTCGCTCGGGGTTAGTTAATTCTTTAGCGATTCCTTGATTTTTAATGATCCAAATTTTATCAGCCATTCTTACCGCTTCTTGAACATCGTGAGTAACTAAAATTGTAGTTATGTTAGTTTCAGAGCATACTTTAATAATAAGGTCCTGCATATTTCTCCGAGTTAATGCATCTAAGGCTCCTAAAGGTTCATCTAAAAGCAATACTTTTGGTTGACTCATCAAAGCTCTAGCCAGAGCAACTCGTTGTCTTTGACCGCCGGAGAGGGAAGCTGGAAATGAATTCTGATAGTCTATTAAACCAACCCGATCTAATAGTCGTTTTGCAAGTTTAATCCTTTCTTCTGACTTATCTCCAAATAGTAGGTTTTGAATTACTGTTTGCCAAGGAAGCAATCGGTCATCTTGAAACATCATCCGTGCATCTGAATTAATAGTTGAAATTTCTTTATTTTCTTGTTTAATGCTTCCTGAATCGGCTTTTTCTAATCCAGATATCAAACGCAACAGGGTACTTTTTCCGCCACCACTCATACCACATAGAGCAACAAAGTCCCCCTCACTGATCTTTAAAGAAACATTTTTAAGGACGGTTTTGTCGCCATATTTTTTAGAAACACCGTCCAGCTCTATTAACGCCATTAAGGTCCTCCAATCTATTCTTCAGTTAAACTTCGTGCGCTATTTCGCCATTCTAAGAAGATAGTTTCTAGATTTTTGGCGATATAATTGGATAATTCACCCAAAAAGGCATAGATAATGATACATAAGTAGATTGTTTTTACATCAACATATTGTTGCGCATTGGTAGACATATAACCAATCCCTGAATCAGCTGAGACTGTCTCAGCAACAATTAAAGCTGTCCACATTGTTCCTAAAGCATATCGTACACCCATTAAGATAGTCGGCAAGGCGCCCGGGAAAATAATTTGTTTAAACATCTGTACCGTATTTAATTGATATGATTTTCCCATTTCCAATAAATCAGGATCAATTGAGGTAATCCCATGATAGGTGTTGATATACATTGGAAACAAACATGCCAATGCTACAAAACAAATCTTCGCCGGTTCGCCAATTCCTAAGATCAATACTACTAATGGGATTAAGGCCATATTGGGGATTGTCCGGAGCATTTGGATCGTTGAATCAAAGGTTTTACGGAATAGTTTACTAGTACCAGATAAGAGGCCTAAAATAAATCCCATTCCTCCGCCGATCACAAAACCACAAGTAGCTCTAAATAAGGAAATTGAAATATTTTTTTGAAGAATTCCTTTTTTCCAATCGACAATTGCTGTTTGAACAACTTCTGTAGGAGCGGGGAGAAATTCTGATTGAATCCATTTTAGTTGCACTGCCAATTGCCAAAATAGAATTATGACGATAGGTAGAAGCCATGGTAAAAATTTCTTTTTAAAGGTACTTTTTGTCATTTTTACGGCCTCCTAATTAACACTAAGATATTGTACATGACTCTTTATCTTTGGATCTTTCTTAATAACACCAGCTTTATAGAAAGTGTCGGCAATCGCTTGCGATTCTTTTATTGCAGTTTGTGTCACTGGCTCAAAATCATATTTTCTGCGGTTGATCGTGGTCTTAATTACAGATTTTTTAACACCAAGTTTTTCTGAAAGTAACTTAATAAGGGTACTATGGTGGCTATTTGCCCATTTCATATCTTGACTTAAATATTTAATTAATAACTTACTCAAAGACTTATGATTCTTGGCAAAAGTGCTGGAACTGAGGATATAACTTCGATTGTTATAATTTACATCATTACCATCTGCCAAAAGAGTAGAACCACTTAACTGTAATTGTGCCGTAGTAGGATCCCATGCCACAATAGCATCAACCTTTCCTTTAGAGTAGGCTACAGAAGCAGCATTGGTTTCCAAATTTACAAGCTTAACATCACTGGTGGATAGTCCATATTTCTTTAATAGCGCCCGTACGAAATATTCGGAAGCAGTAGACTTGGTATAAGCGATTTTCTTACCTCTAAGTTGACTGACTTTGGTAATGCCTGAAGATTTTTTTACCAGAATTCCTGTACCGTTACTCTTAACGCCACCAGTTGCGATGTAGGTTATCTTTGAACCAGCGGCAATTGCAGCAACTGGAGGTGTATCACCTGTACGAGCATAATCAATTGACCCTGAGGCCAGAGCTTCAGTTTCAGCTGCTCCAGAAGTGAACTTCTTAAATACAACGTTATATCCTTTAGCCCGCAATTTTTTCTTTAATGCACCTCGTGCAGCTGAAATTTCAATTTCGTCTCCAGAAAGGTAACCGATTTTTATGGTCGTTAATTTTTCACTGCTGTTGCCTAGATCCGTTTGTTTAAAACCATAAAAAGCGACGCAGATCCAAGCTACTAATAGAAAAAAGATAAATATTTTGCGATTTTGATGACTATTCTGATGCATGTGAAGCTTCCTCCATCTTCGTTAATTCATCTGAAAGTTTTGCTCGCAAAATTTTCCCTGTTGGGTTGAGTGGAAATTTATCAATAAAGAAAACTTTTGTTGGACAACGGTAAAGCGCTAGCTTTCCTTTACAGTAATCTATGATTTTTTGTTTAGCCTCTTGCTGATCCATTTTAGGATCATCTAAAATAACCGCTGCGGTAACGGCCTCACCATAAATTTCATCGGGAGTAGGTACTACTGCAACATTCTTAATAAAATCAAGCTCAGCTATAGTAGTTTCGACAAGAACTGGGCTAACTTTTTCTCCACCGTGATTTATAACATGTTTAATTCTGCCATCCATCCATAAATAATGATCTTTGTCAAAATACCCTAAGTCACCAGTATGGAACCAATTATCATAAAAGTCTTTTTGACTTCCTCGCAAATAATGGGTAATAACATGATCACCACGAATTACAATTTCGCCCTTAACATTGGCCTCAGTTGTGTAAGTATCTCCAGTATAAATTGCCATTTCAGTATGATAAGGTTTACCAGCAGAACCAACTTTGATCGCATCTAAGGGGTTTAAGGTACATTGACTACAAGCCTCAGTCATGCCATATCCTTCTAATAGAGGAATATGGTACGTATCCAAGAATTGACGATGACGACTAACTGATAATACAGCGGAAGCACAACGAATAAACCGCAAATGAATATTATTAGTATGACGTTTAAAAGAGTTTAAAGCATTTTCGTTTTTCAATAAGATAGTTACGATAGTTGGGACGACTGAAGACCAGGTGGCTTCTGATTCGCTAACCCAATCCCAATACCGACTGGCTGAGAACTTAGGTGCAACCACGATTCTTCCGCCGGCTAGGATAGTTGTGGTTGTTTGAATCATTTGCGCATTCATATGAAACATTGGCATTACCAAGAGTACTGTGTCGTTTGAAGTAAATTTATGACTATCCATATTATATTGAGCAGCATTTCGCATCATTTTATGAGTTAGCCCAACTTGTTTTGGTTTACCTGTTGTCCCAGATGTGTTTAGTATTAAGCCAATTGTTTCTTCAGTAATTGTGCTCGATCTTTTTGGTAGATTGTTTTTATAAAATACCACAAGTTCTGGTAATGTTTTTAAAGGTAATGGCTTACTTGCAAGATTGGTTTTTAAGGCGAATTCTTTTGCTTGTTCACTAGTCAATAAAATTAATGGATAATCATTATCATTATTATCAGCAACTAATTCTTGTGTAGGAGTTGTCCCAGAAACTGGATGGGCTGCGGCTCCAGTTCGCCACAAAGCTTGATTAATGGGGATATATGCTGCAGTATTTTTCAGGCACATAAAGACAACATCATTAGATGATAGATTAATATCTTTAAAAAATTCTTCTAGGGTAGTAACGTCATCTTCAATATCTTTGCCAGTAAACCACTTATTTAATCTAATATCTTTTAAAATCTGGCGGTCACTATTTTTCTCGATTTCTTTCTTAAGATCCTGAGTTAATCTAGTCATATTATTTTTCCTTTCTAATAAATGATCTACGTATATTTGGTCGACCGATCAATACCCCAAATGGCGGTATTTTATATAATGCATAAGCAATGATCCATGCACCAGCTAAAACGATCAGATACCCAAGTGGCACAGCTAGTAATAAAACATAGGGGTGAAAGATAAATTTTAATGATCCCAGTACTCTAGTAAGTAGAGCTATCATTATGCTATGGACCAAGTAAACCCCAAATGAAATCTGGGCCGAAAGATCAACCCACTTGATAAATAGGTTTTTATTATCACTATGTTTCTGGCGATACTGGGCATACATTAAACAAATGGTATAAATTGAAGCTACTATTGCAATTGCATAAAAGAGCATATATGGCTGGTGAATCAAATTAGCGTAGTGCTGTTTTAGCCCCAACTGATTAACGTTGAATTGGTACAACCCGAGAGTTCCTAGACAAAGCAAGAAAGTTATCGAAAAAGTTGTTTTTTTATTAGTTAATAGCCAGCTGGTGATTTTTTCATAATTGATCCAAGTGTAAGCACCAAGCACAAAATAAAATTGATAGGCAATAATATTTGTACCGTAATACTTAATGAGATAGGGCCAGCCTGTATGATCTTGGTTTGGATAGATATATTTTGCCCAAACTAAAAAAATAATTTGCAAAAGAAAACTACACAATAAGATTAATTGATGTTGACCTTTACATTTTTCAAATAGGTAAATGAGCAAAGGAAAAACCAAATAGAGCTGGAACATCATAAAGACGTAGTAAAGATAAAAATAATTTCCATGAATAATTGCATCGCTATAATGGCTTACCCAATTTGAAAAATTAAGAGAACCACTTGCAATTAGCCAAAATGTCATGTAAAAACCATTCCAAAACAAATATGGAATCCCAGATCCTAAATATCTAACTTTCCAAAAGTGCAGCCAATTTTGTTTCTCGGGGCGCTCATAATAACTTAAAAACAAAACCATACCGGTGATAAACATGAAACCAAAACGCGGAAAATGCAGCATAAGATGACTCGATACAAGTACATTGCCACTCTTGGTTTTGGTTTGTCCCAGAGCACTTGAAAAAGTAGAAGTAACATGATTGAGGACCACACCAAACATAAAAAAACAACGGGCCAAATCAACTTCATATAAATGCTTTTTTTTCATTGCCTCACTCCTTTATAATTACTGCTAATAAATACAATAGGGTTAAGGTTTGCAGATTATTGGGATTATTTGTTAACAAAATATGAACGTTTTCGATTTAAAGTGTGAATATAAACATAATACAAACGATTATTCACTCACAATAGTGTAATACTTTAGCAAAAGACGAACTTTAAATATGGCGTAAAAAAAGAGCTTCAACGATAGTTGAAGCTCTTTTGCTTGCTTATTAGCATTTAATCTTTATTATCATTATCTTGTCCATCACCTTGTTTTGAACTGGAAGAACTAGAAGAACTAGTTTTCTTAGATGATTGACTCTGAGAACCATTTTGTTGCGTAGAACTACTGGTCGATTGACTAGCCTGGCTTGAACTAGACGAAGAAGAAGAGGTATCTGCCTTTTCATCTTGATCATCATAAGAAGCAGCACTTGAGGTGACTGAACTTGATGAAGAGGTAGTTGAGCTAGTTGTTGAAGATGAACTTGAATAGCCTACCGGTCCATGTCCTTTAACAAATAATTCCCAATCGGTTCCGCTACTTGAATATTGCGGTGGGTTAGAATTCTTGACTACCCGAGTTCGAATTACCGAAGATGGCTTTTGCCAATCCACATTTTCAGCCTGCGACATCATATAAGACATCATATACTTATATATCTGCTGGGCCGCATATTGGCCATTGCCACCAATCGTCCCGTCTTTTAGATTGTCGTACCCGGTCCAAACGCTCATTACGTAACTTCTAGTATAGCCTACAAACCATGAATCTTTTGGTGTATCAGAGTAGGAAGGATACTTTTTAAGTTCAGCATCTGAATACTTAACCGTCCCAGTCTTACCGGCTTGGTAAAGACCAGAAATTTTCGCCTGTGTTCCTGAGCCGCTCTTAATAACATCCTTAAGCATATCAGTTATCATGTAGGCAGTAGACTTCTTCATAACACGAGTTCCTGAAGAATCATATGTCCTGGTAAGTCCATCTGGCGTTTCAATCTTTGAAACAAAAGTTGGCTTATGGTAAACCCCCAAGGTAGCAAAGGCCGAATATGCTCCGGCCATTTGCAGACTTGAAGCATTAGCCCCAATCGCAACGGATAAACCTTGACTATTTTTGACGGTGATGCCCATCCGTTTAACAAACTTGCTTGCTCGGCTCAAACCAACTTTGGCTAACGTTTTTACAGCTGGAACATTTCTGGATTGGGCTAGGGCATAGCGCATTGTCATATCACCCTCGTACTGATTATCCCAGTCATAAAGCTGAATATTAGTACCAGGGTAGGTGTACTTAGAGTCATCTAAAATATGGGCAGTTGACCAATTTAGATATTGAATTGCCGGGGCATAATCAAGAACTGGTTTAATCGATGACCCAGTCGATCTACCGGTTTGCACCGCTCGATCAAGTCCTAATTGAACAGATGGCAAATGTCGTCCACCCAAGATCGCTAAAACATGGCCATTGGTTGGGTCAACCAAGGTTGCTCCTATTTGCATCTTATTGTTAGTAAATGAAACCTTATTGCCATTAGCGAGGTTGTAAAGCTTTGTTTGGGCATCTTGATCAATATTAATGGTAATTTTTAAGTTATCGTTATATGGATCATAGCCTTTGCTTTCAACTTCAGAAATAACTTCCTTTATATATGGATCATCAATTTTGCGTAATTTTGATTCCTTATTCGAATGCTTCTTAACTAAGCCTTTAGTAATACTTTCATTCAAAGCTTGATTAAGTTGTGCCTTGGTGATTTTGTGGTTTTCATACATTGCCCGCAAAACAATGTCGCGACGATACTTAGCCTTTTGGGGATATAAGTATGGGTCATAGGAAACTGGAGCATTTGGCATACCAGCAATCAGAGCAGTTTGGGCTAAATCGAGTTGTTTTAAACTCTTTCCATAATAGTAATTAGCAGCCGTACCCATGCCATAGTTGCCGTAATTCATGTAGACCTTGTTGATGTAATATTCAATAATTTGGTCTTTGCTATAGTCACGCTCAACCTTCATCGCTAGCCAAGCCTCTTGTGCTTTACGCTTTAAGGTTCGCTGGGAGGTGGCAGTTGAAAAGACGGTCAATTTTACCAATTGCTGGGTAATGGTTGACCCACCGGCTGCTACTGAGTTGCTTTTAGCATTGGTCAACATCGAACCGACAATTCTGATTGGGTCAATACCCAAGCCTTCGCTATAGAAACGTTTATCTTCAACTGAGATAACAGCGTCTTTTAATTTTTGTGGAATGTTTTTATTAGAAACATAGATTCTTTTTTCTGATCCCAAAGACATTAAGAACTTGCCGTCAGAAGTGTAAAGGCTGGAAGTCCCACCACTCTGGAGCTGAGATTGGGTGATGTCTGGTGCATCCTTAGCATAATATGCAAATAAACCAATCCCAGCAACGACTAAGAGCAGTACTAACATAAAGCACCATTTTAAAACCCGTAAAACGATCCGTTTGGTGCCTCCAGGTCTTTCTTCTGGGCGTCGTCTTCCTTGGCTTCTTCGACGAGTGTTGTCTTCAATACTTCGTTTTCGATTCGCCATTAGTTTCTCCTACCTGCAATAAATTTATCGACAGCTTCAAGATACGGTAGAGTAGGGCGGAAGCCGCTCTGCAATTCAACCGCTTGTGTCGAAATCTCTTCGAGTGTCAACGAGCTTTTATTTGGCGTCCGCCAAGCATCAATGACGATACTTGCCGGTAAAGCAAAATACCTCCCCAAACTAGTGAATCCAATCAAGGTAAAACAGATGCCCGCTTGTGCTAAACACTGTTCTAAGTGGACGATCTGATGTTGATGAAAATTCTTGAGGGGAAAGTTGGTCTTATTTTTGGTCTCTTTTGCTTCAAAGTCAAGATAATAGCCTTTATAAACGCCGTTATAGTCAGTGGTCGAGGCTTGTCTAAAATAAGCTTCTCGGATCACTGCACGTGAACGTTTAGGGTAATCTACCTTAACTATTTGCACTGGGGTTGGTTTCTTGTGCACAACAGCAATGCCTTTTTCCAAATAATACTTATTAGATTCATTGATCTGCTGTTCTAAAGTCATGCCCCGATCAGAAAAATTAATTTCTTTTCGAGCTCGACGTTTAGAATGTGGCTTAAAGATTTGCCCGTTGATGGCAGCATGACTGCCAGATGGATATTTGACCATGATCTTCACTCCTGCTAGCATTATACCATATAGCAAGGAATTAACTTTTGACGAAAGGGGCTTCAAATTAAGGATGTTGCGAATGTGGGTGACTGGCTATCGTAGCTATGAGCTGAATACATTTGGTAATAACGACCCCAAAATCACAGTCATTAAGTTTGCTTTAAAAAACTACCTAACTGATCTACTGGATAATGCAGAATTAGACTGGTTGATCACCGGTCCTAACCTCGGGGTAGAGCAATGGGTGGCAGAATGCGCATTAGAGTTGCGGTCTGAATATCCATTGCGACTAGCAATTATGACGCCTTATGAAAACTTTGCGGATCGGTGGAATGAAACCAATCAAGCTAAGTTTGCGCAATTAACCAGCAATGCGGATTTTTATGCATCAACTTCGAACACTCCTTATCAGGGACCAATGCAGCTGCGCAACTATCAAAATTTTATGCTGACCCATACTGACCGAGCTTTGATGATTTACGATCCTGAACATCCCGGAAAACCCAAGTTTGATTATCAAGCAATAGAAAATTATCAAAAGGGGCACGAGTATCCACTGGACATAATTGATTTTTATGATCTTCAGGATGCGGCTGACGAATACGCTGAACTTCACCGTCCCGATAATTATGACTACTGAGAATCTAAAGGTTTAGTTAAACTAATAATTCTTATTTTACCCTTAACGGCTTTTTGCTAAAATAAGATTGATATACAAAGGAGTTGCTATTAAATGGCAGATTTAAAAGATATTAAACTTTCAGCACAAGACATCCTGAAAAAGCAGTTTAGAAACAAGGTCAAGGGCTATGACCCAGATGAGGTTGACCATTACTTAGATGACATTATTTCCGACTATGAGCACTTCGGTCAGGTGGTCGAAGATTTATATGGTAAAATTGGCGACCTCCAAGGACAATTATTGGAAGCCCAAAAAGCCCAAAAGGCTGCTGAAACGCGTGCTCAGAATGCCGAAAGACAGGTACAGGCACTTGAAGCTCAGCAAGCTGCTCCAGTGGCACCTGCGCCAGCAGCGCAACCAGCTGAAGAGATTAAGACCTATACTCCTCAGGCCCAAAGATACGCCAATGAAGAGAGTATTCAACCAGCAAATGGGGAAATTTCAACCAATATGGCGATCATTCAAAGAATTTCGACTTTGGAAAGAAAAGTCTACAACCTTGAGCAACGAGTATATGGCTTACAAAATCGCTAATCTTTGGTATAATTACTAACAGCGCAAATTTTGAGTAGTCGCGGTTAGCAACTGCTAGCTGAGGAAAGTCCACGCACGCACAAGCTGCGATGCTTGTAGTGATCGTATTCAGCCCAATAAGCTGGAGGAAGGTAAACTTCACGGCGGAAAAAGTGCTAAGTCTTTGATATGCATGATTATCCTTGAAAGTGCCACAGTGACGAAGCAGAATTGGAAACGATTCTGGTGGAACGAGGTAAACCCTGCGAGTGTGCAACCCAAATTTGGTAGGGGCGTCTCGGCCTAAGGAAATGAACTAAAGGTCGGATTATTACTTTAGTAATAAAGATAGATGGCTACTGAAGGTGGCTTTTGCCAAGAGCCACTCGAACAGAACGTGGCTTATAGAAATTTGCATGGCAAGTTGAGCTTCATCGGAGCTCAACTTTTTTCTTTGACAAAAAAGTGAGTGAAAATATGACAAAATATCAATTATATGCAACCATGGGTGCTGGCTTTGAAAGCGTCACAGCCAAAGAATTGCAGCATTTAGGCTATGAAACCAGAACTGAAAATGGTCGTGTCTTTTTTGAAGGTGACCAAGCTGATATCGTCCGGACTAATTTGTGGCTGCGGACCGCTGATCGGGTAAAGATTCTGTTACAAGAATTTAAAGCTGTTAGTTTTGAAGCTCTTTTTGACCAAGTCTATCAATATGACTGGGCCCAATTATTGCCGGTCGATGCTAAATTTCCTGTAAAGGGAAAAGCTGTTAAATCAAAACTGCATTCTGAACCTGATGTCCAAGCAATTGTCAAAAAAGCCATTGTTAATAAAATGACTGACCAATACCACCGCCGTGGCTTTTTGCCTGAAACAGGGGCAGTTTATCCTTTGGAAGTAAGGATCTATAAGGATGTAGTGCGCGTTTCATTAGATACAACTGGAGAAAGTTTATTCAAGCGTGGTTATCGGGCAGCCCACGGTGGAGCGCCTTTAAAGGAAAACTTTGCTGCTGGCTTGTTACGTTTGACGCCTTACAATGGTACGCACCCGCTAATTGATCCAATGACAGGTTCAGGAACGATTGCCATTGAGGCTGCCCTTATTGGAAAAAATATCGCACCTGGTACTTGGAGAAAATTTGCTTTTGACCAATTTGACTGGTTTGATGCTAGCCTGCATCCCGAGCAATTAGCCGAAGCAAAAGCTGCCGTGAAAGAACTAGAGGCGCCAATTTGGGCCAGTGACATCGATCAATCTATTTTAAGCGTGGCCAAGCTTAATGCTCATCAAGCGGGCGTTTTGCAGGATATCCAATTTAAGCAAGTGGCAGTGAAAGATTTCAAGACGGATTGGGAAAACGGCATAATTATTGCAAATCCGCCTTATGGCAAACGGTTAAAGGATAAGCAGGGAGTTGCCAAGCTTTACCGTGAGATGGGAGAGAGTCTGCGTCCCTTAAATACTTTTAGCCAGTACTACTTAACCAGTGCACCATTTTTTGAAGAATGCTTTGGGCAAAAAGCTACCAAAAAGCGTAAACTTTTTAATGGAAATTTGCGTGTAGACTTTTACCAATATTGGAGTAAAGACTTAAAGAAAAAATAATATGGAAGGCTCAGAATGCTGACAGATGAAGTAAATACCAACATTTGGGTAATTTCAGATACACATTTAATTGCTGATCACATGCATGATAGCGGTCAGGCTTTTGCTCGCATGCAAAAAACTAGTCAAGGAAAAGATTTATATTTCCAAGAAACTGCCTTAAAGGCTTTTGTTCGGTATGCTAACCAGGAAAAACCTGCTGCGATCGTCGTTACCGGTGATGTCACTTTTAACGGTGAACGTGAATCAATTAAGGAATTTGCCAAAATCTTTAGTCATTTAAAAACCTCCAAATTACTCGTCGTGCCGGGAAATCACGATATTTTTGATGGTTGGGCAAGAGAATTTCATGGCAAAAAACAATATTATGCTGGTGAGATTAGCCCGATGACTTGGAAGTTTACCTTTAATGATTTATATCAGCACGCTGCCAGCTGCGACCCGAACAGTTTGGCCTATGCCGTCCAATTGAATCAATACTATTATCTATTAATGTTGGATTCAAACTATTATGGCAAAGAAGAAACAACCTCCGCACCGCATACTAGAGGTGGAATTTCCAAGTTAGAATTAAAGTGGATTGAAGAGCAGCTGAGATACGCATCAAGTCAAAATCTGCGTCCTTTGATCTTTATGCATCATAATCTCTATGCGCATAATCCTGCGGTTAATCGAGGTTATGTGTTGGATAACGCCAATGAATTGCGTCGTCTTTGCGCCCGCTATAATGTAAAATTAGCTTTTTCGGGTCATATTCATGCTCAAAATATTATGGGGCCACAGGATATGACGCCGACAACTGAGATTACTACATCTTGTTTTTCTTCTTGCGACCAAGGATATGGTGAAGTCAGACTCCATTCAAGGCATATCACCTATAACCGCAAAACCTTTAACATGACGCCGTATTTAACTAAAGAAGAGGCCAAGGACTATACTCTGACCCATTTTCATGATTATTTAGAAAAACTCCAATTAGGAGCGATAGCTGCTGATTTAATGCAAACCGATCTAAAAGTACACCATAATCGGCTAGAACTAATTCGAGAAATGGGAAATATGTTTGCCAGAATGAACTTTAATTATTACACTGGCCATAATCATATTTCGCAAGCGGAGTTGAACCAAATCCACGCCTCAGAGGCCTATCAAACTTTGATTGCTCAACATCCCGAGTTTAGACTATATTTGGAGACTTTATATGATACGACCAACCATAGCAATTTGCATGTTAAAATTCGTTACTAAGGTGGAATAAAAATGAAAAAGCATTTGATATTTTTAGGACCTACTGCAGTAATTTATTACAGCTGGCTATTCATGGTCTTACTATTGGCAATAATCTTAGCCTATGAAGGAAATCAAGCAGTCGTGCCGTCAGCAATTATTACCAGTGTGATTTTTTTACTTTTGCTTGCTTATACAATCTGGCAATCTTATTACTTTGAAACACGCCGCCAATTGAAATTGCCCTATAAAAAACAACTCGTGGTCCTTAAAGAACCAGAGCTGATTAAACAAGGACGTTGGTTTGATCGTTATTCTGCTCAAATCAGCCATTATCAATCAATCCAATATTTGGTAAAGCGATCCAAAAAGTCTAACAAATAAACGGCCTGGTCCGACCTTTTTACGCGGAGGGCCGTTTTGTTATAATTAGACCATCAACAAAGGGAGTAGAAAGATGGCACAATTTTTATATTTAATCATTTCATTAATAATTGTAGTTGCTGATCAAGCTCTAAAACATTATATTGTAGTGAACTATGCAGTAGGGGAAATCCATACCGTGGTTCCTGGGCTATTTTCGTTTAATTATCTAAGAAATAACGGAGCAGCCTGGAATATTTTACCGGGCAAAATGGGACTATTTTACATAATTAGTATTATTGCAATTATCGTCTGTATTTATTTTATATTTAACCCTAAATATCGTCAGCCCTTATTTTCTGTAGGATTGGCCTTTGTTCTTGGTGGTATTATTGGCAACTTTATTGATCGCTTACATTTAAAATATGTAGTTGACATGATTCAATTGGATTTTATTAACTTCAATATTTTTAATTTAGCCGATTCTGCGATTACTATCGGAGTCATAATTCTGATGATATATTTAATTTTCTTTGATCAAGAAGAAGGAGGCAAATAATGGTTGGTCACTATGAATTAAAGCCGGTTCAAGCTGAAGGACGGATTGATAAATACCTCGCCAATGAATTGCCTGACTTATCACGGTCAAGGATTAAAGAACTTATTAAAAGCGGGGCCGTCAAAGTAAATGGACAAACCACCAAAGTTTCATACCAGGTTGAAGCAGGGGATAAGATCATGCTGGAAGTGCCGCCAGTAGCTCCGCTAAAACTAGAAGCGGAAGACATTCCACTTGATATTGTCTATGAAGATCATGACGTAATCGTAGTTAACAAACCACAAGGAATGGTCGTTCACCCCGCAGCTGGTCATCCCAACCATACCTTGGTCAATGCCTTGCTTTACCATACTAAGGATTTGGCAGCCAGTCCTGAAGGCTTTCGTCCAGGGATTGTGCACCGCATCGATAAAGATACCTCAGGCTTGTTAATGATCGCCAAAAATGCTAAAGCGAGAGAAAGTCTAGAAGCTCAATTAGCAGCTAAAACTAACGAACGCCTTTATTTAGCCATTGTCCATGGTAATTTCAGCGAACAAGCAGGCGTAATTGATGCCCCGATTGGCCGTGACCATGGAGATCGGAAAAAGATGGCAGTTGTTGAAAATGGCAAAAAAGCAATTACCCATTTTAAGGTGCTGCAGCAATTCAAAAATTATAGTTTGGTTCAGTGTCGTCTTGAAACCGGCAGAACTCATCAAATTAGAGTTCATATGGCCTACATCGGGCATCCGGTTGCCGGGGATCCTTTATATGGGCCGAAAAAAACTTTGAAGGGCCAAGGACAATTCTTACATGCTGCCACCTTGGGTTTCAAGCAGCCCACAACTGGTAAAGACTTACAATTCTCAGTACCAGCACCAGAAAATTTCCAAGCTGCTTTGGCAGAACTAGAGAAAACCGCTAATTAGTTAAAAAGCATATTCTCACGGATATGCTTTTTATAATCGCTTCATTTATTTTCCGATTTTTGCATAAATATAGACTTTTTATTTTTAATTGCTATAATATTAAACGTTTGAAATTATAAACGAAAGGTATAGTTATGAAACAGCGAAATAAAGACAGCGAACAACAAACTAAAACGATGAGCAAAGTGGTAACCTTCATTTTGTTTTTCTTCAGTTTTCTTTTTATCCTCTTAGCTTTATCAGCCAGATGGGGATCGGCAACCTGGGGAAATTTGTCGATGGATGAGTTAATTTTCACACTGTCACAGTCGCTTACGGGAACTGGTCAAGGCATGATCGGAAAGTATATATTCCATACTATTGTACCAACGATCTTTTTATTGATAGGCGCATTGGCTATTTACTTTTTGGCCAAGAGAAATAACTGGGAGCGGCGCTTCTTACAAGGACTCTTCCTCGTATCAACCATTTTAGTAGTTTACTATGGTGGTGGTTTTATTCATAAGGTTGACGCAATCAATTACTTTCTTGAACAAAACCAAAAGTCAAATTTCATTGAAGCCAATTATGTTGATCCTGCTAAGACTAAATTAACTTTCCCTAAGAAAAAACGCAATTTGATCTATATCTATCTCGAATCAATGGAAATGACGTCAACTTCTAAGGCAAATGGCGGTAATTTCAACAAAGATTTGATTCCTGAATTGACTAAACTTTCGCAAGAGAATGAAAACTTTTCTGGTTCGTCCAAAAAATTAGATGGTGGTTATTCACTTCCAGGGTCTACCTGGACTATGGGCGGAATCTTTGCCCAGTCATCTGGCTTACCCCTAAAAACCAATATTGGGCAAAATAGTATGAGTACTCAGTCGACATTCTTTCCTAACATAACTACTTTGGGAGACATTTTAGCTAAAGAAGGGTACAACCAGACCTTTATGTTGGGCTCGAACGCTTCGTTTGCAGGACGGCGAACATTCTTTAAGGACCATGGCGATTTTGATATTGAAGATTATCCCGCAGCTAAAAAGGAAAATTTAATCGGCAAGAACTATAAGGTATTCTGGGGCTATGAAGATAGCAAGCTATTTAGTTTTTCTAAGCGTCAACTTAATAAAGTAGCCGCTGGCTCTAAACCGTTTAACTTTACCATGCTTACAGTCGATACGCACTTCCCAGAAGGCTATAAAGACCTTAATTACCAAAATAAATTCAATGATCAGTATTTAAATGTAATGAACGCTTCTTCTAGACAAGTTGCTGACTTTATTAGCTGGGTCCAAAAACAGCCATGGTATAAAAATACGACAATTGTAATTAACGGTGACCATCCAACGATGTCTCAAAGTTACACCAAAAAAGTTAACCCGAATTACACTAGAAAAACCTATACTGCTTATATCAATGCAGCCGTTAAGCGCCAAACTAAGGGAAGAAGAACTTACAGCACCATGGACAACTTCCCAACTACTTTGGCTGCTCTTGGAGTAAAAATCAAAGGAAATCGTTTAGGAACTAACTTGTTCTCAGAAACGCCAACCTTGTCCGAAAGATACGGTTATGCCAAACAAACCCGTGAGTTAAAGAGAACCTCAAAATATCTCAATCAGTTGGAAAAAATGACCGACGTCGAAGCTGCCAAAGAAATGTTCTACGAAAAAGCCAAGAACAAAGGCAAACACAAGGCTGAGCTAAAGATTACCAAGGTCAAGGGTAAAAAGCTGCAGGTAACTTTCTATGATTTTCGTCACGATAAAAAGATTGTTACCATGTATCTCAAGGCTTCAACTAATAAGTTAATTAAGAAACCGCTTGTTGTTGCCAAGATGCATTTAGTTGAGAAAAAGCCGCTCTTATACAAGGGAACAATCGATGTGTCTGATCTAAAATCCAAAAAGTTTTATCTAGAAGTTTCATATAATGACCCTGAAGCAATTAATTATCCGTTAGGGAGAAAATATGTCGACCTTGATAAATTAACCGTTAAAAACTAGTATTTTGACCAGCAAAAACTTCCGAGAAAATCGGAAGTTTTTTGTATTTATAATTAACCCATTGCTCCTCAGATAATGGTAAGATAATGGCATGTGCTAGTGCTAGTTGTGTTTGGCTAAATTTAAATATAAGCTATAATTAATAACACTATTAGTTAGAAAAGGGCAGAGTATGAAGAGATATTTGATTCTTGAAGATGGAAGCTTTTTTGCTGGGGAAGGCATTGGGGCACCAATCATCTCCACTGGCGAATTGGCTATCCACACCGGAAATTATGGCTTCCAAGAAGCGTTGACCGATCCTACCAATGCAGGGAAAATTTTAGTTTTTACCACCCCGGTGATTGGGGCAACTGGAATCAATACTATTGATTATGAAAGTATTGATCCACTTGTTAAAGGGGTAATTATAAACGATGTTTCGCTAAATATTTCAGATAGCGTCAATTTTTTGTCGCTAGATAATTTTCTTCGCGAAAAGAAAGTCCCGGCGATTTACAATATTGACACTCGTGCGTTAGTCAAATGTGCTCTCAAACAAAAGATTATTAAAGCTTCGATTATGGATACCAATGATGATCATGCTTTTGATCAAATCCGTGCTTTGGTCTTGCCCAAAAACAAATCTGCAACATTTTCAACCAAGAATGCTTATGCCGCACCGAATGTTGGCCGTTCAGTAGCCGTCCTAGATTTAGGCTTGAAACATTCAATGCTGCGTTCCTTATCACTCAGAAAGGTTAATATCACGGTTTTGCCATACAATGCCCGGCCTACGGATATTAAAAATTTACGACCAGATGCCCTGGTAATTTCAAATGGACCAGGAAAGTCTGAAGAATTGCTGCCAACAATTCAACCGGTCCTTGAAACTTTTTACAGCAAAATGCCAATTCTAGGTATTGGATTGGGGTTTTTAGTAATTTCTAAATTCTTAGAATTTGAGTTAGCAGAATTACCTTTTGAATTTAATGGAACAAACTTTCCCGTAATCGAACAAAATTCCGATCGAATCTGGCAAACAGGAATGAATATCGATGAATTGGTTTATCCAGACAGTATTAACCTCAACATGGACCAAGAGTATTTTGATATCCATACCGACCTGGTAGCCGGCTACGTCAACCACGAACATAAGATTGTGGCAACGGCCTTTAATCCTGAAGGGTCGCCTGGAGGTTGGGAAGCCTCAAGAATATTTGATATTTTTTTACAAATGGTGAGTTAATATGCCAATAGAAAATGAACTAAGCAAAGTTTTAATTATCGGGTCTGGCCCAACCATCATCGGAAGCGTTGCCGAAATGGACACCTTAGTTACCGATGCAATTGATGCCTTTACCCAAGAAGGCATTCAAGTGGTCATTGTCAATCCTAATCCCGCAACTATTTCTACTGACAAACGCAGTGGGGTAACGGTATACATGGAACCAATGACCTTGCCATTTATGAAGCGAATATTGCGGATGGAAGAACCTGATGCCATCATGCCAGCTTTTGGAGCTACTAATGCCCTAAAGATTATGTTTAGTCTGTTTCAAGATGGCATTATCCAAGCTATGCACATCCGTTTATTAGGATTTAATCAGCAAATTCAAGCAATTGGAGATCCGGAAAAACGATCGGCTTTTCTGCGAAAGTTAAAAATCCCAGTTGGACAAACCTGGTATTTAAGTAGTAAAAACGGCATCATCGGTGAGCAATTGGATGCATTAATGCCTGATTTACATTTTCCGATCCTAGTAAAAAAAGCAAATCAATTTAGCAAAACGGAACATTATCACTTTCAAGATGAGTCAAGCCTAAGAAAGTATTTCAGGCTAGAAAGTCAAAGCGATAATTTTTCGGCACATGACTATCGCTTAATTGAGGACCTTTCTACTTGGGAAGAAATTACTTGCAATGTCATCCGGGACCAAGACGGAAATTGTGTTTTTGTCAATTTTGTTAGTTCTATGGAGCCGGTTCAAATTAATGCAGGCGACTCTACTGAAGTAATGCCAGCTCTTAGTTTGAACAATGACCAAATTCAACGCATCAAAGCGATGGTGCGCAAAATTGTTAACCAGTTGAATTTGACTGGAATTATGAGCATGCATTTTGCCGTCAAGCATGCTGGGACAAAGTTTGAAGCCAAGTTGCTCACGATGCGTCCTTGGCTAACCAAATCTGCTATTTGGGCCCAAAAGGCTATGCTGTATAACGTTGGTTATGTTCTTAGCAAAGTTGTCTTAGGCTACCGGCTGAATGAAATCATTGACCCGGAGTCCGGGATGAATGCGGCGATCGAACCAGTAACTGATACCATTAGTGTTAGAATGCCTTTCTGGTCACTGACTGAAAGTGGTCAGAATCATTACCACTTAAATGGGCAGATGCAGGCTAGTGGAGAAGCCCTTGGTTTAGGCCATAACTTTGAATCAGCTTTTATGAAAGCCTTGTTTAGTACGCATGATCTAAAACTGGCCCGACAAATATTTAAGCAAAATGAAGATAAAAGTTTAGCACAACTCGTGGCTGAATTACGTCAGCCTGACGACCAACATTGGTTGAAACTTATCGTTGCTTTGGTCAAAGGTATTTCATTAGAGCACTTGCAAGAAATCACGCATCTGCACCCAGTATATTTGCAAAAGCTAGTTTCAATTGTCAGAATTGGCCAAATGCTCCTCAAAGTCCGGGAAAGTCACCAAATTGCTGACAACCTTTTAAGAAGAGCAAAAGAACGAGGCTTCTCAACCGAATTAATCTCACTGCTTACCAAGTTGCCACCAGCAACTAT
This sequence comes from Lactobacillus corticis, assembly GCF_018327645.1. GTDB lineage: Bacteria > Bacillota > Bacilli > Lactobacillales > Lactobacillaceae > Lactobacillus > Lactobacillus corticis. Next base: position 96,184 of record NZ_BMAY01000005.1, on the reverse strand, counting down.
TGCCAAACAAGAAGCAGCGAGCGGTTTGGTTCCAGCTTATATTCAGCTAGATGGTACAGCTGGATATTATCAACCAAAGGTTAATGCCTTTTATAGTGCCTATGGGGTTCAAAATGAGGCAGAACCGTTAAGAGCCCAAAAAAAGATTTTAATTGTTGGCATGTTGCCGTTACAAGTTTCTTTGACCAGTGAATTTGATTATATGGTTGCACATTCAATACAAACTTTACATAATAATGGTTATGCCACTGTAATGATTTCTAATAACGATGAGGCAATTTCTAATCGCTATCGTAATTTAGATCGAATTTATGTTGAACCAATCACGGTTGAAAATATTTTACAAATCGCGCAACATGAAGGCATTAAGGAAGTAATGTTGCAATTCTCTGGCAAACAAGTAATTAGGCTAGCTCATGCACTCGCCCAAAGCGGCTTGTCAATTATTGGCGGAAATAATGGCATGAAATATCGCATGCATCAACTGTTGGATCATCCCTTGGCGGGGCTAGAACATGTACCATCGATAGTTACTCAAGAAACGGCTGATGTTGAAGGTTTTGTCACTAGATATGGCTTTCCAGTATTAATTGGCGGCATCAGCTCGGGGATAAAACAAAAATCAGCTGTCGTGTATGATAAGCCGGCACTGGAGCAATATCTCACGCAACACACCTGGGATCAAATTACCGTTTCGCGTTTTATCGAGGGCGAAAAATATGAAGTTACGGGAATTACTGATGGTCAAAAAGTGACAATCCCGGGTATTATCGAACATCTAGAACAGACCGGTTCTCACGCTTCTGATTCAATTGCGGTTTTTCCGCCCCAGAATTTACTGCCCGCAGACCGTGACCTTATGGTTAATTCAACAATTGATATGTTGAAAGCCTTGAAGAGCAGGGGGATTTATAATCTGCACTTTTTGAAAGCTCATGATCGAATCTATCTCTTGCAGATAAAGCCTTTTGCGGGACATAACGTGGCCTTCCTGTCACAGGCAGCTGGTAAAGATATTACCCAAACGGCTACTGAAGTTCTGATTGGAAAACAACTGTCCGATCTAGGTTTTAAAGAAAAACTATGGGAAACCAATCAGCTTATTCATGTTAAAATGCCTGTTTTTTCTTACATGGATTACGAGAGCGATAATAAATTCGACTCAAAAATGAAATCTTCTGGCTCGGTCATGGGCCGAGATGCAGAACTTGCTAAAGCATTATATAAAGGCTATGAGGCAAGCGATTTACCAATTCCAAGCTACGGTACGATCTTTATCTCTGTACGGGACCAAGATAAACAAAAAGTAACTCAGTTAGCTCGTCGTTTTCACCAACTAGGGTTTAAGATTGTGGCTACTGAAGGTACAGCCAATATGTTCGCCGAGGCAGGAATTACCACAGGAGTTGTCGCCAAGATTCATGATAATCCGAGAAATCTTTTGGAAAAGCTGCGCCAACATAAAATAGTAATGGTTATTAATATTACTAATCTCTCAGATGTTGCCAGCCAAGACGCTACTGCAATCCGTGATCAAGCCTTAAAGACTCATATACCAGTTTGTTCAACAATTGAAACAGCAGAACTAGTGATTGAAGTATTAGAGTCCTTGGCCTTAACAACTTTGCCAATGTAAAAACGATCCAGCTAATCAGCTGGATCGTTTTATTCATTAAGGGGCAAAATAGAAGCATAATTTAATATTTTGTTGGCATAACTATTTGTACGTACAAAATCTTTAGCCGTCGATTGGGCCAATTTAACATTATCGGTTATTAAACCATCTACATCAAGATACAGCATCTGTCGAATGCTATCCTCATCATTCATATCCCAGGTAAATACCTTTTGACCTGCTTGGTGAGCAGATGCTACAAAGCTGTAGTCGTTAATCATCGTTGAATATTCCATTGAAAAGCCATTAGCCAGACTTTGAGGATAGGTGAAATTATAAGGTTGGATATAATAAACAGACAGCTTGGGATTTAGCATTTTTAGATCACTAACAACCCGGTAATTTAAGGATTGTACTAAATGATGATGCCGCAGTAAATTGGCGCCATATTTTTGCTCAAATACTTTGACCGCATCAGGCGAATCATAGCGGGTAGCCTTATATTCAACTAATAACTTCTGATGTAATTTGTTGGCAGTCTTTAAGTACTCGTCAAAACTAGGTATTTTTGCCCGGTGCCCATTTTCGCTGACCGTTAAACTGGTGAGCTGGCGCAGTGTCAAATCCCGCGGTCGTTTATTAACATTAGCCAGTTGCTTCAAATTTTCATCGTGCATAACCACGAATTTACCATCCTTGGTTTCGTGAATATCCATTTCAACATAGTCAGGATGCAACTTACAAGTTTTTATTAGTGCAGGAAGAGTATTTTGAACGCCATTCTGATCACTAACCCCGCGATGAGACACAATCAGCGGCATTTTTGTATCAAGCTGAGATAAATAAACGAGGTTGCCCGTGATGGTCGCTAGCAAAACCAAGGCGGCCATCACGCTGAAGACCATCCGTCCAAGAGGGGACAGGCTCTGTTTTTGCTTATTTAATGGTTGACTATCAACTAATTCCAGCAGGATTAATAAAGCAGCAATACTGGTAAATAGGGAAGCAATTAAACTGCATCCCTGTAAAAATAAGAGCAAACAATTTGCTGCAATAAACGGGAAGGGGGCTTGACCGCGATCAATAACTCCCTGCAAGATGACAACCGCGCAAATTGCTATTAGCAGTACCAAAGAGCTAATTAATAGAAGCAATAAAAGTTTTCCTAAGAGTTTTAACCAAGTCTTCCCACTGGTTTGCTGCCAGCTAGTTCTCATAGCTGCTTTGATCGTTTCGCCTTTGAGAATCGTTAATGGAAGCGTTAGCGCCAACCGATTGGCCAAATAGCTAATTGCTAAATAGCTGATAATCAGGATTGTGCAAAACAGTGGCTTTTTGACCATAAAATCAATCACAAATTGGGGGATACGAACTTTGGCTAATAGCGGTGTTTGGAAAAATGCGCTAGCAGCCGGAAAAATCGCAATGAAGTATAAAGCAAATAGCGGGATAGCAGACCAAGTCCAGGTCTGTAAACTACTAATGACTTGTCTTGGCAATTTTTTATAACTATGACCATTACGGAGATCGTCAATCAGCCATAAAAAAACTGCAAATTGCAAATAAACCAGCAGCAATATGCCAAGCAGCTCAAGAATTAAAGCACCAATAACCCATGGCTTGGTGACGATGATTGTTAGTAGGTTTTCATAGTTAACAAAGGGTATTTCGGCTTTTTGTAAAATAAAAGTAGTAAGGCCCTTTAAAATCGGAATAGCAATTAATTCGTTAAATAAGTCAATGCTGGCTGCATATAGCAGTAAAATAAAAAGCTGATGCCATAATAACTGGCAGCCAGCTTTTAGTTGTTTTCCATAAGTCTTCATAGTTCCTCCAACTATTTGTTTATTCTTTTACTTAAAACTCGATCCTCGTCTGGTGTAACTTCAAGCGAATTTTGTCCTGTATAAATTACAAATCCTGGTTTAGCCCCATTTGGTTTTTTAACTCGCTTGGCTTGCACATAATCCACCTGCACATGACTTGAAGCACGTCCCTTTGAAAAATAGGCGGCAATTTCTGCGGTTTCCCGAATATCCTCGTCACTTGGCTGATCCGTGCGCAGAATAACGTGGGAGCCAGGAATATTTTTAACATGGAACCAATAATCGTTTTTGTTGGCTTTACGGAAGGTTAACCAGTCATTTTGATAGTTGTTTTTACCAACCCAGACCTTGACCCCAGAACTTAATTCGAATTCATTCAAGTCATGTTCGTTCACCTTGCGCTTCCGGCGATTTTTGGTTTGTTGCCGAAGATATCCTTGATTGACTAACTCATCGTTAATTTGATCAATGTCTTCTGGATCAGCATTATCGATCGCTGTCTTGACTGAATCAAAATATGCCAAATTTTCTTGAGTTAATTTGATCTGCTCATTTACATGCTTGATTGAATCACGTAATTTTTTGTATTTGGTGAAATATTTTTGGGCATTCCGAGCAGGTGAGAGTGCTGCGTCAAGTTTAATTTTTAATAGTTTGTTGTTTTCATAGTAATTAGGTAATTCTACCTGCGTCATCCCCGGTTTTATTTGGCCTAAATTTACATTGAGCAGCTCTCCTTTAATGCGATACTCTTCTGAGTTTTCCGCCTGATCGAGCTGTTTTTGCAGTTTTAGCAACTTCTTTGATAACTTTTTCTGCTCATTCTTAACAACTCGCTCGACTTTAGCGGCTTTTTGTTTTACCCAATCGCGGGTTGCCCGATATTGGTAGAATTCATCTAGACCATGGCTCAGACTAGGGTCACTGCTTTCCCGCTGTAAATCCAAATGATAGGGCAGATAAGGAAAAATCTTGCGCTTATGGTCTTTGGTCAATAAGACAAAAGCACGTGGCTTATTAAACTGTTCAAAAAAGGTCGCAAAACTGTTATAAGAAAATTCGTCTTCCAAGTACCCTAAAAATTCCTGGCGGTCATCCCGATCAAGCCCCCCAAATTCTTTTACGAATGAAGCAGGGTCGGGAAATTGTTCAGCCAACTTGGTAAATTCTTCTTCGCTCACTTCCAAACCGTTAATTCCAGAAATCAATGGCGGCAATTCATATTTAGCCTTAGGCAATAATAAGCGAGCGCGGTTTTCATCTGGATTGATTCGTTTCAGAAGATCGATAATTTTGCCATCTTCCTGGTTATACAAAATCACATTGCTGTGACGTCCCATCAATTCAACCGATAAAACTAATTGAACCTGATCACCCAGTTCATTGCGATTGCTGAAATAGAAGTTGATGATCCGATCCACCCCAACTTGCTCAATTTTCTGCAAGATGGATCCTTCAAGATACTTACGTAAAACCATCACAAAAATTGGGGCTTTATCGGGGTTGCTAATTGATTGTTCACTTAAGTAAATTCTGGGATATTGGGAATTAGCTGAAATCAGCAGCTGGCGATTCTTGCGATTTTTTCTAAAAACCAAAACCAAATCTTGTTCAAAAGGTTGGTAGATCTTTGATAGTCTTCCCTCTAGCAGAGTAGGGGAGAGTTCTTGTAATAAGCTATGAATAAATAATCCATCAAATGCCATAAATTTCACCTCAATAAGTCATAAATACTATTTTAACAACTATTAGGCTGCAAGGCTAATTTATTACAATTTTCAATCTTAATAAAAAGGACCGGCGCAACTTTGTGAAATTTCACAAAGTTCCTTTTGAAAAATTGGTCAACTATTAATAATTTGGTAATATAGCTATTAACCAATATATAAATATGCTACAATTTATCCATATAGCCAAATACAGGAAGGATCAATCAATGAAAATCGCTTTAGTGACAGACAGTACCAGTGGGCTTACTGCTGCCGAAGTTAAAGAAAATGATATTCATGTCGTCCCAATTCCGATTATGATTGGGAATGATCAATATTTAGACGGAATCAATATTACCGCCAAAAAATTGTTCGAGTTAGAAGACGCAGGGGCCGATTTCCCGAAAACTTCTCAACCTAGCATTGGTGAATGCATGGAATTGTTCGCCCAGCTGCACGATGAAGGTTATGAAGGAATTATTGCAATTACGCTTTCAAGTGGTATTTCGGGCTTTTATCAGTCACTAATGACCATTGCTGCGGAACATCCTGAGTATAATTTGCATCCATATGATTCGGAAATAACTGTTAAATTACAAGGAAATCTTGTTTTGGCAGCTGCCGAAATGATTAGAAATGATCTCAGCCTAGAAGCCATTATCAAGCATCTTGATAGTATTCGCGATACCATCAAGGAACTTTTTGTCGTTGATGACTTAAACAATTTAAGTCGCGGGGGACGACTTAGCAATGCCGGAGCATTTATTGGAACGATGCTGCATATCAAGCCGTTGCTTAAATTCGATGAAAGCGGCAAAATCATTGCTTTTGAAAAAATTCGTTCAATGAAGCGAGCTGTTTTGCGAATTGAAAAACTAGCCCTGGAAGAAACGTCTTCACTAGTTTATAAAGATAAGCTGACTATTCTAGTGCTTCATTCCAACGATCCAAATCAAGCCGAGCAAATTAGAGCTTTTGCTCAAGAGAACTTCCCTGGTCTAGATGTACAAATTTCAGAATTTTCACCTGTAATTGCGACGCACTTAGGTAATAAGTCGTTAGCAATCGCTTGGATGGTCGATTATCGGAAATTAGACTTAAGCAAGTAAAAACCAGCCTTTTGACAGGCTGGTTTTTATATGGCTATTCTTTGTAAAGTTTTTAAATAGCTAATAAATCGCACGAGCATAGATTGGACTAGTTACCTCCATTGACATAACTAGATTCAGCAAACGCTGCTTTTCTGCAGGTTTAGCAAATGCGGCATTAATGGCGTTTAGTTTTAGTTGGATTTCTTCGCGGGCTGTTAAGCCAAGACGTTGCTCCAATTGGTGATATTCGTGGGGGAGATTGGTGTTTGAAACCGTCATATTATCGCTGTTCAGCGTTACTCGTACTTTTTCATCAAGCAAGGTGCGGATTGGATAATAATCCAAGGATCTAAAAATTTTAGTATTGATATTCGAGGTAGCACAGCATTCTAAGGTTATCCCGCGCAAAGCGAGTTCGTGGACAAATTCTGGATCTTCAACGCAGCGGATGCCATGACCGATGCGCTTAGCACCCATTGCCAAAGCTTGTTTAATCGATTCAATGCCAAAGCCCTCTCCTGCATGAATAGTGTAGGGGATACCATACTTTTTAGCTTTGTTAAAAACTGGAGCGTAATCGATATTCGGATGACCCAATTCTGGACCGGCCAAGTCAATTCCGGTTACGCCTTTTTGGTAAAATTCTTTTGCGACGTCAACAGTTTCTAAATTTTCCTGTTCATTATCAGCAAATCGCATTGCGCATAGAAGCAGATTTGCATGCAGGTCAGAGGCAGGAGTACCAAATTGGCTTTGCCAAACTTCAAAGTCATTTAATCCTGCAACCGCAGCTTGCACAGCATCTCGTTGGCTCATGCCTTTTTGGGTATGAAGCTGAGGCGCAAAACGTATTTCTGCATACACCAATCCTTGCTCACGCAGTTCCTGCAGCAAATCAAAAACGCAAGTATGAAGATCTGCCGGTGTCTGCATTAACTTTAATGGAAAGTCAAATTTTTCTAAATACTCGTCTAAATCTTGGCAGCTAGGGGAGACCGAAAGACGGTGGTGGAGTTCTCTATCTGAAATAATTGGCATTTCATGAACTTTCATCAGCTTTTTTACGGTTTTATATGGAAGTGAGCCATCTAAATGGAGGTGAATATCGATTAAGTTCCGCATTTTTTCTCTCTTTCCGTACAACTCAAACAAAATGATGTTAAATTGTTACTATTCTAACACGTTTTCAGCCAGAAGGAAGACTTTTTAGTCAAGTATTCGCTTTCACTTTTGATTCCTCTATCACTCCCTGTTTTGAAATTTAAAAGGGGACGCAAATTTTGGCCCATTCAGGAATGAAAGCTGGTAGCAGCAATAATAAGATCAGATAGCTTGGCTTTATAAAATAAGGCATACTTATTAATACTGGCTGTATTGAGTAGGTTTTGCGGGTATTTATTATTCATCTTTATTTTAGTTAGGTTATCAATACCTATTGCTTATGGATAATAATAAAGTATGTTTGTCAGTTTGAAGGTTCGGCAAAAACTATGTCAGTTTTCTGACTTAGCAGTTTTTGATTCATTCAAAATAATTCATTCAAAACTTTCAGTTGCAAAAACTTAAATAAACAAATCACAATAAATCGTGAAAAATTATTCAAACTGACAGCTAGAGGATAAGTTGGCTCGTTCGATCAACCTGTCATTAAAATTATAGTTTTAATGACACCAAATACTACAAAAGCTGGTATAATACCATTTGCAGTAAATCTTTTAAATTTTACATTCAGCATGTTTTTGCTGCTTATGAACTCTTTTTATTGTTTTTGATTTAAACATTTTGTTTCGAACTCATGGACTGTCTTTAACTTGCAGGATTTATCAGCTTTTATTTTTTCGTTTGACGACTATCAGTTTAAAAGCTTTTGTATCAAACATTTTTGTCAATTATGATGTTAATTCATCTGAACTGTTAAATATGCTGCCAAGTTGCTATTAGCTTCTAAGTTGTTGCTCAAGTGGCTTCATTAATCATCATTTTCTTCATGCTCTGATGATTACATGCCTGATAAATCTACTAGCTCTGCTGACACGCTTTCTTTGATTAATTATCAAGCTATTTTGCATTTAACGCGCTTAGAATTGCGTTCTCAGCATTTACCTTATCAATAATTATGTAAAGTTTATTAGTTATCTTGCTTTTTAAGCAATGCTGCCCACAAATCGCTTAAATAATGGTAAAATTACAAACACTACAGAAAGGACGAAATATTTTGGAATCAGATCGCTATCTTAAGTTAATTGAACAAGAACTAAAAAATCTGCCTGATTACGTTAATGAATACTATCTAGGAACCAATCATGCAGTAACGACTACTTACCAATATTTAACTGAAATTCGTCGTTTCTTTAGTTGGCTACGAAGCTCTGGAATCAGTTCCGCCAAAAACAACCAAGAAGTAACAACTTCTGAATTGGAACATTTAAGACGGGACGATATTATTCTTTATATTGATCATTTGCGTCATAGTACTAATGCTCAAGGTCGATTAAATTCTCCTACCTCAATCAATCGTTCCATTAACGCTTTACGGTCATTGTTTAAATTTTTAACCATTACAGCCGATAATAATGAAGGCGAACCTTATTTTGAGCGAAACGTTATGCTGAAGATTGATTCTTTAAACAATACGCAAACCTTAAATTATCGCGCACATGCAATGGCAAGCCACATGTACCGTGGCCAAATGAAATTTGATTTTTTAGATTTTATCGAAAATCGTTACGAGCAAGTATGCGATAAGCGTGCTTTGCCAGCGTTTAAATTAAATAAAGAACGGGATTTAGCCATTATTGCCTTAATTTTAGGTACGGGAGTCAGAGTTTCAGAAGCAGCCAATGTTAATTTGGCAGACATTAATTGGAAGCAAAATATGTTGGATGTCACCCGTAAAGGTGGTCAACGCGACAGCGTTCCAATTGCTCCGTGGACTTTGCCATACATCAAAAACTATGCAGATATTCGTGCTGAGCGCTACCATGCACTGAAAAAGGATACGGCATTTTTCTTGACGCTGTACCATAATCAGACCAGGAGAATTACCGCTAATTCAATTGAAAAGCTGGTAAAGAAATATTCAACGGCTTTTGGTCACCCGCTTACCCCACACAAATTGCGGCATACCTTGGCCAGTGAGCTTTACAACATTACCAAAGATCAGGTATTGGTTTCGCAGCAATTGGGACAAAAAGGGACCAGTGCCACAGATCTATATACTCACGTGGATCAAACCGTTCAAAAAGAAGCTCTGCATAAAATTAGTGATGAAGACCCCAATACCGATCAAGCAGATCAACTAAAATAAAACATACCTGAAAGGATTTTTTTATGCTGCTAGCCCTCTTCTCTGTACTTGGCATTGTCAATTTAATTTATTTGGTTATCTTTATCAAAGATCTCATTGCTCATAAAGATGAAATTTTGCAAGAACCTGCCAGTACTATTTGGACCCCAGTAGTCCAAGTGTTCATTTACTTTCTTTCCACTTTTGGAATAAGCGATTTTGCCGTATCAACTGCGATCTATACCCGAGCTAAATGGGTTTCAATAAAAAAATTGCCTGGTACTTTAAACGCCCAAGATGTCATTCCCATTTTTGCGATGGCTGTAACCTACATTACCAGCGTTAAAATCGATTTTCTGACCTTGGCTGTCTGTATGATCGGTCAAGCTTTAGGAGCCGTTATTGGGCCTCATATCGTAATTAGAATGAAAGAAGCCGTAATTCGTCGCTTCGTAGAAGCAGGCTTGCTTGTGGCTACAATAATGATAGTTTTGTCTAAATTCAATGTTATTCAAGCAAATGGGACAGCTATGGGACTTCATGGCTGGAAATTAATTTTTGCTGGCTTTGCGTTATTTGTTTTCGGTGCCTTAAATAATATTGGAATTGGCTGTTTTTCATTAACGATGGCAACTGTCTATTTGCTTGGACTAAATCCGATTGCTGCCTTTCCTATTATGATGGGAGGCTGTGCCCTCGCCTTGCCACTTGGTGCCATGCAGTTCATCCGAGCTGGTAGATATTCGCGCAAAATTGCTTTATCATCAGTTTTTGGAATTATCGGAGTGCTGATTGCCGTATTCGTGGTTAAAAGTATGAATATGGGCACCATTCAATGGATTGTCATCGGGGTCCTAATTTATACTTGCTACACCTTAATTACCAGCGAACGTAAGATCGAAAAACTCGAAAAAGCTAACAATTAAAGCATAAAAAGAGCTTCAGCATAACTAGCTGAAGCTCTTTTATTGCGTTTAATCAGAAATTTCAATAGTCGAAATTACTACATCTTCAAGAGGCTTGTCCATCGCATCTTTCTTCACTTTAGCAATTTCATCAACAACATCCATTCCTTGGGTAACCTGTCCAAAAACAGTGTGGTGACCGTCAAGCCAAGGCGTGCCTCCCTGCTTGTAAGCCTCTAAAATTTCTTTAGGATAGATAGCTTCCATTTGCTTTCTAATCCGCTTAGGCATGTTCTTATTCTGAACAATAAAGAACTGGCTGCCATTTGTGTTAGGGCCGGCGTTGGCCATTGACAAAGCACCACGAATATTAAAAAGCTGGCCACTAAATTCGTCTTCAAATGGTTTGCCCCAAATACTGGTCCCGCCAGTCCCGTTACCGTCAGGGTCGCCACCTTGAATCATAAAGTCGCTAATTACTCGGTGAAAAATAACTCCGTCGTAGTAACCTTTTTTGGCTAAACCGACAAAATTTTCAACTGTTTTTGGCGCATATTCTGGAAACAGTTGAATTGTGATATCACCATGGTTGGTTTTGATAACTGCAACTGGTCCACTAACATTTTCTAAAGCTAATTGCGGATAAGTCATCATATTCCTCGTATCTTTAAAATCAATCCGGTAAAAAAAGTCAGATCTTTAGATCTGACTTTTTAAAACCTACAACGTTTAACTTGACTTAAGCATTGAATGCTTCTGTCAATGGTGGGACTACTTGCTTCTTACGTGAAACCACACCAGGCAGCTTAACAGATGAATCAGTCAGCTTAGCATCAAAAGCTTTTTCAAACAAGGCCTTATCTGCATCACTGCCGACAACCAAAGCTTCTGAGTCAGAATCTAAAATATTAGTAATTAACAACATGAACATGTCGTAATTGTTTTCTTTAGATGAAGCTTCCATTGCCTTAAGGAAGGCTTCCTTCCGTTCCATGGCTTCAGGAAGGTCAACCACGTTGATTTGGGCTACGCGGACTTGTTGACCATTTAATTCAAAGCTCTTAGCATCTACATCAATTAATTCTTCTTCCGACTTAGAGGCAATATTGGTGCCTGCTTTAAGCATTGCTAAGCCGTATTCTTGATAATCAATACCAGCAATCTTAGCTAAAGCTTCCAGAGCCGTCTTATCTTCTGGAGTAGTGGTTGGTGACTTTAACAGCAAGGTGTCAGAAATAATTGCTGAAGCCATGATACCCGCAATGTTAGCTGGAATTTCAACGTGGTTTTCGTTAAACATCTTCCAAACAATAGTTGAGGTACAGCCTTTTGGTTCTGCCCGGTAGTACAAAGGATCAGCCGTATTAAAATTCATAATCCGGTGGTGATCAACTACGTGAGTAACTTTAACCTGGTCAATATCAGCCGAACTTTGTTGTGGTTCGTTGTGGTCAACAAGCATTACTGCTTTAACTTTGTCAGCAACAGTTGAAACAACTTGTGGTGCATCAAAGCCAAATTTCTTTAATGCATAAGCAGTTTCATCATTTGGTTCGCCTAAAGCAACAGCTTCCGTGTTGTAGCCTAATTTATTTTGCAGATATGAATATGCAATAGCCGTACCAATTGCATCTGTATCTGGGTTTTGGTGACCAAAAACGAATTCTTTTTCCATTAATCTACCTCTTATTCTGTATTTGAAATTGATTCTGTCTCCTCTAGTCTACTAGAAAGAGCCTGGTTATCCAAGAAAATCTGCCATTCTTTTAGTAGATTTCCGATCCGTGGAATTTCTGCTTTACCTTTGCGATAAACGCATGCCATTTCTAATGGCCGACTTCTTTTAATATAGACGGGAACCATTCCCTTGATTTCATCCCGGTGAAGCAAATAAGATGACTCGCTAATAAAAGTATCGCTCTTATCCTTCATTGCTGCAGCTAGAAGCTGGCTGACAGCAGGCCATTGCACCTTTGTAGTTAACTGATGTTTGCGCCCTAATAAATGGTCCATCACACCACTAAGATAATAGTGATCTGGAAATGTTACCCAACGTTGGTTAAGAAATTGGGAGATTGGGTAAGTTTCTAGTGGCTTAACATCCGGCATATGGGTTAGAACCATCAGCTGATCGGTATAGATCGGCTCATACTTGTATTGATGTGGCAGCAAAGGTAAATGATGCTTTTTATCTTCAGGCAAGTACATGATTGCCAGATCAATTGAGTTTTGATCCACTGCCTGCAAAATAGTGTTGCGATCAACGTAAGTAATTTTGATGGTAATATTAGGATACTTTTCTGAGAATTGTTCCATAAAGTCATACAACATAAATGGCTCAATTCCGTCCATCACTCCAATATTTACAGCACCATTATCAGGCTGGGTAAACTCTTGAACGTTATTAACGACTGCGGTAATCGTGTCCAGTAACTTTACGGCCGCAATCTGCATCGCCTTGCCAGCTTCTGTCAAATACAATTTTTTGCCGACTTGGCCAAATAAAGGAGCTCCGATTGCCTTCTCAAGTTTTTTTATTTGTTGCGTCAGAGCAGGCTGGGTTATTCCTAGGATTTGGGCAGCTTGCGTGTAATTCATCGTATCAGTCAATTGCAGAAAATACCGCAATGCCTTGGCTGACATGAGTGCATCTGTCTTAGGCATGATAAACGCCTCTTTCTCCAAATACATATAACCCTTTCTAAGGCTATTATCTATTCATAAGAAAGAGGTGTCAAAGATAATGCTCAAAAACTTATGCTACAATCACCCATTAATTTTAAAACAGGCTGGATGTATCTACTGTGCCATCACTCAATGGTTTGCCCAATTCGATGATTTTTGGTATGCCATCAAGTTCTGGTTCCATAATAAACGATCCGTTAGAATAACGATCACCTAATGGATGTTCATTAGTATTAATTTCTAGGTGCCGGTCGCTGCTGGTTGTAACTAGCAAGACATGGTTTTGACCATAACCGGCCAGAACGGCAATCCGATGAGGCTTAGTCTTAAGCTCACGCAAAACCAATACCCCACGCTTAGCCCGAGAAACTTTATTAACCAAGCTGAGTTTAAACTGTTTAAAGGCTCCGCGTTGGGTTAATAAACCTACCCGATAACCATCAAGATATTTTGGATCCAATAATACATAGCTCACCACAAAGTCATCCGGCTTTAAGTTTACCGATTTTACTCCGGCAGCCTTTGCTCCTGCCTCTGGAATTTCACTAATGTCATACCGCACAGCATACGCCATATTAGTAAATAAGGTAATTTCCAACTTATTGTCTGCAGGCACCATATCGACCCTTACCACACGGGATTCTGGGGTCTTTAATTTAATTGCCGTCATCGCCCGTGAACGGTAGGTTCTAGTAGGCTGCAGGTTAGCTAATTTAACTTGTTTAATATAACCGTCATTGGTTGCCAGTAAAAAGTTCTGCTGCAAGTTTAAATCAGGCAGATCAAACACGCGGATAATCTCTTCATCGCTGTCTAAACCTAATTCTTGTGACAGGTGTTGGCCGGTTTCTTTCCATTTGGTGTCAACCAATTCATTAACTGGACGGTAAATTACATTCCCTTTGCTGGTAAACAGGTAGAGGTTGGCTAGAGTCGACATTGTTTTTTCAAAAACGACTTTGTCTCCTGTTGGCAAACCATTTTCACTATCATCGGTCGATTGGAATGACCGCAATGATGACCGTTTTAAATAACCGTCTCGTGAAATAAGCACTCTTACTTGTTCATCTACTACTAGTGCCTTTTCATTAATTTCAATTTTGGCAGATTCATCAGAAATTTCCGTTCGGCGAGGAGTTCCAAATTCCTTCTTCACTGCGGTCAATTCTTTGATGATTACCTTTTGCAAGACTTTTTCATCACCAAGCAATTCTCGGTAGCTGGCAATCTTCTTATTCAAATCTGCTTCTTCAGCAATCAGTTGGTTAACATCAGTATTAGTTAAACGATAAAGTTGTAATGAAACGATCGCTTCAGCTTGACGCTTAGTAAAATCAAATTCCTTAACCAAATTGCTTTGAGCATCGGCTTTATTCTTAGAAGCACGGATGGTTTTAATAACTTCATCCAGGATATCCATGACACGGATCAATCCTTGGACTATTTCTAAGCGGGCCTCAGCCTTGTGCAAGTTGTATTTGGTTCGATTTATGACTACTTCTTTTTCGTGTTCTAAGTAGGCTGCTAAAATCCGTTTTAAGCCAACCTGAACTGGAGTCATATGGTCAATCGCAACCATGTTGAAGTTATACGATACCTGCAAGTCAGTATTCTTTAACAGATAATTGAGAATGTTTTCCGCATCAGCATCTTTTTTCAGTTCAATCACTACTGATAAACCATGCCGATCAGTTTCATCCCTAACCTCAGCAATTCCATCGATTTCCCGATTGACACGAATTTCATCAATTTTCTTGACTAGCATCGCCTTGTTGACATCAAATGGGATCTCCGTCACCACGATTTCCTGGCGATGACCGCGAATTTCTTCAATACTGGTTTTAGCTCTGACTTGAATACGTCCACGACCAGTTTGATAAGCTTCTTTTAAGCCCTTTTGGCCTAACACAATTCCGCCCGTTGGAAAATCAGGGCCCTTGATAAATTGCATTAAATCTGCCAATTCAGCATCGGGATGTTTAAGCAGATAAGTCGTGGCATCAATCACTTCAGCTAAATTATGGGCGGGAATTTCCGTTGCATAACCAGCTGAGATCCCAGTTGAACCATTTACCAGCAAATTAGGAAATCTCGCTGGTAAAACAGTCGGTTCGTACTCGGTATCGTCAAAGTTCAAGACCATTTTAACCGTATCTTTATCGATATCAGCCAAAAGCATATTGGAAATTTTACTTAAGCGCGACTCAGTATAACGCATTGCCGCAGGGCCATCACCATCCATCGACCCATTATTGCCGTGCATTTCAATCAGCGGTTCGCGCATATGCCAATCTTGGGAAAGGCGCACTAAGGCCCCGTAGATTGAACTATCACCATGAGGGTGGAAGTTACCCATAATGTTACCAACTGCCTTAGCAGCCTTTTTAAATGGCTTATCGTAGGTATTTCCATCCTGATACATTGCATACAGAATTCTTCTTTGAACTGGCTTTAACCCATCTCGAATATCAGGCAAAGCACGTTCTTGAATAATGTATTTCGAATAGCGGCCAAACCGTTCGCCCATTACTTGTTCGAGCGGCATTTCCCGAATTCGTTCATCAATCGCCATATTTACCTACCTTACTAATTTTCGTCACTTTCCAAGATGGAGCCTTCTTCGCCCATTCGGAATTTTACATTTTCTTCAATCCATTTGCGTCGTGCAGCAACTTTATCACCCATTAGAGTGGTTACTCGGCGATCAGCAACCGCGGCATCATCGATTCTAACCCGGATCAACATGCGACTTTCAGGATTCATGGTAGTTTGCCATAATTGATCGGCATTCATTTCTCCCAAACCTTTAAAGCGCTGCAAGGAGTAGCGTTTACCCATTTGCTTTTCGTCCTCAGCCAGCTCTTCATCGGTCCAGGCATACTTAATTTCAGCTTTTTTGCCGCTGCCTTTTTGCAAGCGATACAAAGGCGGCAAGGCAATATAAACTTTGCCTGCCTCAATCATCGGTCGCATATACCGATAAAAGAAAGTCAAGAGCAAAATTTGAATGTGGGCACCGTCATCATCGGCGTCAGTCATAATAATTACTTTGTCGTAATTGGATTCCTCAATTTGAAATTCGGTCCCCACCCCGGCACCAATGGTGTGAATCATCGTGTTGATTTCTTCATTTTTAAAAATATCTGCCAGTTTAGCTTTTTCCGTATTTAAGACTTTACCTCTTAAAGGCAGAATCGCTTGGAAACGGCGATCCCGTCCCTGCTTGGCGCTGCCTCCGGCTGAATCACCTTCGACTAAGAAAAGTTCATTTTTTTGCGGATTGCGAGATTGGGCAGGTGTAAGCTTGCCAGAAAGAATTTCTTTCTTTCGGCGTTTCTTGCCATTGCGACTCTCATCTCTAGCCTTTCTGGCTGCTTCACGCGCATCCCGTGCCCGTTGAGCCTTCTTAACTAAGTTTTGTGCTAATTCCCCATTTTCCATGAGATAGTAGCTCATTTTTTCGTAAACCAAAGCCTCAACGGCAGAGCGAGCTTGCGGCGTTCCCAGCTTGCCCTTAGTCTGGCCTTCAAACTCAAGCAGCTCTTCAGGAATTTTAACCGAAAGAACCGCACTCAAACCTTCACGGTAGTCAGACCCATCAATATTTTTATCCTTTTTGGTTAACAGGCCTTGTTTTTTAGCGTAATCGTTAAAGGCCTTGGTAAAACCGCTCCGGGCACCGATTTCGTGCGTACCGCCACCAGGGGTACGAACATTGTTGACAAAGGATACTAAATTTTCAGCATAGCCGCCATTATACTGACCCGAGAACTCTATTTCCATGCCATCTTGCTGGCCTTCGAAATAAAAAACATCGCTTAAGGTGTCTTTGCCTTCGTTTAAATACGACACAAAGGATTTAATACCATCATCGTATTTAAAGGTTTCGTGTCGTTGCGGTTCGCGTTCATCGGTTAAATTGAAAGTAACCCCTTTAAGCAAGAAGGCAGATTCTAAGATTCTTTCTCTAATCGTGTCATATTTATACTTAATCGTCGAAAAGACGGTTGCGTCAGGCTTAAAAGTAATGGTAGTCCCAGTTTTTTCGTTGGTAACTCCTAAGCTCTTTAAAGTTCCCACCGGGTGACCGCCATTTTCAAATACTTCTTCATATGCATGCCCATCGCGAACAACATGCACCTTCATGTAACTTGATAAGGCATTAACTACCGAAGAGCCAACGCCGTGCAGCCCACCAGAAGTCTTATAGTTTTGCTCGGTAAATTTGCCTCCCGCATGCAAGACGGTCAAAATGACTTCAATCGTCGACTTGCCCGATGCATGCATCCCAGTCGGCATTCCGCGACCAAAGTCTTGCACCGTCACGCTATTATCAGGGTGGATGGTAACGTTAATTTCCTTACCATAACCAGCCATTGCTTCATCGACCGAATTATCTACGATTTCATAAACCAATTGATTTAGTCCATGAATATCTGTCGATCCAATGTACATCCCTGGCCGTTTGCGAACTGCTTCCAGTCCGTGCAGGATTTGAATTGAAGAATCATCGTAAGTATTTTTTGCCACTAAAATTCCCCCAACTTGTTCAATCAATTAACCAAATATATATGCTTAAAAGCTGTTTTTTGCTAAAATTGAAATAGCTTTTTAGCTTTTAAGGGAGAGGTTAATATGTTTGCAGTTAAATTTGCGCTGTCACTTATTCTAGCATATTTGATCGGATCTTTTCCGACCGGTGTCGTAATTGGCGAAGCATTTTTCCATAAAGACATTAGACAATACGGTTCAGGCAACATTGGTACGACCAACACCTTTCGGGTTTTGGGTCCTAAAGCCGGTACTGTTGTTTTCTTGATTGACTTTTTTAAAGGGACCCTTGCCACTGTTTTACCTAGTTGGTTAGGTGGGATGCCTCACTACGTTAATTTGCTTTGCGGTTTAGCAGCGATCCTCGGTCACTCTTTCTCGCTCTTCTTACGCTTCAAGGGTGGAAAAGCAGTTGCAACAACCGCAGGATTTATTCTTGGCTATAATTTGTCATTCTTTATCGTTTGCTTCTGCATTTTTGTACCAACGCTTTTTATCACCAGTATGGTTTCCATGACTAGTCTGATCTCCGTGGTACTAATTTTTATCGCATCTTTGTTTTTCCACGATATTTATCTCAGTCTGATGTTTGCAGTCTTGGTAATCTTGATTTATTGGGCTCACCGCTCAAATATCAAGCGAATTATGGAGCACCGAGAAAACATGGTACCCTTTGGAATCGTTTATTGGCTGAGTAAAAAGAAACACTAGAATAAATTAGCTTTATAATCGACAAAAAAAGATCTGCTTACCAGCAGGTCTTTTATTTTGCTTAAATTTCCTTTGCGTGGAAGGCCATGCTGAAGCCAGCATTGAAACTGTCGCCTACCGGCAAATGATTCATGCCATATTTTTCTTCCAACTTGCCACTTGCATCATTCCGGTCAGCAATCCCCCACCATGGTTCAATGCAGACATAATCTGCGGTTTTAGGATACTGTGACCAAACTCCCACAAATGGAGCGTTTCTAGTCCAAACATTGATGTGGAAATGGCTATCGTCGGTCCTTAAGGAAATCTTGTTGTCATGACCCTTTAACTGAAAGATTAAGGCATCATTTTGGAAGAGATTATCGCTTAAAGCAATCAAACTATCTGTTGAAGCTAAAGAGCGATTATTCCAATCAAGATATGATCCTCGCAGCGGAATTTGAATTCGAGCTACTGAAGGTTGGCAGCTAAAGTAAAAGTCTTCTTTCTTGCTTTTTTCATCTGTCGGAATGTTGAAGCCAGGGTGACCACCAATGCCAAAGATCAATTCCTTAGTATCAGTGTTGGTAACCGTAAAGTTTTCTTCCAGCAGGTTATTGAGCAAATTATAGTTCACTCTAAGTTCAAATTTAAACGGATACATGGCCAGCGTTTCTGCGGTTTCTTTCAGCAAAAACGTGATACTCTCATCGCTTACATGTTCGACTTCAAATTCTTGATTTCTAGCAAAACCGTGTTGGCCCAGGTGATAAGTTTTACCACCATAGGTATATTCATCGTTTTTCAAGCGACCAACGATAGGAAAGAGCACTGGTGCATGGCGTCCCCAAATTTCAGGGTCAGCCTGCCACATAAATTCTTCTCCGCTATGCATGTCTTTTACGCTTTGAATTTCTGCTCCATGGCTAGAAATTACCACCTGCAACATGTTGTTTGAAATCGTATAATCCATAAAACACCATACCTTACTCTATTAAAGAATAAACTTAGTTAAGTCCTTATTGGTAATTATATCACTAAGTTTTTCTTCCACATATGCCTGGGTAATGGTGATCTCGCCGATATTCATATCAGGTCCTTCGTAGAGGACGTCTTCTAGCAGTTTTTCAAGGATTGTCGCCAATCTACGAGCACCAATATTATCAGTCCCTTGGTTAACATCAAAAGCAATCTGTGCAATTTTATCAATTGCCTCTTGTGTAAAGATTAACTTTACGCCGTCGGCTTTTAGCAAGGCAATATATTGCTTAAGCAGCGAGTTGGTAGGGTCTTTCAAAATCCGCACAAAGTCTTCTTTAGTTAAGGCATTCAATTCAACTCTAATTGGGAAACGACCCTGTAATTCAGGAATCAAGTCGCTTGGCTTGCTTTCAGCAAAAGCCCCAGCCGCAATAAATAGTATATGATCAGTAGAAACAGGACCATACTTGGTCTGAACCGTCGAACCTTCTACAATTGGCAAGATATCGCGCTGAACGCCTTCGCGTGAAACTTCACCACTGGTCTTTTTATTCCCTGCCGTAATCTTATCGATCTCATCAATGAAAATAATGCCGTTATTTTCGGTCCGTTCGATAGCTCGTTGATTAATCTGATCATTGTCAACCAACTTGCTAGCTGCTTGTTGGATCAGAACCTCACGCGCATCCCGAACTTTCATCGTTCTCTTTACTTTCCGCTTAGGCAGCATGTCACTCAGCATCGAAGACATATCGATTCCCATCTGGCCCATCATGTCACCCATCGGGTTGCTTCTGCCGCTGTCTTCAACTTCAATAGTCACTTCTCGGTCTTCCAGCAAGCCTTTATCAAGCTGTTCAGCAACAGTTAAGCGTTGGTTGCGAATTTCATCTGTCACTTCTTCATCATCGGCTTGATTTTGATCTTGGTTAAACTGACCTGATAATAGCTGCATCATTTCTTGCATCTGGTTTTCACGGCGATCACGCTTAATTCCAGGCACTAAAAGCTTAACAAGTTGTTTATTAGCAGTTTTCTCAGCTTGCGGACGAACGCGTTCATGTTGATCTTTTTCTTCCATTTGAACGGCTACTCTAACCAAATCGCGAATCATCGATTCAACATCCCGACCAACATAACCAACTTCAGTAAACTTAGTTGCTTCAACTTTGACAAAAGGTGCCGATACAATGTCAGCTAAGCGCCGAGCAATTTCAGTTTTTCCGACCCCAGTTGGTCCAGCCATCAGTAAATTTTTAGGAGTAACATCGCGTTGCATCGCTTTAGGCATTTGCATCCGCCGATAGCGATTATAGAGGGCAATTGCGACTGCTTTTTTCGCTTCATCTTGTCCGATGATATACTCATTTAATTCTTGTACTATCTGTTTTGGCGTCTTTGTTGCCATTTTACGACCTCCTATATTTCGTCTGTGGTAATTACGTCATCCGTAAAGACATCAATTCCTGAGGCGATTTTTACGCTTTCCTTGGCGATTTCAGCCGCTGACATGCTATCTGCATGACGTACCATTGCAATTGCTGCTGCTTGGGCATAGTTGCCGCCAGACCCGATTGCTACAACATCTTCGTCTGGTTCAAGCACCTCGCCGTTTCCGGAAATCAGCAACAGATCTTGATCATTAAAGGCAATTACCATTGCATTAAGTTTTTGCAAGGTCGGATCTTTGCGCCAAGCTTGTGCCATCTCGACGGCAGCGCGGCGAAGATCACCGCTATAAGCTTCCAATTTGCCTTCCAGCATTTCTTGTAAGCTTACGGCATCGGCTACTCCACCGGCAAAACCGATGACTACGCGGTCATGATAGATTCGACGAATTTTTTTAGTAGTTGCTTTGGCAATTACTTTTTCTCCCAAAGTCACTTGACCGTCACCAGCAATGGCAATATGACCTTTCGCTCTAACTGAACAAATTGTTGTCATCTTGTTCCTCCTTATAACACTATCTTATGAACTTAAATTAAAATATTTATTTGCGTCATTGTCTGTATTTTACTACTTGTCGAGGGCAGTTTTGGCTAAAACTTCGTTCTTAAAGTTTTCTAAACTTTCTAGCCCTCGTTCACTAATCTTTTCATGCCGCTCGCGCTTATTGCGAATTTTTTTACCTGATAGAGGCGGAATTAGCAAAAAGCTGGCATTCATTGGTTGAAAGTTTTTGGCATCGGTAGTGGTTACATAGTTAGCCATTGAGCCCAAAGCAGTTTCTACTGGGAAGGCTACCGGCTCTAACCCACTTGCACATCTTGCAGCATTAATTCCGGCTACTAGACCTGAACCAGCTGACTCAACATAGCCTTCAACGCCAGTCATTTGGCCAGCGAAAAATAATCCTGGCTGTTTTTTGGTTTCGTAAGTTGCCTGCAATACTTCAGGCGAAGCAATATAGGTATTGCGATGCATTTTGCCATAACGAGCAAATTTAGCATTTTCTAAACCAGGAATCATTGAAAAGACCCGCTTTTGTTCACCATACTTTAAGTGCGTTTGGAAACCTACGATATTGTACATGCTGGCAGCTGCATTATCTTGACGCAACTGGACGACGGCATATGGGGTCTCACCAGTATGAGGATCCTCCAATCCCACCGGTTTAAGCGGACCAAAGAGCATTGTTTTAGGGCCACGCTGAGCCATTACTTCTATCGGCATGCATCCCTCAAACACGTCACTATTTTCAAAGCCATGAGCTTCAGCCGTTTCTGCCTCTGTCAAAGCCTGTAAAAAGGCAAAATATTGCTCTTTATTCATTGGGCAGTTCAGATAAGCTGCTTCGCCGCGATCATAACGTGATTTCTTATAAACGATCTCCATATTGATCGAATCAGCTACCACGATAGGCGCTGCCGCATCATAAAAATGCAAATTATCAGTACCTGAAAATTCACTAATGGTCGTTGCCAGACTATCTGAAGTTAGGGGACCGGTTGCTACCACGGTAATTCCCTCCGTTGGCAGCGCTTGGATTTCTTCACCGTGAACGGTCACGTTGGGAAGGGCTTTGATTTTAGCAGACACAAAATAAGAAAAAGATTCACGGTCAACTGCCAATGCTCCACCTGCTGGTACTCTTGTTGCATCAGCGGCAGCTAGGATTAAAGAATCAAGGCGTCGCATTTCTTCTTTCAAAAGACCAACGGCGTTCGACAATTGATCGCTTCGCATTGAATTTGTACAAACTAATTCGGCCAAATTGCCCGTTTCATGGGCAGGGGTCATTTTTTGTGGTCGCATTTCATACAGATCCACGGCAATTCCCCGCTTGGCTATTTGCCACGCTGCTTCACTTCCTGCGAGCCCGCCTCCAATTACTGTTACCTTCTGTGCCATAATATCAGTCCTTTATTTGTTTGATAGCAATAAAATTGAATATATAAAATAATATCATCAAATCATACGCGATTTGATGATATTATGCAAAATTTTAGGATTAATTTGTAGCGCTTTCTTCCTGAGGCTCTTCCTTGTAGTCACCTTCTGGACACAGAACTACTAATCCCTTTTTGGTCTTCTTTTGAATTAAGAAGTGACCATCGTTAGGACAATTTCGGCTGATTGGCTGATCCCAAGAAACGAAGTCACATTCTGGATAGCGTGAACAGCCATAAAACTTGCGATTCTTTCGTGACTTCTTTTCAATAATTTCGCCTTTGCCGCACTTAGGACAAGTTACCCCGATCTTCTTGACAATTGGTTTGGTATTTCGACAATCTGGGAATCTCGAACAAGCATAAAACTTGCCATATCGACCCATTTTAATCACCATTGGTGCGCCACAAATGTCGCAATTGAAACCAGCCGGTTCATCCTTGATCTGAACCTTCTCAATTTGCTCATCTGCTTTATCCAATTCGGCCTTAAATGGCTTGTAGTAGTCATCAACAACCTTAACCCAATCTTTTTTACCGGCTTCAACTTGATCCAGATCACTTTCTAATTGAGCGGTAAAGTCAACATTAACAATATCAGGGAAGAACTTCTCGATTAATTCATCAACTATTTCACCCAACTCGGTCGGCATGATTGCTCGACCCTCTAGTTTTACGTAATAGCGTCTTTGAATGGTATCAATCGTAGGTGCATAGGTTGACGGCCGACCAACGCCATTTTCTTCCAAGGCTCTAACCAAGCTTGCTTCAGTATAACGAGCTGGTGGCAAGGTAAAGTGCTGCTTGTTGTCAGACTTGGCCAGTTTAACCAGATCGCCTTCAGTAATTTGCGGCAGTTCGCTATTCTTTTCTTGCACATTATCATAAACCTTGGTAAAACCAGGGAATTTCATCTTGGAACCGGAGGCTCTAAAAATAACCCCGTTTTGCGTCACGTCAAAGCGCAAGGTATCGTAAACGGCAGCTGTCATTTCATTGGCTAAGAAGCGGGACCAAATTAATTTATAAAGACGATATTGCTCCGTGGTCAAGGCGCTCTTAAGCGATTCTGGAGTACGATAAACGCTAGTCGGACGAATCGCTTCGTGGGCATCTTGAGCATCTTCTTGGTTTTTAAAATGACGTTGACTCTTGGCTGCATACTCAGCACCATATTTTTCATGAAGGAACTTCGAAGCTTCAGCCTGTGCTACTGGTGAAACTCGCTTAGAGTCAGTTCTCATATAAGTAATTAAACCGACAGTTCCCGATTTTCCTAAACTGATGCCTTCATATAACTGTTGAGCAATACTCATCGTACGCCGAGTCCGGTAGCCCAAACGTTTGTTCGCCTCTTGCTGCAAGGTTGAGGTGGTAAACGGAGCAGGTGGCTGACGCCGACGTTCTTTGGTAACGACGTTTTCAACCGTAAAATTGCCTTTTTTATCAATCCGTTTTAAAACAGCTTGAACGGCGTCGTTATTCGGAAGCGCCTGCTTCTTGCCATCATAACCGTAAAAACTGGCAGCAAACCGTTCTTTGTCTTTTTTAAATTCAGCATCGATCGTCCAGTACTCTTCAGGCTTAAATTCTTTGATTTCGCGTTCACGGTCAATTACTAATTTCAGAGCAACCGACTGAACCCGTCCAGCCGACAAGCCTTTTTTGACCTTGGCCCATAAAATTGGCGAAAGGGAATACCCTACTAAACGGTCCAAAATCCGCCGAGCTTGCTGGGCATTTACCGTATCCATGTCAATAGTACGGGGATGCTTAAAGGCTTCCTTTACTGCATCTTTAGTGACTTCGTTAAAGGTTACGCGGTTTTTCTCAGTGTTGTCCATCTTGAGCACATGGGCAACATGCCAAGCAATTGCTTCCCCCTCACGGTCGGGGTCGGATGCCAAATAAACTTTATTCGCTTTATTTGCTTCTGCCTTTAATTCTTTAATCGTATCGCCCTTGCCGCGAATAGAAATGTATTTTGGTTGGTAATTATTTTCAAAATCAACCCCCATTTGGGATTTGGGCAAATCGCGGATATGGCCTTTTGAAGCAATTACATGATAGTTACGACCTAAATATTTTTCAATCGTCTTAGCTTTTGCCGGCGATTCCACGATCACCAAATTCTTCTTTTTTCTGGTTGATCCTTTTCGTTTACTAGTAGGCACAGACTGCCTCCTTTAAATTCTTATTTTTTTGTTAGCTAAAACGAGAATAGAATATTTAGTTGATACTTGTCAAATGTTTCTTAATGGCATCTCCAGGTCGACGATCGGAGTTGCACCGGCAGCAATTAATTCATTTGGTCCTACTGATAAAGGACTTGAAATAGGACCTGGAACCGCATAAATATTGCGATTATCATCTAAGGCCAAATTGGCAGTGATTAATGAACCGGAATGTTTTTTAGCCTCAGTTACAATAAGATTCTGACTGAGACCAGCGATAATGCGATTGCGTTCGGGAAAACGGAAAGGCCGAGGTGGCGTATCCGGCAAATACTCGCTTAACAGCAAACCCTTTTTTATGATTTTTTCTTGGAGATTGCGATTTTGAATCGGGTAGTAATAATTTAAGCCATTTCCAACGACTGCTATTGTTCCTGCCCCCGCTTCCAGTGCTGCTTGGTGTGCTAAACCATCCACTCCTTTAGCCAGCCCGCTGGCAATTACCCAATTGTCTTTTGTTAATTTGGGGGCTATTTTTTGAATAACCTCGCGACTATATTCGGTTGGAGTTCGAGAACCAACAATTGCTACTATTTCTTTTTGCAATAATTGCAAATTTCCTTGCGCAAACAAGACTAAAGGCGGTCGATAAATTTCGCGCAATTGTGGCGGATAAATGTCATCGAAATAACTAATTACTTGGCACTGACAGAGAATGCGCGCAACGGTTCGATCAAAGCGATTAGAAAAAGCCGCACGCACCGCTTTTTCAGCACCGGGTGGTAAATCTAGCTCTAAAATTTGGCGCAGCGTTAAGTCATTTAATTTGCCTGGCAAGCATCCCGCCAGCTGCAATAATTTTTGATAGCCAAACCCTTTAAGTAACTTGCACCTTAGTAAAAGTTCTGTTTGTTGCATAAAAAATCCCTCCTCTTACATATACGCAAAAAGGAGAGATTTTTCACATTGAATTAGTGCTGTTTAATAAAAATCGGAAACCGGGGCAAAAGTTTTGCGATGAATTGGCGTGGGACCAAATTCTTTCAAGGCTGCAAGATGATCTGCTGTCCCATAACCGGCATTTTTATTAAAGTTGTAGGCTGGATAAAGCTTAGCATAGTCATCCATCAGATTATCCCGAAAAACTTTGGCAACAATTGAAGCCGCCGCAATTGAATTTGACTTGCTGTCGCCCTTGATTAGCTTTGTTTGAGGAATAGCAATTGGAATTTTCATTGCATCAACCAGTAGTTCATCTGGCATGTTTTTTAACCCTTCAACCGCTTGTTTCATTGCTAAGAGGTCAGCTTGTCCAACATTGATTCGATCAATTAAGGCGGGACTGCCGACGCCAATGCTGACATCCACGGCCTTGGCTAAAATTTGCGGGTACAATTCCCGACGTCGTTTGGGCGTTAGCTTTTTAGAATCGTTAACATCTAATAAATCAAAATTTTCATCTAAGATTACCGCGCAGGTAACAATCGGTCCGGCCAATGGTCCACGGCCTACCTCATCTATCCCAGCAACTACTTTTCCGTCTGCCCAGAAACGTTTTTCATACTCAAACCGCGCAGCAAAATCCTGCTGCTTCTTCTTTAATTTAAGCATTCGGCGCTGATAAGCGAGCAATAATTTTTGGACGCCAGTACGTGGATCACTTGCTAAAGCTGCAAGTTGGTCTGGGGTGGGATTTCCCGCTAGTAACTCTTTTACTTCCTTAATAGTCATGGGCGATCAAGCGTAATCCTTCCAATTTTTCCTTTCCGCAATCGCTGGAGCATATATAAGCTAAAACGATCATAGTCATCTTTCATGCCATAAGCATCAGTCATTCGCAAAAGCAAATCAGGATCCGCTAGCTGCTCAAGGTCCGCCTCACTGACTCTGGCAAACTTAAAGAAGTCTTTGGCATAGTATTGTTTTAATTGCTTAATCAGGAATAAGGCAACATCATCTGGATGAAAAATGCTGTCCTTAATTGCACCAAAAGCCGCCAATTTGTATCCAACTTCTTCATCGTCAAATTTTGGCCATAAAATCCCCGGCGTATCAAGAATTTGAATGTTGGTTTGCGTTTTTAACCATTTTTGTCCCCTAGTCACCCCAGGGCGATTGCCAACCTCCGCTACGTTTCGCCCGACTAGTCGATTAATTATGGTCGACTTGCCACAATTAGGTACGCCAACAATGGCAGTTCTAATAATTGGATTGGACGCCCCTTTTGCCTCTAAAGCTTTAGTCTTTTTAATCGCTGCCCGCTTGATTAGCCCTAATAAAGCCTGCATGTTGGTATTATGCAGGGAATCTAAAGCCATCACGAACTTATTAGGAGTAGTAAGTTCCTTTTGCCACCGTTTGGTTAAAACGGGATCAGCCAAATCGGCTTTATTTAAAATGATAATATGTGGTTTATTGCCTACCAAGTCTTGAATCATCGGGTTCCGTGAAGCAAGCGGAATCCGCGCATCAAGCACCTCGATAATCACATCAATCAAACTCAAGTTATCCTCGATTTGATTGCGGGCCTTATTCATATGCCCAGGGTACCACTGAATAGCCATTCTCGTCTCCTTAATAATTCATTTTATCTAGATACAGCTGATAGGCATGATCAAAAATCGACATGCTTGGCAGATAGCCAGCATTTAATTCCAGATAATCGGAAATTTCTTCATAATCTTGCGCTTGTTTAGGAAAAGTTTGATCATGTTGCGCATTATTGGCAAATTGGGCCACTTCATCGGTTGAATCTGGATCCCTTTGCGTCATTAAAAAGCGGTAAAAACTTTCTCGATAAGCCATAATTACTCCGTGTAGTAAAGAATTGCATAGGCACCAGTCCCTGCATGAGTAGCGATAATGGGACTGGTTTCTGCTACCAAAACATCAATTGAAGGTTTAATTGCTTTTATTTTTTCACCTAATTCGTGCATTATTTCAGGTGTATCTACGTAGGAAATCCCAACCTCTTTGATGTGATCTTTATTTGCTTCAATCTCAGCCAAAACATCTTGATCAAAAGCCTTAGAAAACTTTTTCCCGCGGCCCTTTTTTAACACCTTCAAGTCCCCTTTCGGCATATGAAGACTGATGCGAATATTAAGCATCGTCGCGATTTTCCCAGAAACTGCTCCTAAACGGCCACCCTTGATCAAATTATCCAAATTTACAACCATCATGCGCAAATGTTGGTTTGCCCGGATATGCTTGACGTGGTCAATAATTTCTTCCATGCTTTTCCCAGCCTGCGCATCTTTAGCTGCAGCTAAAACCTGAAAGCCCTCGGCCCGATCAGTTAATTCAGAGTCTAAAATTTGAATTCTTTCACTGTGGTCAGCCAAATCAGCTGCTTGCCGCGCCGCATCCACGGTGCCGCTTAAAGCTTTTGCCAAGAATATGCCCAAAACGCTGCTGCCATCTGCAGTTAGTTCATTGAATTTTTCAACGAATTTGCCAATTGGCGGCTGACTGGTTTTTGGCAATTCATTTGCTGCTTTCATCTTCTGTACAAAATCCTTGCGAGTAATGTCTATTCCGTCAACATAAGTTTGCCCTTCGATTGAGATTGATAATGGAACAACGGTTATTCCGTATTCAGCAATCTCTTCTGGCGTTAATTGTACTGAAGAATCAGTTAAAATTTTGATTTTTGCCACTATTCTCGCCCTCTTAATTCTATCAAGTCTGTTCATCTCTTTATGGTAAAATATGAACAGAGTAATCATAGTAATAAGTATAGCAAAAAATTTAATTATCAAAAAACGAATGGGTGGTTTATCTGAAAAATGTAAAAAACCCGGCTGCTCATCATTCATGGCTGATGGGTTTGCTCGACAATATTTTTAGTGCCATAACTCACGGAATAGGTTTTGGCCTGGCGGTGGCAGGGTTAGTTATCCTGATTGTCCGGGCAGCAGCAAGCGGAAATGTGCTGAGAATTGTGACTTTTTCAATATATGGTGCCTGCCTTGTCCTGCTTTTTTTATTTTCAACGTTATTCCATAGTTTGATCTATACCAAAGCCAAAAAAGTTTTTCAAATTTTTGACCATTCATCAATTTATCTATTAATTGCTGGTTCCTATACTCCCTATTCACTTGTGGCAATCGGTGGAGTCGCTGGCTGGACAATTTTTGCCATTATTTGGGCACTTGCAATTGCTGGTATTTTATTCTTTATTTTTCAAAAAAAACCTCATCCGATTCTAGAAACCAGTATTTATGTAGCAATGGGCTGGATGGTCATTATTACCGGCCCTCAATTATACGTACGTTTAGGGCCAACAGGCTTCTGGCTGCTAGTAGCGGGAGGAGTTGCTTATACGCTGGGAGCTTTAATTTATTGTTTTAAGCGCATCCCCATGAACCACACAATTTGGCATCTGTTTGTTTTGCTCGGAGCTATTTTGATGTATTTCTCCGTTTTGCTGACCGTATAAAAAAGCTGCTTCACCTAAGAAGCAGCTTTTTTAATTTATTAATGCTTGCAGAAATTTTGAAATAGCTTCTTCACTATTCTCTAGCTGGCCACTAATTACCTTTTGTTTGATTATGTCCAAAAGCTGACCCAGGCGCGGTCCAGGACGCACTCCTGCTTGTATCAGATAGCGACCATCAATCGCTAATTCATGATCCTCTTTAATCGGTAAAGCCGTGTAGCGATCCACTAGTGCTTTAGAATCAATTGGCTCGCCTAAAATATGAGCGACATCAATCGTATTTAATAGGGTTGTTTTGCCAAACTGATAAAGTTCATAATCACTAGGAGCATGATCGCTAATACTATCAAAGCACTCCACTACAGCTTGAACTTCTGCTGCCATCGCGTTGGAATTTTTCCAATCACGCATAAACCGCGAAATTTCAATGTCCTTTAGTTTTAACAAAAGGACAATTACCGCCCAAAGGCTCGTTTCCATGGTAGGACTAAATTGGAGCTGGGGAAAAACGTTCAGCTGCTCGCGTTTACCTTTAAAATCAGGACATTCGTCGGCTAATTCGGTATTTAAAAATAAAGCAAAAGCTTGTCGGGCATTTGGTCCAAGGCCCATTTTGACAAATTCATCGCGAATCCGTTCAACCGAAATTTTGCTTAATAGCTGGTGATTGGCTTTAATTGCTGCTACTGTTTGCGGTTCCACTTGAAAATTAAGCTGACTCATAAAGCGTACTGCTCTAATCATTCTTAGAGCATCTTCATGAAATCTTTCCGTTGGTTTTCCAACCGCCCGAATAACTCGTTTTTTTAAATCGGTTAAACCATCGAATAAATCAACAATCTCGCCTTCTATATTCATCGCCAAGGCATTGATAGTAAAATCCCGTCTCTTTAAATCTTCATCTAGATTTTGTACAAACGAGACATGGTCAGGACGACGAAAATCCTGATAGCCTGATTCAGTCCGAAAAGTAGTAATTTCGTAGCTCTCACCGTTGTATAAAATCGTCACGGTCCCATGCTTTAAACCGGTATCAATCGTTTTAGAAAAAAGCTCCTTGATTTCTTCAGGATAAGCACTTGTTGCAATATCAACGTCATGAACGTGTCGGTGCAACAAGACATCCCTAACCGATCCGCCAACAAAATAGGCATCAAACCCGGCATTTTCAATTGTTCGTAAAACTGGCATGGCTGCCTGAAAGACAGCTGGTATATTAGTTAATTTCATGGTAATAATTGCTCGTGTAATAATGTTTTTAATTCAATTCTATGTTAACTTGTAAAGTGTGCTAAATTTGGAAGGAGGATTCTTTATGCCAAAAATAAAGCAAAAAACAATAGTTGAATTGTTTATGATCGCCCTTGGGTGTGCCTTATATGGACTAAGCTTGGATATGATTTCCGTTCCAAATCAGTTAGCTGATGGAGGCATCAGCGGAATCACTTTAATTTTGCGCCACTTTTGGGGAATTGATATGGGAGTTTCAACTCTTTTGTTAAACATCCCGCTATTCCTCCTAGGATACCATTTTATGGGAAAGCGTTTATTGGCCTACACTATTTGGGGCACTCTATGTCTTTCCTTATTTTTATCCTTTTGGCGTACCGTTCCCATTATAAAACAATTTAATCTCGAGCACGACCTGTTCCTAAGTGCAATTTTAGCCGGTTTTTTGTCCGGGGTCGGGCTGGGCCTGGTCTTCCGCTTCAATGGTACTAGTGGAGGAACCGATATTCTTGCAAGAATCGGTCAAATTGAACTCGGCATCTCCTCTGGTCAAATGTTGCTGCTCTTTGATGCAATTGTTTTAACGGCCTCGCTCAGTTACTTGGACCTTAAACATATGATGTACACCCTGCTGGCTTCATTCGTTTTGTCACGAACCATGGACTGGGTCCAACAAGGCGCATATTCAGCTAGAGGCGTTTTGATCATTTCTGACAAATATGAAAAGATCGGAAAAATGATCGACCTAGAAATGGACCGCGGACTTACCTACTTAAAGGGCTTAGGTGGCTATCAAAAAGACGAAAAGCACGTAATTTACGTTGTGGTCTCTCCTCGGGAAGTAGTGCAACTTAAGCGCATCGTTGAACACGAAGACCCTCACGCTTTTATCTCAATCTTAGAGGTGCACGAAGCCTTAGGTGAAGGATTTACTTATGGTCAAAGACCCAAACGCGAACATCTCATCTTTCGTAAGTAAAGCAATGCCAAGCATTGCTTTTTTTGTGCGACCAGGATCTTGTTATAATTAAGGAGAGCAAGGAGGTTATTCAATGGAATATTTTGATTTAAATGACGGCAACCGTATCCCCAAGCTTGGTTTTGGGACCTATCAACTTAAGGGACGCAGCGGAATGTGGGCTATTAGGGATGCTATCAATCACGGCTATACCTTGCTAGATTCTGCGGGACAATATGAAAACGAAGGTACGCTTGGTGCTGCAATTAAGGATTCTGCCGCTATGCGTAGCCAGTTGTTTATTACTTCGAAATTGCCCGGTCGTCACCACCGCTACCAAGAGGCAATTGAGCAGATAGAGGAATCGTTATACTCATCTGGTTTGGACTATTTTGACCTTTATCTTATTCACTGGCCCAACCCTCTTGAGGACCATTACGTCGAAGCTTGGCAGGCCTTGATTGATGCGCAAAAATTTGGCCTGGTTCGTTCAATTGGCGTATCAAATTTTGAACCGGCTCAATTAGACCGTATTATTGCGGAAACCGGGAAGGTACCAGCTGTTAACCAAGTCGAACTGCACCCTTATTGGTCAAGTCGCCAAGTAAGAGAATATGATACGTCTCATGGAATTATTACGGAGGCCTGGAGTCCTTTGCAGCGAGCGGGAGTTATTTTCAAAGAACCAGTAATTCTGGCTTTAGCTAAGAAATACCAAAAATCGCCAGCTCAAATTATTCTTCGCTGGGAGACGCAGTTAAAAGTTGTGCCTATTCCTAAGGCAAATTCAGTTGCCCACCAAATCAGCAACTTGGACATTTTTGACTTTACCCTAGCACCTGATGAAATAGACCAAATAACGGCCCTCGACCGTCCCGATGGGCGTAGGGCCGATCGAAATCCAAATACCCATCAAGAATTCTAAAAGCCCAGCTTGCTAATTATGGCAAGCTAGGCTTTTTTGCTTTTTTTGCTTTTTTATCTTGCAGTCAAATCAAGATACAATTGCTGCATTTCCTCATCATCAGGTACTTGTTTCAAATAACGCTCAAGCAATTGTTTTACGATGTCTGTAGATTTAGGAAGATTCAAAAATAGGCCAATCATATTCCGTAAAAAGTTGCTATTATCGGCTAAATTTGGATATGCGGCTAGATATTCTGCTTTTGCCTCTTCTAAACGGTCTAGACGCTGATAAGCGATGGCCAAGTCCCAATGCTCATCTGGTTCAATCTGACTATCTGGACGGTCTTTAAACAGGTCTAACAGCTCATCATTTTTTTGCTCAGCAACTAATAAATTAGCTAGCTGCAGCAGCAAGTCGCTATTATCGGGATTAACCTTTAGCCCGCGCTGCAATAAATCCTCTGCCGTTTCATTTTGTCCCAATCTAATAGCTGCCTGAGCTCCCATTGAATAGAGCGTTTCATCTAGTTGGTTATAAGCTAGCCCTGCTTGCGCAGAACGCAATACCTGATCATCATCATGTTTTTTGAGATAGGCTTCAGCTAAAAGTGGATAAGCATTCACATAATCAGGGCTTTGGTCGATTACCTGATCCAAATATTTGATTGCTAGGTCGATCTCGCCGGTTTGGAGGAATACTAACCCAGCCTTATATTTACTATCAATATCAATGATCGAGTTTTCGTGCTTTTTAGCCAGCTCAGCAGCTTCTTCATAGTTACCCAGTTTGGCCTGAGTTTCAAAAATTCGATTATTGAGGTCCACTTCGCCAAAATAATCTTGACGCTTGACTAAATCTTGATATAGATCTAGGGCTTCGCCAAAATTGCCACTAAGATAATCCAATTCAGCTAAGCCGAAGGTTATTGCGTCTTCTTCTGGTGCTAAAGCCCTTGCTTGCAACAGTTTCTGGCGTGCAGGCTCAATTAAGCCGTTTGTTTGATAATAATCAGCTAAGACAAGCAAACTATCTAGATAGGCATCAGAGTCTTTAGGGACGCCGTAAAGAAGTGTC
Source organism: Lactobacillus corticis (assembly GCF_018327645.1). Lineage (GTDB taxonomy): Bacteria > Bacillota > Bacilli > Lactobacillales > Lactobacillaceae > Lactobacillus > Lactobacillus corticis. The sequence continues at coordinate 62,672 of NZ_BMAY01000005.1, read as the reverse complement.
AGAGCATCGTCTTCTGATCCATCATTTAACAAAATTTCAGCTAGGTAAACTTTAAACAGGTCCTCTCCTGGCACTTTGGCTATTAAACTGCGATAAACTGTCTTTGCTAAATCCGAAAAACCATAGGCCGTCAAATTTTCAGCTAGCGAAGCTAAAACTTCTGGACTATCATGATCTATTGCTTCGTTTAACAAATGTTGGTTGTTTGAAAAATCATGTGACTCAATAGCATCCAATAATTGTTCTGAATAAGTCATATTTTGCTCTCTTTCTTGATTATTTTCGATGAAAAAAGACGTTGGTCTATAACCAACGTCTTTTAGTTGTTAAGTAAAAAATTACTTAACGGCGTCCTTAAGAGCCTTACCTGGCTTAAATGCAGGAACTTCGCTAGCTGGGATTTCGATTTCATCACCAGTTTGCGGGTTACGACCCTTACGTGCAGCACGGTGGCGCACTTCAAACGTACCGAAGCCGATAAGTTGAACCTTTTCACCCTTAGCAAGACTTTCTTGAATTGATTCAAAGATTGCGTCAACAGCTACAGCAGCATCCTTCTTGTTTAAATCAGTCTTTGAAGCAACTTCAGAAACTAATTCTGCCTTGTTTGCCATATGGAATTCACCTCCTGAATTTGGGCAATGACCCAAAAGCTTTTTCCTTTAAAGAAACAAGGAAGAAATATCACAACCAACCATTGTTTCCTAGAAACAAAAATATCACAAAAAGCCCTATGTAACAAGCTTTTAAGTAATTATTTTTTAAAAAGTCATTGAGCGATTATTTGCGCTTTCGGGCAATGATTTTTATTGGGGTTCCTTCAAAGTCAAAATTTTGTCGCAATTGGTTTGTCAAAAATCGTTGATATGAGAAGTGCATCAATTCCGGGTCATTTACAAATACTACAAAAGTTGGAGGATTAGATTTTACCTGCGTCATATAGTAAACCCGTAACCTTTTTCCGCGCACCATCGGAGTTGGTACTAGTTTGCTGGCTTCAATCAGCAAATCATTCAAAACGCTGGATTGAATTCTTTGAGTTAAGTTCTTATAAACCCGTTTAACCAATTCGGGAATTTGGTCTAGTCGTTGACCAGTTTTGGCCGAAACAAAAAGAATTGGAGCATAGTCTAAATATTGAAATTCTTGTCGAATTACTCGTTCAAAATCTTTCGCACTTTGAGAGTCTTTCTTTGGCAAATCCCACTTATTGACGACTATGATAATCCCTCGGCCAGCTTCATGCGCATAACCAGCCACATGCTTGTCCTGCTCCCTGATACCGGTACTTGCATCTAAAACTAGGAGAACCACGTCAGAGCGTTCGATTGCTCCTTGGGCCCGCATGACGGAGTACTTTTCAGTTTTTTCATAAACCTTCCCCCGCCGCCGAATTCCAGCAGTATCTATAAGTCTAAACTTATCTCCAGCTTTACTGATGAACGGGGTATCAATTGCGTCTCTGGTCGTCCCCTCTTGATTGGCGACAATTACCCGGTCCTCGCCAAGCAATTTATTGACAATTGACGATTTACCAACATTTGGTCTGCCAATTACGGAAAAAGCAATCGTATCGTCATCAACTTGGTCTGCGTCTTTAGGCAGGTGAGCATTAATCTCATCCAACAGATCCCCAATTCCGGTTCCGTGACTACCGGAAATTGGAATCGGATCCCCAAATCCTAAACTATAAAAATCATAAATATCTTGTCGCTGCTCAGGATTATCTGCCTTATTGACGGCTAAAATAACCGGCTTTTTAGTACGATATAAAAGTTTAGCAATTCGCTCGTCAAGATCGGTTACATGATTGTCGACACTGGTTAAAAAGACAATCACATCAGCTTCGTCAATTGCAATTTCCGCTTGAGCTCTAATCTCTTCCTCGATTTTACCATCTTCCCAGGTAATCCCACCGGTATCGATCAAGTCAAACTTGTGTCCCATCCATTCAGCTGGAGCATAATTTCTATCTCTTGTAACCCCCGGCAAATCCTCTACGATGGCAAGACGTTGGTTAATTATGCGATTGAAAAGTGTAGACTTGCCGACATTGGGCCGGCCGACAATTGCTACTACGGGTAATGCCATTCTTTCTACCACCCTTCTTCTATGATAAAAATAAAAGAGCCGACCTTTTGTCGACTCTTTTCAAGTTCCGCTTTAACGGTCCTTCAATTGGTCACCGATAATGTCGCCTAAAGCAAAACCATTGTCGTCGTTGCCCATGTACTTAGCAGCAACTGAGTTATTGTTGCGGTTGTTGTTACGACGTGGACGAGCTGATTCTGATGAAGCGTTTGAGTCAGCAGCCTTGATTGAAAGTGAAATTCTTCTTTCACTTGGTTCGATGCTCAAAACCTTAACTTTAACAGTTTGACCAACCTTTAAAACATCGCTAGGCTTGTCAACGTGCTTGTTTGAGATTTCTGAAACATGAACCAAACCTTGGATACCATCAGCTACTTCTACAAAAGCACCAAAGTTAGTCAATGACTTAACTTCACCTTCAAAAATGTCGCCTTCGTGTAAGTTTTCAGTAGCTTGTTCAAATGGTGAAGGCTCAGTTTGCTTAATTGACAGGGAGATGCGATGTCTATCATTGTCAATGCCGATGACCTTAACCTTAACGTCTTGACCAGCTTCCAAAACATCGCTAGGCTTTTCGATGTGCTTGTAAGAAATTTCTGAAATGTGAACTAAACCATCCACACCACCAACATCGATAAATGCACCAAAGTTAGTTAAACGTGAAACCTTACCTTCAACAACGTCGCCGACAACTAATTGTGAAGCAACCTTTTCAAATACTTCTTCACGTTCTTCTTCAACCAAGTCCTTGTGAGAAAGAATCAGACGGTTCTTAGCTGGATCAATTTCAGTGATCTTAAACTTCATGGTCTTGCCGATGAATGGCTTAAGGTTTGAAACGTAACGGTTTGAAATAAGTGATGCAGGCAAGAAACCTCTAGTACCAACATCAACTAACAAGCCACCTCTTACGGCTGCGGTTACAGTACCTTCGATTGCGTTTCCAGCTTCGAAGTCCTTAACCAACTTGTCATATGCTTCGCGTTCCTTTAAGCGGGTAACTGAGAAGAAGAATTCACCATTTTCCTTGTCGCCACCAGCTCTACGTAAAACTAAAGCTTTGAAAGTGTCCCCTGGCTTAACTAAGTCATGGAGATCAGCGTTGCGGTCTGCGGTGTATTCACGACGAGTAACAACACCTTCAACACCGGCGCCTTGTACGCCGACGTCAAGTTGACCATCTTCGACATCTAAAACTTCAACGTCTACGATGTCGCCGACTTCAACTCCTTTCATTTCTTTTAATGCGTCTAAAAATTGATTACTGTTTTCTGACATAAGTACCTCCCAATATCATTTTTAATTTTAAATGATATGGCATATTTTTTCTACTGTTTTATCTGCTTTTTTAGAAGTTTTTTTCAGCTTTTTTGATTTTAGCCAAAATTGTCTCTACAACTTCATCAATTGACATGTTTGTAGTGTCAATTTCCACTGCATCCTCTGCCTTTTTAAGTGGTGAAATTTCACGGTGACTATCTTTGTAATCACGGGCAGCGATATCCGCCTCGATCTCGTCAACCGTTTTATCAGATTTTATTCCTTGTTGTTGCAAATCCTTTAATCGCCGTTCAGCTCGTGAGCGGGCACTAGCAACCAGAAAAATCTTGACCTCTGCGTCAGGCAGCACCGTTGTTCCGATATCTCGACCATCCATGATGACATTAGTTTTACCTGCCAGCTGCCGCTGTAAAGTCACCATCTTTTCACGTATGCCTTTTAAGGCCGAAACTTGTGAGACATTTGCTGAAATTAATGGTGTTCTAATTTCTTTGGTAATATCTTTTCCACCAGCATAGACCTTCTGTTGCCCATTTTCTGATTTTAGTTCAATGCCGGTTTTATCAATAGCACGCAAAATGCCCGCTTCATCACCGTAATCTAAGCCATTGTCATGGGCAATTACCGTACAGGCACGGTACATTGCACCGGTGTCAATATATACAAAAGACAACTTTTTGGCAATTAACTTAGCCACCGTACTTTTTCCTGCTGATGCAGGTCCATCAATCGCTACTTGCATTCCAATAAAAAAGAGACTATTAGGTCTCTTATCCTTTCTTAGTTTTATCTTACCCTAATGGTCTGACCTGCACTGACACTCTCATCAGTCATGCCATTCAGGCTTTCCAATTCAGACACAGTAGTATTAAACTGTGCTGCAATCCCAGATAAAGTGTCGCCATCTTGAACCGTATATGTCTTCGATGAACTTACATCACTACTTGAACTTGAACTAGAACTAGAAGATGAACTGACAGCTGAAGAACTGCTGCTGATTGAATTGGCACTGCTTGATGATGTTTTTGAACTAGCAGTCTGCTTTTTCTTAGCTTTCTTCTTGCTGGTTTTCTTCTTAACACTCTTCGTCTGCTTGCTTGATGAACTAGACTTCTTCTTAGAAACCTTTGCTACTTCTGAAACCTGAGGCTGCGTGCGTTTAGCAGCAACATAAGCTACAGGCATTAAAATTGCTAAACAAGTTACGGCAATAGTAATGGTCCCACCCCAGTGTTTTGAACCACGATAAGAATTTTTCCGTGGCTCATCTGGTCGCTCATAGTGTTTGTATGGCCCATCTTGGTTCATTTCGTCATCCTCCACTTCTCTGTATGTGACAATTTTATCATAAAAGTTCAAGGCTGATGAATGGTCTTTTCAAATTTTCGCATCAAAAAAGTCGGCATATTGCCGACTTCTTTTAGTTTAAGTTAAATCTCTTACGTACGTATGGTTTAATGTTCTTCAAAACTGATTCAAATAACAGGTAAACGACAACGGCATTAATGGCACCCTTAATTAAATTAAAGGGAACAATAATACCAAAAATGTAAGCACTCATTGATTGCAAATGCAGCATGCCCTGAAGGTAATCATGCTCAGCTACATATAGCAAGTTACCATATGAGTTTACCGGCACTGAAGTCGAAGTTAATGAAGTGACAGCATATACTGGCGTTAACACAAAAGCGTTTGCTAAGGCCATTACAGCTGACATCGCTACAATGCCGACGAGCAGTCCTACCACCGGCAATAAGTAGCCCTTTATGCTCTTGCGGTTTTCAGCCTCTACGCTCTTAGCGATAAAGTAAAATGGTAAGGCAAAGGCTAAACTTGCAAAGAAGGCTGCAAGTTGTCCTACCACGCTTGGTAAAGCAAAGCCACCCAAGATTAAACCCAAAGCCATTCTAACCAAAGCAATAATGATGCCAGGTACTGCGCCGAAAACAAAAGTTCCGATCGTTATGATGACATCTGAAAAGTCAAACTTCAGGAAACTAACCCCTGGCATTATCGGAAATTCAAATTTCATAATTACAAAAGCAATTGCTCCAATTAACGCATAGGCAATAACATTGGCGAGGCTTGAACTAGTACTCTTTCTAACGTCCATAATCTTCCTCCAGAAAATAAATCAAGGTCCGTTGCTCCAGCAACAGACCTTGTAAATTCTGAAAATAAAATTATCAGTTAGATCTGTCTTCTTCCATCTAGACTTTAACTATCGGTATCCTATTAGGATTCAGCCGCAAACGCGGGTCGTGGACTCTCACCACCGGTCGGGACTTTCACCCTGCCCTGAAGACAACTACCTTATTCAACTTACATTTTTATAGTATTACAAGCGCTTTAATTTGTCAACTTCTTGCTTTGATAATTCCCGTCGCCGTCCGGAAGTAAGCCCTTCCAGAGTTAGAAAGCCATATTGCTCACGAGATAGTTTTTCAACTGGATGACCAACGGCCTTTAGCATTCTTTTCACTTGGTGATAATGTCCTTCGTGGATCGTTAACTGCACAATTTGCCGATCCTTGCGTTGATCCGTTTTTAAAATTTTAACCCGTGCAGGACGACTCTTAAACTTGCCCAGCTTTACTCCCTGCTTAAGACTCTTCAGCTCATCAGCGGTTAAAATGCCATGAATTCTGGCAACGTAAACCTTATCTACTTCATTCTTCGGGTGCATTAAGTAATTTGCTAAGGCACCATCATTAGTTAAAATAAGCGCACCCGAGGTGTCATAATCTAAACGACCAACTGGATATAGACGATATGGCAAGTCAGCAAAATAATCGACTACCGTCTTGCGACCCTTGTCATCATGAGCGGTTGAAACTACGCCGCGGGGCTTATAAAAGAGATAGGTATGATGGCTTTCGCGTTCAATCGGCTCGCCATCAACGGTAATATTGCTAAAAGTTTCCACCTTGGTTCCCAATTGGGTAACTACTTTACCATCAACTCGAACTCTCCCAGCAGTGATCAACTTTTCTGCTGCTCGCCTCGAGGCAATGCCGGCTTCAGCTATCACCTTTTGTAATCTCTCTGCCATAGTTTAATCTTCATCCTTTCCAGCATCTGTTTCATCAGGAAATAGTTCTACATTTTCATCTTGGAAATCAAGTTCATCCTCAAAATCTTCAATTAAAGGCAAATCTGCTAAAGATTCATAACCAAAATATTCTAAGAAATAATCAGTAGTTACATATAAATTAGGATGACCAGGCACATCTTTTTTTCCGCCAATCTTGACCAATCCTCGCCAGACTAACGTTTGTAATGCTCCTGACGAATTTACGCCCCTAATTTCATCAATCTCAATTCGGGTAATCGGTTGTCGATAAGCTACAATGGCTAAAATTTCTAAGGCAGATTGACTTAGCGAAGGATTGGCATCCTTTTTGAAGTAAGATTCAACTATTTTGGCAACACCCTTACTTGTAACCAGTTTGTACTTATCATTAACATGAACAACCCGCAAGCCCGATTGACGGTCCTTTAATTGATTATTTAATTTTTCCGCAGCCTCTGCCACAATCTTGGTGTCAATAATTAGCAAATCAGCTAAAGTATCAGCGGTTAGGCCATCTTCACCGGCCACATACAAGAGGGCTTCCATTTCTGCTATTCTCGTTGCCATAATTATATTCTTTCTACGATTAAATCACTAAATTCATCTATTTGCTTAACTTTGACTTGCTGATCTTTACACATTTCTAAGATAGCTAGAAATAACCCGATCACGTCAGAAATATCATTCATCGTTCTAGCACACGCAAAAAAGCTTACTGCTTTAGCCTCTTTCAGCTTAGCCTGTAAGTAATTTAACATTTGTGTGATTGGCGTTTCAGCTACGTTTAAAGTAGCGATATTCGGTTTGCGCAATTTTAACCGGCGCAAAACCTGTTTGAACGACTCCGTCAGATTTTCTTCGCTGATTTCACCTTTGGGTAGCTTTTCAACTTTAGCTGCTTTTTCAATGCTCGGTTCTTTTGCCATCAAAGTAGGCGTATTAGCTTCTCGCTCTTTTAGATAGCTTGATACTTTTTTAAATACAGAATATTGCACTAACTGTTGAACTAATTCTTCCCGTGGGTCATCATTCTCTGCTTGATACGGATCGAAATCATTTTGAGGCAGCAAATATTGTGATTTTATTCTTAATAGCGTTGAAGACATCACAAAAAATTCACCTGCAATTTGCAAATTCAACCGTTGCATTTCTTGCAAATATTGCAAGTATTGCTTAGTAATTTTGGCAATCGGTATATCATAAATATCGATTTTTTGTGACTGAATTAAATGCAGCAACAAATCCAGCGGCCCTTCAAAGTTAGGCAAATCTAATCTTAAATCATCTTTACTCATTATTTTTATTTACAAATTTCAATAAATATGTATAGTCAGGTACTGCACTAATTCTGAGACCATTTTTTTCTTGTTCAAGTTCATTTACAACAATTTGGCGATGTTTGTCGTCGCGATACGCTGGCAGTAAAGACAAATAGCGGATTACTACAAATTGGTCACTTGTTTGTACGCCAATGACGCCAACTTTATTGCCATCACTAGCTTGGTAGACATATAATTCAAAATCATTATTGCCATTTATTAGTGCCATTTCAGATTTTAAATTATCGATATTTTTTAAATCTGGCAAATAGGACAATAAGCCCATTACCGTTTTTTCAAGATCTTGCTTATATGGTATCAACATTCACATCACCTACAATCGAGGATAGCATTTTTGATAGACTGCAATTATCTGTTTTTGGGTCACGGGGCCGTAGTAATTACCATTTGGATCAGCCCGATCGAGCATTTTATCTATAACTCGTGAATCTGCGCCGTTTGCTAACATCTGACTAATGAAAGTATTGCGCAGGGTATGAGTATTGACTTCTTTGGTAATTTCGGCTTGTTGGCAATATCTTTTTAGCATTTGCCAAACAGCTTGACGGGTAAGTCCCCCACCCCGGTTATTACAGAAAAACCTCGATCTCTCTTGACCAGCAGATTGTGACAACATTTTCTGGCGATATTTTTCAATTACTGCCAAAGCTTCGTCGCTGATCGGCAACAAGCGTTCACGTCCATCTGCAGATAAAACTTTAAACAAATTTACTTCCATCAAGAAAGCATCTGGTTTTAAATTAACTAATTCACCGACTTTTATGCCTGTGGTATATAACAAAACTATAATAGCCCGATCTCGAAGCCCTAATAATTTGGACGTGTCCGGCTGTTGAAGGATGCTCCGCACTTCCGGGAGAGTTAAACTAACAGCTTGAGCTTTGGTAAGAGGCGGAGCATCAATTTCCAACATGGGATTAATTTTTTGATAACCTCGGCGAGCCAACCATTGATAGAATTTCCGTAAAGTTGAAATCAAGCGCCGTATCGAACTAGCGGATTTCTTTTGCCGCGCGATAAAGGCATTGATATCGCTAGCTTTATCAGGCCAGTCAGAAATATCTTCACCCTGCAAAAAAGCCAAAAATTCATTCAAATCTTGTTGATAGGCAAGGATGGTATTTTTACGTAAGCCCTTCTCGTTTGCTAAGAAGGCAAGATATTCTGCAACCTGTTTAGTTAAGTCATTCCTCATCTTCTGGGTCCTTAATTAGGGTGATAGTACCAGCTTGTTTATCTTCACTAATAATACCCCGTTTCAAGAGATTACCCACTGCTCGTTTGAAAGCTCCTTTGGAAATACCAAAATAAGCCTTTATCTCGCTGGCATCAGATTTATCATAGAAAGGCAAACTCTTATCAGCCTTACGCCGCAGACTCATCAAGATCATGCCCGCATCATCACTGATTTCTTCAAAAGCGCGCGGAAGAATGCTCATATTTAGTCGTCCATACTGACTAAAGCCAATTACTCTAGCCTTGACTTCCTCGCCTAAGCGCAATGGGCGTGGCATCTGACTAACATGAATAAAACCTAAATAATAGTCCTTGGTTAAAACAAAGGCACCAATTTCCCTAGAGGCATAAACAGTAGCAAATTGGTCTTTATTCTTCAAATCATTGGGGTAATTGGCAGCTAATTGTTCAAAAACATTTTCGTCGGCTAAATTGCACCAGACGCGTTCCTTTTCATCAACAATTAGGGATACTAATAGCCGGTCATCGCGCTTAGGCCACCGCTCTTTTTCCCGTGGTAGATCATCCATTGACAAGGCCACATCTTTATCCGGCAATCCAACATCCACAAAGACGCCCAACCCTGGTCGTACTTCGGTCACTTTGCCCCAACCATATTGATCAATTTGAGCGAAGGGCAAAAATTGCGTCATTTGTTTTTGGTGCTTTTTATTTTCGTAGCAAAATCCACTGATAAGATCGCCCTTCTGAGGTAACTCATCTTGCGTAAGCTCATGCTTTTTCAATTCGAAAGTAATACCATCTACTTGTACAAAAAAAGCATCTTTATTCTCATCAGTAATTTTCCCGGTCTGAACTTGTCCTAGCATAACACTCTCCCTGTCTTTAGTCGTCTTTAAACTAGTATACGAGATCTTTACCAAAATTTGTAGACTATGCTCTTATTAATTTAAAAAACAAAAGGAACCAAGTTAATTACTTGATTCCTTTTTGATTTAATTAGTTTTGTTTGAACTGAACTTTAGTTGATGTATTTAGTCAATTAAAGAGTTGAAATTTCACCTTGGTAAATAGCACCACGACGAGCATCAACAGTAATAGTTGTACCATCAGAAATCTTTTCAGTTGCACTGGTAGTACCAACAACAACTGGGATACCTAATGATAAGCCAACAACAGCTGCGTGTGAAGTTAAGCCAGAAGCTTCAACAACTAAACCTGAAGCCTTCTTGATAGCTGGTAAGTAGTCAGCGTCAGTTACCTTGGATACCAAGATGTCGCCTTCCTTAACCTTGCTGTTAGCTTCTTCAGCACTGTTTGCTACAACAGCCTTACCAACAACTGAGCCATTACCTACACCCAAACCTTGTGCAAGCTTTGAACCAACGATTTGAAGTTTCATCAAGTTAGTAGTACCTGAGTCACCAACTGGAACGCCAGCAACGATGATTACCAAGTCACCATCTTCAACCAAACCTTGTTCCTTAGCAACCTTGGTTGCCATTTCAAACATTTCATCAGTTGACTTAGGCTTTTCAGTTAAGATTGGAGTTACGCCCCAAACAATACCAAGTGAGTGTTGAATCTTTTCATCAAAAGTCAAAGCGATAATATCAGCATCTGGACGGTACTTAGAAATCATCCGAGCAGTGTAACCAGAGTTGGTTGCAGTGATGATAGTCTTAACGCCCAATTCTTGAGCAGTCCGAACAACTGATTCACCGATAGCTTCAGTAGTGTTTGAACCCTTGTAGTCTTCAAATCTTTGGAATGCTAAAGTGTTGTTCTTGTGCAATTCACGTTCAGTACGTTGGTCAATGTCAGCCATAGCTTGAACTGATTGTACTGGGTACAAACCGTTTGCTGATTCACCTGACAACATAGTTGCGTCAGTACCATCAAGCACAGCGTTAGCAACGTCAGTAACTTCAGCACGAGTTGGACGTGGGTTTTCTTGCATTGAGTCAAGCATTTGGGTAGCAGTGATAACTGGCTTGCCAAGTGCATTAGCCTTCTTGATCAATTCCTTTTGTACAAATGGTACGTTGATAAATGGAATTTCAACACCCATGTCACCACGAGCAACCATTAAACCGTCAGAAACTTGCAAGATTTCGTCAACGTTGTCGATACCTTCTTGTGATTCAATCTTTGGGAAGATCTTAACGTAGTCAGCGCCAGCTTCTTCACACAATTCACGAATGTCAAGAACGTCTTGAGCCTTACGAACGAATGAAGCAGTGATGAAGTTAATACCGTGAGCTAAACCAAACTTAATGTCATCAGTATCTTTTTCAGTGATCCCTGGAAGGCGGATTTCAACGCCTGGTGCGTTAACACCCTTCTTTGAACCAATCACACCAGTGTTTTGTGCTTCGGTTACAAGTTCACGCTTAGCTTCGTCCTTTTCCTTAATTAAAAGGTCAACCTTACCATCGTCGATCAATACGTGACCACCAACGTGAGTATCATCGTAAAGACCTTCGTAGGTAACGTGGATCATTTCTGGGTTACCCTTCTTTGAGTCATCCATTGAAATGCGGATAATGTCACCAGTGTGAGCAGTAAACTTGCCGCCTTCTTGTTCAGTAGTTCTGATTTCAGCACCCTTGGTGTCAAGGTCGATACCCAAAAGTAAACCAGTTTCCTTTTCAACTTGGCGAACCATCTTCATTCTAGCAAGGTGTTCTTCGTGGTCACCGTGTGAGAAGTTAAAACGGAATACGTTAGCACCAGCCTTAGCTAACTTAGTAATAGTTTCAATGTCGTTTGAGGCTGGCCCCAACGTGCTGACAATCTTAGTTTTCTTCATTTGTGAAAAATTCCTCTCCAAAATTCGATAAGACTACTTAGTCATATCTTTGTTTAAATCCAACAATGCATAGTCGCCTTCGTGCTTACCATCAAAAAGATCGAGAATGTCGTGAGTAGAAAGTTCGTTGTTCTCAAAGCCGACAGCTAAACCGCCCTTACCTTCAAGAAGCAACTTAACAGCATAATTACCCATCTTAGTAGCATTAACTCTATCTTCAACAGTAGGTCTACCACCTCGCTGCATGTGGGCAAGAACATTGGCACGAGCATCGAAGTCGCCGTATTTCAAGAGTTCATCCTTGAATTTGTCGGCGCTCATTGCGCCTTCGGCGAGTACAATGATTCCATGATCCTTACCCTTAGCAAAGCTGCGCTTTAGGCTTTCAGCAATTTCCTTTACATCGTATGGACGTTCAGGAATGACAATTGCATCGGCACCACTGGCTACACCAACGCGCATCGCAATGTCACCACATTCACGACCCATAACATTGACTACGAAAACGCGGTGGTGACTACTTGCAGTGTCACGAATCTTATCAATCGCATCCATTGCAGTTTCGCAAGCAGTATCATAACCGATTGTGTAGTCAGTATATGGAATATCGTTGTCGATCGTACCAGGCAGTCCGATTGAGTTAATACCGTGACGCGTCAAAGCTAAAGCACCGTGGTAAGATCCATCACCGCCAATTACGATAACAGCATCAATACCATGCTTCTTGAGTTGTTCAACGGCTTTTTGTTGTACTTCTTCTTGTGCCATTTCTGGATAACGAGCAGAGTACAAAATCGTACCGCCAAGATTGATCGTGTGGTCAACATCTTCAGCCGTTAATGGTGAAAAGTCGCCAGCAACTAATCCGGCAAAACCATAGCGAATACCAAAAACTTCAAGACCATGAGAAATGGCAGTTCTGGTAACAGCTCTGATTGCTGCATTCATACCAGGGGCGTCTCCACCACTGGTCAAAATACCAATCCGTTTCATGAATTCACCTCATCATGATTATATTGTGTAATCTCTCACATCAACTAAATATTACCATTTTTAGTCCGAAAAATCTCATAAAAATTAGCTAAAATTGCTTTTATTTCGCGATTTTATTGATGTTAGCACTTACATCTATTAAGGGGCTTGCTTTTATTGATCAGGCAAAAATCTAACTCGTTATTTTGACAGCTCGTAAATTTGTCAACAAATATTGCTTTTTGCTAGGATCATACCGATCTGCTTGGACTCTGAGACCAAGCAAATAGATTTGACCTTCTTTTAAATTGCCATGCACCTTTTCATAGACGCCAGGGAAGATCACCACTTCTTGCTTGTTCTGAGAATCAGCAAATGTTGAAAAAGCCATGGTTGTACCTTTTTTCGTTCTCACTGGCTTAAGACCCATTAATTTACCAACCGCAACCCCCTTGTCGCCAATTTTAAATTCAGCTAAGCGCTTAGCGTTATAAATTTTGGCATATTTTTGAACGGCCACTAATGGCGTGGTAGTCGTTGAAAAGCCCAAAACCCGCTCTTCCATTTCTGCTTTTGCGGCTGAATCTGGCATCGGTGCCTCTGTCATCTGTGGCCCGCCTAAACTTTCTGATAAAGATAAATTTTGACCAGTTAGTTTTACATTTTCGATAATATCTTCACAGCTGCTAAGAAGCATATTGCGATTAGGTTCCATTTGGTCAAAACAGCCAGCCATAATCAAGGACTTAATAGCATCTGTTTGCAAGAATTTAGGATCTAGCTGTCGTAAAAAATCGGTGAAAGATTTAAACGGACGTTTCTTGTTAACTATTTCGTTAATCATATCAATCCGCAAGCCCTTGATCGCTCTTAAGCCTGTGATAATCTGGCCATTTACCAATGTAAAGGATACGTCCGCATGATTAATATCGGGTGGCAAAATCCTAATTTCGGCATTTTGCGCTTCAATGACATAGTTTTGCATTTTAGTCCGATTTCCAATATTGCTATTCAGCATTGAGGTATAAAATGCTGCTGGAAAATGGACCTTCAAGTAAGCCAACCAGAACGCCAACTTAGTGTAAGCCACAGCATGAGAACGATTGAAGCCATAGTTAGCAAATTGCTCAATATAGCTATATACTCGTTCGCCAACTTGCTGTTCATGTCCTTGAGCTACCACGCCTTGAATGAACTTAGCTTTTTGGGCTGCCAAAACGTCGCTTTTTTTCTTCGACATTGCTCGACGTAAAATATCCGCCTCACCCAATGAAAAACCTGCAAGAACCTGGGCGGTTTGCATGACTTGTTCTTGGTAAACCAAAATCCCGTAAGTTGGCTTTAGAATTTTTTCAAGGCTCGGATCAGGATAAGTAATCGGCTTTTTACCGTGTTTACGAGCAATAAATTCATCTATATTACCCATGGGACCTGGACGGTATAAAGCATTGACGGCAACCAAGTCCTCAAAATTGTCGGGGTGCAGCCGTTTTAGAACATTTTTGATGCCTGCTGATTCAAACTGAAAAATTGCATCCGTCCTACCTTCTTGAAAAAGCTTTAAGGTCGCAGGGTCGTTGAGCGGAATTGCTTCTGGTAAATTTTGTTCTTTTGGCAAATTGCACAAAGCTAAAGTCTGACCTAAAATCGTCAAATTTCTAAGACCTAAAAAGTCAATTTTTAATAGTCCCAGACTTTCAACATAGGCCTTAGTTTGCTGAGTTACGGGAATTCCTAGCGTCCCCGCCTGCATCCCTGAGATCCCTGCAATTGACTGATCGCTAATTACCAAACCAGCTGCGTGAATTGAAGTGTGGCGGGGAATGCCCTCTAAATGAACAGCCGTAGCAAAAAGCAATTGATCCTCTGGGCTGGTTGCAACTAAGGTCTGTAGTTCGCGGGAATTTTGGTAAGCTTCTTTCAAGCTAATCTTGGTTTTAGAAAATGGAAGGCTTTTGGTCCACTTTTCAGTCTGTTTAAGAGACATCCCAAACACGCGCCCTACGTCTCTTAAAGCTTGTTTCGCCGCCAGGGTCCCAAACGTTAAAATTTGGGCAGCGTGATCCATTCCATATTTATCAAACATGTATTTAATAACTTCATCACGTCGGTTATCCGGGGTATCAAGGTCAATATCTGGCATTTCATGGCGAGCTGGATTTAAAAAACGCTCAAACAACAAATTATATTCAAGCGGGTCAATATCTGTAATACTCAAGGCATAACTTACTAATGAGCCACACGCAGACCCCCGCCCAGGACCGGTGGTAATACCGACTTGATGACAATAATTAATCACATCCCAGACAATCAAAAAATAGTCGTTAAACCCCATCTCGTTAATGACGTTTAATTCATAAGCTAAACGATCTTGATATTGTTTTGCAGGTTTCACAAGGCGTTTACGCTTTAAGCCATTTTCAGCTAGCTGTTTGAGGTATTCTTGGCTAGATAGACCTGAATTTTGATGGTACTTGGGCAAAACCGGTTTTTGAAAAACAACTTCAGCATGACATTGCTGGGCAATTTCACCGGTATTAGCTAAAGCTTGACTTAAACCCATTTCACGGTAACGCGAAACTAATTCGGTGCTATTTTTCAAATCATGCGAGCCAGGAATTTTCGCTAAATCTATCAGATCATGCAGCTTTTCACCTTTTTTGATGGCTAACAAAGTCTTGCGTAGAAAATGATCCTTGGAATTTAGATATTGGACGTCTTCTACGGCTACCAAAGGGATATTAAATTGTTTAGCTTTACTTTTGACAAAATTGATGTAATTATTTTGGTCTGAATTAGCATAAACACCCAAATACAAGGAATCCGGCAATACTAATTTCTGTAGTTTGCGCACGAAATTACCGGCTAATTCATCATTTTCTATAAACAAAGTTCTTAATTCGCTCTGAGTGTTGGCCGGAACTATCACAAAAAGGTCTTTTAAATAGCGTTGCAAGTCTTCAAGCGTCACGACTTTATGATTTTCGCCGTTTTCCGTCAAAAGGTTGATTTTACTCGACATCCGCAAAATATTGCGATATCCTTCGTTGGTTTTGGCTAAGACCAGCAAATCATATTTTCGCGTACTATCTACTAAACCATTAAGTCTTACCTGCATGCCCAATAATGGCTTAATCCCAATTTTTTGGGCTTGTTCATAAAAATTGACCAAACCATAAGTTACATTGATATCAGCCAATGCCACCGCTTGATAACCACGTTCTTTGGCAGCCGAAAGCAAATCGCCAATTTTTATGGGACTTTCCAGCAGAGTAAACGAACTAATGTTTTGTAAAGCTGCAATCTCCATTTTCCAAACTCCTTTCTTATTTTAAGTATAGCAAAAACTAAAGCACGTACCATAATACCAGAAAGATTGAAATCAACAGGGATTTTATGCTAAAATTTTCTTGTGAAAGAAGGAATAGCTATGGGTCGTACAATCGTTACAATCTTCTGGAGTATTCTTTATTCAATGATCATCAGCTTTATCGCTGGTCCTTTGACTAAAAACTCCGGCAATATGACCGAAGCTGTGATCTTTGGTGTAGTCTTTGGGATTTTGTTCAGTCTGATTATTCCGACAATTACCGCCCATTCCCACAAAGATGACAGTAAGTTCAGCAGTTTAAAGTAATTAAGCAAGTTAGATTTTGAGATAAGCAGAAAAAATACGTTTGGAGATTTTCCAAACGTATTTTTTTACTTTTAGTAGAATTTATAATTTGGCTTAGGATCGACCTTTTCACTGCTTTGGGTTAGATATTCAGTAAACATTTGGACGTAATCTTTATCCAAGGCCAAATCGATTTTATCTAGACTATATTCAGGATAGAAACCTCCACCATTAGCACGGTAATTATTTACTGCAAGTTCATAATTCTTGTCGTCTTCTAATGGTTTTCCATGCAAGGTTAAGTTCTTTACTCGCTGTCCCACAGGTTGACTGAGATCAACCTCATAGTGTACGGGATAGAACACATCAAAGTGGTATAACTCAGGCTTTGGCTTAATCCAGCGATCAAGGAATTTGATGGTTCCCTCGGGAGTCTTTTCTAAAAAGCTAGCACTGTGTTCAATCACATGCTTTAGCTGCTTGCCCGTAAATTTAACTCGTACCAGCTGATTGGCATATGGGTAATTTAAAATGACGTCTCGCAAAGTAACGGTTTTACCAAAGCCCTTGGCTTTTTCACTCATAACCGCCGTTGCCGACACATCAGCATGCGTAAACCAAAGCTGCATTTGCTGCAACAAGTTAATAAATGGCGCTCCATGAATCCGACCGGTCATTGCATCCTTGATAGGAGCTGGTTCTGATAATTCCGCAATCGGTTGATCAAGCCAATTTTGGGTTCCTTGATCAAGTTGCTTTACCAATTCTACAATCGCAGGATCTGGTTCAAAGGCTTTGGTATCAACTAATTCCGTTTCAATCTTGCTAATCTTTTTGCTTTGCTCGTCAATATCTAAAATGACCTTGCCAACCGCTTCACCGCGGTAACCTGGTTGAATTAAGGCAGTTTGGTCAACCACTTCATTCAAACGGCGGTGTTGGTGTCCAGTTAAAAAGACGTCGACTTCGGGAATTTCTTTTAAAATATGATACCCTTCATTTTCCCCACGATCTGGTTCAGTTGCTTGGCCCGTTTGGGGATCATTTTCAAAGCCGCCGTGATATAAAACAGCTAGCACATCAACTTGCGGTTTTAATAGTGCAGCATAATGCTTAATTGTCGTGAGAGCTGACTTAAATTCGAGTCCCGCAATATGGTCGGCTTGCTCCCAATGAGGAATATACTGGGTAGTGATTCCCAAAATTCCAACCTTGATGCCAGCTTTTTCAATAATTTTAAAAGGAATTCCAAAAGCTGGGCGATCTGTACCGGCAGCAAGGATATTATCATTAATAATTGGCGCGTCATTATGATTTACATACCAATTCAAATAATCTAAACCAAAATTAAAGTCGTGGTTTCCCAGGCAGCGGGCATCATAACCAATTGCATTATAGGCGGCAGTAAACTGAGCCAAACCGCGGTAATCAGGCAAGGTGCGCGCATAAGATGCCAAAGGCGACCCCTGCAGACAGTCACCAGCGTCAGTGACTAAGACATGGTCTCGGCCATATTTAGCTATCTCGGACTTGATAGTGCTGCTAACGCGTGCTAGTCCAAAGGGTGCATGGTAATCATTTCTATCTTGATAATCGGTAGGCATTAAAAAGCCATGCGTATCACTGGAATGTAAAAATACTAATTTCATTCTTTCCTCTCAATTAGCCTTTCCTTTTGGAATTTTTGCATAAAAAAAGACACCAGAAGCGAGGTGTCTTTTAATTAGTCGTTGTTGCTAGCTTTGTTAACAACTTGACGACCCTTGTAGTAACCTTTTGGTGAAACGCGGTGGCTTAAACGGTATTCGCCAGTAGTAGCATCATAGTGCATTGCTGGAACAGATAACTTAATATGACCGCGACGTGAACGCTTCTTTTGCTTTGAAGTATGTCTTGCAGGAACTGCCATTAATTTGATCTCCTTTATTGTAGTCTAAGTTTCAAATCGTTAGAACTATGCCGACTTGAATTACTCACGTGATTTAATGATACTATCCTAAGCACTAGAAATCAAGTAAAGTTTATTTTCTTGACGCAACTTTTAATGAAATATAGTCGCCTAAGCTTGGGAATAAATTATATAGTTTAGCGGCTGCAGCTAAGCTTAATGGCAAGTTCAATTCGCGTTTATCAGTTCCGAAGAAATGAACCACTTGCCAAGCCACATCATCTGGATCAAGCATAAAGGCCGAAACATTTTCAGCATAATGACCGGTTTTATCTGCAATATTAAAGAAGTTGGTATAAACCGGTCCAGGGTTTACCGTCATCACCTTTACGTTGAATGGCTTTAATTCTAAACGCAAGACATTTGAAAACTGGATAACAGCAGCTTTAGAAGCGCTGTAGGCAGCTGATTTGGTGGTAGGTACTTTTCCTGCGATTGAGCCAAAATTAATAATTTGACCGTGCTTTTGATCAATCATTAACCTTCCGACTAAACGCGTAAAGTACATCAATCCTAAAACATTAACCTGGAACATGCTGGTGACATCAGCCATGTCGCTCTCAAAGAAATTATCAAACTTGCCAAATCCGGCAGCATTTACCAGCACGTCTACGTGGTCAATTAAACTTACTAGCTTTTTGAAACTAGCTTCAATTTCATCTGACTTGCCCATATCGGTCGGCAGTACGAAGACTTCGCTGCCTGACAATTCTCTAGCTTCAGCAGCTATTTCTTCTAAACGCTCCTTACGCCGAGCCATCAGAACCACTGTGGCTCCTCGTCCAGCACTTTCCAAGGCAATAGACCGCCCAATACCACTGGAAGCACCAGTGATTACAACTACCTTATTCCTTAATGTATCAACCATTGCTCTAGCCTTTCATTGGAATCTGTATTTTTGCAAAATCATTTGCCAAAATTGTGTTCGGGAAAATCTCCTGGGCATCCCGCTCTAGTTTTTTAGCATCAACACCTAAATAACGAGCCGAAATATGGTCCAAACACAGCTGTTTTACGCCATTATCACGTGCCACTTGAGCTGCTTCAATACATGTCGAATGGTAATAGGACCGAGCCATGCGATTCTCACCCTTGCCAAAAGTTGACTCATGAACCAACAAATCAGCATCTTTAGCCAATTCCGCAATGTTTGGCGTTTTGCGAGTATCGTAGATAAAAGTTACGATTCGGCCCGGTTTATCAGGTCCAAGGAAATCCCTTCCATCTAAAATTGTACCATCTGCTAGCTCAATCTTTTCACCGTTTTTCAATTTTCCTAATAAAGGACCGTTTGGTACATGATAAGCAGCCAGTTTGTCCATTAATAGTTCTCCAGACTTGGGTGCTTCAATTACCCGATATCCAAAACTAGGTATCCGGTGATCCAGAGGTTTAGCAATTACGCGATAACCGCGATCATTTAATATCTCTCCCCCATCAACCAATTCAACGAATTTGATGGGATAAGATATCCTGGTCCGGGAAATGCGCAAGGCGGTTTTAACAAATTGTTCCAACCCCGCAGGGCCATATATGGTGATAGGGCCTACGTCTCCTTGAAATGACCGTGTCGATAATAAGCCAGGCAAGCCAAAAATATGATCACCATGGTTATGTGAAATAAAGATTTTGGTGACTTTGCGCAAACGAATATTGGTTCGTAAAATTTGATGCTGCGTTGCCTCACCACAATCAAACAGCCAAATTTCATTCAACTCATCTAAAAGCTTTAAAGCCGCTGATGACACATTTCGCTGTTTTG
This sequence comes from Lactobacillus corticis, assembly GCF_018327645.1. GTDB lineage: Bacteria > Bacillota > Bacilli > Lactobacillales > Lactobacillaceae > Lactobacillus > Lactobacillus corticis. The sequence goes on along the minus strand of NZ_BMAY01000005.1, from coordinate 42,580 downwards.
ATGGCTGGCCAGCTCCAGTTCCAAGAAATTGTACTTCCAAACTAAACAATCCTATCTAAAATTTTGCGTATTTGACAATTTGTTTGACAATATATGCACTGTAATATTTTGCACCTTCAACATTGGGGTGGGTATGATCATCATATAACCAGGTAGGATGGGCTTGAGCTAGGCCATACCAATCAATTACCCGAAAATTATGATATTTTTTCTGCGCTTGCTGCAATAGATCATTAACTTGCCCTTGCCATGAACGGCTTGGCACATACACGTTTATCCAAAAAACTTCACGTTTAGGCGTTGCCTGGTGCATAATATGATCTATTTCGTCCATATCGAATGGGCCGTTAGTACCTAAGCCAATCAAAAGATTATCAGCCAAGGCGCCCTTATTTTGATAGCTATCAAGCAGCCCCTCTGCTGTGTTTGCTTGTCGAGATACGGCTGCATCCACAATACTGTTAGGCATTAATTTTTGCAAATCATCGCTTGAACTTGCCATGACTGAATCGCCTATTGCCAGCACTTGAACCTTTTGAGCCTTTTGGAGTTCAGCCTGACTTATGCCATATTTTTCAAATGACTGATTAACCTTATGTTTAAATTTGGCCTTCTTACTGGTTCTTTTGGCTTTTTTAGTTGTAGTGCTTGAGCTTTGAGCTCGTTTCTTTTGTTCAGATTTGCGAATTTTTTTGATAGCCTTCTGATTGCCTTCAGTCTGCGTCTTGCTATTTTGGGCAATTCTTTTGGCTAGCGCAGACTTACTATAATCCTCAGCTTTCACCATTGGTGAAATCCCTACTGCTGCTACGCCCAGAATCATCACCAAGGCCAAGCTAACTCCTGTAGCGTTCTTTACATAATTTTTGTTATGAAAATTAAGCGATTCAGTCCAAAAAGCTTTTACCTTTTCCCAACTGAAATGTTTGAAGCGGAGTTCAATTTGCCGATAAGTAAATTCTGCCAAAAATAGAATTATAGCTAGTTCGATTAAGCGGTAAAGCAAAACATGATCAGCTAAATTGGTAACCTTGTCTTCAAAGAAAATCATGACTGGGAACTGATATAGATAGATGGCATAGCTGCGCGAACCAATCCAGTCAAAAATAGGATTAGTCAGCAAGCGATTCCAGTCGCTTCCCGGATGGGCAATAATCCCAACTAGGATAGCTGTAAAAAGGCTGAATAAAAGCATCCCGCCCTGGTATGGAAACGCGGTCTGAGGATTCATTGAGCCATCAAAGAAGAGCCAAATCATGCCTAAAAAAGCCACTAATCCGGTAATATCGAGGATTAAACTATCTCGTAGCTCAATGTCGGAGCGCAATTTTTCCATCGGCCAAATAATCGCTAAACTCGCTCCCATGCCTAGACTAAAGAACCTGGTATCCGTTCCATAATAAATTCGATTGATATCAGCTCCGGTAGCATACAGCACAGCCATTTCAATGGCGGAAACCGCAGTTAGGGCCATAATTGTCCAAAACAGCGGCTTCTTTTTACCTTTAAAAAGTGCAAATAAGAGAATAATGATTAGGGGCCAAAATAAATAAAATTGCCCGTCAATCGACATCGTCCATAAGTGGGTAAAAGGAGATTCATTGCTTGCGAATCTTTCAAAATAGCTCTGTCCATTAGCAATCTGCCAAAAATTATAAACGTTTAGCAGATTGGTCACTACGACTTGCCATAATTTAGCCAAAAGATTGCGCTGAAATAGCAAAATATAAGCCGAGGACGCCCACAAAACAGTGATAATCTGCGGGTATAAGCGTTTAATCCGCTTCCGGTAAAAGGAACCTAGCGGATAGGTCCCCGTAGCATCGAGCGACTTAACTACCTGATCAGTTACTAAGTAACCAGTCAAAACGAAAAAGATCGGCACGCCCAGATAGCCACCAACGTAGACGTTAGGATCAAAGTGGTACAGAATAACCCCAATTACGGCCAACGCCCGCAAGCCTGAATAACCTGTAATAAAACGACTGCGTTTCATTTTTCTCCCCTATTAATGTTTATTGCAAAAATTCAAAGGCAAAGTCTCCAATATACACGTCATCACCATCGACTGCCCCTTTAGCGCGCAAAGCATCATCCACACCAAGATTTTTCAGTTTGCGTGCTAAGAGCATAATGCCGTCTTGATGATCTAAATTCGTTCTTTGAACCAAGCGTTCAAGTTGTTCTCCCTTTATCTCGAACTCATGGTCACCAATTCGCTCAACCGTAAACTCATTCTTAGGCTGTGCCTTAAAGCGGTATTCCTTAACAGTCTCCTGGCTTTCCTGATGAGCAGCTTGGACCGCTTCTTCCGCTTCAGCTTTTTCAACTAGATCCATTGCATCATTTAAAAGCGGAGTAAGGCCCTGATGGGCAATACTTGAGATGGCATAAATTGTTCGGTCATAGCCGTGACTCTTTAGCTCCTCTTTAAACTTAGCCAATTTATCTTGGCTGCCCGGCAAATCCATTTGAGTGGCTACGATCAATTCCTTTTTATTGGTTAAATCAACCGTGTACTCACTGAGCTCATGGCGAATCGTCTCGTAGTCTTCATAAGGATCACGTTCGTTGCTTGGGTCCATTGACACCAAATGCAAAATCACTTTCGTACGCTCAATATGCCGCAAGAACTGCATCCCCAGTCCAACGCCCTGAGCTGCGCCGGCAATTAATCCCGGCAAATCTGCCATTGAAAAGTCGCGCCCATCCGGAAGAATAACCATTCCCAGATTAGGTTTTAACGTGGTGAATTCGTAAGCAGCAATCTTTGGCTTAGCCTTCGTGGTCACTGACAGCAAGGTTGACTTACCAACCGAAGGGAAACCAACTAGACCCACATCGGCCAGCATCTTAAGTTCTAAGCGGAGTACTCGGTCTTCTCCTGGTTCGCCATTTTCAGCAATTTCCGGGGCCGTGTTAACAGAAGTCGCAAAATGGATATTTCCTCTGCCACCTCTTCCGCCTTTGGCTACTACCAGCTCTTGGCCATTTTTTACTAGATCGCCAATTAATTCATTAGTATTAAAGTCGTAAACAACCGTGCCCACAGGAACTTTTAAGCGTAAGTCTTTGGCAGCCTTGCCATACTGCGACTTAATTCGCCCATTTTCACCGTTATCAGCCTTAAATTTACGCCGATAACGAAAATCCATCAATGTGCGCAAGCCATTATCGGCTACAAAGATGATACTGCCGCCACGACCGCCATCGCCACCAGCAGGACCGCCATTAGGCACATATTTTTCATGGCGGAAAGCGACCATGCCATCCCCGCCTTTGCCGGCTTGGACCTCAATTTTAGTTTGGTCTACAAATGTTGGCATCTGTAGCTGCTCCTTTCATTTTTTAAACAAGAATAACTGATTAATTATATCATATAAACTGCTGTTATAAACTAAGTTTAACCGCCTGGGCTTGGGTTATTGTCAATCCGGCTGCTTGTAATTCTTCAACTGAAGCTTCTTTTATCTTTTTAAGCGAACCAAACTTTCGCAACAACTTAGTTCGACTCTTGGGTCCAATGCCCTTTATACTATCCAATTTGCTGGATAAAGCGTTTTTGGCGTGAGTTTTCCGGTGAAAAGTAATTGCAAAGCGGTGCACTTCGTCCTGGATCCGCGTCATAAGATAAAATCCTTCTGACTTTGGATCCATCGGAATCAGTTTAAAGCTCTCACCCCTGGTCGGATCGCCTTTTAATAAGTGGTTGGTCCGGTGATGATCGTCTTTGACCATCCCAGCAACGGGAATCATCAGATTCAATTCATTGCGCAGCACATCTTCGGCAGCTTCCATTTGGATCTGACCACCATCCATCAAAATGAGATCAGGCATTTTTTTATGTTCCTTAAGCAGTCGGCTGTAACGTCTTCTGACCACCTCACGCGTATTGCGCAATTCATCAGCCATATTTTGATGCTCAACTTCTCCTCGTAATTTATATTTACGATAGGCATTTTTATCTGGCTCGCCATCTTTGAAAACCACCAGCGCTGAAACAGGGTCAGCTCCTTGAATGTGAGAGTGGTCAAAACTTTCAATGATATGTCCATAAGGCAAACCCAGCGCATCAAAAATTTCCTTTTGGGCTCCTTTGGTTTTACGATTGCCTAATTCTAACAACCGGAACTTGTCATCAAGTTTCAATTTAGCATTATCCTTGGCCATTCCTAGCAGATCTTTCTTTTGTCCGCGCTTAGGCGTACGCACGCTCACGTGCAAGATTTCGCTCAAGGCATCATTATCTAGCCCCTCCGGAACCAGCACCTCTTTAGGCAAAACGCGGTTGCGTTGACCGTAAAACTGGACAATAAAGGTCTGGAAGGCATCCTCGGGATCTTTTTCGTCAGTTAAAGCAAACATTCTGGTTTCCCTGCGCAATAATTTAGCCTGACGCAAAAAGAAAATCTGGACTGACATCCAGGACTTATCAACATAAAAATTAAAAATATCTCTTTGCGTATGGTCGTTAGAGATGATTTTTTGCTTTTCAACCGTTTCTTCGATGTAATGCAATTGGTCGCGAATTTCGGCTGCTCGTTCAAATTCCAAATTTTCGGCAGCTTTTTCCATTTGCTGGGTTAAGTCAGACTTCACGCTGGCAATATCGCCATTTAAAAAGCGTTTAATTTTTTGGATCTGACGATCATACTCTGCTTTCGGAACCTCTTTGAAGCAGGCGCCCAAGCATTGCCCCATATGGTAGTACAGGCACGGTCTTTTTTGGAAGCCGTTGCAACGCCGCAAAGGGAAAACTTTTTGGATAAACTTTAAGGTTGCTTGTGCAGCATAAACATTGGGATAGGGACCAAAATAGTAACCGCCGTCCTTGCGCACAATACTAGTCAATTTAGTCTGAGGATCTCGCTCATTCGTGATTTCAATGTATGGATAACCCGTTCCCTGCTTAAGCTGAACGTTGTAGTAAGGTTGATATTTCTTGATCAGGGTAATTTCGAGCAAAAAGGCTTCTTTATCAGTGGAGACCGTAATTATGTCAAAGTCTCTGATTTCCTCTACTAACTCCGCTCTTCTGCCATATTGCCGACTTTTAAAGTAGGACCTAACCCGGTTTTTCAGATTTTTTGATTTTCCAACATAAATTACCGAACCATTGACGTCCTTCATCAAATAGCAACCAGGCTGCTCTGGCAGTAACTTTAGTTTATTTTCTATTAAAGTGTTGGCCACTTGTTCGCTTCATCTCCATACATATTATTAATTATGTAAAGTTAGTATCTTATCAATCGCCACGGCTACACCGTCATGCTCATTATCGGTTGTAATCCAATTAGCTGCTTGTTTAGTGACCGGAACAGCATTGCCCATTGCGACGCCAAAACCGGCGTACTCGATCATTGCTCGGTCGTTAGCTTCGTCGCCAATTGCCATGACTTGATCGGCAGCTAAATTCAAATATTCTGCTAAATGCTTGAGACCGCTCCCCTTATCAACGCCAGCACTCGTGGCTTCATAATAAAACGGCTCCGTTTTTGAGAAAACTGCTCGCCCTTTCATTTGGTCAAATAAGGGACTATGGATTTGCGCATCTAAATAATCCGGATCATCAACATACATGCATTTGATAATCGGAATGGCTCTCATCTCATCAACGGTTCGATATGCAATATTTAGTTTCACAACCGTTGAGTTATAGACAGTCCATTTTCCGATGTCGCGATTGGCTGTATAAATTCGATCTAATCCTACCGCATGAAAGTGTAGCTGCAATTTGCGACTAATAGCTTCAAGATCAATATATTCTTGGTAATCTAGGCCTTTTTTGAAAATCACTTTTCCTGCTGTAGTTTCAACAACCGCACCATTGTAGCTAACCACATATTGATCATTTTGATCTGCTAAACCTAATTCTTGCAAATATTGCCTAGCACCAGCCAAAGGGCGACCGGTACAAATAACAATTTTACATCCTTGCTCCTGGGCCCGTAAAATAGCTTGCTTGACCTTGGGCGTAATGATCTTTTGATTATTAACCAAGGTTCCATCAATATCAATTGCAATTAATTTAATCATGCCGCTTCTCCAGCTCTCTAGCCACTAAGGCGATTATTTTCTGGGCAATCTCTGATTTGCTTAAGCGTGGCCACCGATCTTGTCCCTGTCGGCTGATGACGGTAACTTGATCTTGGTCTGAACCAAACACATCCTTGGAAACATCATTAGCAATAATGTAGTCTGCTCCCTTTTTTTGGAGTTTTACTTGGGCATTCTTCAGCAAATCATTGGTTTCTGCAGCAAAGCCAATCACTAATTGGTCGCTTCGTTTATCAGCTGCTGTAGTTGCTAAAATATCCGGGGTACGGACCAGTTTTAAGTTTAGTTCTGTTTGTCCAAGTTGCTTTTTAAGCTTATGATCAGCCACTTTAGCACTTTGCCAATCAGCTACGGCTGCCGCCATAATCAGGCAATTGCTTTTTCTAAAAGCTTCCTTGACGCTTGATGCCATTTGTTCAGCTTGGGATGCATGGATTAGCTTAATCTTCCGATTGTCCGGTAAATCACAGGTTACGTGGCCATAAATTAAGGTCACATCGGCCCCAGCTTCAGCAGCAGCTTGCGCTATGGCAATACCCATTTTGCCACTGGAACGGTTGCCAATAAAGCGAACTGGATCAATCGGTTCTAAAGTTCCGCCAGCAGTGACTACGATTTTTTCACCGCGTAAGGACTGTTGGCTACGTAAATGTTGTTCAACCCAATCTAAAATCACGGCTGGTTCAGGCATTCGTCCTTTGGCAGCATATCCTTCAGCCAAAAAACCAGTTGCAGGTTCAAGAATTTTTACGCCATTTTCACGTAAAAAAAGCAGATTCCGTTTGTTAGCCGAATTGGCCCACATTTGGTCATTCATAGCTGGAACCACCAATTTTGGACAACTGCTGGCTAAAATTGTCGTAGAAGCAGCGTCATCTGCCAAACCCAGGGCCATTTTTGCTATAAAATTAGCCGTTGCTGGAACTACCAGGGCGAGTTGACTCCAACGAGCCAATTCCACATGCGCAATCCGCGCCTCATTATCTTTTGCCCACAGGTTGGTCAAAACCGGATATTTGGTCAAAGCGGCGAGGGTTTGCGAACCAATAAAATGCTGTGCGTTTTCCGTCATAACACATCTAACTTCATGGCCCGCTTTTTCCAAGCCCCGAACGACCTCGACTGCCTTATAGCACGCTATGCCACCAGTAAAATAAACCGCTATTCTTGTCATCAGCCTTCTCCGTTTCATTATTTACTAACAGTCCAATTATAACCTTAGTATAACAAAGAAAAACTCCAAAGCCTTAGGCTTTGAAGTTAAAAAATTATTTAACGTTGCAGACTCGCTCTGCGCCGTCCCCACTGCAGCAAGTAGATTGCTATTAAGACAATGACTATCCCAGCCATTTCAGCAAAATTGATTTTCAATTTGAAAAAGATAACACTCAAAATTGTGGTCAAAATTGGCTGAATCGCATCCATAATACTGATAACATCACTCGGTGCATGATCGGCAGCAGCTAAGAGCAATAAAAATGGAATAATTGTGCCAAATAAACACACTGTCAAAACCGAAGCAACTAACACTGGCGTTAATTTTGGCGTTCCTACCCAAAATGGTTGAAAACAGTTGAAGAAGAGTGAGGCAATTGCAGTTCCCCAACCAAGAACGATAATTGAGGGATTGTCCCGGTTTGCCCTTTGAGGCAAAACTACATAAAAGGCAGCCGTTAAACCAGATCCGATCCCCCACAGCAAAGAATCAACCGGGATCGCCAAATGGCTAAAATCGCCTTTCGTAGTGACAAGAACGACACCGATTAAAGCACAGACAAAAGCTAGTACGTCTGAACGCAGAGGCCGATAATGTTTAAAAAGAATTCCACCAGCCATGATAAACAGCGGAGCTAAATATTGCAAAATCGTTGCCGTCGAAGCATTCCCCTCTTGAATGGAATAGTAAAAACTCGTCAAGTTTAAGGCTAGACCCAAAATGGCATAACTGATGATTGACAAGCAACTAGCCTTATTTTTAAACACATCAAAAATTCGTCCGCGGTACTTGCAGGCTGCAAAAATTAAAAGTGCAGCGCCAACAATAAAAGTACGAATTGAAAACATCCAAGGACCAGGGATTGATAAGTTTTGCGAAATCAGCTGCAAAGTCGTACCAGAAATTCCCCAACTTAATGAAGCAATCGCACTGAGCAACATCCCTTTTACAACTTGGTTCTTTTTATTCAAAATTTGATTCCTTTTCTAGCCAATTAAGCTATTGTGGTTTACTTAAATCCAGCTTATTTTCGGCAATAGTGTAGTAAATGTAAGCAACTATTCCGAAGAATACAGGACCAAAGGCCGTCCAAAAGGCGGTCATATAGTCTCCGGATAAAATTGGTTCAACAACCGTAAAAATAATTCCTGCTGCGACAATGAGCCAAACGCCAATCGTAATTGGCCAAACCAGCTTAGGATTCTTATAGAAGACAAATGGTCGTTCTAAATCCTTTTTAGCCTTAAAGAATGGAAAGGCGCCAATTAGGAATAAGTATGGGCAAGCAGATGAAACATTCATCATGTCCATTAAAATTGTGTAAAAGCCCGAAGCCGTCGTACCACCAAAACCAATTAACAAAATAATGCAGCTGACAAAGGCCACTTCGCACCACATGGCAATAGAAGGCATATCGTGACTATTTAATTTAGTTAATCTTTTCGGCAAGATTCGCGGATCACAGCCTTCAATAAAGGACTTGATTGGTGAATAGACCATCACGAAAGCTGCGCCAAGGCCACCAAAAACATCACTTAAAGCAGTGATTCTTGAAAATACTCTTCCCAAGGTAGCACATGCGCTTGCTGATAAGCCCAAATGTTGCCCAACGACAATCCCCATATTATTTACCAAAGTAAATTCGACGTTGGCCAAGTCGACATTATTTTTGCCCAAAACCTTGTTCCAGTCAGCACTAATGCCACAAGCAAAAATTGCAAAGACATATAAAACGGTCATGATAATCATGGCGGTAATCAGTGCCCGCGGGAAAGTCTTTTCCGGCTTATGAACGTGGTCAATCACCCCAGCCATCGTTTCCAAGCCGCCAAAGGCAAACAAAGCATAAACGATAAATGAAAGGATAGAGATTGGTGATTGAAAGTTATGATTAGGCGAGTGGGTTAATTGGTAGCCATTTAGTGCTTGCGCAGTGTGCCCGCCCTGCATAATCCAAATCAAAATACTTACAACGATAAAAGCGATCGCAATCCCCATCGTAAAGAAGCCAGCTACCGAGGTAATTTTGGCAATTTTACCAAAACCATGAGTAGCAATAAAACAAACTACCACTAAGAAGACGATCTCCAGGATCCCTAAGGTGGCATTGCTGCTTAAACCGAATAAACTCCAAGTTTGAGTAGTGTCTTTACCGTAAATCAGCGTTGAAAGTGCCACTAAGAAAAATTGGGTCGAACTAACTAGCCAAATAACCCAAGCAGCTAACCAGATAAAAGTTCCGATAAAGGCCGGCTTTTCTCCAATTGACCCTCTTAGCCAGGAGAAAATCCCACCTTTAGCGCTCTTAAAACTGGCCCCGTATTCAGCAAACATTAAAGCTGAAGGAAGGAAGTAAAAAATTGCAACAAATGCATACCAGATAATACTTGAATAACCCATCTGGTAAAAAGCCGTTAAGGAGTTGCTGTAGCCAAAAATTGATGAAAAGATCATCAACACTAGCCCCATCAATCCGATCTTTTTTGAATTTTTATCCATAAAAACCTCTCTTTATTTATACACATAGTGACTATTGTAACTCAACTTAGGGGGATCTGATTAACGGATTTGACAAAACGTAAAAAAGAATGCCCTTTCTTGGACATTCTTTTCATTTATTTAACTAGAAAACCTATTTAATTATCAATTTATAGCGACTACTGCGATCTTCATCAGAGCCAGATTCTGCGGGATGACCGATTGCGGCCATGGCAGCAACCTTAAAGCCAGGATCAAAGCCTAAATCTTTAACTAGTTCAGTTTGGCTGGCCAATTTCATCGCTCCGCCCATAATATAGACGCCGCCCAGCCCCAATCGAGCTGCTTCAACCAAGATGTTCTCTACAGCCACCGAACTGTTGCGCGGGCCAAAGGCTTCATCATTTGCACCAATGATAAAGATTGCTTTGGCACCATAACAACTATTATCAGTGGCCGCTTCAACCTTTTCTAGCCAATCAGGACTGGTAACCAAAACTGCTTGTTGCTTGTCGGTTTGGTGCATGCCGCAGGGACTTGCTTGAAAAGCCGCAATCAATGCATCCAAATCAGCTTGGCTAATTTCTTCGTCAGTAAACTTTCTAATCGCGCGACGCTTAAGAATTGGATCTTCCATATGTCTGCCTCCTAGTTTGTATACTCTCTAGCTATATTATAAGACAAATGAAGAACATTAATTAGTATTTACTTTTTTGCTTGCAGATTAGCTTGTTCTTGAGCCAGCAGCATCTTATCGTACTTTCTGGCGAATGGCCAATAAATCAACGTTGAAATAAGCAAGGTACATGCTTGCCAAATTGCCATCTTCCATCCACCGATCAAGAAACCAGAAATGATCGCTGGCGTGGTCCAAGGTGCCGCAACCCCATTCAAAGGAGGGACAATTCCTGTTTTAATGACGAAATAAGTAGAAATCGCAACCACCATTGGCGTTAGGAAAAATGGAATAGCGAGCATCGGGTTCATGACGATTGGCAGCCCAAATAGGAAAGGTTCATTAATATTAAAGATTCCAGGTACCAATTCCAATTTACCAATCGATTTCAATTGCGCTGATTTAGCTGCTACCAGCGTAAAAATAATTAAACCAATCGTAATTCCTGAACCGGTCAGGTTAATGAAGTTGTTGTAAAATTCGTTGGTAATAACATGGGCACCGTTGCCGATCGTTAACTTGCCGGCTTTGTATAATACCCCATTATCAAAAGTATTAGCTTGCAGCATCGGACCAGCTAAAGAACCAACAATCAAACCACCGTGAACCCCAAAGAACCAGAAGAATGGTACCAAAAAGCCAATGACAATTGCACCGCCAAGCGAATCAGAAACGCCTTGCAATGGTGTTTGAACAGCATTGTAGATCCAAGTTAGGAAATCACTATTAGTAAATACCTTGAACCCAGCATAGATAAACATTGTGCCAATTAAAATCACACCAGATGGAATCATCGCCGTAAACTGGTTAGCAACAGCTGCTGGGACTTGTTTTGGCAACTTAATTGTCCAACCAGCCTTCATGATTTTGCAATAAATCCAGCCCACTAATAACCCTACGATAATCGCAGCGATCATTCCGTCGCCACCCATCCAGGACATATTAATCACCCCGGTTACAGGCGACTTGACATAGCTTTGCAAAGCTTGCGGGAGCTTATTGATGGCAGCACTCACTGCTTTTGCAGACATCGCATCAGTTCCGCTTGCCATTGCCGTCTTAATTGGGCTAGTAACGGATAAGTTTTGCAGCATCAAGAAGGCTGCAGCTGCCGTTAGACCTGGTGCTAAAGGCTCATAGCCCTCATTTTTAGCATAAACATAGGCAATTCCGATTGTTCCCCATAAGGCCATTAGGGAGAAAGTGGTTTGGTAAGCTTGGTTAAAGAAAGCACCCCAACCAGAGTTAGTAATTGCTGTGGCGACGGCCGGGATCGGAATATTAGCCAAAATCAAAAAGATCGAACCAATGATGATAAACGGCAAGGCGTAAACCATCCCATTTTGTAAGGCAACGATTGCTTTAGTGTTAACAAATTTCATGACAGGCGGCATGATCTTCGAATTGATCCAGTTGCTAAAAGTCGCTTGTTTATTTTTTTCAGCCATTATAATTCATCTCCATTATCTGCTAAAACTTTTTGGAACCAATAAAAGGATTTCTTAGGAACTCTAGCTAGGTCCTTAAGGTCGTGATTTGACCGATTAACGTAAACTGCACCATAACGCTTTTCAACATCCCCTTGAGAACTAGGAATATCTATTAACCCCCAGCCTAGATATCCCAGTACTTCAGCGCCATCAAGAAAAACCGCGTCCTTTAAGGCCTTGATATGCTCCCGGTGGTAGGCAATCCGTTCATCATCTTCAATCATGTGCTTGCCATCCCAGCTTTCATGCAGGCCAATGCCATTTTCGATAGGAAATACTGGCAACTGGTAGCGATTGTAGATTTCTGAAATTGCCTTTCTGAACCCTAAGGGATCAATGCTCCAACCCCAGTCATTAGTTTTTAAATACGGATTTTTGACGCTGCCGTAGTTGAGGTAGCGGTTGGGCGCGGTGCCGGCGGGAATTTGGCTGGCAGCCAAAACCTGTGAAGAATAATATGAAAAAGCTAAAAAGTCAGCCCGAACTTGCTTAAGTTCGGCTTGCTCTTTAGAAGTCATATCAAGCGTTATTTGCTGCCGTTTCATGAATTCTTTTACTGGGCTTGGATAACCCTTGCCAGTAACCAAGTCATAAACTGCATAGTCCAAGAATTCCATCAGTTCTGAGGTTTTAAAAGCATTCTGTGGGCTTGCGGTCTCAGGATACGCTTGCACGTAAGCAAGCATTCCACCTATCTTTAAGTCTGGGTAATTTTGATGTAAATAATTTGCAATCTGGGCATGTGCCAGAACAGTATGGTGGAAAATACGATACATCGCCTTTAAGCTGTGATCTGGCAAATCATATCCAGCTATCTTGAAGACTTCGTCTTGAAAGTATAAATTATGTTCATTAAACACAATCCAGTATTTTACTTGCTCATGGAAACGATCAATCATGGCTTTTCCAAAGCGAACAAAACTATCAACTACATGACGATCCCAAAAGCCATGATATTTTTGGGCCAAGGCTAACGGCATATCAAAATGATACAGACAAACCATGGGCTCAATGCCGCGAGCTTTCATGGCCGCAAATAATCTTTCATAATATGCAATTCCGGCTTCATTGAATTCCCCATCGCCATCTGGGCAAACCCGTGACCAAGAAATTTGAATCCGATACATATTCATATGCATAGCCTGCAATAAATCAAGATCTTCTTCATATCGATGATATTCATCAATTGCCGTGTGCCAGTCACTAGTATGGGGACCGGATGAACGAATATCATAAACAGAAAGACCTTTTCCATCTTCATTCCAGGCCCCTTCAGTTTGCATACTTGAAACTGAGTTGCCCCAGAAGAAGGTTTTTGGTAACGATCTCTTCATGTTTCCCTCCTGTAAACGCTTTCTTTTAAATGCAAGTAAAGTATATGCTTATCATATATTGGTGTAAAGACCACATGTAACGTAAATCTAAATTTATCAGAACATACGAAAAAGCAGCAACCAAAGTTGCTGCTTTTCTAGTTTTTTTCTTTTTCAACTATTGCTTCTGATAAAGTTGGATTAAGCGTGTATAACGATCCTCACCGCGATTAATTTTTTGTAACCGGTACTCGCATAAGATGCAAATTGCGATCCCTAAAAGCAAGATTCCGGCAAGAATAGTGATTGTGGGCGTTTTTTTGGCAAATTCAAAGATGGTTAGCCGCATTGGCGTAAACAGCACCAACAATAGCACCACATTTAAAACCGCCTGAATCCATAAGCCGATGCGATTTATTGGCATGTCTGCTTGATGGTTTTGCAGCTTGCTGATATGTTCAATCATCATTGCTGCTTCAACTAGCAACATGCAGCCAGCAATGATGGCACTTAAGTTATTGCTGTCGCCGATCGCCATAAAAAACCAAAGCAAATTCGTGAAAAATAAGCCAGTTACTAAATATCTGACTAAGGTGTAGCGGCTAAAATAAAGGTGGCTCACGCTATATTCTTTTTTGGCAGCCTCATTTTCACGTTTGGCGCGCTCTACGTCACTTTTTTTCATTTTAAAATTCCTTTCGCTGTCAATAAACAAGAAAAGCCTTCGCAAATGCGAAGGCTAAAACTTGTCTACTCACCTTTTTCCAATGTCCCTGATTGGTAAAGCTTTTCGTACAAATCAACCATTTCTCCGGCTAAATCTCTAAAGGTGATCGCATTCATCAAGTGGTCCTGTGAGTGAACAACTAAGAGCGTCACGTGCATATGGTCACCCTGTGCTTCTTTAGTCAGCATTTGAGTTTGAGAGTTGTGGGCTTCCAGCAAGCTCTTGCCACTCTGATCCAACTTTTCACGAGCACCAGCAATATCACCCTTTTTTGCTAATCGGATAGCCTCAAAAGCCAAGCTCTTTGCATTTCCGCCGTTGGCAATTAAGCCCATGGCTGCCATTAAAGCTTCTTGTTCCTTGTCTTCTTGAGTAGCTGCTTCGTTTTTTTCTGCCATTACAACCACCTCAGACTAGCCATTGATTAAGCTTTCAGCTTGCGCCAAAACCTTCTTGCCATCCATCATGCCGTATGCTTGCATATTAATGACGTCAAGTGGTACATCCTTGCCACCCTTGCCTGCGCCCTTAACTTTGTTTTCAAAGTCTGATTTCATGTAGCCCACTTGAGGCCCAAGCAAAACTACATCAATATCTTCATTGTCAAGATGTTGTTGTGCTTCAGAAGCTGGGCAAGCAAAAATCTTAGCATCAATGCCTTGTTCCTTAGCTGCTTCTTGCATCTTAGTTACCAATAAACTTGTGCTCATACCTGCTGCACAATTCAACATAATAGTTTGTTCTGCCATGATGTTTTCCTCCTAGAACTGTTTTAAATTTTTTCTTTCGTATCTCGCTTACAAGCAAAATTATAAAGCGCTTTCAGTTGCTTGTAAACCTATTTTTTTACAAGGGCCTTGCGCAAATCGCTTTTTTTGTGACTTAAAAGCCGATCTGATGGGCTTTTGCGACATGTCAACTTTTTTTGAAGTTTACATGCTCACCCCCCTTATTTATTCTTAAATACCAGTTTTTATTCAAAAATGGCCTTTTTTGTATTTTTAGGTGTTAACGCTTTCATTTTTACATACGAGTATGTACAATAAGTTTGATAAGTGCATGTCAATTTAAACTTGAACATAAAGGGGGATTTTTCATGAGCCGGTATCAAGAAATTGCCAGTGATATTGAAAAAGATATTATTGAGAAAAAATACACGGATCGATTGCCCGAGCAAACAGAGCTCGCAACCAAATATCAAACCAGTCGGGTAACGATCGTCCACGCAATGAAGCTTTTACAGAACAAGAATTTAATTAAAACGATTAAGGGACATGGTACCTTTGTTATTTCCAAATCCATTCCCCGAGTCTTTTTAAATTCCGGGGTCAGTGAAAATGACGGCTTTACGGCCCATGTCCAAGGCGGGGCCAAAGTGCAAAGCAATATCATTGCCTTTAATACTAGAAAACCCAGCAAAGAAGAATGTAAAGCTTTCGGAATTGGACCTCAAGATGAAGTTTACGATATAATTCGACAGCGAATCTTAGATAACCAGCCGGCTAAATTGGAATACACCATTATGCCGATTAAGCTTATTCCTGGTATTACGCCAGAAATTTTACATAAATCAATTTATGCTTATATCAAAGAAGTGTTAGGTTTTGAAATTGGTGCAGATGACCGCGTAATTTCCGCAGATCGAGCTGATGCTTACGATATAAAATATTTAGACTGTAAAAAAGACGACCCAGTCTTATGCGTTCAACAAAAAGCATATCTGGGAGATGGTCGACCATTTGAGTTATCGGAGGCCAGAAACCGCTTTGACCGTGGTTCCCTCACCTTCAACCATAAATAACGTTGCCGAACCTAGATGTTTAGAAATTAGCCTTGCTTTAAGATAAGTTTTGTGTTTACATATTATTGTAAACGATTACATTTACTTGTTTGAAAGTGAGGCTTATTTCATGTATTCAGCAAAAATGCCAAAAGGTTTCTTATGGGGCGGTGCCGTTGCAGCCCACCAACTTGAAGGAGCTTGGAATGTAGATGGAAAAGGAATGTCTGTAGCAGACGTCATGACGGTCGGCTCTGCCGAAAGACCACGCGAAATTACTGATGGCGTCCTACCTGGCAAGAATTATCCTAACCATGAGGCAATTGACTTTTACCACCGCTATAAGGAAGATATCAAACTTATGGCGGAAATGGGTTTCAAAGCTTTCAGAACTTCAATTGCTTGGACCAGAATCTTCCCCAAAGGTAATGAGAGCGAGCCAAACGAAGCCGGCTTAAAGTTTTACGACGACTTGTTTGATGAATGCTTGAAATATGGAATTGAACCAGTTGTCACCCTATCTCACTTTGAAATTCCTTTCCATTTGGTTAAAGAATACGGCGGTTTTACCAACCGAAAGTTGATTGACTACTTCTTGCGTTTTGCCGTTGTTTGCTTTAAACGTTATCAAAATAAAGTCAAGTACTGGATGACCTTTAATGAAATTGATAACCAAAGTGCCTTTAACAACGACTTCCTAATGGCCACCAACTCTGGGATTTTGTTTAAGGATGGCATGACTGACAGCGATAAAGAAGCTGCCATGTATCAAGCAGCTCATTACGAATTAGTAGCTTCAGCTTTAGCAGTCAAAGAGGGTCATAAGATTAATCCTAACTTCCAAATCGGATGTATGATTAACTATTCCCCAGTCCGTCCTTTGACTCCAAGCTCAGACGATGTACTTTTAGCTGATAAGTTTGAACAACGCCGCGATTGGTTCAGCGACGTTCACGTTTTTGGCGAATATCCAAAAGAAGTTGAGGCTTACATTGAGCGCAAAGGCTATCGTCCAGACATCACTGACGAAGATCGGGTAGTCCTCAAAGAAGGTACAGTTGATTATGTTGGCTTTAGCTACTACCAATCAACGACGGTTTCCAGCGAAAATGTAAAGCCTGATGAACTTTCAGATTTAGCTAAGGCAGTTGCCGTCAACCCTACTTTGGAACGTAGCGATTGGGGTTGGGAAATTGACCCAGCTGGCTTACGTCTAGCGCTTAACCACTTAACTGACCGCTACCACTTGCCATTGTTCATTGTTGAAAACGGTTTGGGAGCTTATGACAAGGTTGCAGCCGACGGCTCAGTTCATGACGATTACCGGATTGATTACCTTGAAAAACACATTTCTGAAATGGAAAAGGCCGTGGCAATCGATGGTGTCGACTTGATGGGCTACCTGCCATGGGGCTGCATCGACTTGGTAAGTGCCGGTACTGGTCAGATGGATAAACGTTATGGCTTTATTTACGTCAACAAAAACGATGCTGGTGAAGGCGACTTAAGTCGTTCTAAGAAGGACTCCTTCTACTGGTATCAAAAAGTTATCAAGTCAAATGGTGCAGACTTGAGTAAATAAAATATCTTAGCTTAACCAAATACAGTCTTTTGCTTAAGACTGTATTTTCTATGCATTAAAAAATTTGTAGCATCCCCATTTTGCCTGTTAAAATAGACTTATCTTATCAGTGAAAGGCAAAAAAGCATGAAAGAAATTTACTTTAACCATGACGGCAATATTGATGACCTAGTCTCATATTTGCTTTTATTGACGGCCCCCGATATCAAATTATTGGGTGTTGGCGCAATTGACGCCGATGGCTATCTTGACCCATCAGTGGAAGCATGTCGAAAGATGACCGATCGCTTTAATTTACGGGGGGATGCCTTAACAGTTGCCCGTTCAAACTCACGGGCAATCAATCAATTCCCTCATGAATGGCGGATGGCCACTTATTCTTTCAACTACCTGCCACTATTAAACGAAAGCGGCAAGATCGAAACCAAAGAAGCTGAGTTGCCGGCACACGAAGATATGATTGCCAAACTAAAAGCAGCTAAAGAAAAAGTAACTTTAGTCATGACTGGCCCTTTAACCGATTTGGCTAGAGCATTGGATGAAGATCCAACTATTGAAGAAAAAATAGCAAAATTGTATTGGATGGGCGGATCGCTGGACGGACATGGCAATGTAGCGATTGTCAACGCAGATGGAACCCAAGAATGGAATGCCTTTTGGGATCCCGAAGCGGTCAAGCGAGTTTTTGATTCCAAGCTTGATATCCAAATGGTGGGCTTAGAATCAACCGAAGAATTGCCACTCTCAGACGAACTACGCCAGCATTGGGCTAGTTTGCGGCGTTATCCGGCAATCGATCTGGTTGGCCAAGGTTATGCCCTAATTGTCTCGGTACCGATGGCTGAGCTCTATTTGTGGGATGTTTTAACTACTGTCAGTGCCCTCTATCCTGAAGTAGTAGAAACGCGCCAAGCTAAGGCCAAAGTCATCACTCATGGATTAGCTGCCGGACGAATCGTTGAAGATGAGAATGGCCGTGAAATCACCCTTGTCACTAAGGCCAACAAGGACCTCTTTTATCAAAAAGTTGACAGCCTTTTAAAAAGAGCTAAATAGCAAGGAGCTAAATTATGGGATTAACTTTTAAACGTCAAGATGATCTGGACAGCATGTTGGAGAAGTTTGCGGTAGTTCCAGATCCAAAAAAGAAAACTAAACAAAAGCCAACTAAGGAAACTGATCAAAAATCAGCCGAAAAGCATGACTAAGCAAAAAGACACATCAAAAAATGATGTGTCTTTTTTGCTACTCAATTAATAACTCAAGGCCCTGCGCGCATTCAAACGCCAGTGGTAATAAAATTGTGAACGACTCATTGACCGCTTGCTGCCAGTCCAAGGATCATTGAAATAAATGGTATTGCCATGATAGCCAGTTAAGGCAAGAGCATGATTGTAAAAACCATCCACCCAGCGTACCCAAACTACTACCAAATGGCCACGAATCAGTTTCTTCTCTAGCGAGCCTAATGAACAACCCGTCATCACATCTGCTGTTCCCAGATAATGCTTAACTGTGCTGCGCAAACCCAAGGGAGCTACCCAATAACCGGCAGGATACTCTTTATATGGAGAGCCAATAAATCCTTTATTTGGGTTGGAACTACGGGGCATTACCCGAGCAGCTTGCTCTTTAGTAATATGATGACCGGCAAAGTTGATCATCATGGTAGCTGCTGTAATCTCACAACCAGTAGGCATGTTGGGTCTTTGACTAATGTTTTTAGCGTAATTTTTTACTCCTGTTACCTTACCTGTGTGACTAATCCAATAATATCGTTTACTGGTACGAGTATTCTTAAATTGTTGATGGCCATAACGATTTAGGTACACATAGCTGGAAGCATGTGGCTTCTTTCTTAATCCGGTCATCACGTAGCCATATTTGTCAAATAGGTAATGATATTTTCCTACTTTATGCAAGCCTTTTAAGCGTTTGCCCTTTTTTAAATAATACCGCTTCTTCCCTGCTTTCCGCCAACCAGTTGGCAGCTTTTTCTGGTGTTTTGGTTTAGTTGGCTTAGGTTTGGCATGAGATGACTGTTTATTCTGCGAGCTGGTTTTTGACGAGGTACTCGAACTTTGTTGGCTCTGGCTACTGGAGCTAGTCGACGTGTTCGAACTACTGATTTTGCTTGAGCTGCTTGAGCTGCTTGAACTACTTGAACTACTTGAGCTGCTAGAAATTGAGCTGTTGATACTAGAGTTTTGACTAGTTGTACTTTGACTACTCTGGTCGCTTGCAGCAAAGGTCGGTCTAGCAAATAGGGCTAGAGCTGCTGCTGTACTCATAATTAATGTAATTTTTCGATTCACACTAAAATCCTCCCATGTAGACGATTATAGCTTAATTTGTTTTGACAGCTAGAAGTTTTTTAAATATTCCTAGTTTTTGGCGAAAAATAAACCATTTCTTCAAAATTTACTCAATCATTATGCTAGACCAGAATGTTAAAATTAAAGTGTAAAGGAAGTGATTAATTTGAGCGAAGACAATTCACTAACTTCATACTTAAAATGGCGTGGCGATATTGCACTTACCACCGCTCCTTTCAATGAAGCAGATGCGCTTGTTTTAGCTATGCTTTCTTACGTTGACTTTTCTGGCATTGTTCCTGATGATGGGCAGACAATGACTTTATTAGACGCTGGAAAAGCTTACTTTAATGGTCCAAATGCCGACCGAGATCATTTTACTTTTAGAAATTATCTTCAGGTCTTAATGGAATCTGATCGCTTTAATCAAGCGCAACTTTCTTATTATGTCAATATTTTAAATCAAGAGACACAGTTTTGTGCTCTAAAAATCACTTTGGATAATGGGCTTAATTACCTATCTTTTAGAGGAACTGATGACTCAATCGTAGGCTGGAAAGAGGATTTTGAAATTAGCTTCAAAGTTACCGCTGCCCAGCAACAAGCTCTAGCTTTTGTCAGCAAGATAATGGAACTTGACGACCAGCCCTACTACCTAGGCGGTCACTCTAAGGGTGGCAACTTGGCAGAATATGCAGCAATTAACGTTGACGATGAAAAAAGGAAACGTATTCAAAGCATTTTCACTTTTGACTCACCCGGAATTGCCTCTGAACTGGACAAGCCAGTCCCAAGTAATTATCTTAAAGAGCACCTAAAGCGTTATGTTCCAGAATTTAGCGTAATTGGTCGCTTGTTCGAACCACAGGCTCCTAGTGCCCAAATTGTTATTGCTAACCGTTCTGGACTGAGTCAACACGATGCTTTTAGCTGGCAAATTGAGGGCTCACACCTGGTAAAGATCAAACATCGAAATCCGCAGGCACGGATTTATAACGAGTTGATAAACCAATGGATTGGTGACGCTACTTTAGAAGAGCGGGAAAGTTTAACCAACGATCTGTTCTCAGCCCTGGCAGCTGGTGGGGCTGAAAAAATAACCGAATTGGACAAAAATGGCTTTGGGGGCTTTGGTGCGATTCTGTTTTCGTTTGCCAATTCTTCTCGCCGAACCCGTTTTGTTTTTGGTAGTCTGTTTTCATCAATTTGGAATACCCTAAAAAATCTTGAATTGTCGCGAGCCTTGCTGTCTCCTGGATCACGCATGGCTTGGGTCTTAATCTTGTTGGGGATTGTCTGCCTAACCTATCCTCAATATGCAATTAGAATTTTTGCCAGTATTGCAGCAATCGCTGCCCTCGTTTTTTGCTTCAATCGCATCTTAAGTACAGCAAATGCCAAGCTAAAACCTCAGCAAAAGCGATTCTTCATAAGCACCTACATGTTGATCTTTGGGCTTGCAATTGCCCTAATTTCCAATAATTACTTGCTTTTTATCTTGGCTCATTACTTCTTGGGAGTGGTGTTGCTGATCTATGCTTATGTAAAATTGCGGCAGACAATTTTATCAAAAACCTCAACCATTGGGATGCGCCTGCTTCTCGGAATTGAAACAATAGCGGCTTTTGGGATTGGGATTGTTATTATCATAAATCCTAATTACTTTACCCTAAAATCAATTGTTATCCTGGGAATTCTCCTAGTCGTATATGGCTTTTTCCGCCTTGCAGAAGAACTTTTCCGCTATCGCAAGCGACACCTCAAAAACAAATAAAAAGGCATTCATGCTGTCTGATAAACGCAGCACGAATGTCTTTTTTATTCTGAAACTTTATCTTCAATCCAATCGCCCAGTTCAGCTAAATGAAGTTTAGTAACTGAACTAAAGGTAAGCACCGTAACATTATCATGATTCAAATCGAGGTACTTGCCAAGACGCGACTGTACTTGCTGGACTTCATTTTTCTTGAGCTTATCCATTTTGGTGCATACAACCAAAATTGGCAAATTGAGCAGCAATGCATAATTGTACATGCTTATGTCATCTTTAGTTGGCTGGTGTCGAGCGTCAATTAATAAAATCAAACCACATAGATCTGCCCTAGTTTCCAAGTAGTCTTGAATCATTTCGCCAAATTGTTCCCGCTTTTTCTGGGAAACCTTGGCAAAACCGTACCCAGGAACATCAACCAAATAAAAAGCTTCATTGGCCAAATAAAAATTTAAGGTCTGAGTCTTTCCCGGTTGTGAAGATGTCCGGGCTAAATTTTTTCTACCCAAAAAGGTATTAATCAAACTTGATTTACCCACATTTGATCTGCCCGCAAGCGCGATTTCTGGCAGATCATCTTGGGGATACTGAGATTCTTTGACTGCACTCACAGCATATTTTGACTGTTTAATGATCATCGGCTGCAACCTGCCCTTGGTCGTCTTCGTGATAACGGATAATTTCTGGTTTGGCATTCTTGGTAATTACATCTTTGGTAATCTTAACCGCCTCAATATCTTCCTCACTAGGCGTACGATACATCGTATCCATTAAGGCATTTTCGATTATTGTCCGTAATCCACGAGCGCCCATATTACGTTCAATTGCCTCGTTAGCAATGGCTTTAAGAGCCTCTGTCGTGAACTTTAGTTCAACATGGTCTAAATCCATTAGCTTCTCATATTGCTTAACTAGAGCATCTTTAGGCTCGGTTAAAATCCGTACCAAATCAGCTTCAGTTAACTTATCTAATGTAGCAATAACTGGAATCCGCCCAATAAATTCAGGAATCAAACCAAATTTAACCAAATCACCGGTAGTTAAGTTCTTGGTCCATGCATCTCCATCAGCAGCCTGATAGCTTTGTTCTGCTCCAAAACCAATGGTTTTCTTCCCCATGCGATTCTTAACGATTCCTTCAATTCCGTCAAAGGCCCCACCAACGATAAATAAGATGTTAGTGGTATCAATTTGGATCATTTCTTGTTGTGGATGTTTCCGGCCACCTTGAGGCGGAACAGAAGCAATCGTGCCTTCCAAAATCTTTAAAAGTGATTGTTGAACGCCTTCACCTGAAACATCGCGAGTAATTGAGACATTTTCTGATTTCTTAGAAATCTTGTCAATTTCGTCGATATAAACAATGCCTCGTTCAGCCCGTTCAATGTCGAAATTAGCATTGCGCAATAATTTCAACAAAATATTTTCGACATCCTCACCTACATAGCCAGCTTCAGTTAAAGTGGTCGCATCTGCTATTGCAAATGGAACGTTTAGAATTCTCGCTAAAGTCTGAGCTAAATAGGTTTTACCTGAACCCGTAGGTCCTATCAGAGCAATGTTAGATTTCTTCAACTCAATTGAAGAGTCGAAATCCATCTGACTGATTCTCTTATAGTGATTATAAACAGCTACAGAAAG
This sequence comes from Lactobacillus corticis, assembly GCF_018327645.1. Classification (GTDB taxonomy): domain Bacteria; phylum Bacillota; class Bacilli; order Lactobacillales; family Lactobacillaceae; genus Lactobacillus; species Lactobacillus corticis. The sequence continues at coordinate 19,534 of NZ_BMAY01000005.1, read as the reverse complement.
GACTTGTTTTGCCCGATCCTGACCGATCACATATTCATCCAATTGCTTTTTGATTTCCATTGGCTTTGGCAGTTCTGCCGCTTGCTCAATGGCATCAATTTGAATTTCATCTTGAATAATCTTTTTTGAGAGAGTCACACACTCGTCGCAAATATAAGCACCGTTATTGCCAGCGATCATCTTTTTAACTTGATCTTGGGTTTTACCGCAAAAAGAACATCTCGCTTGACGTGGGTCAATATATTGGGTTGCCATTCAAAGCTTCCTCCTTTTTCTCTAGAATTAAGGTTATCATATTTACTCGTAATAGGGAAAAATAAACTCTAAAAAGACAGAAAAAGACGACTGTTTCCAGCCGTCTTCTTCGTTATCGAGAAAAAGGATTACTTGTCTTCTGAGTCAGCAGCCTTTTCTTCTTCTTCGATCTTTGACTTAGCTACTTGCTTTGCATTGTCGGTTACTAAGTCCATAGCCTTGCGAACAACAATGTCGTGGCTCAACATATCATCAGTTAAGGTGTTGCGAACCATCTTTTCATCCATGTTGTATTCAGCAGCCAAATCCTTGATTTCTTGCTTAATTTCATCTTCAGAAGCAGTGAACTTTTCAGCTTCAGCAATTGCCTGCAATACCAAGTTGGTCTTTACACGTTCAGCTGCATTTTGTGAAAATTGTGCACGAAGTTGGTCTTCAGTAGTGTTGGTTAACTTGTAGTAAGTTTGAGGATCAATTCCTTGACGTTGCATGTTGCCCAAGTATTGGTTCATTTGGGTATCAACGTCTTCTTGAATCATAGCATCTGGAATTTCGTCAATCGTAGCATTCTTAACTGCAGCTTCAATAGCGGCTTGTTGAATGGCTTCTTCAGCAGCTGCGGTCTTTTGTTCCTTCAATTGCTTCTTGATCTTTTCCTTTAATTCATCAAGAGTTTCAACTGAATCATCAACGTCCTTGGCAAACTCGTCATCTAATTTAGGAAGTTCTTTTGACTTAACATCATGAATCTTAGTAGCAAAGTGTGCTTCCTTACCAGCAAGGTCCTTAGCACCGTAATCTTCTGGGAAGGTAACAACTACATCTACATCATCGCCAGCCTTGTGACCGATTAATTGATCTTCAAAGCCAGGAATAAAAGTATTTGAACCAAGTTCTAAGGAGTAGTTTTCAGCTGAGCCTCCGTCAAAAGCCTTACCATCAATGGTACCCTTGTAATCGATCGTTACAGTATCGCCTGATTCAGCCTTACCATCCTTTAAGACTAATTCGGCATTGCGTTGACGACGGCTTTCCAATTCAGCATCAATATCCTTAGCGTAAACACGAGTGTTTTGCTTAGGAACTTCTACGCCCTTGTAGTCGCCTAACTTAACTTCAGGTTCAACGCTAACAGTAGCCTTCATTGTCCAATCCTTGCCCTTATCCATTGAGACAGGTTCAATTCTTGGTTGACCTACAGCTGCGATCCCTGCTTCTTTAACAGCAGCGTCGTATGCGTTTGGCAAAACCAAGTTCAATGCGTCTTCGTAAAGAGCTTCTTCACCGTAGTATTGGTCAAAGATGACACGAGAAACGTGACCCTTTCTGAAGCCAGGTACACGCAAGTTCTTCTTAACTCGCTTAAAGGCTTGATCTAAACCTAATTTAATTTCATCTTTTGAAATATCAAAAGTAAGTTCACCGGAAGTCTTTCCGGTTTTTTCCCATTTAACAGACATTAATAAAATACCTCCAATGTCAAGTTTGAGTTTGCTACTTGCATACTAGCCTATAGTACCGTAAAGTTAGCAAAAACACAAATTTTAGATAAAAAAAGATGCCTTTCCTGAATAGGAAATGCATCTTTTTGTTAGCAATCTAAGCCGTTAGATTAGTCAAGGATTTCAGTAACTTGACCGGCACCAACAGTACGACCACCTTCACGAATAGTGAACTTGGTACCAACTTCGATGGCAGCTGGCTTGATCAACTTAACAGTGAATTCAGTGTTGTCACCAGGCATAACCATTTCAGTACCTTCTGGCAATTCGATTTCACCAGTGATATCAGTGGTGTGGAAGTAGAATTGTGGACGGTAGTCTGAGAAGAATGGAGTGTGACGACCACCTTCATCCTTGTTCAAAACATAAACTTGGCCCTTGAATTCTTCATGGGTTTGGATTGAACCAGGTGCAGCCAAAACTTGACCACGAACAACTTGGTCACGGTCAATACCACGAAGCAATACACCAACGTTGTCGCCGGCTTCACCTAAGTCAAGAGTCTTGTGGAACATTTCCAAACCAGTTACAACTGACTTAAGAACCTTGTCTACCAAACCAACGATTTCAACTTCATCGCCGACCTTAACAGTACCACGGTCGATACGGCCTGAAGCAACAGTACCACGACCAGTGATAGTGAAGACGTCTTCAACTGGCATCAAGAATGGCTTGTCAGTTTGACGTTCTGGAGTTGGGATGTATTCGTCAACAGTGTCCATCAACTTCATGATAACTTCTTGTTGTTCCTTGTCACCTTGTAAAGCCTTCAAAGCTGAACCACGGATAACTGGAACATCGTCACCAGGGTAGTCGTATTCTGAAAGCAAGTCACGTACTTCCATTTCAACCAAGTCTACCAATTCTGGGTCGTCAACAAGGTCGATCTTGTTCAAGAAGACAACGATGTATTCAACACCAACCTGACGAGCAAGCAAGATGTGTTCACGAGTTTGTGGCATAGGACCGTCAGTAGCAGCAACTACCAAGATCGCACCATCCATTTGTGCAGCACCAGTGATCATGTTCTTGATGTAGTCAGCGTGGCCTGGGGCGTCCATGTGAGCGTAGTGACGCTTTTCAGTTTCGTATTCAACGTGAGCAGTGTTGATAGTAATGCCACGTTCCTTTTCTTCTGGAGCAGCGTCGATTTCAGCATAGTCTTCAGCCTTAGCCAAACCCTTTGATGCCAAAACAGTAGTGATAGCCGCAGTTAAAGTGGTCTTACCGTGGTCAACGTGACCAATAGTACCAATGTTTACGTGTGGCTTAGTTCTAACGTAATGTTCTTTTTCTGCCATTAAAATGACCCTCCTGTAATTTTGCAAGAAGTCCGTTGAGATAAGTAACGGATAATTCTCTGTTGCTATTGTACTACTTTCACGGGCAAATGCCTAGTAAAATAAATGCTAATGCCTTGCTCAGTGAAAATATCCTCTGTTAATTATACCTAATTGCGAGCGGATGTAAACCAAAATGTGTAATTTTACAAATATTGATTTAACAAGCGCTGAAAGAGTTCTTCATGTTCTCCCGCACTAGTGTGCTTGACAGAACCTACGATATCCTTTGCAAAGGCTTTAGGATCTGTAACATAGTCTCCTAATTTGGGATACAAGGCGCCTAAAATGATGTTCGTAGAGGCGATAGCTAAAGCTTTATAACTTGGATCTTTCACTAACAACTTATTTACTTCAGCCAAGGTTTCCAAATAGAGTGGCTCTTGTAAAAAGTGAATCGTTTCTTTGGGGACAAAAGTAGTCGGCTGCCCGTCTACTAAGACGGAGAATTGCTCATCTAGACGAAGTTTGCTGCACTCTTCTATGAGGCTAATTCTTAAGGCAAACTCGGCTGTTGGATCCACCAAAGTTGCCCGCACAAAATTTTTAAAATTAGTTAACGACAATTTCAAAACTTGTGCATACGCTTCTTCTGTAATGTTTTTTTGACGCAGTTTTTTCATAATTTGTGATTGTGTGCGGTCATCAACTGCGACAATTTGATATTTTTGACAGATTTTTAAGTCAGTATTGGCTTCGATTTGCAAAGCCTCGATTAAGAAATTGTTTTTCGCTAATAGTTTAAAAAAGTAATCCTGATATTGGCTATCCAAGTAGTTTGGCATATGTTTGATTGCACTATAAGCTAACCAATAATTTCCCTGGCCTTCATAAAGTTTAGAGAGCTCAAATAAAAGTTTAGGATCTGTTTCCGTTCGCAGAGCTTCCTCTAAATATTTGATCGCTTGGTCGATGTTACCTGCGTCCTGACTTTCTCTGGCTAATTTTAATAAATTTTCACTACTTGTTGTCATTGAACCTTCTTCCTATTCATTATCAGTTTGTTTTTGAGTTTTCTTTGCAACCTGCTTTTTGACATTTTTTCCAGTGTGACCCTTTTTACTTACGGGACGCCGACTGCCTACTTTCCGCCCGCGGTTAGGGCGATTTGGCTTCTTAGTCTGTTTCTTATTTGCCGGCTTACTATTTTGGCCTTGGTTTTGTTCTTTTTTGGCCTCATTTTTCTGTTGAATCCGGTGACGATTTTGGTTTACTTCCATCACCACTGGCAAAACAACCGGACGCCGATTAGTCTGCTTGTAAAGGAACTTTTCCAAATCATTGCGAACATCTTGCTTCAATTCAGTCCAATCAAATTTTTTGTGTTCGAAATTGTTTTGAATTGCTTGCTTGATAACCTCAATGGCATCCTTCATCAACTGGCGGTTAGCTTTGATATAAACGAAGCCGCGACTTGTGACTTGTGGTTCAGCCACAATCTTCTTTTTCTTTCGGTCAATCGTGACTACGGCAATGAAAATTCCGTCGTCAGATAAGACTTCCCGGTCACGCAGGACAATATTGCCCACATCCCCTACGCCAGAACCGTCGATCATGATGTCTTCACCTGGCACCGGAGAAGTAAGATAAAAGCGCTTTTTCTTAGCGTCATATTCTAAACAATCGCCGTTTTTGGTGATAATCACATTCTCACGTTTCATGCCGGCTCTAATTGCTAGTTCCTTATGTACCTCCATCAGGCGATACTCGCCAATTACAGGAATGAGGAACTTAGGCTTCAAGGTGGAAACTAACAGTTGCAAGTCTCGTCCAGTAGCATGACCACTGGTGTGAACGTTCAATCCTAATTGAATCACGGTACCGCCTGCCCGATAAACCATGTCGCTCACTTGGGCAACCATGGTTTCTACCGCATGTGAAGGAGTCGTTGCAATAAAGACGAGGTCACCCTTTTCAATATTAATCATGCTGTGACGATTATTTGCCATTTTTTCCAAGGATTGAAGCGGTTCGCCCATTCGACCCGTTTCTAAAATGACCGTTTTTTCTTTAGGCGTAGTCTTCAGGTCCTTTACCCGCATCAGCAAGCCATCTGCTACTTCAAGATAGCCCAACTTCATTGCCGTACGAACAATCTTAGCTAAATCTCTCCCAGTGAGTAAAACCTTGCGTCCGGTAGCCTTGGCAGCATCTAAAACTTCTTGGACCCGATTTAAGTTAGATCCTTTAGCTGCCACAATTATCCGTCCTGGAGTATTTCTAAAGACATTCGTTACGTAATCAGCCACATCTTGTTCAGCCGCATTTGGAAAAGCTGCTTCCGCATTTGAAGAGTCAGCAAGAAGTGCCAGTACGCCTTTTTGTTCAATTTCTGCTAACCGATCCATATCAGTCCGATAATGCTCACTAGCAGTTGGATCGAACTTAAAGTCACCGGTATAAACAATTTCTCCGGCCGGAGTATGAATATCAATTCCTAAAGAATCAGGAATTGAGTGTGTGGTATGGAAAAATGAAACACTAGCATTTCTAAAATCAATCTCGGTTTCGGCATCGATTACATGGAAAAGTCCATTTTTCCGAGTTTTATTTTCTCTTTGAACTTCAATCTTAGCCAATTCAATCGTCAATTGTGAACCAAAAACCGGTATATCGTATTGCCGCAGGATATAAGGCAAAGCACCAATCGAATCGGCATGCCCATGAGTTAAGAAAATACCCGCTACCCGATCGCCATATTCAGCAAAAAAGTCTAAATCGGGAATCACTACATCAATCCCGAATAATGAGGAATCAGGGTATTTTAACCCTGCATCCAAAACAAAAATTTCGTCATTAACTTGCACCGCAAACATATCTTTGCCTTGTTCGCGGACGCCACTTACGATCATTAATCTAATTTTATCTGTCATTTTACTTCCTTTTCCTATGCTACTTACATTATCTGCATGTTTTTAAAACATATATGGATCAAAATTGATCACAACGAAAATAGTCTGAATTAATTTTAGCATAATGGAGCTACAGATAATAGAATAAAGAAAAAGGCCAGTCCATAAAATGGGCTGGTCTTCAAGCAAATTACCGACGCAAACCAAGCTTTGCAATTAAAGCACGGTAACGTTCAAGGTCAGTGTTTTGCAAGTAACGAAGCAAGTTACGACGGTGACCAATCTTCTTCAACAAACCAACGTATGAGTGGTGGTCATGCTTGTGTTGTCTCATGTGTTCAGTCAAGTTGTTAATGTCTTCAGTTAAAACTGCAACTTGAACTTCTACTGAACCGGTATCGCCTTCGTGAGTTGCGTATTCCTTGATTAATTCGTTCTTTCTTGCCTTTGAAATTGACATAAATTTCACCTTTCATGTAAAAAATTGCCATTAACAACGTCTACCGCTAGGTGTCGCGAGTAAACAGCGTTAGTGGTTCACAACATTTATTATGATACAGGGCTCTTTTTTAAAAAGCAAGTATATTTTGCCTTGCATCAATAATTCTTATTAAGTATAATGTTTGAGTAAAACTATGATCAATTGGAGGTGAAACAAGATGCCACAAATCAAATCAGCTATCAAGCGTGTTAAGACTCAAAACGAACGTGGTGAACGCAACTCAGCACAATTAAGCAAAATGCGGACTGCTGTTAAGAAGTACAAGCAAGCTGCTGCTGCCGGTGCTGACAACGCCTCCGAATTACATGTTGCTGCTGTTAGCGCATTGGACAAGGCTGCTGCTAAGGGTCTTATTCATAAGAACAAGGCTAACCGTGACAAGGCGCGTTTAGCAAAACTCGCTAAGTAATGTTGGGTTAAAGAAAAAGGCCGAGAACAATTTAGTTCTCGGCTTTTTTTATACGCTTAAAAGAAACATCTTCAAAAATTCTTCGCTGCGGTAGGTACCATTTTTATATTTGTATTCTAATTCAATTGCAGCTGCTAAAACCTTTTCTAAAGTTTCAAGCGAACTACGATTTTTCATTGCTAATTTTACCCGATAAGGATGAACCCCAAGTTCTTTAACAATTTGGGCCTCGCTTCTTCCCCGCTTTTGCAAGAGTTTTGTTAAGGTCAAAAGTTCAATTTGATTTTCAAAAACCGCCAAAAGCTGAATGGGATTGGAACCATATCGCAATTGATCCTCCAAACGGGTCATTGCCTCTTGATAGCGATGCTGCATCGCACTTTCCAGAATAGCAAAAATATTTTGATCCAATGACAAGTCAACATTAGCAGCAACCAATTCTTCAGTTAGCTGATGATCAGGTGCCGCCACCTTTAACTTGTTAAAATTGCTGATTACCGTGTCCAGAACTTGGTCGCTGCGTTCTACCAGCAAAGTTAAGGCTGAATTGGAAATATTATAACCTTCAGCTTTGATTATTGCTTTACCGACTGCCCCAACTTCATAGGGCTTAATAATGGGTTCAACCATATTAAAATGTTGAATAATTGTCTTGACCAGCTTTTTCCGCCGATCAATTTTTTCATACGACGCTACCAAAATAACCGTATCAGTTAGAGCTTCAGCCTGACTAAAAATTTTTAACAACTGTTGTAATTGGCGGTCATATTTCTTAGCAACCTTACTTGTCAAAAAAAACGGCTTTTTGACAATAATTATCTTCTCCGTGCTAAAAATGCTGGACTCACTCAATGTTCTGATTAGGTTATCCAGGCCGTCCAGCTCGCAATCGACAATTTCATGATCCAAATCACGGTAGCGCTCATCCTGCAGTAAATCGTTTGCTAAATAATCATTCAAAAATTCATCTGGCCCACAAATCAAGGTTTGCGGATTTTGCTGATTAGAATTTTTAAATAAAGATATCAATGCCATCGCCAATCACCCTTTAGATAACTTCTGAAATAAGTCTGTCCTAGACCATAATACCAGCTAATCATACCACAGTCTTGAGTTGAGACCCACGGGATCGCCAAGTTCTTTAAAGTTGTGATGGTTTCTGGGTGCGGATGACCAAAGCGATTTTGTCGCCCAGCTGAAATGAAACACAGTTTTGGCTGCAATTTTTGCATAAAATCCGGATCAGTAGAGGTTTTGCTCCCATGGTGACCTAATTTAAAATAGTCCACCTGGAAGTTATACCGTTCCATAATTGCTTTTTCACCGGCTTGTGGCAGATCCCCTGTGAAAAGCCAGTTTTTTCCAGCCAAATTAAATAATAACGACAGCGAATCTTCGTTTTTCCCGCTCCCAGGTGTGAAAGGATAAACAATTTTGAAGGGAATTTTTTCGTTAACCTTCATCCCTGCTAAGACTTCAATTTTCTCCGTATTTTGAGCGTAACTTAGCCGCTTCACAAATGATGGATTGTTTAGCATCCCCTGGCCTACATACAACCTTTTTACTTTTATTTGTTTCATCAAAGGAGCCAAATCTCCTACATGATCCGCATCTTGATGTGATAAAAAGATCGCATCAAGTTGATCGATTCCCTGCGCCCGTAAAAAAGGAATGGTGATGGCATTAACTTGGGGTTCAGTCTTTTTACCAGAAAAGTTTACTTTTCCTCCCACATCAATCAGGTAGCTTTTTCGAATAAAAGGCGTAGTAATTAGAATGCTGTCTCCTTGACCAACATCAATCAAAGTAACCTGACCATAAGGAGGAAAATGAATCCAAAGATAAAAGGCTAAGTAGCAAACCACGATCAGCGACCATAGTTTTTTCCGCTGAACCGCAAAACTACCGCTATTAGTCAAAATTAGTGCACCAGCTGTAAGAATTATTAGTCCAAGACATTGCCACCAGCTTAACATGCCAAAATTTAATAGCCCCCATGAGCTTTCTGCCAGCCACCCAATCCATTTTTCAACCAGACCCAAAACGCCGTTAAATAGACCCGCTACTTGAATCCAAGGACTAATCAGTAAATTCAAATAAACCATCGGCATGACCAAGAAATCAAAATAAAGGGCTATTGGCAGGTTAAACAACACCGTCAAGATATTAATTTGGTAGTAGCTAGTTAAAAGGATCGGCCATAAGAGTATATTTAATCCAAAAGATTGCCAAAGTTTGGGCAGGTTATTGGTTAAATGCAGGCCCAAGGCAGCCAAATAACTCAATTGCGCACCGGTATTTTGAAATAAACGGGGAAAGCAAATTAAGTGCAGCAAACAGACCATGCCCAAAAGGTCAACCCCGGCTATTTTTATCTGCAGCAATTTAAGTAGTCTCCCAATCACGAAAACCCCACTGGCGCGCACAAAACCGGGTTGAAAGTCAGATAGCAAGATTCCAACGGCTAAAAATAGGCTGCAGATTGCTAAAGTTTCCCCTTCGGTTAATTTAAGCCAGAAGCAAATAAGACTAATAACCAAGGTATAAAGCAACACGTGCTGTCCCGAAATGCTTAGAAGATGAATTACACCCAAATTGCGATAATTATTTAAGACATCTTTACTATTAACTCCACTAGGCTCAGCCAGAATCAATTCACTCGTAAAAAATCCCAGTGGGAACGGTAATTGCTCACACCAGTTTAGAAATTTGGCTCGAACTTGATGCCAAGAACTAGCTAAGGAAGGCGGGGCTTTAGTTAATTTAAAAGCCTTTAATTTTATTCTACGACTGATTCCCTGACCAGCATAATATTTTCGATAATCAAATTGGCCCAGATTAGTAGCCGGCATAATCTCCTCAATCGTTCCACTAGTCGGCAGCAACCTACAGGAATTTTGCAGCAGTTTTTGCTGATCGTTAGTAATGTTCCCGGAAACTAAAACTTTGCCTTTTTTTCCATTAGCAACCCCAGAAAACCAATTATCTTTAATTTTTATTTGATCAGGATAAATTACTAGTTCTTGGACCTCCGCCAAACTTTTTGGTTGATAAACGGAATCTGCTATTTTTATCCGAATTAAAAAAATAAAAAACAGACAAATTAGTATTTTCCAGGGAAATTTATGTCCATAAAAAGCGATCAATAACGCCAATAAAGCTATTGCGACAATTTTTTGAGCATTTGTTTGGGCTTGAAAATACCAAAAGCTAAAGGTCGTTAAAATTAAAGCGAGTAATAATAACCAGCCTGGAGCATTCCTAGACAGCCAATTGGTCTTTAAGACTGGCAAAAGTTTTCTCCCCAATTCCAGAAACTTGCATTAAATCTTCAATTTTCTTAAAACCGCCATTTTGTTCGCGATAAGCAATAATTTGTTCTGCTCTTTTTTCTCCAACACCGCTTAGTTTTTGCAAATCACTCACGCTTGCAGTATTTAAGTTGATTTTTTCACCGCTTTGATTACTGCCGCTAGTAGGACTATTTGAACTACTTGAACTACTCAAAGAACCGGTGTTTTCCGGATTGCTGGCAAGTTGATTAGCAACCTTTTCCCCTTTAAATGGTATATACAGTTTATCTTGATCGTTTAGCAATTGTGCTCGATTAATTGCCTTAATTTGCGCACGTTGGCTCAAACCTCCGGCTGCTTCAATTGCATCCGCCAGTCTTGCCCCGGTATGCAGGGTATAAACGCCGCCATGCTTAACTGCACCGGAGATGTCGATAGTCACTTTTGAACTCGAACTTGCCTTAGTTGAACTAACGGCAGCACCACTTGCGCTAACGCTACTGATTTGGGCAGATGAACTGGTTAGGGCCGGTAAAGCATCATTGCCGGTTTCTTTTCCTTTAAAATTAAAACAGACCAAAGCTATTGCCCCAACGCCAATAACCAGTGCCAATAACCGATTGGTCCGAAGTAAATTGGTTATCTTATCTATTATTTTTTGCATAAAATACCTCCAAAAAGTAAATACGCAAAAAAGGATGTAAATTCACCTGAATCTACATCCTTTACTTTTTCTTAATATTTAATTATTGATAGTGCTTGGCAAGATAGTTTAGTGCGTCATCAACATTAGCAACTGGCACTATCTTCATCTTGGTTTTGATTTTCTTAGCTGTTCGCTTAGCTTCAGCGTAATTTGTTTGACTCTTCTTCTTGAGTCCGGTCATATCAGTTGGTGCAAAGAAAACTTCGCACCCAGCCTTGCTGGCGGCGACCACTTTCTTGTCGACCCCGCCAATAATCCCTACTTTGCCATTAGCCGCAATCGTTCCTGTACCAGCCACCTTATGACCTTTAGTCAAGTTTTTACCAGTAAAGACTTGGTAGCATTCCAAAGTAAACATTAAGCCTGCTGAAGGACCGCCAATGTCACCAGCATTAATAGTCACCTTCGGACTTGTTTTAACTTTCACCCGTTCAACTAGAGAAATGCCAATACCAGGCTTGTTTGTTCCTTTAACTTTGACGATTTTTCCAGAATAAGTCTTTTTTTGCTGATTACGAATTATTTGAATGGTTACTTTTGAACCCAATTTACGGCTCTGCAAATATTTCATTAAGGCTTCTTGCGATTTGAAATGGTGGCCATTTGCTCCGACAATGGTATCACCGATTTGCAGCTTGCCCTTAAAGCTGGAGGTATTCTGTACCCCCATCACGTATACCCCGTAGTAAGATAATTTGGGCTTCAGGCCGGCTTTTTTAGCAGCTGTATAAATAGCATTTTGTTGACTGGTTTCCATGTACCATTCCTGCAGCTCTTCATACTGACTGCTGGTTTGGCCACCCAGTAATTCTTTAGCAGATATCCGTTCATCAAATTCTTGAGTATAACTCCACAAATACTGCGCCAGAGTGGCCGGTCGAGCGGTCATGCTCACAGTAACCAAATATAAATTGTTGGGTGCTTTCTTTTTGCTTTTGATAAATTGGCCCACTTGAAAAGCATTTCCTGGCGTTTCCAAGTAATAGTTAGTAGGCCACAAGGCAACGATTGCTACCAGCACAATCGCAGCCAGGGCAATTAACCATTTTTTTAAACGCCCATGGTTTTTGGTTATTTTCTCTTTAGTCATCTATTCGCCCCATTTTCTCCTTCAGTGCTTTGGCAGCCTGACTAGGTAAAAATTGCTCAACTGGGCCGCCAAATTTGGCCACTTCCTTAATCATGCTCGATGCCACAAAACTATTTTTCGGATCAGTAAACAAAATCACTGTCGTCAGATCAGGAGCCAATTCGCGGTTAATGCCAGCAATTTGCTGTTCGTATAAAAAATCCGTACTATTTCTAACGCCGCGAACAATTGCACCAGCGCCCAGTTCATGTGCCAGGTCTACTGTTAATTGCTCTGGCCTAGCAAGAACCGTAACGTTAGCAAGATTGCTGCTGGCATCGGCAATAAAGGCTTTTCGCTCTTCAACTGAAAATAGATAGTGCTTTTGACTGTTGGTCATCGCTACCACATATAAATGATCAAAAAGCTTGCTAGCCTGTTTGATCACTGTCAGATGCCCCAAAGTAATGGGATCAAAACTGCCAGGAAATAATGCTGTCGCCATTAAACGTCCTTTCGATAAAATCTTACAATGGTTTTGCCCAGATGATGAGTTTTGCTTAAGGAATAACCAGTTGGCGTCGCAATGTCTGTATGGTCATCTGTTTCAGCCACAATCAAAGCATGATCATTTAAGAGTTCCAGCTGTAGCAGTTTGGTCATATCCTTCACAATTTGTTGCTTGGCATAAGGCGGATCTAAGAAAACCAAATCAAATTTGGCTTGTTGGGTTGCCAGGTATTTTAAAGCCGCTTGACTATTCATATGCAAAACGTCAAATCGTGCCTCATCCCGGGTTAAGGCCACATTTTTCTTAATGATCTCAATTGCTCCGCGATTAATGTCATTAATTACTGCTCGCTCATAACCACGAGAAACAGCTTCAATTCCCAAAGCCCCGCTTCCTCCATATAAATCTAAGACGCACCCGCCTTGGAAGAATTGGCCCATGGAGTTAAATAGCGATTCTTTGACCTTATCGCTGGTTGGCCGAGTTACCCGACTTTTTAAGGTAAATAAGTTTCTTTTAGCATATTTTCCGGCGATTATTCTCAAGCTTGTTCCCCCAGATTTCGATCATTTTCAGCTAGCTTTGCTTCAGCTGCCGCAGCCATTTGCGTAATTTGCGCTTCAATATAGCTACTATCCAAATTAACGTCCTCGGTATTCGACTTTTCAGCTTTTAGGACAAAACCAAGCCGCTCTAACTCGGTTATTTTATGGTCTGCTTCAGCTTTATTTACATAAATCACACAGTAGCCAAGTTTTTTGGAAAAATAAACAATATCTCCAAAAGACCGCAAACGAAATTGGTCGCTGCTGGTACGCAGATAAACAATTAAAGCGGTACGTTCGGCAAAACCGTTTTCTCCCAGTTCCGTATTGATACTCATAAGACGCTGGCAGCCTCCTCTTGTTTCTTTCTTTCATTCGCTGAAATGTTAAGAACTAGGCCAATCCCGGCAGATAAAACCACCACCGATGACCCACCATAGGAAATAAACGGCAAGGTGACCCCAGTAATCGGCAGGAGTCCAATCACTGCCCCAATATTAAAAATACATTCCATTAGGATAATAGTAGCTACCCCGAAACAAACCAAAGAATTGAATTGACTGATTGCGTGAACGCCTACTTCCATAATGGACCAGATCAAGTAAAAGAGCTGCCCTACAACAATACAAGCCCCCACAATACCAAGTTCTTCAGCAATAATGCTCAGGATGAAATCAGTATATGGTTCTGGCAAGTAGCCTCGCTTTTGAACGCTATTGCCCAGACCCACGCCGAACAAACCACCATTATGGATGGCATAGTAAGAATTTACTAGCTGGGCTCCACCTTTTTTCTCCAGTTCAAAAGGATGCAAAAAGCTCATGATTCGTTGATACTGGTAGGATTTTTGCAGAAAACTCGGATTCCACTTAACCAGCAAAAAGAATATTCCCAAAACAGCCAATAAAACGCCTAATATCCACCAAACTGCAATTTTTGTTGGAACCCCGCAAGTGGCAAACATGACCAAAGTAATCATGAATAAGATTGCTGTACCACCGATATCTGGTTCAACAACCACCAAGGCCATCATAAATACCGAAACGATTGCTGGATTTATTAGGCTCTCAAAAATTGTTCCTGGTGCAATTTTGCCATCGCGTCTTTCTAACAAAAAGGCTAAATATAAGACCAAGCCCAATTTAGCAAACTCAAGCGGCTGAATATTTATCGGGCCGAGGTCAATCCAGCCGACCGCCCCATTGATCGCGGCCGCGTTTCCTTTAAAAATCCTTTTGAAAACCAACAAAATTAACATAGCAAAGCACAGGTATAGGAACGGAAAGACAAACTTCCGATTTTGAAAGTTTGATAACTTGCTAGCAAAAACGAAACAAGCCACTCCCACCGCAAATACATCAAACTCGGCTTGTTTAACGCCATAAGCTGATGCTTTTAAACCATTTAGCAGCAGAATATCAGAGCTCGCTGAATAAACCATCACCCATCCAAAGACCAATAAAATCAGATAAGGGACGAGGATTTGATAGTTTAAGTAATGTAGTTTTTTTCTCACTTTCTTTGCCCCTTTAAGAGTTAATATCTTGTTTATTATAGCCCATATCGTCCTTTTTCGACAATTTAGGCCTTAAATCTTATAGGATTTGAAAAAATTTTCTAATGAATAAAAAACGACTCTCCTTGCAAGGCAAGGGAAGTCGTTAAAAATTGCGATTAATTAGCGCGGTTACGCTTCTTATCAAATTTTTGCCGTTCAGACGTATTCAAAATCTTTTTACGCAAACGAATTGATTCTGGAGTTACTTCACAATATTCGTCATCATTCAAGAATTCGATTGCTTCTTCCAAAGTCATGGTCTTTGGGGTCTTAATAGCAGCGGCATGGTCTTTACCAGCAGCACGCGTGTTAGTTAAGTTCTTACCCTTAGTAACATTAACGGCAATATCACGTTCACGAGAGGATTGACCGACAATCATCCCTTCATAAACTTCAACACCCGCTCCAATGAACAAGACCCCACGTTGTTCAACAGATTGTAGTGAGTAGGTCGTTGATTGACCTTGGTTGATTGAAACCAAAGCACCGTTCCGCCGACCTGGTTGCCAGTTCTTCACAACTGGCTTGTAGGAATCGAAGGTGTGGTTCATAATCCCATAACCAGCGGTTTGAGACATAAATTCATTGTTGTAACCAATCAACCCACGTGAAGGAACTAGGAAAGTCAAACGGGTTTGACCATTGCCGGTTGATTCCATATTTTGCATTTCGCCCTTACGTTGTGACAATGAGTCAATTACTGAACCAACGTATTCATCTGGGGTATCAACTTGCACAGCTTCATATGGTTCACACATTTCGCCGTCGATTTCACGATAGATAACCTTAGGACGAGAAAGTTGCAATTCAAAACCTTCACGACGCAATTCTTCAACTAAAATTGACAGGTGCAATTCACCACGACCAGAAACTGTCCATGCGTTAAGTTGGTCAGTTGGTTCGACCTTTAATGAAACGTCGGTCCGGGTTTGACGGATCAACCGGTCTTCCAATTTCTTAGGAGTAACTTGATCGCCTTCCCGGCCAGCAAACGGTGAATCGTTAGCAATAAAGTCCATTTGCAGAGTTGGTGGATCAATCTTCAACAATGGCAAAGCTTCTGGGTTTTCCGCTGAAGCAATCGTTTCACCAACAAAGATGTCGTTGATCCCTGAAATGGCAATAATATCGCCCGCTTTTGCTTCCTTGATTTCATTACGCTTCAAACCAAAGTAACCAAATAATTTAGTTACCCGGAAGTTTTGCGTTGAGCCATCACGCTTCATCACAGTAATGTTATCGCCAACTTTTACCTTGCCTCGGTAAACCCGGCCAACACCAATTCGACCTACATAGTCGTCCCAGTCAAGCATGGTAATTTGGAACTGTAAAGGTTCATCTTCGTTATCGAGCGGAGCAGGAATATTCTTAATAATGGTGTCAAAAATTGGATCCATGGTCTCTTCTTGCTTAGCCGGATCATCGTCGTAAGATGAAGTTCCGTTTAAAGCAGATGCATAAACAACTGGGAAGTCAAGTTGTTCGTCATTAGCACCAAGTTCGATGAAGAGTTCAAGCACTTCGTCAAGTACTTCTGCTGGCCGAGCACCTGGGCGGTCAATCTTATTGATCACTACAATTGGCTTAACTCCAGCTTCTAAGGCCTTTTTCAAAACAAACCGGGTCTGAGGCATGGTTCCTTCATAGGCATCAACCAAGAGCAAGCAGCCGTCAACCATGTGCATGATCCGTTCTACTTCCCCACCAAAGTCGGCGTGCCCTGGGGTATCCAAAATGTTGATCGTAGTACCCTTATATCTAACAGCAGTATTCTTAGACAAAATGGTAATGCCACGTTCACGTTCGATATCATTTGAATCCATTGCCCGATCTTCCAGATTCATATGTTCTGGCAGCGTATCAGACTGCTTCAGCAATTGGTTAACCAAAGTGGTTTTACCGTGGTCAACGTGGGCAATAATAGCAATATTTCTAATATCGTCTCTTCTTTTTTCTGACAAAAGTATTCCTCCCGACTCCTCAATAAAAAAACTGTGACCGCGTCACAGTTTCGGTAACGCGTTAGCGCCTTATCGAAGTGCATAGTTTTGGTATATTACGTTTTATGATTTTACCACCACTCGTTATGCCGGTCAATCTAAAAGCCTGGTTTAATAGGATTTTCGCCTAGTTCCTGGAAACCTTTTGAGATAAACATTGCAACCGCTTTTTTAGACAAATTGCCTATTTTTATGGTAAAAATAATATTGCAATATATTTAACCTATTAAAGGAGCGTTCAAATTGATTTTGATGAAAGATATCACGCGTGAAGGTAATCCTGTTTTGCGACGCGTGGCCGATGAATTAACTTTTCCTCTTAGCGATCATTATCGCAAATTAGCTGATGACATGATGGAATACTTAGTCAACTCACAAGACCCCAAGATTGCTGAAAAGCATCAACTGCGTGCCGGCGTTGGCTTAGCTGCCCCACAGGTTGGCGAAGGCGTGGCCATGTGCAGTCTTTTGGTGCCAAACGACAAGGGCGAAATTATCTTTAAAGACACTTTTGTCAACCCGAAAGTAATTTCCCAATCTGTTAGAATGACTTGCCTGAGCGAAGGCGAAGGCTGCTTAAGCGTTGACCGCGTAATTGATGGTTATGTTCCTCGCCCATATAAGACGACAATTCGTTTCTATACGCTTGAAGGTGAAGAAAAAACCATTCGCTTAAAGGGTTATCCTGCAATCGTAGCTTCACATGAAATTGATCACCTGAATGGCCATCTGTTTTTTGACCGCATCAATAAGCAGGATCCATTTCATCTAGATGACGATACGGTGGTTATCTCGTAAAAATCAAAATATAAATGGTTAAGGCACCTGGTAAGTTTTAAATAAACTCCTAACAGGTGCCCTTTTTATACACTTGAATTTTTATTTATGGTAAACTTTTTATTAGCTGTTGAATCATCTCATGATTCACAATTTGAGATCGTTTAAAAATTAAATAATTAAGGAGATTCATATTCTATGATCTACAAAGTTTTGTACCAAAAAGACAAGATCGTCAACCCTCGTAGAGAGACTACCCAAACTCTTTACATGGAAGCTGACAGTATGGTCGAAGCACGTACCTTAGTTGAGGACAATACCCCCTACAACATTGAATTGATCCAAGAACTAACTGGTAACTCTTTAGCTTACGAAAAAGAACACGCTGATTTTAAGTTAACAGCGTTTGACAAGAAGCAAGACAGTGCGGATTAAAAAAGATGAAGTTGCCGTTTTCGCCATCGGGGGTTTGCACGAAATCGGCAAAAATATGTATTGTGTCCAATACCGTGATGAAATTGTTATCATGGACTGCGGAATCAAGTTCCCAGAAGACGACTTGCTGGGAATCAATTATGTGATCAGCGATTATTCATACCTCGTAAAGAATCGCTCCAAAATCAAGGCTCTGGTGATTAGCCACGGCCACGAAGATCATATTGGCGGGATTCCCTTCTTGCTAGAAAAAATCCCAGAAATTCCAGTTTATGCTACGCCATTTGCCCTATCTTTAATTAAGGGTAAGCTAGATGAACACGGCCTGTTGCGGACAACCGAGCTGCACGAGGAACACGAAGATACGGTTTTAAAGTTTAACCATTTGAGCGTTACTTTCTTTAGAACTACCCACTCTATTCCAGATACTCTTGGAATTGCGGTGCATACGCCATTGGGTGCAGTGGTCTTTACGGGAGATTTCAAGTTTGACTTAACTCCGGTAATGAATCAACCAGCGCCAGATTTCCAAAGAATGGCTAAGATTGGTGATGAAGGCGTCCTTGCTTTATTGTCAGATTCAACTAATGCTGAGGTGTCGGCTTTTACTAAGTCTGAACGCTTTGTCGCTAATTCTTTGCATAATATTATCACCGGGATCAAGGGTCGGATAATTTTCGCAACTTTTGCGTCTAATTTATACCGGGTATCGACTGCCATTCAAGCTGCGATTGATACTGGTAGAAAAGTTGCCATTTTTGGTCGCAGCATGGAAAACGGCGTACAAAATGGTATTGATCTTGGTTATCTTCATGTACCAAAGGATCTAATTGTTGATGCTGATGAAATTAACCGCACCCCACCGGAAAAAGCCATGATTCTATGTACTGGTTCCCAAGGTGAGCCATTAGCCGCCCTTTCGCGGATTGCTAACGGCACTCACCGCCAAATCAGCCTACAGCCTGGAGATACGGTAATCTTTTCATCAAATCCAATTCCCGGCAACACTCTGAGCGTTAACCACTTAATTAACAAACTGATGGAAGGTGGCGCCCACGTTATCCATGGTCGAGTAAACAATGTTCATACCTCTGGCCATGGCGGTCAAGAAGAATTGAAGATGATGGTGCGGCTGGCAAAGCCAAAATACATGATTCCTGTTCACGGCGAGTATCGCATGCAGGTTATTCATACGCAACTCGCACAAGCGGCTGGCGTTCCTGCTGAAAATACTTTTGTTCTGGAAAATGGTGAGGTTGTCTGCTTTAGCGAAGCTGGATCAAGAATTGCTGGCCACATCCCTGCCGGCGATGTTTATGTTGATACTTCAGGAACTGCTGATGTTGGCAACGTTGTCGTTCATGATCGGCAAGTCCTCTCTGAAGAAGGTTTAGTAGTTGCCGTAGCAACTGTTGACTATAAGCATAAACGCGTTTTAGCGGGACCAGACATCTTAAGTCGTGGATTTGTTTATATGCGTGAATCAACCGACCTGATTGCAGCAGCCCAAAAACACGTTTATCATGTTCTCCGCAATGAAATGAACAAGCCGGAGAAGCCAAAGGATGCTGAAATACGCAAGGCAATCGTTGATAATTTGTCAGATTTCCTTTATTCAAAGACTGAACGAAGACCGATGATTTTACCAATGATTGTTGAAAAGAAATAGAAATAAAAGAGGCTCTTTGTCAAATCCTGTTGATAAGGGTTGATATGAGCTTGAATTGAAGATCCGTATAGTATTAGTTTAGATACTATATGGATCTTTTTCTGTTACCAC